>NZ_JAUSPS010000079.1 GCF_030652775.1 Acetobacterium sp. | reverse complement strand
ACCATCAATAAAAACCAGATCTGCCCCAATATGAAAAAGATCACGCTGGCTAAGGTGGCTTATGCTCTGGAAAATGGTATCAATCAGATGGAAGTTGACGATGAAACCCGGACAAAGGCCGTTTTGGCGCTGGAAAAAATGCTGGAACTGGCCAAATGAGGGAGCGCAGGCAATGAACGGTAAAACTGATATTATTGTGGTTGGCACCGGTGCTGCGGGTTTATTTTATGCTCTGAATATCCCCTCAAGCAAAGAAATTCTGATGATCACTAAAACGAGCGTCGATGAAAGTGATTCCTATCTGGCTCAGGGCGGGATCTGCGTCTTAAGGGACGAGGATGATTATGACAGTTTTTTTGAGGACACCTTGAAAGCCGGACACTATGAAAATGACCGTGCCTCGGTGGATGTGATGATTCGCAGCTCGCCGGAAATCATCACCGATCTGATCGATTATGGCGTGGAGTTTGAAAAGAAAAACGGTGAACTGGCCTATACCAGAGAAGGCGCCCATTCCCGGGCCCGAATTCTCTATCATGAAGATCTCACTGGCAAAGAAATCACCAGCAAATTGTTGGCTCAGGTTAAAAAGCGACCCAATATTACGATCATCGAAAATATGGCGATGGTCGATCTGATTTGTCAGGATAACTGCTGCACCGGGGTCGTGGCCAGTGATGGGGCAGGCGTAATCCATTTGTACCGCTCCGACTACGTGGTTCTGGCCACCGGCGGATTGGGCGGGCTGTTTCACAGCTCCACCAATTTAGCCCACCTCACTGGAGATGCCATCGCTATCGCCTTAAAACGTCAGATCGAACTGGAAAACATCAGTTATATTCAAATTCATCCGACTACCCTGTATTCTCAAAAGCCCGGGCGCCGTTTTCTGATTTCTGAATCGGTTCGAGGGGAAGGGGCGGTGCTCTATAACCGCAAAATGCAGCGGTTTGTGGATGAACTATTACCCCGGGATCTGCTGACCAAGGCCATTCATGAGCAAATGGAACAGGACGAAAGTGATTTCGTCTGGCTGTCGATGCAGGATATGGGTAGTGATGTGATCACCCATCGCTTTCCCAATATCTTTAAGCACTGCCTGGAAGAAGGCTATGACATTACCCGAGAATGCATCCCGGTGACCCCGGCTCAGCATTATTTTATGGGTGGTGTCAAAGTGGATCTGGACAGCCGAACCTCCATGGCGCATCTCTATGCCATTGGTGAAATTAGCTGTAATCGGGTTCACGGAGCTAACCGACTGGCCAGCAACTCCCTGTTGGAAAGCCTGGTCTTTGCCAAAAGAGCGGCCAAAGATACCCACGATCATTATGAGATCACTGCGGTTCACCAAGCAACGCTGGATCTGGATGACTACCAGGATCTGGAACAGTTGAAAAGGGACTATAAAACCATCATCTTGGACGAAATCGAAAGGAGTAAAGTCATTGAACGAATTGATAAAGCTTAATATGGATCCACTTATTTTACTGGCACTGCAGGAGGATATTACCAGCGAGGACATCACCACCAACGCAGTCATCAAAGCGGGGGTCAGAGCCCAGGTAAATCTGATTGCCAAAGAGGCGGGCATCATTGCCGGTCTGGCGGTTTACCGACGAACCTTTGAACTCATTGATACAGCGGTCACAGTGGAACAGTTTGTCAGCGACGGCGATACTGTCAACCCCGGTGATTTGTTGGCGGTCGTGGCAGCCGACGCCCGAACCCTGCTCTCTGGCGAGCGGACTGCCCTCAACTATCTGCAACGGATGAGCGGCATCGCCACCCACACCCGGAAACTAGTCGGGTATTTGAGCGGCACCAAAACCAGATTGTTGGACACCCGAAAAACCACACCGAATATGCGGATTTTCGAAAAATATGCCGTGACGGTTGGTGGTGGCTACAACCACCGCTATAATTTATCCGATGGCATTCTGATCAAAGATAATCATATCAATGCCGCCGGTGGCGTTAAAGAAGCCATTGCTGCGACCCAAAAATATGCTCCCTTTGTCCGTAAGATTGAGGTAGAAGTGGAAAATCTGGAAATGCTCAGAGAAGCGCTGGAAGCCGGGGCAGATATCATTATGCTCGACAATATGGATGTGGCAATGATGAAGGCGGCCATTAAAGTTGTCAATGGCCGAGCAATCACCGAATGCTCTGGCAATGTCACCGAAGTGCGGTTAAAGGAATTGGCTGAGATCGGGGTAGATTTTATCTCCTGTGGCGCTCTGACCCATTCCTCACCGATTCTTGATTTATCAATGAAAAATCTGCGGATTTTATAAAAACTATATCAAACACGATGACAAAGGAGTGTAAACCATGAAAAAACAGCAACGACAGGAAGATATTGTCAAGACACTCCGGTCTTCCCGAGAACCGATTTCAGGAACCACCTTGTCCGAAATTTTCCGGGTCAGCCGGCAAAGCATTGTCCAGGATATTGCCCTCCTGAAAGCCGACCACTATAATATTATTTCAACGAATAAAGGCTATCTCATTGTCGATCCACCGCCCAAGGAAAAGGTCTTTAAGGTGTATCACAGCCACGAAGAAATCGGCGATGAGCTCTATACCATCGTTGATGCTGGTGGCTTCGTGAAGGATGTTTTTATTATTCATGACATCTATGGAAAAATCCAAGTTGATTTATTTCTGGCTACCCGAGTCGACGTGGATGCCTTTGTGGCAGGACTGGAAGAAAAAAAGACCAGCCCGCTGATGAAGCTCACCGACAAGGTTCATTATCATACCGTTGAAGCAGTTTCAGACAGCATTCTGCGGTTAGTCGAAAAAAGTTTGCAAGAAAAAGGATATTTAATCACCAAGGCTGATTTTTAAAACAAATATTTGGGTATGAAAAGAATAGCATGCTAAAGAAGGAAGACATCATGTGGTTTTCCTTTTTTAATTGCATCCGAAGCGTCCATTACTCTAAAATGGACGTCGCGTTAATATAATGTAAATCAACGAAGGGTGGAAAAACTGTGAGTAAAATAGCATGTCGGCTCTGTCCCCATCATTGTAAACTGGATGAGGCGGAGATTGGATTTTGTCGGGCGAGGATCAACCGGTCAGATGTCATTGAAGATTTGAATTATGGCGTGGTTACGGCCATTGCTTTGGATCCAATCGAGAAAAAACCATTTCGTCATTTTTATCCGGGCTCCCGAATTTTGTCGGTAGGCAGTTTCGGCTGCAATCTAAGATGTTCGTTTTGTCAGAACTACGAAATTTCCATGGCTGGCAGGGAAGAAGCCCATGGCCGCCGCATGAGTCCCCAAGGCCTGGTGGCCAATGCCCTCAGACTGGTGGGTGAAGGGAATATCGGGCTGGCCTATACCTATAACGAGCCCTTGGTGGGTTATGAATTTGTCAGAGATTGCGCCATTGAGGCAAAAAAGAACGGCTTAAAAAATGTGGTGGTGACGAATGGCTGCTTTTGCGAAGATCCCCTGCGGGAAATCCTCCCGAATATCGATGCGATGAACATCGACCTGAAATCATTTAATCAGAATTTCTATAAAAAAATCAGCGGTGATCTGGAAACAGTCAAACAGAGCATCAGAATTACCAGTGAAATCTGTCATGTCGAAGTGACCACTCTGATTGTTCCCGGTCAGAATGACAGCGAAGAGGAAATTCGGGCGCTATCGCAGTGGCTGGGATCGGTGGGGCGAACAATTCCCCTTCATCTGTCGCGCTTTTTTCCCAGATATGAAATGATGGATCGGGATGCCACCGATATTGCTCAGGTTTATCATTTGGCCGATATTGCCAGAGAATCTCTGGAATTTGTTTACGCTGGAAATTGTTGAGGTCAGCCAATGGGAAATAAACATTCAAAAAAAACAAATCGCTTATCAAAACAGCTTAAAGAAATAGAACATCTGATTAGTCCTGTTGCCGTGCCAGTCAATGCGGGCGAAGTGGACTTCCATTCCGAAAAAGAGACTTACACCTTTTTTTTGGAGCCGGTGATCGCCACTGCGCCTCAGGTGGATGCCACCGAAATTGTCAGACAGGCACAAGAAGGCTATGGCGGATGGATCGCTGCGTCCCATCAGGAACCGGAAAAGCGGCAGGAGTTGATGCCGGATGACTATCAGCATCCCACCGGGAATCAGCCCGAACAGCTGCTCCATTTCTTTACCGTTACCGATATCCACATCACCGATGGGGAGTTTCCGGCTCATGGGATCTATTCAAAATGTGGTGGTGGGATCGTGTCAGTGTATTCGGAGATGATGCATTATACTACCCACGTCTTAGATAGCGCCATTCATTCGGTTAATGCCATTCATCATCAAAACCCTCTGGATTTCGGTTTGTCAATGGGTGATAATACCAACAATGCCATGTACAATGAACTTCGCTGGTCGATTGACATTTTTGATGGTAAGGAAATAAATCTGGACTTTGGTGTCAACCCCAATCCCCGGATTGGCCCCCGGAAAGATTTCTATGACGATTTTATGGCGGTGGGACTCAATCAGCAGATTCCCTGGTATCAGATTATTGGCAACCATGATCATATCTGGCCAGATAAACCGCTAAAAGCAGTTTCCGGTGATCCCAGTCGGCGGTTTCTGTCGCGGATGGAATGGATGCAGGAATTCTTCGATACCGAAACCCAGCCCCGTGGTCATGGGTTTACCGCAGCGAATCTTGAAAGCGGTTTTGCCTGCTACAGCTTTGAGCCCAAAGAAGGGGTTCCGATCAAGGTCATTGTGCTGGACAATACCCAACGGGATGATGAACCCAACGTCCTGGGTTATGCCCATGGCTCTCTGGACCAGGAGCGTTTTGATTGGCTGGTGGAGGAACTGGAAGCCGGTCAACAAGCTGGCAAGCTAATGATTATTGCTGCCCACATCCCCATTGGGGTGGAATATCAGGAACCATTAACCAGGCCGTTTATGTCCTGGAGCACGATTTCCCCTGTGCCGGAACAGGAACTGATTGAAAAACTGCAGTCCTATCCCAATCTGATCCTCTGGGTTGCCGGGCATCGTCACCGCAATACGATAACCCCAGTAAAATCCCCGGATCCCGGCCAGCCGGAACGTGGGTTCTGGGTGGTCGAAACGGCATCGCTACGCGATTTTCCGCAGAATTTCCGATCCTTCGAAATCCTGAAAAACGCAGATGACAGCATTTCAATCGTTACCAAAAACATTAACCCGACAATTAGAGCGGGATCCTTTGCCAGCATTGCCAGGTCTTATGCGGTGGCGGCCCAGCAAATTTTCAATGGCCGCACCGAACTTTTGCCCACCGGATCCTGTAATGGTGAATTGCTGGTAAGCATAGCCAAACCGATGCCGCAAAAAATCGGGATGGCAGCAGAACTGGACATTCCATAAAGTAATGTGAGCGGCGTGGCTATGCAAATCGTTTGATGTCTGTCAGGAAGGCTGTATCGAAGAAAAACATGCAATTTTATAGTAGAATTGGTGATTCATTTGGAGGTAAAATTCATGGAAGTAAAGATGCTGATGGAAAAACTGAAAAACGGCGATGTGCTAACCCAGGAAATGCGATATGAGATTGTCGATTCATATAAATTAATGGATGTGGCTCTGGATTCAATTCTCAATGGGCTGATGATTATTGATACGGAGCTGAGCGTCAAAAAGTTCAATCATAAGATTTCTGAGTTGTTTCAAATGAGTGAAGAAGATATTTTGAGGCTCGATATGAGTTATGTGTTGAAAGACCTTGATGTGGTTGAAAATATTTTCATTAACAAGCGAAAATTCAGTTGTTCGGATATCACACTTTTTATCGGATCGCATAAAATTGACTGTTTTCTTGATATTACCCCGGTGGCTTTCAACGAGAAGGTCATGGGAGCGGTACTGGTTATTCGCGAATCCAAACAGGTTCGTAAAGAGATCAACAAACTGGCTGGTTTTCGAGCAAACTATACCTTTGACAAGATTATTACTAAGAACAAGACGATGCTGGAGCTGATTAATACGGCCAAGCGAATTTCCAAAACAAATTGTTCGGTTCTCATTGAAGGGGAAAGTGGTACTGGCAAGGAATTGTTCGCCCAATCCATTCACAATGAAAGCCAGCGGCGAAATGGGCCTTTTATTGCCATCAATTGTGCAGCCATCCCAAAAGAGCTGGTTGAGAGTGAGTTTTTTGGTTATGAAACGGGTTCGTTCACCGGAGCCGTAAAAGGGGGAATGCCAGGAAAATTTGAACTGGCAAATGGCGGAACCCTATTTTTGGATGAAATTGGGGAAATCCCGATCGAGATGCAGCCGAAATTACTAAGAGTTTTGGATGAAAACAAAGTGATGCGAATTGGCGGAAATTATGAAAGGAAGCTTGATGTTCGAATTATTGCAGCAACCAATCGGAATCTGCTTAATGAGATGTCCAAGGATGCCTTCAGGCAGGATCTGTATTTCAGACTCAATGTTATAAACCTGAGATTGCTACCACTAAAAAGAAGACGAGAAGATATTCTGGTATTAGGTCAATATTTTCTGCAACAATTAAATCAGGAAAATAGTGGTGCTAACAAATATTTTACTGAAAAATTCGCCGCAAAACTTCAGGAATATAAGTGGGAAGGGAATGTCAGAGAACTAAAAAACATTGTCCAGCGTGGTTACTATATGTCAATGGGTGATCAGATTGATGATATCGAAGTTCTGGTAAAAGAAAAAGATGATAAAGTAGTTTATTGTGAGAGTGAAGGTGAGACCTTGAAAGATCTGGAAAAAAACAGCATTGAACATGCTTTATTGCTTAACAAAGGTAATGCAGTAAAGGCCGCTGAAGATCTCAGCATCAGCAAGGCAACCATTTATCGAAAAATAAAGGCTTATGACATTAATGTCCATAGTGTATAAAAATTCAGGAACCATAAAATCTGGCACGATAATTGCTGTACTTAAACATTAGCTTAATTATAAATGAATTAGATTGGAGGTTAAGATCATTTAGATTTCGCTATTGGATTTATGTGAAAGATCAGATTGAAAGGAGAAAATAATGAAAGCAGCAGTATGGTATGGAAAAAAAGATGTCAGAGTGATGGATGTTCCGGAACCCAAGTTACCGGGGGAAAATTTTGTTAAAATTAAAGTTGAGTGGTGTGGAATTTGTGGCTCCGATTTACATGAGTATCTTGCAGGACCAATCTTTATACCAACTACGACACCGCATCCACTAACCGGCGGAACAGCGCCGATTACGCTTGGACATGAATTTTCAGGCACGATTGTTGAAGCAGGCTCCGGAGTAAAAGGATTTAAGGTAGGGGATAGAGTTGCTCCAGACGCATGTTGGGTATGTCATGAGTGCAATCCCTGCAAATTGGGAATGTACAACGTCTGTGAAAAATTGGCATTTACGGGTCTTATGACGGATGGCGCTTTTGCAGAATACGTAGTTGTTCCAGACTATACCTTATATAAGATGCCGGATAATATGTCATTTGAAGCAGGTGCTTTAATTGAGCCGCTTTCAGTAGGAATTCATGCAGTCCGTTCAGGTCCGCTTATTGAAGGAGAAAGTGTTGTAATCTTTGGAGCAGGAACCATTGGTTTGTGCACACTTCTAGCGGCCAGAGCCGCCGGAGCAGGAAAAATATATGTCGTGGAAGTGGCCAAAGCGAGAAAAGAATTTGCGGCAAAAATGGGCGCTCACGAAGTTCTGGATCCGACCGAAATCGACATAAAAGCTCGGATTTTGGAACTGACAGGGGGAATTGGGCCAGATGTTGTCTTTGAGTGTATTGGCAGCGACAAGGTAACTCCGATAGCCATTGAAGTTGCAAGAACTGGTGGAAAAATAATTCTCAGCGGGATCTATGAAAAAGAAACCAGTCTTCAGATTAATACGATCGTATTTACTGATAAGACCGTTATCGGCTCGTTGGCTTATGCCGGGGATTTTAAAACGGCAATAGATTTAGTATCCGACGGACGTATTGATATTTCACCGCTGGTTACAGGCAGAATCGGCATTGACGATATTATTGAAAAAGGATTTGAAGAGCTCGTTAATAGAAAAGATGAAAATGTTAAAATCATTGTAAAACCATATTAATAAAGAGTGGATGGCATTAACCGGATGATGTTTTTGTTTTAATCAAAATAAATTGCAATATGGATTAAATATATTTTAGCCTTGAGCGAATAGGTTAATGTAAAAACAAATGATTATCATTACGTTATGATCTTTTTTTCTCGAAATGAGATTTTTTTCTCATTTCGAGAAATTTTGTGAGACAAAGATCAGAAATCACTGCGAGAATTAAACCGGCTACAAAAAAATGTGGTAAAATAATAGCGGCAATAATAATTGTTGGCACGAAAACTGCTTATTTAAAATACAACGAATCCAAAATTTGGTTCGTTGTATTTTAAATACGTCATGGAGGTGAGAGTTTTGGCAAAAGTGAATCTTAGCTTACAGGTGTTGCCGGTGGTACCGGACAGTGAAATTTATTATGTGGTGGATCAGGTGATTGAGATGATCAGTCAGACCGGTCTGGAGTATGTTGTGGGACCCTTTGAGACATCCATCGAAGGCGAACTGGATGAACTTCTGGATATTGTCAAGCGAGCCCAGTCGATCTGCATCGAACATGGTGCGGAGCGGGTGGTTTCGATCGTGAAAATAGATTACAAGGAAGAAGGCGTCACAATCAATGAGAAAGTATCAAAATATCGGTGATAAGCTCATCCCCATTATCTTTATCCTGGCCATTCTCGTCCTATGGGAATTGGTGGTTAACCTGGGGGTGGTACAGCGATACATTTTGCCATCGCCCACTGATATCGTCAATGCCCTGCTAGCGAACTGGTCAGATATCATGATGCACACCTGGGTAACCTTCTTCGAAGGGATGACAGGTCTGCTGGCGGCCGTTTTTTTATCGCTGATCATGGCGATTGTTATGGATCAGTTTACGGTGGTAAAAAAAGCCATCTACCCGGTTCTGGTGATCTCGCAAACGGTGCCAATTATCGTTATTGCCCCACTGCTGGCGATGTGGTTTGGATTTGGGATCGCACCAAAAATTTTTGTGGTAGTGCTGGTCTGTTTTTTCCCGATTACCGTAAACCTGATCGAAGGCCTTCAAAGTGTGGATGGGGAACTGATTAATCTGGTCCGGTCGATGGGCGCAACCAAGAGTCAGATTTTTGCGAAAATCAAGTTTCCCAGTGCCTTGCCCTATTTTTTTTCCGGTCTTAAAATTGCGGCCACCTACAGTATTATGGGGGCAGTCATCGGAGAATGGTTGGGTGGAAAAGCTGGACTGGGGGTTTACATGTTAAGAGCCAGGCATGCCTTTGCTCTGGATCTGGTTTTTGCAGCGATACTGGTGATTGTGATCGTGTCGATCATGTTATTTTATGGCATTGCCGGTATTCAAAGGGCACTGATGCCCTGGAAGAAATTAAAGGAGGAATTGGAATGAGAAAAAGCGTTGTGATTATTTTAGTCGGTTTGCTAATGATCGGATTAACTGGGTGTACGACAAAAGAAAATGAAAAAATAACCGTGGTTCTGGATTGGGTTCCTAATACCAATCACACCGGTTTATATGCGGCCCAGGAACTGGGCTATTTTAAAGAAGAAGGACTGGACGTGGAGATTATTCAACCAAGCGAGGGCGGCAGTGCCGATCTGATTGCGGCTGGACAGGGGGAATTTGGGGTCAGTTATCAGGAACAGGTGACCTATGCCAGAACGGCGGCTAATCCCTTGCCGATTAAAGCCATTGCCGCCATTATCCAGCATAACACCTCTGGCTTTGCATCACCGGTGGATCGCAATATTGTCAGCCCCAAAGATTTTGCAGGAAAAAAATACGGCGGTTGGGGTTCCCCCATGGAAGTAGCGACGCTCAAGGGCCTGATGGAAGGCGCCAATGCTGATTTTGGCAAGCTGGAAATAGTCGATGTCGGAGCCATGGACTATTTTACCGCAGTTAAAGACCATGTCGATTTCACCTGGATCTTTTACGGTTGGGACGGGGTCTCAGCCAAACTGAAAAACGAACCGATCAATTTTATAAAACTTCAGGATGTTGATAAAAACCTCGATTACTATACTCCCGTGATCATTGCCAACGAAGATTATCTGGCCAAGAATCCGGAAACAGCTAAAAAGTTTTTGCGGGCAGTTACCAAAGGCTATCAATACGCCATCGAAAATCCCGAAGCAGCAGCCGATCTATTACTGGTTGACAACCCGGAAATTGACCGCGAGCTGGCGGTGGCTTCACAAAAATATCTGGCCGCCGAATATCAGAGCGATGCCGAAAAATGGGGCATCATGAGTCCAAATATTTGGGAAAACTATGGAAAATGGATGTATAACCAGGGCTTGCTGGAGAACCAGTTAAATGCCAACGAGGCTTTTACCAATGAATACCTGCCACAATAAATGCGTTCTCAAGGTGGTCGGGGTAACTCAGGAATATAACCATAAAAACATCATCGAAGACATTCATATCCATTTGAATCAGGGCGAATTTGTATCGATCCTGGGCCCCAGCGGCTGCGGCAAAAGTACCTTGTTTAACGTCATCGCCGGATTGCTGACCCCGGAAGCGGGCAAGGTCTTTGTCAATGATAAAGAGGTCACCGGGGAAACCGGTGTAGTCAGCTATATGTATCAGAAAGATCTGCTGCTGCCCTGGCGTAACGTCATTGATAATGGCATCTTACCCCTGGAAATTCGCGGAATACCTAAAAAGGAAGCCCGGGAAAAGGTAAAAACGATGCTGTCAGTTTTTCAACTGGAAGATGATGGTGAAAAATATCCCATCCAATTGTCTGGTGGGATGAAACAGCGGGTGTCACTGCTGCGAACTACCATGTTTTCAAAGGAGATCATGCTGCTGGACGAACCCTTCGGGGGACTGGATGCCATTACCCGGCTGAAGATGCAGGAGTATTTGCTGACGATATTAAAAAAAATCAAGGGTTCGGTGTTATTTATAACCCATGATATTGACGAAGCGATATTCTTGTCAGACCGGATTTATATTATTAACGGATCACCGGCTCACATTATCGAAGAAATTGTCGTGCCGGTTAAGCATGCCAGTTCTGAGGAAATGATGACATCCGGGGAATTGCGTCAGCTGCGCAGCGATATTTTAAAACGCCTGTGATTCAAGCAGTCTCATTTTTGAGACTGTTTTTCTCATTTTGAGACACCATTTCTCACAATGAGAAATAATCACAGAACCATCAGCTGAGAATCCCCACCAGTGTTTGTCAAAATCGGAAATTAGAACCGTTTAAGTAAACGTTTAAATAAAAAGCGGATTCAGCAATTCTGGCATGAATATTGCTAGTAATATACAATGCAGATAACTAAATCAAAACAAGGAGGTTTACTATGGCATTAAAAGCAGCATTTATTTTTATTGCCCCCAATGCAGATCCGGCCATTCACCGGTCTGTAGTTGAAACCGAACAGGTTACCCTCATCTCGGTCGGGGTTTCGTCCTACGAAACGGCGGTCGATGCAGCCCTGAAGCTGGTTGACGAAGGGGTAGTCGCCTTTGAACTTTGCGGCGGGTTTGGAAACCGGGGAACGGCAATGATCAGTGAAGCTGTCAAAGGAAAGGCTGCGGTCGGTGTAGTGCGATTCGATATTCACCCTGGTTTAGAGAATAAAAGCGGTGACGAAATATTTTTGTAGAATATTAAGCGCTGTTCGTTATTAACAGGTGGAAAAAGTCAGGAGGTGACCCTTATCAAAAAGTTTATCATTGAATTTGGAATGGGGATGGATTTTCATGGGCAGGATGTTAATAAAGCGGCAGGAAAAGCGATCAAAGATGCCATTTCCCGAAGCTGCCTGATTGGCCTGAATCAGATCCATGGTTTAACTGAAGAAAATCTCAATGAAAAAATGATGATTGAGGCTATTATCGGCGTGTCCCGGCCGGAAGATTTAAACACCGAAGAACTGAAAAAACTGTTCCCGGTGGGAAAGGTAACCATTATAGCCAAGAAAGGAGGATTAACAACCGCTGGTCTTTTCTTTCCCGGTTTTGGCGATACCGATGATACCATTGAAGCCGCTATTGTTTGCGTAACCGTAAGTGTCTAGTCACGCAGTTTTGTATAATTCCCAAAAAAAGAGCAGATCAAAAAGGAGGAAATATTTTGAAAATTTCAAACGATACGATCATTGAAATGTACGAAAAAATGGTAAAAATCAGGAAGTTCGAAAATAGAGCCATGAATCTTTTTGCCGAAGGTCAATTTGGTGGATTCGTGCACCTTTATATTGGTGAAGAAGCAGTTGCTACGGGAGTATGTGAAAGTTTACGAGATGATGACTACATTACCAGTACCCATCGGGGTCACGGACACATTATCGCAAAGGGCGGCGATTTAAAATACATGATGGCGGAGCTCTATGGAAAAGAAACCGGATACTGTAAAGGTAAAGGGGGATCGATGCATATTGCTGATGCCACCAAGGGGATTCTCGGTGCTAACGGGATTGTCGGTGCTGGCCATAACATTGCAACTGGTGCCGGTTTGGGCATTCAGTACAAGGGCACCGATCAGGTTTGTGCCTGTTTCTTTGGCGATGCCTCAACCAATCAAAGTACTTTCCATGAAGGCTTAAACTTAGCCAGTACCTGGAAATTGCCAGTTATCTTTATTTGTGAAAATAATGGTTATGGTATCTCCGTAAGCCAGGCCAGACATCAAAATATCACCGATATATCGCAACGGGCAGTTTCTTATAATATTCCCGGGATTACCGTGGATGGAAATGACGTGTTTGCAGTTTTTGAAGCCGTTTCAGAAGCTGTTGCCAGAGCCCGAAAAGGTCAGGGGCCAACCCTGATTGAATGCAAAACCTACCGCTGGCGAGGACATTTTGAAGGCGATCCAACGGTCTACCGACCAGAAGGTGAGCTGGAACAATGGAAGAAAAAAGATCCTATTCCCAGAGTGGAAAAATATATCCTTGAAAATAAGGTAATGACACAAGCAGAAATGGATAAACTCAATGAGAAAATTGACGCTCTGGTTGAAGAAGCTGTTGATTTTGCTCAGGCCAGTAAATTCCCCGATGTATCATCCGCTGTTGAAGATGTTTACACCGATATAGTAGAGGAGGGACGATCAAGATGAGAGAGCTCACTTATGGTCAAGGAATCAAAGAAGGTATGCGGATAAAAATGTTGGAAAATCCGGACGTATTCATTTTTGGTGAAGATGTTGGTCTTTTCGGTGGATGCTTTGGCGTAACAGCAGGATTATTTGAAGAATTTGGCGAAAAACGAGTTCGGGACACCCCAATCTCAGAAGGTGCCATCATCGGTGCTGCTGTTGGTGCCGCAGCCCTTGGCCTGCGACCGATTCCAGAGCTGATGTTTGTTGACTTTGCGACGGTTGGGATGGATCAGTTGGTCAACCAGGCCGCTAAAATGCGCTACATGTTCGGCGGGAAACTGAAACTTCCAATGGTCGTGCGCTTGCCATCTGGCGGTGGTGTGGCTGCGGCTGCCCAACATTCCCAATCCCTGGAAGCCTGGTTTACCCATGTACCTGGCCTGAAGGTCGTTTATCCCTCAAATGCCCAGGATGCCATCGGCTTGATGCTAACGGCTATTGATGATGATAACCCGGTTATCTACCTAGAAAATAAAACCCTCTATGCGGTCGCCAGCCAGGTGGAAGATGAGGTCAAACCGATTCCGTTGGGAAAAGCCAATATCAAGCGAGAAGGAAATGACGTGACCATTATCACCTATGGTAAACAGGTATACGATTCCCTCAAAGCAGCTGAAATGCTGGAAAAAGATGGCATCGATGTGGAAGTCATCGATTTACGATCCCTCTATCCGCTGGATACGGAAGCGATTTTTGAATCGGTCAAGAAAACCCATAAGGTTGTGATTGTTTCTGAAGAAGCAAAACGGGGCAGTTATGCTGGAGAATTGGCAGCGATCATTGCCGATGAATGTTTCTACGAATGCGATGCGCCGATCAAACGGGTTTGTGCCCTTAATACGCCGATTCCGTTTTCCGGTGTTCTGGAATCATACGTGCTACCAAATGCTGACGATGTGGTTCAGGCGGTTAAATCTTTGTTTTAACTCATAATAATTAACAAGGCAAAAAGGGTCATGGTTTTGGAAATAATGGAGTGACAACGATGCTATTATTTCCAAAACTTTTTTTTAGACTAAAAGACAGAAAAAGGTGGTGGACTTATGAATTCAATCGGTATAATTGCCAATCCTGCTTCAGGAAAGGATATCAGACGACTGGTTTCTCATGCAACGGTTATTGATAATAACGAGAAGATTAATATTGTGGAGCGAATCATACTGGGCGCCCAGCAGAATGGGGTAAAAAAAATATATATGATGCCAGATCCCTATAATATGGGCTATCGGGTGGAGGATAAGCTGAAAACCTCCGGCGAGTTGAGATGTGAGATTGAAGTGTTCGATTTTTACAAGGAAGACACCGTCGAAGACACCTATAAAGCGGTGCAATTAATGAATGAAAAAAAAGCGGGATGCATTGTCACCCTGGGGGGCGATGGTACCAATCGGGCGGTGGCAAAAGATATTAAGGATATCCCGATGATTTCCATTTCCACCGGAACCAATAATGTTTATCCAGACATGATTGAAGGAACCATTGCTGGTATTGCAGCGGCAGTGGTAGCTTCCCATAAATTTGATAAAAAGGTCTATTCAAATAGAGATAAGATTATAGAGATATACTCAGAGGGGCAGCTTAAAGACATTGCTCTCATCGATGCGGTGATTTCCCGGGATGTCTTTGTGGGATCCCGAGCCATCTGGAAAGTTGAGGATATCGAGAAAATATTTGTTGCCCGAAGTCATCCGGCCTCGATTGGATTTTCGTCCGTGGTCGGGGGGAAAACAATCATCACCGAAGAGGACAACTTTGGTGCCTATGTCAGCATTGATCAAAATGCGCCTAAAATTCTGATCCCCATGGCGGCCGGGATTGTTCTGCCGATAGGAACCAGTGAGCCGGTGATTTTGAATTTTAATGAAAAATATGAGCTGACCACCTTTGGGAGAGGAACAATTGCCCTGGATGGCGAACGGGAAATCGAATTCCATCAAAATCAGACCTTTACCTTTAAAATCAGCCGCAATGGGCCATGGCATGTGGATATCAAAAAAGCTATCGAAGTGGGGCAGAAAAACGGATTTTTCAAGGTTTAAGAATAACAGGAGGAATGCATTATGGCTAAGTTTTTAGTGATGCCCAAGCTCGGGTTGACGATGACCGAAGGGAATATTGCCAACTGGCGAAAAGCAGAAGGCGACAGCGTAGCGATGGGCGAAATTATTTTTGATGTGGAAACAGATAAAATCACCAAGGAATTTGAATCTCCGGGGGAAGGGATCATCCGAAAGATATTGGTTGCTGAGGGCGCAGTTGAGGTGCTAAAACCGATTGCTATTATTGGCAAGGCTGACGAAGATATATCCGCATTGTTGGCAGAGGCCGAAAAGGCTGCGGATAGTCCGGCGGTTCCCGTTGAAAAACCAGCAGCCGAACCGCCCAAGGCCGAGCCAGGATCACCCCAACCGGCTGTCGGTGGGCGCGTCAAAGCTTCTGCCCGAACCAAAAAAATAGCGGCCGATTTAAATATTGATATTTCTCAGGTACCGGGCACCGGACCTCAGGGCGCCATTACCGAAAAAGATGTTACCGAATTTGCCGAAAAAGCAAAAACAGCCCAGCCAAAAATTTCCCCAACGGCCGGGGTGATTGCCGCCGGTTTAGGCGTCGATCCGAGCCAAATTCCCAAGGACGGTCGAATTATGAAGGCCGATGTGCTGGCCTTTAAACAAAACGCCGACTTCCAGAAATTTGCTGATCCTCAGGAATTTACCAAACCGATGTCAGCGATGCGAAAAATTATTGCCAGTCGAATGTCAGCCAGTCAAGAAACATCCGCTACGGTAAATTACAACCAGCGGGTCGATACCACGGCGATGAAACTGCTCCGGGAAGAATTAAAAGGTACTGCCAAAATAACCTATACTGATATTCTGGTGAAGATATTATCCCGAGCGCTGGTAGAATTCCCGTTGCTGAACAGCTCCATTGTAGGCTCTGACATTGTGACCCGGAATTATGTAAATATTGGTGTGGCGGTGGCGCTGCCCGATGGACTGATTGTTCCGGTGGTTAAATTTGCCAATAAAAAAGATCTGGGGGCGATTTCCAGCGAAATCAAGGTACTGGCCGAAAAAGCCCGAAATAATGAATTGGAAACCGATGAAATTACCGGGGGCACCTTTACCATCACCAACATCGGGATGTTTGGCATGGAATCCTTCACGCCGATTATCAATCAGCCTGAGGTTGCCATACTGGGGATCAATACCATAATGGATACCCCCATGGTGGTGGCTGGACAGGTGGTTATTAAACCGATGATGAACCTGAGCTTGACGGCTGATCACCGGGTAGTTGATGGCTCAGTGGCAGCGCAGTTTGTCGCCAGACTCAAAGAGCTCATTGAAAAACCCGGATTATTGCTGCTGTAATGGAGGCGGAATGATGAAGATTG
Organism: Acetobacterium sp.; assembly: GCF_030652775.1. Classification (GTDB taxonomy): domain Bacteria; phylum Bacillota; class Clostridia; order Eubacteriales; family Eubacteriaceae; genus Acetobacterium. The sequence continues at coordinate 57,227 of NZ_JAUSPS010000079.1, read as the reverse complement.
TAATTTTAGGAGGAGGTCCGGGCGGATATGTGGCAGCTATCCGGGCAGCTCAGTTAGGCGCTGAAGTAACGTTGATTGAAAACAAGTACTTGGGCGGAACCTGTCTCAATGTCGGTTGTATTCCGACAAAGGTGCTGCTGCATACCACTGAACTGATGGATGCCCTGGAAAACGACGCCAAAGAAATGGGAATCACGATTTCTGGCTATAAAGCTGACTGGACAACACTACAGGCCAGAAAAACGAAAATTGTCAAAAAATTGGTTGGCGGGGTTAATGGCTTATTGAAGAATAACACCGTTACTAAAATAATGGGAACTGCTGTTTTTGTTAATGACCATCAAGTTAAAGTCATTGCTGAAAATCAGGACGATTCGAGTAACGAAGCAACCGTCATCGACTTTGATTTTGCCATTATTGCCACTGGTTCAAAACCGGTGATTCCACCGATCCCTGGGTCTAATCATCCGGATGTGATCACCAGTAACGAAGCCCTGTCCTTGGAAACTGTTCCCGATAGCATGTGCATCATTGGTGGTGGTGTCATTGGTTGTGAATTTGCCAGCGTCTACAATGCCTTTGGTTGCAAGGTCACCATCATTGAAATGTTGCCGGAAATTGTGGCTAATATGGATCAGGATATTGTTAAACCCCTGAAAGCAAAACTGCTTAAAGAGGGGATTGAAATTTTTACCAGAACAAAGGTCGAATCAATCCAGGAAGGATCCGCTAGTTTAGCGGTTATGACAAGCTCCGAAGCTGGAGAAAAAGTCATTGCCGCTCAAAAAGTGCTGCTTTCAGTTGGCCGAAAACCAGAGCTGGATACCCTGGAACTTGATAAAGCTGGCATTGAAACGGAAAGAGGAGCGATCAAAGTCAATCAAAGAATGCAGACCAACAAGCGAAATATCTATGCGGTCGGTGATTGTAACGGCGGGGTAATGCTTGCCCACGTAGCGTCGGCCGAAGGAATAGTTGCGGTTGAAACGATCATGGGGAAGCGGTCGCAAATTGATTTTAGAACCATTCCCTATTGTGTCTATACCAAACCGGAACTGGCCAGCGTCGGGTTGACCGAGGCCCAGGCCAGGGATCAGGGCTATGAAGTGAAAGTCGGGAATTTTCCCATGGCTGTCAATGGTAAAGCGATGATCATGGGTGAAACCACCGGTGTGGTCAAATACGTTACCGATGCCGCCACCGGAGAAATCCTGGGGCTGCACATGGCCGGTCCCCGAGCCACCGATCTGATTGTTGAAGGAGCCTTGGCTATTCGCCTGGAGGCAACGGTGGCAGAACTGATGTCTACCATCCATGCCCACCCTACCGTCGGCGAATCCTTGATGGAAGCCGCCCACGCTGTCAACGGCGAAGCGATCCATTTAATGAGATAAGTGCCAACAGAAAAAAGAGGTTGATCCCGCTCGAAAACGAGTGCGATCAGCTTCTTATTTTTTTAAACAAAAGTCAAATATGAAAAAAATCTCATTAATTTACTTTTGTTTCAACATATTTTGTCGTTTCTTTATAACATTAAGGTTAATAAGCGATATAAGAGGTATATACTTAAGTGTAAAGATTTTTTCCTATTATATAAATTAGCTTAGTGAGATTGTTTTAAACGAATAACGTAGTACCGACAATTGTTACATCATGTTGTACGCATCGGAGCGGACACGGCATCGCCTGTCCGATTCTGCGCGAAGGCAACGAGCCAATCACAAGTTTGCTTGTAGTTGGCGACTGCCCGCGACCAAAGCGAAAGGAGCGTAGCGGATTTCGCATGGCGCGGCGAACAACAGATTAACAATTGGTCGGTACGGTAGTTTAGTGACACGGTCTGGCTTCATGCTTTATTATAGGCCTAAATCACGAAAGGATTTGTGAATCAATGGACGCTTATTTAAGATTAGTAATCGAGGGCACAGTGCTGATTGGCTGTACCCTGCTTATATTGTGGATTTTTTTGATGAAAGCCGGGAAATCACCCCGACTTAATATGCGCGATGCATCCCTCTCAAGCGAAGAACTGGAAGGACATGCCAAAAGAATTGCCATCGAGCATGCCGTATCGATCAAGAAAAGAGCGATCAAATCGCCAATTGTCAGGATGAATGAAAACTATAAATTCATTTTGAATGTCTATCAGGATCTCAATGAAGATCTCCAGAAAAAAGCTGCGGTACCACCAGCTTCAGAGTGGCTACTGGATAACTTCTATATTATTGAAAAACAGGTCAAAGGAATGCGTCGGGACTTAAAAAAATCCGATTACAACCGCTTGCCGATTCTCAAGTCCGGCCCCCTCAAGGGACAAATCCGGATATTTGCGGTGGCGGTAGAGCTTGTCGCTCATACCGACGGCCAAATCAATGAAAAAATATTGACCGACTATTTAAAGGCCTACCAATCTCATGCCGTTCTTTTTGACCGGGAAATTGTCGCTTTACCAATGATGATCACCCTTGCCTTGATTGAAAATATTCGGGTTCTCTGTGAAGAAATAAAAAAAACCCAGGGTCAGTGGCATAAGGCTGATAAGATCTTTGATAAATGGCTGGAAAACGAAGGCTACGATAGTAAAAAAACCATCAAACTATTTGAAGACAGTCTGCAAACCCTGGACGAAGCCAACCCCTCCTTTGTTGAGCATTTGTTCTATCGGCTCCGACGTTCCGGTCGGAGTTATGTGGAAGTGCTAAGGACCATGGATGAAAACTTAAATAAACTGGGCGCCACCACCGAGGAAATCACCCAGAAAGAACATGGGTCTCAATCCGTCAATACCATTTCGATGGGAAATACCATTACCAGTATTCATTTTTTCTCAGCTCTGGATTGGTCCGAACTCTTTGAATCGGTGAGTATGGTCGAACAGATTTTAAAACAGGATCCCGATGGAACCTATCCCCTGATGGATATTGCCACCCGGAGTCATTACCGAACCAGAGTGGAAGAACTGGCCTTGGGGTTTGGGGTATCAGAAATTTATCTGGCCAAAGAGGCGATTCAGTTTGCCGCAGCAGCCTATACCGGTCGGGATGAATCCCAGTTGACGGATGCCGCTGTCCAGAAAACCTGGCATGTCGGCTATTATCTGATTGGTAAGGGTCTTAAAAGCCTGGAAAACAAAGAAAAAAAGATTAACAGCTTTAGACCAAAAGCAGAAAGCATGGGTATAAAAAATCCTGGCGTCCTGTATTTGGGTTCCATGGGACTGATCACCCTGCTTTTTTTATTTGTCGCAGTCCGTTACTCCAATTTTACGGCATCCTCACATCTGGTGCTGTTTTCTGTTTTAGCCATCTTGGCCGTGCTGATCCCGGCATCAGAAATTGCCGTGGATGCGGTAAACTGGATTGTTTGTCATGCCCTGAAACCGGCTTTTTTCCCAAGACTTCAATTAAGAGAGGGGATTCCCGAAAGTATGAGTACCATTGTTGCGGTGCCAACCCTACTTTCTGACAAGCAGCGGGTAACGGAATTGCTGGCAGGTCTGGAAAGTCATTATCTTTCCAACCGCGAAGAACATCTTTACTTTGCCCTGGTCGGAGCATTCAGCGATGCCGACAAATCAGCTATGAAAGATGACCCTGGGATTATCGAAACTGCTCTCGCCGGCATCAGCGATCTTAATCAGAAATATGCCGCAGGCGCCGGCAGTGATAAGTTTTATTTTTTCCACCGGGACAGTCAATATAATGAAAAGAATGACAAGTGGTTTGGATGGGAACGAAAAAGAGGCGCTTTGATGGAATTCAACGACCTGATTATGGGCGCCACCGATACCAGCTTTGTCTATGCTTCGGCTAAAAAACCACCCTTTGACCATATCAAATATGTGATCACTCTGGATAGCGATACCATTTTACCGATGGGGATGGCTAAAAAAATGATTGCGACCATGGCTCATCCGCTTAACCGACCGGTTGTCGACAGTGAACGCGGGGTGGTGGTTGAAGGCTATGGTTTGATGCAACCACGAATCGAAGTGGAAAACGAAAGTTCTAACAAATCCTTTTTTTCCCGGATTTTCACCGGTCAGGAAGGAATTGATCCTTATGCCACCGCTATTTCTGACGTTTATCAGGATCTTTTTGGCGAAGGGATTTTGTCGGCAAAGGCATTTATGATTTAGCGGTCTTCCAGAGCATCATGCGGGATGCCATCCCGGACAACACCATTCTCAGTCATGATCTGCTGGAAGGCTCTTATGTGCGAACCGGCCTGGTCACTGATCTTAAGCTGGTGGATTCCTACCCGTCAAAATATAATTCTTTTTCGGCCCGACTTCACCGCTGGGTCCGTGGCGACTGGCAATTGGTACCGATTCTATTTCGAAAAATTTTCGACCGCCGTCACGATAAAATATTCAACCCCTTGTCCCGCCTGTCCAAATGGAAGATGATTGATAATTTAAGAAGAAGTCTGGTGCCGCCAGCACTGATGCTACTTGTCTTTTTGAGTTTTTCAATTCTGCCAGGAAGTATTTTGTTCTGGCTGGGTTTTTTCCTGCTGCCGCAGATGTTTCCGCTGCTGATGGGGATCATCGGTTATCTTGTTTCGGCGCGGTTTGGCAACGACCGCATCAAGCGCTATATGCCGGTGATGTTCGGCCTCAAAGCAGTGCTGATGCAGTTTTTGCTGGTGTTGATCTTTTTGCCCTACCAGGCCTGGCTGATGAGTCATGCTATCCTTGTGACCCTGACCCGGGTTTTCATTACCCGAAAAAATCTGCTGGAATGGGTGACTGCTGATGATACCGAAAAATTCCAGAAAAATTCGCTAGGCGCTTATCTTTTCACCATGAAGGCGGCGCTGATCCAGGCGCCTCTGGTTGTTTGCCTGGCCCTGTTTTTAAAACCGGAAACACTGATACTCAGTCTGTTTTTCTTTGCGCTGTGGATCAGTAGTCCTTTTATTGCCTGGTTTATCAGTAGGGATCAGCCGGAAAAGGTGCTCGAACTATCGCAAAGTGAATCCTTTGAACTGGGTCGGATCAGCCGCAAAACCTGGCGCTATTTTGAGGATTTTGCCAATGCCAAAAGCCATTATCTAATTCCCGATAATTATCAGGCCGACCCACCTAGAGGTCTGGCGCAGCGGACATCGCCTACCAATATCGGGTTGGGTCTGCTGGCACCACTCTCGGCCAGAGACTTTGGTTATATCGGCACCGGGCAGATGATAGAGCTCATCGACAAAACGGTTGGAACCATTGAAGACCTGGAAAAATGGCAGGGTCATCTGCTTAACTGGTACGATACCCTGACCTTAAAACCCCTGCGTCCGGCCTATATTTCAACGGTGGACAGCGGAAATTTTCTCTGTTACCTGGTCACTCTGAAACAAGGACTTAAGGATTACCTCCACAGTCCCCTGATTGATCCCCGGTTTTCAAGTGGCATCGGGGATACCCTCAATTGTGTCGGGAAAACCGACTACGCTGCTTATGGCATAATTCTTCCAGTCGATGCCGCCGTTTACAAAAAAGCGGCAGATTTAATGGCTTGGAATCAGACCCTGGAAACGCTGATGCGGGAAGACGCAATGGCGGATATCGATGAAGGGGTCTGGAAAACAAAAATAGCCGCAATGGTTACCCGGTTCAAAGCCGAAATGACAAGCTTCCTGCCAGGAATTCGCTTGTTTAAAAAAATGCCGGATCGCTTGACTGATATGGCCGCAGCCAGAAAAGAAGCGGCTGATGATGACGTGTTTGAGGATCTTAAAAATCTCAAAAAACGTTTAATCAGTAATGATAATTTGATTGATTTACCGCAGGCTCATCAGGAAACCGCCGCTATTGCCGAACGACTGGCAGAGACTGTCAAAAAATGGGATCAGGACGATTATCGTGAGGAATTAGCCTGGCTGGCTGAAACCAGCGGAGCTCTGAACACGGCCGCTGCAGCGAGTCAGAATTTTGTCGACCAATACACCCGACTGCTTAAACGGATTGAGTCCCTCATCGTGGCCATGGAATTTCTGCCTCTGTATGACAAGAAAAAGGAACTATTCAGTATCGGTTTTAATCTGGAAGACAACAAGCTCACCAATTCCTTCTATGACCTGCTGGCCTCAGAAGCCCGTCAAACCAGCTATATCTGCATTGCTAAAGGTAAGATCCCGGCTTCCCACTGGTTTAAACTGGGTCGGGCACTGACTACCGTGGATCGTTACAAAGGCCTGATTTCCTGGACCGGCACGATGTTCGAATATTTAATGCCGCTTTTGATTATGAAAAGCTATCAAAATACGTTGCTGGACGAAACCTATTCCTTTGTTATCAAGAGTCAGAAGAAATACGGAAATCAGCGGGAGATGCCCTGGGGTACATCCGAGTCCGGCTATAACGCGATGGATAAACACCACGATTACAAATACAAGGCCATTGGGGTGCCCTGGTTGGGACTTAAACGGGGCTTAATCGAAGATGCGGTGACCGCACCCTACGCCACCTTCCTGGCACTGATGGTTGATCCCGAAGCGGCGATTAAGAATATTAAACGGCTTAAGGCCGACGGTCTGGAAGGACCCTACGGTTTTTATGAAGCTGCCGATTATACCCCGGAACGACTGGGCTTTGAGACAAAGCGAGCGGTTGTAAAAAGTTTTATGGCTCATCATCAGGGTATGAGTTTAATGGCATTGAATAACTGTGTCAATCAGAATATCATGCAAACTCGTTTTCATACCGACCCGGAAATCCATGCGGCCCGATTGCTGCTTCAGGAAAAAGTTTCTTCCGATCTGATCTTTACTAAGGGAACCAAGGAAAAGCTGGTACCTTACAAGGGCAAGATCACCAAAGAGAAAAGCGCTGTGCGACGTTATACAAAACCCAATACCGTTCTGCCCAAAGCGCATATCCTTTCCAATGGTAATTATTCGGTGATGATTACCGAGCGGGGAACAGGCTACAGCCAAAGTAAAATGGCCGCCGTAACCCGCTGGCGCGAAGACAGCACCCTGGATCAATACGGCATGTTTTTCTATGTGAAAAACAGTGCGAGCAAAGTTGTCTGGTCGGCGGCCTATGCGCCGCTGAATAAAAAACCGGATCAATATGAGGTGGTTTTCACCGCCGACAAAGCCACATTCAAGCGCACCGATGGCGACATTGAGACGAAAACTGAGGTGGTTGTGGCATCCGGGGACAACGTCGAAATCAGACGAATCACCCTGAAGAACAATAGCAAAAAATCCTGTACCCTGGAATTGACCAGTTATTTTGAAGTGGTCATGGCAGCCCTGGCTGGGGATATTGCTCATCCGGCCTTTGGCAATCTTTTTGTTGAAACAGAAATTAATCATCAGAGGAAATGCCTGATTGCCAACCGGCGACCCCGCTCAGACAGCGATAAAAGTTTGTGGCTGGCCAACGCTGTTGTGACTAAAGGTAATGTTCAGGGCGAGATTCAGTACGAAACCGATCGGATGCAGTTAATCGGTCGGGGTAACAACCCCAAAAATCCGCTCGTCATAAACCAGGAAAAGCCGCTGTCAGGCAGCAGCGGACCGGTGCTGGATCCGGTCATGAGTATGCGGATTCAGGTGACCATCGAGGCCGGTAAAACTGCCCAATTTTCCTTTGTCACCGCTTTCTGCGAAAGCAAGGAATCGATTCTGGATCTGATCGATAAATATGATAACCCGAGTGCTGTGGAAGGTGCGTTCAAACTGGCCTTAACTAGAAGTCAGGTGGAAACCCGATATCTCAATCTGGATGCTGACGAAACTGAACTATATCAGGATATGATCTCACATCTTGTTTTTATCAGCCCCATAAAGATGATGAGTCAGGAAATAATCCGCAAAAATACCCAGGGTCAGTCGGCCTTGTGGAAATATGGAATTTCCGGCGACAACCCCATTGTGCTGGTGGATTTAAGTAAAATCGACCAGGTCAAGCTATTGGTTGAGGTTTTAAAAGCCCACGAATACTGGCGGCTGATGGGTTTAAACGTGGATCTGGTGATCTTAAGCGAAGAGGAATACGCCTATTCCTTGCCCCTGTATAATCTGATTTCTGATATGGTATTATCCAAACAAACCCATGACATTTTAAAAACGAGTGAGGATGTCTTTATTCTGGAAAAAAATAAAATAGCAGCGGCCGACATTCCACTGCTCTATGCCGTTGCCCGGGTGATTTTACAAGGCGGCATGGGAACGATGCGGGAACAGATTGAATGTGTTCGTGAAACCGCAACCAGCAAATTGCTTCCGGCAAAAATAGTAGTGATCAACAAGCCCGTCAATTACCCCGTATCACCAAGCGATGAGCCGGAACGCCTGTACAATAATGGCATTGGCGGATTTAAAGAAGATGGCAGCGAGTATGTCATTCATCTGAAAAACGGTGAGAATACCCCAGCACCCTGGGTGAATGTAATTGCCAACCCCAGCTTCGGTTTTATGGTTTCAGAATCAGGCTCCGGGTATAGTTGGTATCAAAACAGCCGGGAAAACAAGCTCACCCCCTGGTCAAATGATGTGGTTTCCGATCCGTCAGGAGAAGTGATTTATCTCGGTGATCAGGATACCGGAGAAATCTGGACAATCACTCCGTTACCAATTCGGGAAGCGGAAGATTATACCATCAAGCACGGTTTTGGCTATACCAATTTTGAACATGCCAGTCACGGCATCAAACAACGGATGATTCAGTTTGTACCGACAACAGACCCGGTAAAAATAAGTCTGATTAATTTAAAAAATGAATCGAATCAGGAACGTCATCTCACCCTGACCTGTTACATCCGCCCGGTATTGGGGGTCAGTGATCAGGCAACGGCCATGCATATTAATAGTGAACAGGATGAAGGTGGTGCATTGTTAATGAGAAACCCTTATAACGAAGGGTTTCCCGGAGAAATATTATTCATCGATGCATCAATTCCACAGCGGTCGGTTACCAGTGACCGCAAAGCCTTTTTCGGTAATGGCGATATGACCTGTCCGGAAAGCCTGGCCGATATAAGTCTTGATGGGGCTATAGGCGCTGGGATTGATCCCTGCGGAGCGATTCAGGTGAAGGTTACCCTGGGACCCAATGAGCGGAAGGATATTGCCTTCCTGTTGGGCGCAGCAAATAATCAAGATGAGGTAACGATGCTGAGCCAGAAGTATCGTGAGCTACGAAATGTCCAGGAAGCATTATCTGAAGTCATCAGTTTCTGGAAAAGCAAGCTGGGAGTGATCCAGGTGGATACCCCAACGGATTCCATCAATCTGATGGTTAATGGATGGCTTCAGTACCAGGTTATTTCCTGTCGACTATGGGGAAGATCAGGATTCTATCAAGCCGGTGGAGCATTTGGGTTTAGAGATCAGCTCCAGGATGCCTTATCAATTACCAACATATGGCCGGAAATAGCTCGAGCACAAATTCTGCTCCATGCCGGTCACCAGTATATTCAGGGCGATGTTCAGCATTGGTGGCATGAACCAATGGGTTTGGGAACCCGAACCCATTTTTCCGATGATCGATTATGGCTGCCCTATGTCACCGCCGAATATATCCGCATTACCGGTGACCGCCAAATTCTGGAAGAAGCGGTTAACTTTATCGAAGAACCGGAATTAGGCGAATTTGAAGATGAAAAATGCGGTAGCCCCTGGAAAATCGAAACCTCCGCTTCCTTGTATGACCATTGTCTGCGAGCCTTTGAAGTTTCCCTGAAATTCGGAAAACATGGACTGCCGCTGATGGGTTCCGGGGACTGGAATGATGGAATGAACACCGTCGGTAATAAGGGGCGGGGCGAAAGCGTCTGGTTAGGCTGGTTCCTGATTGCCAATCTGGACCTGTTTATTCCCATTTGCAAAGAAAAGGGCGACCTGGAACGAGCCATAAAATATCAAAGCGTCAAAGCCGAGATCATGGCGGCCATCGAAAAAACGGCCTGGGATGGTAGCTGGTATCGTCGGGCTTATTTCGACAACGGCGATGTCTTGGGGTCGGCTGGGAACAGCGAGTGTAAAATCGACTCCATTGCCCAAAGTTGGTCAGTTATTTCCGGCGCTGGGGAAAGCGAGCGTTCGCTTACGGCCATGAATTCACTGGAAGACTATCTGGTCAGCCGTGAAGATGGTCTGATTAAGCTACTGACGCCACCTTTTGACAAGTCCGAGCTGGAACCGGGATACATCAAGGGTTATATTCCGGGAGTCCGGGAAAATGGCGGACAATACACCCATGCCGCAGCCTGGGCGATCATTGCTTTTGCCAAACTGGGTGATGGCGATAAAGCCTGGGATCTGTTTGAGCTGATTAACCCGATTAACCACACCACCAACATGCGCGACTATACCCGTTACAAGGTCGAGCCCTATGTGTTTGCGGCCGATGTCTATTCCACTTATCCGCATACCGGCAGAGGTGGCTGGACCTGGTATACCGGTGCCGCCGGTTGGATGTACCGGGCTGGTCTGGAATATATTCTAGGCTTTCAGAAAAACGGCGAGACCATTGTCATGGACCCATGTATTCCCGGAAGAATGAAAGAATATCAGATCAGCTATCGCTATCTGGAAACAGACTATCAAATAAAAGTAAAAAATCCCGACGGTGTCAATAAAGGTGTCAAAACCATTTCGGTGGATGGGATCATCTCAACCAGAAATATTATCAACCTGGTCAATGATAAAGTAAATCATCAGGTTGAAGTATTGATGGGATTGTAAACCACAGGCGTTACAGTACAAACTCAAAGCCAGGTATGATTTTTCATACCTGGCTTTGTTGTTGATATTATTTATTAAATTATTAATGTTAAAGAATTAATGACTCTGACCATGAACCTCATGATCCTTAAGAGCGATCACATGATTGTCATCATCGAGTATCAGCACCCGGGGCTTAAAATCCAGCGCCTCTTTCCGATCGATCATGGCATAGGTGATGATGATCACCTTATCGCCTTTGTGAACCAGTCGCGCCGCAGCGCCATTGACACAGATCACGCCGCTGCCTCGTTTTCCCACAATCGTATAGGTTTCAAAACGCTGGCCGTTATTCACATCCACTACCTGAACCTTTTCACCGGGAAGAATATCCGCCTGTTCCAGCAGCTCCTCATCGATGGTGATGCTGCCCACATAATTGAGGTCAGCCTCGGTGACGGTTGCCCGATGGAGCTTTGACTTAAATAGGGTGATATACATAATTTACCTCTTAATCAAAATGATATTATCAATCAGCCGGGTGTTCCCGAAGCGAACCGCTACCGCCGCCAGAGCCGGCGAGGTGATGGTTTCGATGTCTGCCAGGGTTTCAAAATCAAGGATATCAACGTAATCAATAGCAGCCAGTGGCATGGTGGTAATCTGGTTAATAATCGCAGCTTTTATGATTTTGACCGAGCGTTCACCAGATCCATAAAGGGCTTTGGCGGAAGCCAGCGACTGGCTGAGAACCAGAGCCTGGTCTCGGGCCGCTAGATTCAGAAACACATTCCGGGAACTCAGGGCCAAACCATCGGCTTCCCGGACAATCGGGCAGACTATAATCTCAACAGACATATGCAAATCCCGGATCATTTTTTTAATCACCGCCACCTGTTGGGCATCTTTCTGGCCAAAATAGGCTCTAGTTGGCTGGATCAGATTGAACAACAGGTTGATCACTGTGGTCACGCCTTTAAAATGAGTGGGTCGGGACTGGCCGCAGAGTTTTTTGGTGATGTCGCCTTCCACTTCCACAAAGGTTGAGGCACCCGTCGGGTAGATTTCGGCCGGATCAGGAAAGAACAGCAGATCGGTTCCAGCAGCTTCGGCAAGTTGTGAATCCCGGTCAAAATCCCGGGGGTAGGCGTCCAGATCCTCACCCGGGGCAAATTGGGTGGGATTAACAAAGATACTCACGACGGTCACATCATTTTGACTTTGTGCTTCATTAATTAATGCAAGATGACCATCGTGGAGATAGCCCATAGTCGGGACAAAGCCAATGGTTTTATCCCGACCAAAGTCTTCAAGACAGCTCTTTAGTTCCGCTATGGTTTTGGCAATCTTCATGGTCTTATTGCTGCAATTCGGCAATAACCGCATCATCAATGGTGAAGGTATGCTTTTCTTCCGGGAACTGCGCAGTCTTTACCTCGGAGACATAGGCCGTGACAGAATCCTTAATGGTCTCATTCAGCGCCGCATAACGCTTGGAAAACTTGGGCGATTGACCAGAGTACATGCCCAGCAGATCATGAATGACCAGCACCTGACCGTCGCAGTAGCGACCGGCACCGATACCGATGGTGGGTACGGATAATTTTTGCGTAATCAGAGTTGCCAGTTTTTCAGGAATCCCTTCCAGGACAATAGCAAAGACTCCCGCCGCTTCCAGCGCCAGGGCATCATCAATGACTTTCTGGGCCTGAGCAGTGTCTTTACCCTGAACCTTAAATCCACCGAACAGGTTAACCGACTGGGGCGTCAGACCGATATGCCCCATGACGGGAATCTGAGCCTTGACAATGGCTTTGACATTGGCAACCTGATCCACGCCGCCTTCAAGCTTGACAGCATGGGCCTTACCTTCCTGAATCAACCGGCCGGCATTGCGAACAGCGTCTGCCACCGAAATATGATAGGATAAAAAGGGCATGTCGCCGACGATCAGGGCGTTTTCGGCGCCCCGGGCGACGGCTTTACAATGGTAAACCATATCGTCCATAGTCACTTCCAGGGTGGATTCATAGCCCTGGACAACCATCCCCAGAGAATCGCCCACCAGAATCGCATCGATGCCGGCATCGTTGACGATTTTGGCCATTGAATAATCATACGCCGTTAGCATGGTGATTTTTTCCTTGTTTGCTTTGGCTTGTAAAAAAGAACTGACAGTAAATTTACTTTTCATTCGTTTCTTCCTTTATTTTTTTATTTTAGTTGATTTTTTAAATGATCATAGGTTTCTGCATCAATCCGTTTGTCTTTGATCATCTCAATGGTGGCTAAGCCCATGGTCTGGTAGAGTGCCAGGAATTCCGGGGCTTGGGTTTTTAAGGCTTCGATGTGTTTACTGATGGTGTTTTCATCTCCCCGAACCAGGGGGCCGGTGAGGGCGTTTACCGTTCCTGATCTTTCGATGTTACTCAGGGTGGCGGAGATCAGCGGCATAAATGCCCGGACGATTTCATCTGTGGCAATTCCGGTGCTTTTAAGTAGCTCAAAACCCGAATCAATCAGAGTCACCAGATAATTGGAGAGGATACAGGCAGCGGCGTGGTAAAGCACCTTATCACCCTTGTCGATCACGGAATAGGGATTGCCGGTGATCTGAAGGATTCTTTGTACCTCGGCCAGCCCCTTTTCATTGCCTTCGAGGGTAAAAACCGTTTGCTTTAAGTTTTGAGCGGCAGTGAAGGGATCAGAAAAACTCATGATCGGGTGAAGCGAACACAAACCACACCCTGAAGTTAAAAGCGGATCAAAAAGATCGGTGGACAGAGCGCCGCTGGTATGGACAAGAGTATGTTGCTCGGTTAAGCAGGAGGTTTGGACGAGTTGATTGATAACCGCAGAAATCTGATCATCCCCGGTGGTGATAAAAATCACTTCACTTGCGGTAACAAGGCTGGGAAGGTCGCTAAAAATTGTGGCGTCAGTTGCGTCAGCAGCGCCTTGAGAAGAGGTTTCACTACGGCTTAGGTAACCTGATAGGGTCAGACTATTTTGTTTGAAAAAAATGCCCATGGCGGTGCCGACTTTGCCGGCGCCAATAAATCCGATTTTCATGCATTTACACCTGTTAGTAGTATTTGGTTATGACCGCAAAGAGCAGCGAAACACATGGCACGCAAACCTGTGGCTGTTGAAAATCTGGTTGTCGGTACTCTGTTCGACAAAACTGGATGGCAGTAGTTTAAATTTGCGCAAAGAAAAAAGGTCCTCTGCACTGAAAATAAACAACTGCAAAAAGACCTATCATGACATTATAAAAATGCAAAACAGTAAGGTTTTATTCAGTCTCTATCACCAGGGATTAGAGCAGATTTTTATATTCTTATAAAAGTTTTTGTGCGTTAATCATGTGCAGCTCTTAACGATGCCACCATGTGGGTATGATACAACATGCCGAATTATAATGCAAGCGTTTATTTTGAGGTTTTAATTTTAAAAAAACAAGTGATTTTAAAACCACTTGTTTTTTTTGAAATAGATCAGCGTTCCGGCAGCAACTACGATACATAAAACAATCACAAACGGATAACCGTATACCCAATGAAACTCTGGCATCATGATGTTCATCCCGTACCAGCCAACAATCAGAGTCAACGGCAGAAAAATGGAAGTAACGACAGTGAAAATTTTCATGACATTATTTAGATTTATGTCCAGTTGGGCCTGGTAGGCTTCCCGAACCTGGGTGCCATAATCCCGGAGGTTCAGCACATTGGTAAAGAGGCGGTTGATCCGATTGGTGAGAATTTTAAAATAGCGCAGTTCTTTTTTATCGATCAGGTTATTTTCATTTTCTTCGATGGCCTCGGAAATTTCAAAAAGCTGTTCATAATATTGCTTAAGACTCAGCAGACGCTTGCGGAAGGTGATCAGATAATCGACCAGATCGTTTTTAACCGAGACAATAAATTCTTCTTCCAAATCGGTTATTTCCTCTTCAATCGAAGCCAGCACCTCCCGGTCATCAATGGTGAGTTTATCAAAAAACAAATGGAAAAACTTTCCCAGACTGTGAACCTTGATACCTTCGGTCTGGGTGTTGATAACAATACCGTTGATAAAATCGCTGCGATCCGACACAAAAACCAGTAAATCGGCCCGGAAATAGATACCGATCCGCTGCGGTTTGAGATCCTGACAGATCGCTTCGGGAAGAATGATCGTTATAAAATCAAAGCCATCATAGCTGTCAAATTTTGATGAGCGGCTGTTCAGACATTCGTCAACCAGTCGGTCGCTGATTCCCAGTTTGCCACTGACTGTCGCCAGCGCTGGGAAGTCAAGGAGACAAAGATGGATTTGATTGTTGTTTGGATCAATCTGTTCAAGGGAATCCGTTGTGAAGGCGTCATTTTCAAGACGATAAATCTGCATCTGACTACCTTTGCTTGGCTTTATTGCGGACAACATAATGCGAATTCTGATTTTTGCTGGTTCGGCGAGCTTCAATTTCAAATTGATTCAAGGATAAAATCAGCGGCCGCAGTTTTGAGTGACCATAATTCCGGGTATCAAAATCCGGATAGCGATTATTGAGCCGGGAACCGACCTCGCCCAGGTTCGCCCAACCATCTTCATCAGAACTTTCAGTGATAATGGTTTTAAGTGATTGAATCAGTTCTTTTTTGCTGGCCATGCCTTCTTTTTGAGTGCCCTGTTTTCCGTTTTGAACGTTTTCAGATTGCTCTGCCGCAGCTTCCGGATCGCTGGCCAGAACTTCCAGATATTTGAACTTTTCACAGGCCGAGATAAAAGGGGTGGGGGTTTTCTTTTCGCCCATGCCTACTACATACATCCCGGCTTCCCGGAGTCGGGTCGCCAGCCGGGTGAAGTCGCTGTCACTGGAGACAATACAAAATCCGTCCACGTTATTGGAATAAAGAATATCCATAGCATCGATAATCAGTGCGGCATCGGTGGCATTTTTTCCGGTGGTGTAACTGTATTGCTGAATCGGAGTAATGGAATAGTTAAGTAATACAGTTTTCCAGGATCCCAGCTGGGGTTTGGTCCAGTCACCGTAGATGCGCTTAAATGTCGGCATGCCAAGGTTGGAGATTTCATCAAAAATATACTTAATATATTTGTCTGAGACATTATCGGCATCGATTAAGACGGCAATTTTCATATCATTTTTCATCGGTCACCCTTCTATTTCTATAGCGATTAGTTGTTTTCGATCAGTTTGTTAGTCTCAGTATAATAGAAATCGCACTTTTTTACAACCAACAGCTACCATAAAAAAAACTGATCATAATCGATCAGCTATTTCAGGTTGGCGGTATACTACCGTACCGACCAATTGTTAATCTGTTGTTTGCTGCGGGATCGGACAGGCTTTGCCGTGTCCGCCCCGATGCAAACAACATGATGTAACAATTGTCGGTACTAGGTTATGTTATTCTTTTTTTTGTGAGCTTCGTAGGGGCGGGTAAGCCGCCCCTACGAAGCAGTTAAAACAAATATTTAGGGTTGGTCGTAAAGATGTTCTTCTTCCCGGTCATTGGTCAGCTTCAGTTTATCCAGGATAAAGAAGATCAGGCTTAAAATCATCCCGACCACGGCGGCCAGAACCATGCCTTTGAGCTGAATACTGCCAAAGGTAACGGCGATGCCGGATAATCCGACCACAAATACCACTGAAGTCAGAGCCAGATTACGGGATTTGCCATAATCGACCTGGGCATCAACTAGAATACGGATACCAGCGGCACCGATCATCCCATATAAAAGGAAGGAAATTCCACCGATGACCGGTCCGGGAATGGTGGAGATCAGCATCGATAATTTACCAACAAAGGAACAAATAATCGAGATAATCGCAGCTCCGGCAATAACCTGAACACTATAGACTTTGGTCACAGCCATTACACCAATATTTTCACCATAGGTGGTGGTTGGTACGGAACCGATAAAACCCGATAACATGGTGGAAAAATTATCCGCAAACAAAGAGCGGTGTAAACCCGGATCTTTTAAAAGATCCCGTCCGACAACCTTACTGGTGACAATCTGGTGACCAATATGTTCAGAAGCAATAACCAGGAGCACCGGCAAAATGATAATAATCGCTTCTAAATTAAATTGCGGGAACTGGAAGTTCGGCAATGAAAACCAGGGCGCCTCAGCCACGGCGGCAAAGGTCGCCGGACCCACCACACCGGTAATCAGGGCAGTGATGTAGCCAGCCACAATGGCGATCAGAATGGGAATAACGGCCAGAAATTTCCGGAACATAACCGATCCAAAAACCGCAAAGGCCAGGGTAACCAGAAAAACAATGACATTTTCAGGAACGATGGCGGTGACCACCTGTTCATATAGCCCGGAAGCATCGTCAAGGACATAGCTGGTGCTGCTGATAATACCAGCGGTGCTGGCAGCCGTGCCGGCCAACTCCAGACCGATTAGCGCCACTACCGGGCCCATGGCCGCAGGAGGGAGCACCACGTTGATCCATTCAATCCCGAACTTATAAATAATCCCGGCCAGGATACAGCCGCATAAACCAACGACCACAAAACCGCCGAGCGCATAAGAATAGCCCCAGGTGGCTATAACAATGCCGGCCGGAGCCAAAAAGGCAAAACTGGAACCCAGATAAGCCGGAGCCTTGCCTTTGGTGATGAACATAAATAATAGCGTCCCCACACCATTCATAAAGAGTACGATGGCCGGGTTGATTCCAAAGAGGAAGGGCACTAAAACAGATGCGCCAAACATCGCAAACATATGCTGTAAGCTTAACGGCACCAGCTTCTTCAATGGCACCTTTTCCTCCACTTGTATAATTCTTCGACTGTCCAAAAAAATTCCTCCGTTCTTTTCATTTTCCTTTGAAATTATAACACAGGAATGATGAGGCGCAAAGACTTTATACAATATAAATGCATAATAATAAAAAAATAAGAAGAAGGCTGTTGGTGAATATTTACCAGCTATCAAACCTGTGTTACAATGCAGATAAAGCGATAAAATTTTAAGGAGTGTGCGAATGAGAATTTCAGTTGATACGAAGATATATGCCGTCATCGGCGACCCCATAGCTCAAAGCTTATCCCCCCAATTACACAATGGCTTATTTAAAGAAATCGGTGTGGATGCTCTTTACCTGCCGATTGCAGTTAAATCTGAGGATTTGGAAAAACTGGTTGAGGGATTCAGACTGATGAATTTTGGCGGATTCAACATCACCAAACCCCATAAAATAGAGATCATGAAATACCTTGATCGGGTGGATCCCCTGGCCGAAAAAATTGGGGCGGTTAATACGGTGGTTTGTCATGATGGCGAAATGGTCGGCTATAATACCGACGGGTTTGGCTTTATTAAATCAATTGAATCGAAAATTGCAAAAATCCCCAAAGAGGCATTAACCATTCTGATATTAGGGTGCGGCGGCGCGGTTAAATCGGTGGCGATGGCTTTGGCTGATTGGGGAATCAAAAAAGTTATTATTGCCAATCGCACCGCCGAAAAAGCTGAAGAACTGGCAAACCAGATTAACGAAAGCTGGCCAGGGAAAGCGCAGGCCAGCGGTATGACACCCGATGCTTTGAAAAAAGCTGTGGCTGAGGCAATGGTGGTAGTCAATGGAACCAGCCTGGGGATGGCTGATACCGCAGGATCACCACTGCCCAAAGAATTGATGAAAAAAGAGTTGTTGGTTTATGATATGATCTACAGTCCGGCGGTGACGCAAATGATGAAAGATGCCAACGAAATTGGTGCCCAAACCCAAAATGGTTTGGACATGCTCTTGTATCAGGGACTGCTGGCCTTTGAATTATGGAGCGGGATTTTTCCAGATCCGGCGGTTGGGAAAAAATTACTGGAGGAAGGAATGAACACAAATGAAAAGTGAAAAAAATAAAACAAAATGCATAGCCTTGATTGGTTTTATGGCAACCGGAAAATCCACGATCGGTCCGCTGCTGGCCCGGGAACTGGAATATGATTTTATTGACACCGATGCTATGGTCGAAGCCGACCTGGGTATGAAGGTAGCGGACATTTTTACCCAACTGGGGGAAGACGTCTTCCGGGATGCCGAACATGAAGCCTTAAAAAAGGCGTTGACCATGGAAAAGATTGTCCTATCTACCGGCGGTGGGATTATTCTATTTAAAAGGAATCGAAAATTATTGGCAGAGAAAGCTTTTGTGGTCAGTTTGTCAGCCCAGCCGGAAACCATCTATGGACGAGTCAAAGATGATGATACCAGGCCCTTGCTCAAGTGTGAAGATCCGCTACAACGGATCAGACAAATATTAGCTGAACGACAGGAGTATTACGATATCTGTGATTTTAAAATTTCCACGGAAACCTGGACCGCCGAAGCGTGCTGTCAGAAAATTAGAGAAGCCTTCAGTTTTAAATAAGCCCAAAATAATAAAAAAACAAAAAAAAGTGGGGAATCCGGACAAAAAAATACACCGATCAGAGGATCGGTGCTACAATTTATTATTTCATGGCTTTCAGATCGCAAATATAGCAATCGGTCAGTCGTTGGACCGCATCGGGGTTTTTAACAGGCCAGGTGGTTTCCAGTGCCTCACAATGCCCCGTGGAGGTTTCTTCATCAAAAACAAAATCAATACAGCCATTACATTTTTTATCTTTTGTTTTTTTAATCAACTCAAGAACTGACTCATTTACGAATTCTCTGAATTCCTTATAGGCGATTGTTTTATGGTTTTCAAACATGCTCATCACTTCACCTTGCTTTCTGGAAATAAGATTATCGGAAGGGCTATTAGATTCTTTGTTAATAACCAATCCGTTATTAACATATAGTACCCCATAAATTCAAAAAAACAAGATAATATTTTGTCGTGTTTTAAATTTTAGAAAATAATTTAAAATTAAAAAAAATGATTGAAATTCTTTTTAAGCTGTGTTATTATTTATGACAGTGTCCTGTGAGGCGCTAATGGAATTTACGCCGAAGTGATGGAATTGGCATAAGCAGAGAACCCAAATCTTTGATTTGGAGTGAATCGCTTAGTTATCTCTATTGTATTAGGAGTACAATTTCCACAATTAACAAACTATTTTTTACGCCGAAGTGATGGAATTGGCAGACGTGACGGACTCAAAATCCGTTGTGAGTGATCACGTGCGGGTTCGAGTCCCGCCTTCGGCACCACTATTGCTCCCTTAGCTCAGTTGGCTAGAGCACCTGACTCTTAATCAGGGTGTCCAGAGTTCGAGTCTCTGAGGGAGCACCAACAATAGCGCATAACAGAGCCGTTTAGCGACTCTGTTTTTTTATTGCTCAATTTTTAAAATTCAAGTTATTTATGGTGCATTATGGTGGTTAAGTGTACGTTAGTAACTATAAAAATGAGTTTTCAGTCAATATATTGGTTGCAAAACCTATCGCATATCAAAGTTATGAAATTTTAAGATTTACATTATTTCAATTTGACGTATAATAAACTTATCATATATAGAGAGCCAATTTTATATAAAAATGAAATGCTTGTGTTCGGCAAAGCTATTTTCATCCAAAGTGAGGTAAGGTAGGAGATATAAATGAAAATAGAAGATTTAAAAGCGTTCTACGAAAAAGATGTTGTATTTTTAACCCAACATGTGATTGAGCGGTGTAAGCAGCGCGATATACGCCCAAAGCATATACGAATTGCAGTAATGACTGGTAAAATAGTCGAAGACTATCCAGATGATTATCCGACACCAAGTTGTTTAATACTTGGTTATATTTCGCCTGGCATTCCCCTCCATGTTGTAATTGCCAGTAACCGGGAATCCGCAAAAATTGTAACTGCCTATTATCCAGATAAAGATAAATGGGAATCGGATATGATAACAAGAAAGGAGTGCTTGAAATGAAGTGTTTAAGCTGTAAAAACGGAAATATGGAAGCTTCTACCACGACTTACTTTGCAGATCTGAAGAACTGCATCATCATCATCAAAAAAGTCCCTTGCCACAAATGTGAACAATGTGGAGAAATTTTATTTTCAACTTCTGTTGCTGAAAAGCTGGATGTTCTGATGGATAAGGCTGAAGCTCTGGCAAGCGAATTGACAATTATGGAGTATGACAAAATCGCATAAATAAGAAATACCATCCAGGTGCTCACAATAGCCGAACAGATTCAATCTATTTCCAGAAAGAGTGGTTTACTTAATCGATGGTTTAATTAACCATTGGCAATAATTAAGGCGTAGTGGGCTCTTGAGTATTGGTTGTTTAACTGATATAATTACACGCAGTTAAAATTATTAACTAAAAATCTAAAGACACCCTAAGGTGTCAAAAACTTGAGGAGCAGAGCAAATGGAATCAACAGAGAAAAATGCGTGTTCTTATTTAAACTGTGGTTTTAATATCTGTGGACAATGTCCAGACATGGATGTATTAAAAAATCCCTATAAAGAAACCGGCTGTATTTACTACAAAAATAAGAATATTCATACAGATGATAAAAAAAGCGAGTAAAAAGAAAACACCGAAAGGTGTTTTTTTTTCGTCGTAGGACAGATTAAAAAAATCATAGCCGTTGCATTTGCAACGGCTATAAACCCTAACCCTGGATCTAATAGGAACATACAAACGAGGTAGTGATACCAATTGATTTAAAATAATTGTTAGGTAATTCGCTTTTTTAGTAGTGGATTATTAACTAATCAGCTAAATGGATAATACAAAAAGTGATAAAGAAACCCAGCGCCGTCACAATCGCAGTGAAACGTCCGCTTATTTCAAACGCTTCTGGCAGCTCCTTATTTGATAGCATCGCTAAAATAGCCCCGGCGGCGATGGACAGATTGATGGCGATGACATGCGGCGAGGCTCCGCCTAAAAGCCCATAGCCGGCAGCTGCCGCAAGTATTGCGGCGAAAATAGTGACGCCCCAGATCGATAGGATATAAAAATTAGAGCGGCCGGAGTTTTTCATATCAATAGTGCCAGAAATACCTTCAGGTAGATTGCTCAGTAAAACCGCAATCATCATTGAAAGACCAATACTTTCTTCAGCCGCTAAACCAATTCCGATAGCCAGGGATTCCGGAATTCCGTCTAAAACAAAACCAAGCAGGACGGTGGAACCAGAGTCGCGGCGGAGGGTTCCGGTTTGACGGAGCGGGTCAGGCGCTTGTTCTGAGTCACGGCGAAAATAAGCATCGGCACGATCGATTAAATAGTCGCCCAGCACAAAAAGCAGGGTTCCGCTCAGGAAACCAATCGAAACCGAGGCAAAACCCCCAGATAAAAAAGCGTTTTCCATCAGATCGAAGGTTAATGAAGAAATCATGACCCCGGAGCTGAAGGCTAAAATTGCGCCCAGCAAACGGGTTGGAATGTTGAGATAAATACCAATAAGCGCCCCAATGAAGAGGGTGGAGCCGCTTACTAAGCCATAGAACGCTGCCATAGCCATCGGAAAGAACCTCCTTATTGACTGTTATTTGCGAATCAGGGAAAAGATGATAAAGAATTGCAGTAAACAGTTGTCGTTTAATTGAGTTTAACACCGATTAATCAGAGTTGTCAATGAAGAAGTCAATGAAGCATATGAGGGTTCCTGAAACAAGTAAAATAAACGGAGATCCGATCAAAAAAACCTAATCCTTTTATTTTATCCCAATGAATGTTACCATATTCATAATTCATATAAAAAACCACGAGGTGCACAAATGAACGATTTAATAACAACAGTTGAAGCCTGTTTTAATCAAAAAATATACAAAATCATCCTAAGTAAACCAAGATCAAAAACAAGCGACTACAAAAAAATAGTCATCAGTCACATAAAAGAAGCCTACCATCTGGAAAAATTTACCGCCACCCAGGTGTTTAATGAGAATCTGTCTACCGGGCAGCTAAGCGAATTCCTCAACCAATCACTGAAACATGATTTTTTGCAATATAACGCCTGGGATGATCAATTCGAATATATCATTCAGATCAGCAAAAAAGGGAAGCCTTCAATGACTAGAAAAGCGGTCAAGGAAGCCCCCGCAAAAGCTAACACCCACAACCGCAAAAAAAACTACATCCTCCAGGAAGGCGTCGTTATCGCCCCACTGGTGGATATGGGAATCTTCACCAAAGAAGGCAAGGTGGTGAAGACGATGTATGATAAATTCCGCCAGATCAACCGCTTTGTGGAAATCATCGACGACGAAATAAAAAATCTTGCCCCCGAAGCCGAGCTTAATGTCATCGACTTTGGTTGCGGCAAGTCTTATCTAACCTTTATTCTATATTATTACCTGACTGAAATAAAAAACATCAAGGTTCGGATGGTAGGACTGGATTTAAAAAGCGATGTCATTGACCAATGCAATGCCAGTGCCCAAAAATACGGCTACGATAATCTGACTTTTGAATTGGGGAATATCGATGCCTATCAAACCAGCTTTCCGGTAGATATGATCATCACCCTTCATGCTTGTGATACCGCCACCGATTTTGCCCTGTACAATGCCATTAAATGGAATGCCAAGCTGATTTTTTCGGTGCCCTGCTGTCAGCACGAGCTAAACGCCCAGATGGAAACCGCAGAACTGAGTTTGCTGACAAAATATGGCATCATCAAAGAACGAACCGCCGCCCTGATCACCGACGCCATCCGCAGCGGTCTCCTTGAAGCCTGTGGCTATAAGGTTCAGCTCCTGGAATTCGTCGATCTTGCCCACACCCCCAAAAACATCCTGATCCGTGCCAAAAAGACCCCATCAACAGAAAAAAGAAAAGCCCAGGCGCTAGCCGAAGTAAAAACCACGATGCAGGCATTTTCCTTAAAGCCTACCCTCTTTCAGCTCCTTGAAACAGATAAACTCATCAATTCTAATAAAAATTAAATGTAACATCGGTCAAAAGATGATATAATAAAAAATCAGTTAGAAGACAGAAAGAAATCTTACAATTATTATAAACTAACGCAGTACCGACAAGTGTTACATCTTGTTGTTCGCTTCGGAGCAAACAACCACTTATTAACCGGTTCGGTACGATAATGATCAAAAAACCAGATAATTAAGAAAAAATTTATAGATCAGGAGGCAAAGTGGATGCTGACAACCTTTATACATACAGGTGATTTTCATTTAGGTCGCCCCTTTACCTTTTTGCAGCAAGGAAACTATTACGGCAAAAATAAAAGAAAAGAATTATGGAAAGCCTTTGATGAGATGATCGCATACGTCAAAGAAGAAGAAGTTCCGCTTTTGCTCATTGCCGGAGATTTGTTTGATAGCGTCAATGTACTCACCATGGATATTAAAAGAGCGGCCGAAGGATTGGCCAGTCTCGATAAAACCTGGGTGGTCATCATTACCGGAAACCACGATTATCATGGCGACAGCTCGCCCTACAAAAAAGTTGAGTGGTCCAGCAATGTCTACATCTTTAAAGAAGATGTGTTCCGATCCGTTTATATCAAAGAACTCAATACCGAAATTTTTGGCATGTCCTGGGTAAAAAACGAGTACCGGGCTTTTCCGGAGCGCTCCTTTAACAGCATCAAGCTGGACGACACCCGCTATAACATCTTAATGGTTCACGGCGAAGTGACGAATCAAAGTCTCTATCTGCCCATTGATTTAAGATTGATCGAAAAGAAAGGGTTTGATTTTATTGCCCTGGGACACATCCACAAACCCGGACTGACCCCCGGGGGTGCCGCTTATTGCGGATCACCGGTGCCCCTTAATTTTGGCGAAACGGGCGAACGGGGATTTTTAATTTCGCAGGTCAAAATCGATTATGAAAACCAGACCTTTATGACCAGCAGTGGGTTTAATCCGATCGAGTCAAGAAAATATGAAACCATCGAAATTCAGATTACTCCGGAAGATGCGTATCATGATATCATCAAAAAAGCGATCAGCTGCGATACCGAAACAAACCGCCAGCAGAATTACTATCGCATTCGTTTTACCGGCTATATTAATCCGGAAATTCAAATGGATTGGATCAACGATGATCTGGAGGAATCTTTTTATTATATCGAGACAGACATGGCTAAACTGGAACCGGATATCGATCTGGAACTGCTGATTCGCGAGAATCAAAACAATCCCATCGGTCAGATTCTGAGCGAACTGGAAAAAATAGCAGAACCGGAAGTCCGGAAGAAAGCGATCATTTACAGCATCGAAGCAATGATCAGCGAGGGGGTTTTAAAATGATCATTAAAACCTTAACAATCAAAGCTTTTGGAAAATTTAAAGACCAGACGATTGAACTGAAACCGGGTCTTAATCTGATTTACGGCCGAAATGAAGCTGGTAAAACAACGGTTCAGACCTTTATTCAAGGGATGTTTTTCGGGTTTTACAAACCCTATCGAAAAAAGAAAACCTACAGTGAAGAATACGAAAAATATATGCCGTGGAGTCAATTTGACTACAGTGGTTCGTTGGTTTATGAGATCGACGGCCGGGAAATCCGGCTGGAACGGAATTTTCTAAGAGCCAAAGATTCGTTGTTCATTTACGATAACACCACCGGGAAAATAATCAACGATCAATTCAAATATGATGGGGTCGTTCGTCAGCATCTGCCCCTGGGAAACCAGGGGATGACCTCGGTTATTTACAATAACACCGTCAATATGCGCCAGACCGCCTTTGATAACGAGTCCGGCAGCCAGGATGAAGTCCGCGATTCCTATATCGAAATGCAGAATTCCAGCGGCATCGAGATTAATTTCAAGGGTATTGCCAGACGACTGGAAGAAAAAAAGAACAATATCGGTCGTTCCGGTCAGAGCAAGTCGAGAATCGGCACGGCCATCCGAGAGCGGGATGAACTCCAGGAACTGTTAAAAGAAGCCGAGGCGGCCTATGCTAAGGTGGCCGAAAACCAGGAAAAGATCACCCAAAATCAAAAGAAAATGAAACGCATCGAAACTGAAAATGACTATCTGAGTCAGGAATCCGTCGTCAAGCGAAAAAAAGAATTGCTACAATCCTATGAAAAAATAAACAAACTGGAAAAAGAAAACAATCGCCTGTCAAAAATAATCAGAGAAGACCAGATCTTTGAAGGCTATAACTACAAGAACCTGGAAGGCTTAAAAGCGACTTCGAATCAGATCGGACGGCTCAGCGATCAGATGGACTACATCGAAAAGGAAATGGCCGACGCCACGGAACATTTAAAAGCCATCCGCCAGAAAGAAGACTCCAAACGCAGTTCACTGGCGGGACATGTGTTAGAAAATATTGCCGAAGATTACGAAAACTTCAAAAAAGATCAAACTGAAGTGGCAGCAGTCGATACGAAATCTAATATTATCATTAATATCATTGCGACGCTGGTAACGTTGCTGGGGATGGGACTGGTCGGACTGGCCAATATGGGTCTGATGGGTAGCAGTCAGGGAATTGAGAACCTGTCATTAACGGTCGGCGTGACCCTGGCCATTGTGGGTGTCGTCGGTTTGAGCTTCGGCATCTCGGCAACCCTTAAAAAGCGGAGAATTTTAAGAGAAAAACAATTAATCCCAATTCAGGAAGAGATCCTGGCCAAGTATAACGTAAAGGATGGTCCCAGTTTTGATAGCTTCTACAAAAAAGCCGTCAGAAATCAGAAAGAACTGGAACAGATGCAAAACGAATGCGAATTAGTTATTGTTCAGCATTCCCGTCATCAGGCCGGGTATGAAGTGCTGTTCGAACAGCGCCGCGGAATTATGCGCGAGCTCGAGAAAAAACTGGCCGGATATGATGTCAAAAACATCGCCGATTATGAAGAACGGTGCGAAAAAGGCCAGCAGCTGGAAGAACTGAAAATCCGTTTCAACGGGAACCTGCGGCTGTTGGAGAATCTTCTGGAAACCGTCAATGGCGGAAAAACAGATGATGGACAGTCAGTTTGGCAGAAAGCCTCACCAAAATCCGAAGAGCTGTTAATGCTGGGAAAAGAAATCGCCCGGCTGGAAGGGGAAAACAGTGCCCTCACCGATGGTATCGGTCTGCCGGTGGAAATTCAGGAGACCATAAAATCGCTGGATGCTCAGATTCAGGCCTTTGATACCGAAATCAAAGCCTGTAATGCCGCCCTGGAAGTGCTGGAAGGCATTCAGATCGACAGCCATCTGGAGTCAGCACCGGAGCTGAACAAAAATATCGGAAAAATTCTGGAGACCATCACGCAGCATTATAAAGGGGTAAAAATTGATGAAGCCATGAAACTTAAGGTGGTGGATCCCAGTGGCGGTGATTTTAAAGATGCCGAACAATTAAGTGCCGGTACCATGGATCAGGTTCATTTTGCCTTCCGTTTTGGAATCGGAGAATGCATCAGTCAGGAGATGCCCTTTATTTTGGACGAACCCTTTGCGCGGTATGATAAGCAGCGAAAAACCCAGGCGCTTAAACTGCTCTCGGAACTCAGCAGCAAACGTCAGGTCATCCTTTTTACTTGTGACGGTGATGAAGAAAACCTGTTAAAAGCCTCGGGAGCCCCTTATCATAAAATAAGTCTATAAAAACTGCGTAAATAATTTAAAAATAATGACCAAAGACCTTGCTAATAGGGCAAGAAATCCTTTACAATAATAGTAGCAAGTATAAATAAGGAGCGTGTTCGATGAAATTAAAACGAGTTAGAGACCTTCTCGAAGCGGTTGTTTTATCCGGAGAGAGCCATCTTGAAGAAGATGTTCAGTCTGGGTTTGGCTGTGATCTCATGAGTGATGTCCTGTGTTTTGCCAAAGAAGATGCCATTCTGCTCACCGGTCTGGTCAACAAACAAGTGCTGAACACTGCCGATATGGCAAATATGAACAGTGTTATCTTTGTCAGAAATAAAATGCCAAGTCAGGAAATGATCGACATGGCCAAAGAACGCAATCTTCTGGTTATGTCGACCAAGTACATTTTATTTGAATGCTGCGGCATTCTCTATAAAAATGGTCTTAAAGGAGCTCACCTTAGATGAGTTACGAACTCATCTTTGATGTTAAACGTGGCGATTTTGACACCGCCGGTGAAGCCTCAAGAAAAATCAAACGAACGCTCCAGCAATTAGGGGTTTCCAATAAGGTGATCCGGAAGGTGTCAATTGCTGGTTATGAAGGTGAAATGAATTTAGCCATCCATTCATCGGGCGGAAAAATCCTACTGGAAGTGGGCGAAGAAGAACTGGTTCTGACCATTGAAGACTCCGGGCCGGGGATTGCCAATATCGATCTGGCGATGACCGCCGGCTGGTCGACCGCCGGTGATGAAGTCCGGCAAATGGGTTTTGGTGCCGGAATGGGCTTGCCTAATATGAAGAACAACGCTGACAATTTTCAAATCTCATCAAAAGTTGGAGAGGGTACAAAAATTGTCATGAAATTTTTAGTATAAACAGGAAGAAGGGGGACATATGGAAAATTTACTTCATTCTGTATACCTTGATGAGGAAAAATGTCTGGGCTGTACCACCTGTCTCAGAAGCTGTCCCACCGGAGCCATCCGGGTTCGTGGTGGGAAGGCGATTATCAATGAGTCCAAATGCATTGACTGCGGCGAGTGTATTCGGATCTGTCCGCATCACGCCAAGCTGGCAAAAACAGATCCGCTGTCAAAAAAGGATAACTTTAAATATACCGTTGCGATGGTGGCTCCGGCCATTATTGGCCAGTTCAAACCTAAGTATTCCATCGATCAGATTCTCTCGGCAGTCAAAGCCCTGGGCTTTGATGAGGTCGTGGAAGTGGCCTATGGCGCCGAGGTTGTTGGCCAGGCGCTAAAATACGAGTATCACGCCAAACGTTATCCACGCCCGCTGATTTCATCAGCCTGTCCAGCGGTGGTCAAGCTGATTCAGGTGCGCTTTCCCGAGCTTACCGATAATATCTGCCGCTTAAAATCGCCGATGGCGATGACGGCCAGACTGGTCAGAAAACGGATCCGAGAAGAGGGGAACTATAAAAACGGCGATGTCGGGGTTTTTTTCATCACCCCCTGCGCAGCAAAAGCCACCATGGTTAATAACCCGTCTTCCAGCGAGTATGACAAGTACGACCAGATTGATGGCGCCATTGCCATCAAAGACATTTACAGCGATATTTCCAGTCAGATCAGCACCTGTCCGATCCAGGAAGGGATTCATAATACCACCCCCGAATCCTGTACCTGGGCCTTGTCCGGCGGAGAAAGTGACTACCTGAAAAACAAAAACGTACTCCATGTTGATGGCATTCAAAATGTCATCAACGTTCTGGAAGAAATCGAATGTGGCAAACTTGATACGATCGAGTTTTTCGAAGGGCTGGCCTGTATCGGTGGCTGCGTCGGTGGCTGTCTGACCGTCGAAAATAATTATGTGGCCAAAATGTACATCCAGGATCGAACCAAAACAATGAAACAGACCTCGATTGTGCACATGCCAGATGAATACGTCAAAAGTATTTATAATTCCGGGATGATGCACATCAAAGAGCGGATTCTACCCAGGAGTCCCGAACCCCTGGATCAGGATATTAATAAAGCGATTGAAAAGATGCGGCAAATTGAAATACTGGAAGATAAACTTCCCGGTCTGGACTGTGGTTCCTGCGGCTCGCCTGGTTGTCGGGCGCTGGCCGAAGATATTGTCGCTGGAAAAGCCAAAGAAATCGATTGTGTTTTCATCTTAAAAGACCGGGTTAGAGACCTCTCCGTCTTAACCAATGAACTCTTGCAAGTGGAACACCCTACCGAAAAACCCCTGATCAAAAGAGAATAAAAAATAAGAAATATCTCTATATTTTCTGTTCGTAGGGGCGATCAGTGATGACCACGGGGTCAGACTCTCGCCCGCAACAACTGATTAATGATAACAAACCAAAGGAGAATAGGAATGAAGGTTAGTGAATTATTAGAAAACAAGGAATTCAAGTGTCTCAATCCCCAGGTTGGAATCGAAGGGGTGATTCAAAGTGGCTACGTCGGCGACTTATTAAGCTGGGTTATGGCCAATGCTGGCAATGGCTGCGCCTGGGCGACCATCCAGACCCATGTTAATATCATCGCCGTGGCAACGCTCCTGGAAATGACCTGTGTCATTATTCCCGAAGGTGCCGAAGTGGAAGAAAGCACCCTGGAACGGGCCATCATCGAAGATATCCCGATTATCACGACCGGTCTTAACGCCTATGAAGTCTGTAAAATTTTAGGAAACGCCGGCATCTAAAATGGATAAAGTAGCCATAGATCTGCATATTCACTCCCTCTTATCTCCTTGTGGTGAAGAAGAGATGACCCCCAATAACATTGTGAATATGGCTCTCATCAAAGAACTGGATTTTATTGCCGTAACCGATCATAATACCGCCAAAAATTTACCCGCAGTTATGGCAGTAGCCAAAGAAATGGCCAAAGAAACGGAAAAAGGTCTTTGTATTCTCCCTGGGATCGAAGTGACTACCAAAGAAGAAGCCCACATTCTGGCTTATCTGCCAACCCTGGAAGCCGCTATGGAACTGGATCAGATCATTTATCAGCATCTGCCCGATGTGATGAATGAAAAAGCATTATTCGGGCCTCAGACGATTATGGATGAAAATGATCAGATCATCGGCGAAGTCGATAAGCTCCTGATTTCAGCCACCGACATCGGCGTTGATCAACTCTTTAAAATCGTCACCGATCTCGGCGGGATTCTGGTTCCTGCCCATATCGACCGAAAATCTTATAGTCTCATTTCATCGCTGGGTTTTATCCCCCTGGAATTGGATGTAAAAACCTGTGAAGTTTCAAAAAAAGAGACCTTCGAAAACGTCAAAAAAAACTTCCGCTTCTTTAAAGACTATCAGTTTATCCATGGCTCCGACGCCCATCAGTTAGAAGACATGGCCGAGCGAGAATTTTTTCTGGAACTCCCGGATATGAGGCGGCAAACGCTGATTCATTATCTGGGTTAAATTGAATAAGTAGTACCGACAATTGTTACATCATGTTGTACGCATCGGGGCGAACACGGCGAAGCCTGTCCGAACCCGCAGCGAACAACAGATTAACAATTGGTCGGTACGGTAGTTAGCCGTGAACTTTATAGGTATTTTTCTAAATACCTACTTTTTTTGCGTAAAATTATTACACTTAATTTCCAAAAAAAATAAATGAGTAGAAATTTTACCTCTAAAATCGACAAAGTTAAAGGTTTTCATTAAAATTCGGGGTAAATAGAGTAAAAAATTTATCTGTTATAAATATAACGAAATGTAACGTTATATGTTATAATGACTTCGTTAGAAAATATGCAATCAAAAGCGTAAAGGTTTGCATGATTTAATTAGGAGGTTTGAAAATTGGCTGAATTAATACCAGTTGAAAATTTGGACGTAGTAAAGGCAATAGTCGCTGA
Organism: Acetobacterium sp.; assembly: GCF_030652775.1. Classification (GTDB taxonomy): domain Bacteria; phylum Bacillota; class Clostridia; order Eubacteriales; family Eubacteriaceae; genus Acetobacterium. Next base: position 26,219 of record NZ_JAUSPS010000079.1, on the reverse strand, counting down.
GCACAGAGAAGTACCAGGTTGTTTAATGCAGATTCTGCAGGAAACACAGCTTAAGTACGGCTATTTACCTCTTGAACTACAAGGAACCATTGCAGACGAGTTAGGGATTCCCTTAACTGAAGTCTACGGTGTGGCAACATTTTATTCACAATTTACACTTAAACCAAAAGGAAAATTCAAAATTGGGATCTGTTTGGGAACCGCTTGTTATGTTAGAGGCGCCCAACCAATTATTGACAAAGTTAACAGCTTTCTGGGAACACAGCTTGGCGATACAACTGAAGATGGAAAATGGTCAGTTGATGCAACACGATGTGTTGGCGCTTGTGGTTTAGCTCCAGTAATGATGATTAACGAAGAAGTATTTGGGCGTTTGACCGTAGATGAAATTCCAGGAATCCTAGAAAAATACTAGTCAACAGTTATGAAAGAATTGTCCCTTCATATATTAGATATTACTCAGAATTCCATCAGAGCACAGGCAAAGCTTGTTAAATTAGTGATTGTTGAATCCTTGGCAAACAATGAACTCACCATCATTATCGAAGATGACGGGTGCGGAATACCGGCCGATAGGCTTCATAATATCACCGATCCATTTGTGACGACCCGAACAACCCGTAAAGTTGGTCTGGGTTTATCGCTATTCAAAGCAGCAGCGGAAGCATGCGGCGGATATTTTGAGATAAGCTCAACTCCCGGTGTCGGAACAAAGGTGGTTGGAAACTTCATGCGAGATCATATCGATCGTGCCCCCCTGGGGAATATGGCCGATACGATCCTCACCATGGTAATGTCTTTTGGAGAGACAGATCTTAACTACCAACACGACTGTAATAACCGATTATTTGTTTTTAATACACGAGAAATTAAAGAGACCCTGGAAGTTGAATCTTTAAACGAACCGGAAATTCTTAATTGGATTCGGGAATTCGTTTCGGAGGGTCTTGAAGAAATTATGGAGGAAAAAATTTATGGCAAAGTCCTTAGCAGAACTAAAAGCGATTCGTGATAAAAAATTAAACGAAATCAATTTACGACACGGCAAAAATGGTTACCGTGTTGTAGTAGGAATGGCAACATGTGGTATCGCTGCCGGCGCCCGACCAGTAATGGTTAAATTGATGGAAGAAGTGGATGCAAAAGGTTTAGTCGACGTTACTGTTGCTCAAACTGGATGTATCGGATCATGTCGATTGGAACCAATTGTAGAAGTTTACGATGCCAACAATGAAAAAGTAACCTATGTACACATGACAGCCGAAAAGGTTGCACGAGTTGTAGATGAACACTTGGCTCAAGGCAAAGTGGTCAGTGAATATACCATGACTGTGGTTGATGGTAAAGTCATTGATCCAACGGTTAAGGGTTAATTGAGGAGGAGAAGAGCAGATGGCATATAAACGTTCGCAGATACTGATTTGTGGTGGTACAGGATGTACGTCCTCAGGATCCATGATATTAGTAAAAGAATTAAAAAAAGAACTCGTAAAACACGATATACTTGATGAAGTTGAAGTTGTTGCAACCGGTTGTTTTGGTTTGTGTGAACTGGGACCAGTTGTTATTATTTACCCAGAAGGTACATTCTACAGCCGCGTTGAAGCAGCAGATATCCCCGAAATGGTCGAAGAACACCTTGTCAAAGGTCGTCCATTAGATCGACTGATTTACACCGAAAAAGGTGATGGACATCACCCACTGTCAATTAATGAATTAGGATTCTTCAAAAAACAAAAACGTATTGCATTAGCAAATTGTGGCGTTATTAATCCCGAAAACATTGATGAATACATTGGCTTTGATGGTTACATGGCACTTGAAAAAGTACTGTTAACCATGACCCCAGTTGACGTTATTAATGAAGTTAAAGCTTCCGGTCTTCGTGGTCGTGGGGGCGGAGGTTTCCCAACTGGTCTTAAATGGCAGTTTGCCCATGATGCAGTATCAGAAGATGGTATCAAATACGTCGCCTGTAACGCTGATGAGGGTGACCCCGGCGCATTCATGGATCGATCGGTCTTAGAAGGCGATCCCCATGCCTTAATCGAAGCGATGGCGATTGCTGGTTTTGCAGTTGGCGCTTCTAAAGGTTATGTATATGTTCGGGCTGAGTACCCAATCGCTGTTAACCGTCTCCAAATTGCGATTGACCAGGCAAAAGAATATGGTTTATTAGGCGAAAACATCTTTGATACTGATTTCTCCTTTGACCTTGAAATTCGTTTAGGTGCTGGAGCTTTCGTATGTGGTGAAGAAACAGCATTAATGAACTCTATCGAAGGTAAACGTGGTGAACCGCGTCCACGTCCGCCATTCCCAGCCAACAAAGGTTTATTTGGAAAACCAACCGTTTTAAATAACGTAGAAACCTATGCAAATATTCCTGCCATTATCTTAAAAGGCGCCGAATGGTTTGCAGCAGTAGGAACCGAAAAATCTAAAGGAACAAAAGTATTCGCACTGGGTGGAAAAATCAATAACACCGGTCTATTAGAAATCCCAATGGGCACAACCCTGAGAGAAATCGTATTTGAAATCGGTGGTGGTATTCCCAACGGTAAAGCTTTCAAAGCAGCTCAAACCGGTGGACCATCAGGCGGATGTATCCCTGCTTCTTTATTAGATACAAAAATTGATTATGACAACCTGATTGCCATCGGCTCAATGATGGGTTCTGGTGGACTCATCGTCATGGATGAAGACAACTGTATGGTTGACGTTGCCCGTTTCTTCCTTGACTTTACCCAGGACGAATCCTGTGGTAAGTGTCCTCCTTGCCGTATTGGAACCAAAAGAATGTTAGAAATTCTGGAACGAATCTGTGACGGTAAAGGGATTGAAGGCGATATCGAACGATTAGAAGAACTGGCAGTCGGTATCAAAGCTTCAGCTCTTTGTGGATTGGGACAAACAGCTCCTAACCCTGTTCTTTCAACCATTCGTTATTTCAGAGATGAATATGAAGCACATATCAATGATAAAAAATGTCCAGCCGGCGTATGTAAACATCTGTTAGACTTCACAATCGATCCCGATACCTGTAAAGGTTGCGGAATCTGTGCTAAAAAATGTCCTGCAGACGCAATTACTGGTGAAAAGAAAAAACCATACATTCTTGATGCCGAAAAATGTATTAAATGTGGTGCCTGTATTGAAGCCTGTCCATTTGGCTCCATTTCCAAGGGTTAATTTAGGAGGTCATTAGAATAATGAAAGAAGTAACATTTAAAATAAACGGTCAGGAAATGACTGTTCCAGAAGGAACAACCATTTTAGAAGCTGCCAGAATGAACAACATCGATATTCCCACCCTCTGTTACCTCAAAGATGTTAACGAGATTGGTGCCTGTCGGATGTGTGTTGTTGAGATTGCCGGAGCTAGAGCCTTACAGGCAGCTTGTGTTTACCCAGTTGCCAATGGCATCGAAGTACTGACAAACTCTCCATCAGCCAGAAGAGCAAGACGTGTGAATCTTGAACTGATCCTCTCAAACCATAATCGCGAATGTACAACCTGTGTTCGTAGTGAAAACTGTGAATTACAAACATTAGCAACTGATTTGGGTGTTTCCGAAGTTCCCTTCGAAGGCGAAAAATCAGGAAAATTAGTTGATGATAAATCAGACTCAATTGTCAGAGATGAAAGCAAATGTATTCTTTGTAAACGGTGTGTTTCTGTTTGTGGAAATGTCCAAAATGTTTCTGTTCTGGGAACTGTTGGCCGAGGCTTTACATCTCAGGTTCAGCCTGTCTTTGGAAAATCTTTAGCAGATGTTGGATGCATCCGATGCGGACAATGTATCGTCAACTGTCCTGTTGGGGCTTTAAAAGAAAAATCAAGCATTCAGGAAGTTTGGGATGCAATTGCCGATCCAACAAAAACTGTTATCGTCGAAACAGCACCTGCAGTTCGAGCATCACTGGGCGAAGAATTTGGATACCCAATGGGAACTCCTGTTACCGATCAAATGGCGGCAGCCCTGAGACGACTTGGATTTGATAAAGTATTTGATACCGGCTTCGGTGCCGATGTTACCATTATGGAAGAAGGAACAGAGCTTCTTGGTCGTGTTACCAACGGCGGTGTTCTACCAATGATCACATCATGTTCACCAGGTTGGATTACATACATCGAAACCTACTACCCAGAATTTTTACCTCATTTGTCAAGCTGTAAATCACCACAGCAGATTACTGGTGCATTACTAAAAAGCCATTATGCCGAAACAAATGGCATTGATCCTAAAGACATGGTAGTTGTTTCAGTTATGCCATGTACAGCAAAAAAATACGAACTTAAACGAGAAGAATTAAAAGTCGATGGAATTCCTGATGTTGATATTTCCATCACAACTCGTGAATTAGCTCGGATGATTAAAGAAGCCAGAATTATGTTTGATAAACTTCCTAAAGAAGATTTTGACGATTACTATGGTGAATACACTGGAGCAGCCGTTATTTTTGGTGCTACCGGTGGTGTAATGGAAGCTGCAGTAAGAACACTAGCTGATATCTTAAACAAAAAAGATATTCAGGAAATTGACTACGAAATGGTTCGTGGTGTTCAAGGAATCAAAACAGCAACTGTTGATGTAACCCCTGATCTGGCAGTTAAATTAGTAGTTGCCAGTGGCGGAAGCAACATTGATAAAGTTATGAAACAATTAAAAGCTGGCGAATTAGCTGATACCCATTTCATTGAATTAATGGGATGCCCAGGCGGCTGTGTTAACGGTGGTGGCCAATCCATTGTGTCGGCAAAAGACAAAATGGATGTTGATATCCGCGCTGAAAGAGCTAAAGCTCTTTATGTGTCAGATGCAAAAATCACAAAATATCGTAAATCACACCAAAGTCCAGCGGTTATCCGTATTTATGATGAATATTTGGGAGAACCGAATGGTCATAAATCGCATCACTTATTACACACAACTTACAGCAAAAAACCAAAATTGGTTTAATCGCTAAGTTTAATAAGAGATAATAGTATAAACAAAAAAGACCCAATAATGGGTCTTTTTTTGTGTTATAATAAGGCATAATTCTACAATAACAGGAGCAAAACATGGAAAGCATTAAGGGAACGGTGGAGCACATCGTCTTTAGAAACACAAGCAACGGCTACACCGTCGCTCATTTTGATATCGACGGCGATCTGGTCACCGTGGTTGGCAATTTCGACGAACTGAATCACGGGGAATACTTAAAACTCAGCGGCTACTGGACCGAACATAAAAACTACGGCGATCAGTTCACTATGGAAACCTATGCCATGGAAATCCCCACCTCCAGCGAGGGCATTATCCGCTATCTGTCATCCGGTATTCTGCCCGGTATCGGTGAAAAAACTGCCAAAGCCATCGTTGCCCGTTTTGGTGAAGAAACCCTGGATATCCTGGATAATAATCCCGAGCGCTTATCCGAAATCAAAGGCATCGGCAAGAAAACCCTCGATGGCATCAAAGAAGTCTATCACGAACAGCGGGAAGTCCGGCAGATCATGATCCAGATCCAGGACTATGGTATCTCTGCCAACTGGGCAATGAAGCTCTACAAGACCTATAAATTCGACACGATTTCGGTGTTGCTTAATAACCCATATCAGATGATTGACGATATCCGCGGCATCGGTTTTAAAATCGCCGACCAGATTGCCAACCACCTGGGCTTTGAAGAGAACAGTCCCGGTCGGATTCTGGCCGGGATCAACTATTCACTGGGAGAATGCTATAATCGCGGCAATACCTATATGACCGAAGCCGAGCTGATCCAGACCAGCTCGCGGATTTTAGGGGTAGCCGAGGACGAGATCACCGCCCAATTGGGCGAACTGGTTTTAATGGGACGGATCATCTGCGAAGACGTGGCCGACCAGCGGGTATACTATCCCCGAAATCTCTACGAAGCTGAAGATAATGCCGCCCTGGCGATGGCCAGAATCAGCCAGATGACCTATAAAATTGCCGACATCAACATCGACGCCAAGGTCAAAGACTACGAACGGGATGTTGCAATCACCCTGGATAATAAACAGCGTGAAGCCATCGCAGCGGCAATGGACAATGGGGTTATTATCATCACCGGCGGACCGGGAACCGGTAAAACCACGATTATCAACGGCATCGTTCGAATTTTTACAGATCTCGGTCTGAAAACCGTCCTGGCAGCTCCCACCGGCCGGGCGGCCAAGCGCATCACCGAAACCACCGGCAATGAAGCCAAAACCATCCATCGTCTGCTGGAATATGAATACAGCCAGGACGATGACTTTCCCAGCTTCAGCAAGGACGAAACCAACCCCCTGGATGTTGACGCCATCATCGTCGATGAATCCTCGATGATTGATATCCTGCTGATGGACAGTCTGCTGATGGCTCTCCAGCCCGGCACCCGGCTGATTATGGTGGGGGATGCCGACCAGCTACCCTCCGTCGGCCCGGGAAATGTCTTAAAAGACATCATCGAAAGCGGTGCCATTAAGGTGCTCAGTCTCGATCGGATCTACCGCCAATCAGAAGAAAGTATGATTTCCGTCAATGCTTATGAAATCAACCACGGTCGGATCCCGGATATCAACAACGACTCGGATTTTTTATTCCTCAATAAAAACGACGGTGACAAGCTGCTGCGAGATATCCTGGAACTGGTTACCAATCGACTGCCGATCGCAAAAGGGTTTGACAGTATCCATGACATCCAGGTGATCTCCCCGATGAAAAACGGCAAGGTCGGAGTCATCAACCTCAACCGGGAACTCCAGGCTGTCCTCAATCCGCCCCGGGAAGACCATGCTCAGCGGGAATTTGGGATGGTCATTTACCGGGAGGGCGACAAGGTCATGCAGATCAAAAACAATTACCGGATCAAGTGGGATGATACCCTGTCGCTAGAACAGGGCGAAGGAATCTACAACGGTGATATCGGCATCCTCGAAAAGATCAGCAGCCGCGATAAATCTTTTGCGATTCTCTTTAACGACGGCAAGCGGGTGACTTACGACTTTGACCAGATGGACGAAATCACCCACGCCTATGCCATGACCGTCCACAAAAGCCAGGGCAGTGAGTTTCCCGTGGTCGTCATGCCGATCGTCGGCGGCCCACCGCTCTTTCTCAACCGGAAACTGCTGTATACCGCCGTCACCCGGGCAAAAAGACTCCTGATCCTGATGGGCAACCAGTACGTCTTCCGCCAAATGATCAAGTCCACCGAATCCCAAAACCGTCAAACCGCCCTGCGCAACCGCATCATCGCCTACATCAACCACCCAATGCTATAAGCAGGGCGTGACATGGGGATGTTACACCTGTCAGCCCGTCGGGATGATAGGCGAAATGTCCCCATGTCATGCCCGGGCAATTCAGTAAGGACGAAAAGTTGAGCACTAGGGGACGGTTTTTCTTGTGCTTTCCTCATTATTTCAATAAATAGTGCACAAAAGAACTGTCCTCTTGTGCGAAACGGTTTTTTGCGAAGCAATCGCCATAAAGTGAGGTAACCATGAACCTGAAACAAACCTTCCTGACTTTCCTCGAGAACAATCTCTTCCTTAAAAACGGCACCTGCCCCATCTGCGGTAAGGTGCTTTTTGTAACTGACCGGTTTTTATGCCATCACTGCGAAGATGATCTTCCAATCATCAACACACCCACCTGTGTCCAGTGCGGACGACCTGTTTTTACCGCCAATCGTGATGTGTGTACCCCCTGCGCCAAACTCAAGCTGCCCTTTGCCGGTGGTTATGCCCATCTTAATTATCAAAACTCTGGCAAAAAACTGGTTCATGCCATCAAATTCAAAGATCGCCCCCACCTGGGCATCTGGGTTGGTACCCAAATGGGGGAGGCGATCGCAAAGTGCCAGTGGATCAACGACGTGGATTTGATCATCCCTGTCCCCCTGCATCGCAACCGCCAGTCAGAACGGGGCTATAACCAGAGCGAAAAGATTGCCCGGGGTATTCATGACGGTCTATGTCAGAAAATGTCCAAAGTGCCGGAATTGGCCACGCAAATCCTCATCCGTAGCCGCAACACCCCCCATCAGATCGGCCAGGGACGGGAAGAACGACTGCGCAATCTCACCGGTGCTTTTAATGTTGAAACCATCGAGGCCATCCAAAATAAAACCATCCTGTTGGTTGATGACGTCCTCACCACTGGTGCCACTCTGGCCGAAACCAGCGCCACCCTCCTGGAAGCCGGAGCCGCCCAGGTCTGCATCGCCACCCTCTGCGCCGTCGCAGAATAGGATTAAAGATTCTTAAAAAGACCCGTCAGGGGTCTTTTTTTGTGGCGAATCTTAATAAATAATGGTATGATGAACCTAATCTAAGTAAAAAAATTGGGATAAGCACTGGGGGACGGTTTTTCTTGTGCTTTCCTAATTATTCGATAAAAAGTGCACAAAAGAACCGTCCTCCTGTGCGACACACTGTAAAAAAGTTAGGAATAATCATATGAATAATACCATCAAAAAACTGCAAGCCGTCATGGCGATAGAAAATATAAAAGAAAATGAACCGATGAAAAACCATACATCCTTTAAGGTAGGGGGGCCGGCAGACCTTTTTTTAATGCCCCAGACCCGGGAAGAACTGCAGGCGGTACTGGAAATCTGCAAACAATCAGAAAAATCCCTCTATATTATGGGTAACGGCAGCAATCTGATCGTCCGGGATAACGGTTATAGCGGCATCATCATCAATACTAAAGCCCTCAATCAGGTTAAAACAGTGGGAGAAACCCTGATTGCCGAACCGGGGATCAGCCTGAAAGATCTGGCCAACGTGGCGCTAGAAGAAAAACTCACTGGCCTGGAATTTGCTTCCGGCATTCCCGGCAGCCTCGGTGGAGCCGTCACCATGAATGCTGGCGCTTACGATGGCGAAATGAAGGGGGTCATTAAAAGCATCACGGTGATCACCGAAGACGGCAGTCTGAAAACAATTCCCGCCGATTTGTGCAATTTTGGTTACCGATCCAGTATCCTGCAACAACACCATTGGGTGCTGGTCAGTGTCGAACTGGTTCTTAAAAACGGCGATTACCAGGTAATCGCCGCAAAAATGCTGGATCTGAATACCCAAAGACAGACCAAACAACCGCTGGAATACCCCAGCGCCGGTAGCACCTTCCGCCGACCAGTGGGCTATTACGCCGGAAAACTGGTTCAAGATGCTGGCTTTAAAGGCTATTCCATCGGCGGCGCCCAGGTATCCGAAAAACACAGCGGCTTTGTCATCAATAAAGGCGGCGCCACCGCTGCTGACATATTAAATCTCATCGCTGCCATCCAGTCAGCCGTGAAAGAAAAATTTGACGTCGACCTCAAAACCGAAGTCATTGTCATCGGAAACGACTAATCAACCATGAAAATAACACATGATATGCATACCCATACAATCTATAGCCATGGCAAAAATACCATTGCGGAAATGGTGGACCAGGCCCGCGAAATCGGTCTGGAAGCCATTATCATTTCCGATCATGGCCGGAGCCATCCGATGTTTGGGGTCCGAAAAAAGAATTTTGCGAAAATGCGGGCCGAAATTGATGCCCTTAATCAAAAATACGACGATATTGCAATCTATCTCTCCGTCGAATCCAACATTACCGGAGCCGAGGGCAATATCGATATCGGCGCCGAAGAAAAGAAATATTGCGACTGGATTTCAGCCGGCTATCACTACGGCTATTTTCCTGCCAGCATTAAAGATTTATTTGTCTTTGCGATTCCCAATTATGCCGCTCGGGTGCTGCCATTTCTGAGAAAAGCGGTGGTCGATATGAATACCCGTACCTACATTAAAATGATGGAGCAACATGACATCAAACTGATCACCCATCCCGGGGATAAAATGCCCATTAATATCGAAGCAGTAGCCAAAGCCGCCGCCGAACACGGCGTGATTCTGGAAATCAACCCCAGACACGATCATTTAAACGCCGAAGAAATTAAAATCGCCATGAAATATCCAGTCGATTTCGCCATCAATAGCGACGCCCACAGCATTGCTGCCCTCGGCGATATGGGCAACGCCCCGGAAACCATCAAAGCCGCCGGCATCCCCATCACCCGCATCGTCAACATAACAGAATAAGGAGCACAGGGGGACGGTTTTTCTTGTGCTTTCTAAGGTATTTCAATAAAAGAGCACAAAAGAACCGTCCCCTTGTGCGTCCCATCGCATAGAAGCAAAGGAGATCCCCATGAAAATCATCATCATCACCGGCATGTCCGGAGCAGGAAAATCCCAGGCGATCCAAATCCTCGAAGATCTGGGTTATTTTTGCGTCGATAACATCCCGCCGCAACTGATTGTGACGTTCATCAATCTCTGTCAGCAATCCGCTACTGAAATAGAAAAAATAGCCCTGGTAACCGATGTCCGCGGCGATGTGTTTCTGGATGGCAAAGATACGCCCCTGACCGAATACAAGGCCGCCAAGGATGATATCAAACTGATCTTTTTAGATGCCCGCGACGAGGTGCTAGTATCCCGGTATCAGGAGACCCGACGAGATCATCCGTTGACGCATTCCTCCGGCAATCTGCTCGAAGCGATCCAGCAGGAACGAAAAAGCCTGGAACACTACAGAGAAATAGCCGATGAAGTGATCGACACCTCCGAAATAAAAGTCAGAGAACTTAAACAACAGTTGGAAAAAATACTTAAAGTCGACCGGGATCATAGCAAACCAAAAGTAAAAATATATTCCTTTGGTTTTAAATATGCCAGCCCGATGGGCGCCGATTTTGTTTTTGACGTCCGTTTTCTGCCCAATCCCTTTTATAAACAGGAACTGAGAAATTTAACCGGCGAAGATCAGCCGGTCAGAGACTACGTGATGTCCTTTCAGGAAGCCCGGATCTTTTATGACAAACTGCTGGATTTGGTGGAATTTGTGATTCCCCAATTTGCCAAGGTGTCCAAAAATACCATTGAAATTGCCATCGGCTGCACCGGTGGCCAGCATCGCTCGGTCACCTATGCCTGTCTTTTAAACAAAGCCCTCAAAGAAAAAGGCTATGAAACCGCCCTCAAACACCGGGACATCAAAAAAAACCGCCTCGACCACTAAGGTAGAGCACAAGGGGACGGTTTTTCTTGTAGGGCATAGAACAAAGCACAAGGGGACGGTTTTTCTTGTGCTTTCTAAAATATTTCAATAAAAGAGCACAAAAGAACCGTCCCCATGTGCGCCGTCCCCATGTGCGACGGCACTTAATAAACCAAAGAACATAGATAAAGGATGTGATTCCATGGATATGAAAGAATATATAAGGGAGTTTACTTTGAAAGATATCGTAAAAGTGAGAAACCCAAAGGTCGTTGCCATTGGCGGCGGCACCGGTTTATCGGTCATCCTTCGGGGTTTAAAAAAATATACCGATAATCTCACCGCCATCGTCACCGTCGGTGATGACGGCGGCGGCTCTGGCAAACTGCGAGAAGAACTGGGCATCCTCCCCCCAGGCGATATCAGAAGCTGTATACTAGCTCTGGCTGACGACGAGAATGTTATGCAGGAGCTCTTTAATTATCGTTTTCCCGGCGGCCCCATGGCAGGCCAGAGCTTTGGGAATCTCTTTCTGGCGGCCATGAACGGCATCAGCCATGATTTTTATGACGCTGTCCGACGGACTTCTGACGTACTCCAAATTAAAGGGGAAGTGCTGCCCGTCACCCTGTCCCCGATGGTGCTGATGGCAACCCTGAAAAATGGCGAAATCATTGAAGGCGAATCATCCATTCCCCTGGCGGCTTTGGCACAAAAAAGCCCGATCACCCAGATATTTTTAAAACAGGATGACACCAAACCGCTGCCGGAAACCATCGAAGCGATCAAAAATGCCGATATGATTGTTCTCGGCCCCGGTAGCCTCTATACCAGTGTGATTCCCAACCTGTTGGTGAAGGATGTGGCCAGAGCTATTTTTGACAGTCGCGCCAGTCGTTTCTACATCTGCAACATCATGACGCAACCTGGAGAAACCGACGGCTATTCCCAGGAGGATCATATCCGGGCGATTGAAGGCCACCTCGATCAGGCAGAAGGCCGAATCTTCGATTATGTGGTGGCCAATATCGGCAATCTGCCTAAAAGTATCGAAGAAAAATATCAAAAATGCGAGTCCACCGTGGTTGAAACAAAAAGCCCCATCGAACAATATGAGTACATCCTGGACGACTATGTCGTCATGGAAAACGGTTTTGTCCGTCACGACGCCGATCTCCTGGCGCGCCGCATCTTCGAAACCTATATGAAATAAAGCACAAGGGGACGGTTTTTCTTGTGCTTTCCTGAATATTTCAACAAAAGTGCACAAAAGAACTGTCCCCTTGTGCGACACCTGAAAAGAAAGGAGCCGCCATGACATTTTCAGCTATTTTAAAAAAAGATCTTTCCAAGCTTCCCTTCGGTTCCAAAGCCTGTCAGCGGGCCGAACTGTCCGGGATGATCGGATCCGTGGCGACCATCTCCGTCGATGAAAAAGGTGCCATGGCGATCAGCATCAAAACCGAAAACCCCGCGGTGGCGGCCAGATGCTATCAGCTCTTGAAAACGCTGTACAATATTAAACCAAAAATAAAAATAGAAAAAACCAGAAAATTCAAAGAACACCGGGCCTACCGGGTGGTGGTTGAAGAACCGTGGACGGCAAAAATAATCTTGGAAGACTGTCAAATCCTGACTTATAATACCAATGGTCAGGCTTTTTTTGCCAACCAGGTGCCGGATCAATTCATAAAACAGGCCAATCAGACAAAAGCCTATATTCGCGGTGCCTTTTTGGGATGTGGATCCGTATCCAATCCCGAAAAAACCTACCATTTAGAATTGGTCGGAAAGAAGACCCCTTTAGCAAATAAAAAAATCGAAAAAAAAATTGAACGCAGTCCGGCGACAGGTTCTGAACAATGTGCTTATCTGCAAAGCATCAAAACGATTCTCGATGATTTTGACATCAAATCAAATCTGATTCACCGAAAAGCCCATTGGGTGCTCTACCTCAAAGAAGGGAGCAGCGTCGCCGATTTTCTCAGCGTCATTGGTGCCCATCGCGGACTGCTGGAAATGGAAAACATCCGGATTGTCAAAGAAATGCGCAACGACGTCAACCGTCAGGTTAATTGCGAAACGGCCAATCTCAACAAAACCATTGTTGCCTCTTACGATCAGGTCGCCGATATTATGCTGATTAAAGAGCAGCTGGGCTTAAAGAATCTGCCCCGAAATCTCTATGACATTGCCGAATTGCGACTTAACTATCCTGATGCTAGCATTAAAGAGCTGGGCGAACGCCTGGATCCCCCGGTCGGAAAGTCCGGCGTCTATCACCGCCTCAAAAAACTCAACCAGATCGCCGCCGACCTCAAACAACGGTAGGGCATGAAAAACGTGAGCACTAGGGGACGGTTTTTCTTGTGTCATCCAAATTTGTTTCAATAAGAGGACACAAAAGAACCGTCCCCTCGTGCGGTGCGCACAAAAAAGAGCCAGACAGCCGATGCAATTCGTCTGTCTGGCTCTTTTTTTAATTCACCAGATCCAATCCAAAATACGTGCGCAAGTCAGCAATCGCCCGGCGATGCAGTTTGACCAGGCTGTTGGAGCTGACCCCAATACTGTCAGCAATCTCCCGGAAACTGCGGTTCTTGACATAATGTTCGGCAATAATCCAGCGCTGTCGTTCCCGCAGCTGGGGCAGATACATCTGCAAAGCCGACAAGTCTTCAGCCCGGACGTAATCACCTTCAATATCTGCGGCATCCGCCAGAGTATCGAGCAGTGAAAAAGCGTCACCATCGCCAGTTGCTGAGTTCAGCGAGGCGACGTTCTGATGAACCTTGGCGACATTGACAAAATAATAAAATAATTCCTTTTTCAAATAGCCGGAAAAGGGAACCCCGAGATTTTCATTAAAACCTGCCACGGCATTGAGCAGGACAATCGCTGCTTCGCTCAAGTAGTCATCAACGGCATCCGTTTCATATACATAACGGCGAATCATCGAAAGCATCAAAGGCCTGAAGCTTTCAATCAAAGCCAATTGACACCGGGGATCCCGCTGCCGGGCACCCCGAACCAAAAGAATCATTTCATTATTTTCCATATTGTCACCTCTTTCAATAAAATAGAACATCAGTTCGCATGCTCATTATACAACAATCAAATCCAATTATCAACCATTTTACGAACAAACGTTCAAACAGAGTAAGCGCAGGTGAGAGCAAAGGGGGACGGTTCTTCATGTGCTTACCAAAAAAATATGATAAAAGTGCACAAAAGAACTGTCCCCCTGTGCGTGAATAAGTCCACCTTGCGCATAAAAAAAAGCGGGGGTTACCCCCCGCCTCACCATCTACACCGTCATCACAAAATCCTGGGTGGTGGTGCTAATCAGCTTTCCGCTGACCTTTTTCACCAGTCCACTGTTATCGGGAGCAAACACATTCCGGGCCAGGATATTATCCATTGCCGTGTTCAGTTCAGCCTGAGTCACCGCCGGATCAGCATCCGACACCGAAATCGTTGCGTTTTTACCATCAGCCCGTTGAAAGACCATGGCTGCCTTAATTTCTGCCATATTTTTTTACCTCCTTTCTTTAATATTTTGGCGGTGTGCTAGACACCGGGAATCAATAGGGTGGTTTCAATTTTGAATACTTCTTCCATGGTTGGAGCCTGCAAACCCGCAAGTGCTTCAGCCACAGCATAAATATCATCGTTGCCGGCAGTTGCTTTAAGATTTGCATAAGTCTTAGACTTAGTCACTTCCTTACCATCCACCATCCCATAGTTCGAACGAACCTGCAGCTTATTACTAATAAAATCTGTTGTTACTGGCATTTTGTGTACCTCCTTTCATCGATTATACTAATAAATGGAACATCCCGGAAAAAGGTGCCATAAAAAATTAGGTAGAGCATGAAAAGCAAAATGTCCCATTGTCATGCGAGCATCGCTGTAAGCAAAAGGGGACGGTTTTTCTTGTGTTAACCTAATTATTCTCCAAAAATGGACACAAAAGAACCGTCCCCTTGTGCGATTCCTAAAGCTCCAAATGACAAAACCCCTCGTCCTCATAAACAATCACCCCCAGCCCGGCCGCAATGGCGGCATCGGCCAGGTCATAAACCGCAATCCCCGGGGCATAACAATCGGCCGCATCGCCAACCAGGTGCCGGGAGTCGGGAATCCCCCCAACTTCCTCATTTCGGATCGGACAGCGAACCCCGGACGTCACAATAATTGGCGATCCCAGCACCATCCGGACAGCTTCCATCCGACCCACCAGTTCGCGGTTCATTTCCGCCGGGAACCCATCACAGTAACGTCCCTCACAACAGCAAATAAACTCTTGCCGATTAAAATGCGCCGTAAGCTGTTCATCATTTCTACACATCATTTCCTCCTTTTATTGTGGGAATAGACACAGGGTAGGGGATAAATCGGGGACGTTATACCCGTTAGCACATTGGGATGACAGGGAAGTGTCCCCACGTCATCCCCCGGGCATCGCTGCAACTCAATATGGCTAACGAAACGTCCCCCACGTCATGTTCGAAATGTCCCTGTGTCATACACCCTCATTCATCCTCTTTTAACTGCGCCAAGACCTGTTTCAACTTAGCCGGCATCGGAAATCCCAGGCACCCAAGATTTTCGGTAATACTGATCCCTTCATTGGCGGCATAAAAGAAAATCACGGCGGTGCGCATCGTGGCACCACCGCCCAGCAGATTTTCATCCAACAGGTGACCCATGGCCACCATCACCAGAATCAGCATTTTTTTCATAATTCCGACAAAGCCAATTTCACTCGATAGCTGCCGCCGTGCCACCGCCAGGCTCAGACCGGTGAGATAATCAATCAGGATAAAGCCCACCAGGGTATACAAATACCCGTCAAAGCCACCCAACAGAAAACCCACCAGCGATCCCAGCACCGCAAAAACCTTAGGCAAACTATCTAAAATCATCTGCATCTCATCACTCAACCTCCTTTTTCAAAATTGTGTTACACCATTAAAATGGAAAAGAAACAAAAAAGATGCCTAAAGATAGAGCGTGAACTTATCAAAGGGGGACGGTTCTTCTTGTGCTTACCAAAAAATCTAATAAAGGTGCACAAAAGAACTGTCCCCCTGTGCGCTTTTTTGCATAAAAAAAAGGCGGGGTAACCCACCTAAACTGTCAAAAAGATAACCCAGTACCGACAATTGTTACATCATGTTGTACGCATCGGAGCGGACACGGCAGAGCCTGTCCGATTCCGCAGCGAACAACAGATTAACAATTGGTCGGTACGGCAGTTTATCGACAACCTCAAGCCGGGTTCCCCCGCCTTGCAAATTCTAGTATAGACTATTTTTAAGATTACTAATCTCAACCTTCAACTTATCGGATATTTCATTGAGCAGCGTCAACTTTTCTGTGATATCGCCCATCGCCGCTTGATGTTCGCCAATGATCTTGTAAGATTTGGCGGCCTGCGATTCCACCGAGTTCATACTCACGACAATGCTGTCCAGGATGCTCTCAATCTTCTTAGCCGAATCTACACTCATTACTGCCAGTTTACGAACCTCGTCGGCAACGACGTTAAAGCCGCGGCCAAATTCTCCGGCCCGGGTGGCTTCAATGGCGGCGTTGAGTCCCAGCAGATTGGTCTGGGTGGCCACATCGCGGATAAACTTAAGAATCGAATCCGTTTCTTTAACCTTGTTCTTGGAAATGGTCGAAGACTCCAGTAACTCATCAGAAGCCTTGATTAACGCTTCAATCTGCACCGAGAAATTATTGACGACATCGGTAACAGCGCGGATATTTTCAAACATATTTTCAGAAATATTCTGGAAGTTTTCGGTTTCATCAACCAGCAAGCGGTTGTGATGACCCATTTTTGAAATCGAGTTGGCAAAAACATAAAGCATATCAGCGGCCGCATTGATTTTTTCGCGTGGAACAATGGTTATTTTACGCAGGGCGGCAATATACTCTTCTTCATCGACACCGATTTCCCGGGCAATTCTTCGAAACTTATCCTCATCCGGTGGCGCATCAAGTACCTGACCGCCAAGAATCGCCCCAATCTGCTGCCCATTGACGATGATCGGCGCCGCAAAATCGACCAGCCCGGCATGACAGGAATACACTGCCGGTTTACCAGTGTTGCCCGATTTCTTGCCGCCTTCGATATCACAGGCGATGCAGCGTTTGTTGCCCTCAGCAGAACCGCGCGTGTATTTCATACAAAAGTCCGTAAAATTACTAGGCTCGGTGATAGTCCCTTTGACATTATCCACCGAAACGCTGGCCATCCCCAAAGCCTTGGCAAAACTATCCTGAAACTGCTGTAAGACATGTAAATCAATGAGCTCATCGACAGTGTAGTTTAATTTCTTTTCCATTTAAATTCTCCTTCATAAAAAATTATCCTAAGACATCATTTTAGTAGTTACTGATATCGTGTACATAAAAAAACCTGATAAAAATTATATTCCCATAATAGTTACATTCTATCACGTCAATTAAAAAAAGTCACCTACAAACCTTGGCTTCCCGGAGATAAAAATTCGCCCGCCAGGGGGAGAGTATGACTTGGTAACTTTAAAAAACCTTAAAAAAAAATAAACCACGCCTTTTATGTTATAATAAGGTATATAAAAAACGATATGGGTATCTACAGCAAAGAGACAATAAAATAGACTTCACAAGCAGATATAAAAGGGAGACGTTACGAGGTGTCATTCCCATCATGGATGACACCGGAGATGTCTCCTTTTCACGCCTGTAAGCATTTGCGAAACAAAAAAACGAAAAAAATATCTGGCACACAACATGCCACATCTTGTCTTTTTCTTATTTATGGCTGATAATAGGGGATGACTTGGGGACGTTACGTCTGTCAGCCCATCGGGATGAAAGATGAAATGTCCCTATGTCACGGGCGAAAGGGGACGGTTTTTCTTGTGTCAACCAATTTTTTTTTTACATGAGAGCACGAGGGGACGGATTTTCTTGTGTCAACCAATTTTTTTACATGAGGACACAAAAGAACTGTCCCCTTGTGCCACCACGCTGTGCAAAAAAATAAAAAACGTCAAAATCAATGCAATAAAACGTCTTAACAAAACGTTAATATAATGTTGGGGGTTCGCTGATGAATCTATTCCTTTCGATGGTGGTACTGAACAACGTCGGTAGTGCTGAAAAACAAAAACTAAATATCGATGAAGCCATATTCATCCGGATTGCCGAAAATGATATGGCCGCATTTGAGGAATTTTATCGCCTGACGGAACGATCCGTCTATGCGTTTGTTTTATCGACCTTAAAGAATCATGATGATACGCTAGATGTCGTCCAGGATACCTATCTAAAGATCAGGGCGGCCGCCCATCTTTACCAGCCGATGGGCAAACCAATGGCCTGGGTCTTTACCATCGCCCGGAATCTGTCGATCAGCAAAATTAGGAACAGACAGAAAAACGACAGTATTGAAATCGCCGATATCGAAAATGACCTGAACTTTTCCTACATCAGTGATCAGGAAGACCAGTTGGTTCTCCAGACCGCACTGAAAATACTCAGCAGCGAAGAAACCGAAATCATTCTTTTACATGCGATTTCCGGGTTTACCCACCGCGAAATCGCCAAAAATCTGGAGATGAACCTATCCACCGTTCTGTCCAAGTATCATCGGGGACTGAAAAAATTGAAAAAATATCTCATCGAACAGGAGGTGTTATAATGAGCTATCATAAAAAATTGAATATAGAAGCGTCGCTTTGCCGAAGCATCAGCCAGGCTCCTGGTCTGGACTTTGAAAAGCTGGCTGCCATGCCCGTCACCAAAATGACCGAGCATGACTATGTCACCCGGCAACAGCAAACCCCGGCGATAAAGCAGGGGAAGGGGCAGCGTTACTTTAAGCCGCTCTCGATGGCTGTTGCCGGCGCTCTGGTGATGCTGGTCTGCGTGACTACCTGGTTTGCGGAGTTTAAAGCGCCCGAGAGCATCATTGCCCTGGACGCCAACCAGAGTGTCGAAATTGTTACCAACAAGCACAAACAGATTCTTTCGGTTAAAGCCTTTGATCAGGATGTGCAGACGTTGCTTGATGAGGAGAACCTGGGTCAGACCAACCTCGAAGCTTCAGTCGGGGTGATTATCACCGCCATGATCAAAAACGGTTATCTGGACGAGAATAAAAGCGTTGTGATGGTGTCAGTAGAAAATCAGAGCAGCGCCAAAGCCGATGATCTGGCAGCAACCCTCAACCAGGTGATAAAAGACAGTGCCACCGCCGAGAACATCTCCGCCACGGTAGTCAGACAGACCGTCACTCCTGATAACCAGGCGGTTACCGAGGCCGAGCAGTATAGTGTTTCCACCGGCAAACTCAATGTCATGAAAGAATTGATTGTCGCCGACAGTTCGCTGAGTATGGAAACCCTGGCCGCAATGTCCCTGACCGATTTGCTGGCAGTATCCAAAGAAAAATCAGTCGATCTCACCAACGTCATTAAGGTCGATGTGCCTGAAAAAGAGACCAAAGATCTTGGCACACCAACCACCCCCACCGAAGAAATCACCGAGGTGAAACCACCAGAGTCCACCAGCGCACCGAGTGACAACACAAACAGTGCCAATAAAGAAACACCACCAAGTGATCCGGTCGTGATTTTAACCCCGGAAACCCCGGCAGTTACCATTGTCGATCCCCCTACCCCAACCGAACCAGTTGTCACCCCACCGGAAAAAGAAACCGAAGCGGTTGACGAAGAGAAAAAACCCTTAAGCGAAAAACCCCCAACCGAGCCGGAAGAACAACCCGCCGAAGTAATCCCCGAAGAACCCATCGACAGCAAATAGGAAAAGCATAAGGGGACGGTTTTTCTTGTGTCAACCAAATAGTTTAAATAGAAGAACAAAAGCAAAAGGGGACGGTTTTTCTTGTGTCAACTAAATAGTTTAAATAGAAGAACAAAAGCAAAAGGGGACGGTTCTTCTTGTGTCAACCAAATATTTTTAATAAAAGGACACAAAAGAACTGTCCCCTTGTGCGAAAATTGCGCACCCGCTAAAAAAAATAAAAAAACTGAAATCCGATGCAATAAAACTCCCGCCCCGGGCGTTAACCAGTCGTAGAGAAAAAAATGTCGATTCGAAGTTACATTCCGAAAGGAGCTGATCGCTACCATCGAAGAAATGATAATGAGAGCGATTTTATCGCATCAAGTGCAGTTTGTTTGGTCAAAAATGAAAGCAGTTAATATATTGTCGATACAAAAGATAATAATGTGTCAAATGTGTGAGCTGAACCCATCATTGTTTCGGTTTTGAAATGTAAAAACCACGTTTTTTATTCAAAAAAACAACGATATTTATTGCAAAACATCATAAGAAGGTGTAGAATCATACAAGAACGCTCTTTCTAGGTTTACCGTTTAACTGTATTGGCAAACCGGATTTTTCAAAAAAAGAAAACGGTTTGTGTAGCTAAAAATTAGGAAGGAGGAAAGAGGGACAGTTCGAACCGTAAATTTAGACAATTAAATATGGAGCATGATTAAGCTCTGGAATTTCTAGGCGACTAATGTAACAGTTATTGCTGGAACTTCCGGATAAAAAAAACAAAATTTAACAACGGAGGAAACAAAGTATGAAGAAGATTACAGTAAGCATTTTATCAGTATTGATGATGCTCTCCATGGTATTCTCGTCAAGCGTATTCGCAGCTAATGAACAACCATCAGCTTGGGATTCGTTTGTAGGATTATTATCTGGAAACGCAACAACTACTGCAACAGACGCAGCGGGGGTTGAATATCGGGGACACATCCAAAATGTTGGTAACTATCCAACAGATGGTACATGGATTCAAGGCCCAAATCAATTGGGTACAATAGGCCAAAGCCTACGATTAGAAGGTTTCTGGATTCAATTAACCAACAAACCAGCTAATGTAAATATCCAATATCGAGTTCACGTTCAAAACGTCGGCTGGATGGCTCCAGTTCTAAACGGTAATTTTGCCGGAACTGAAGGTCAAGCCCAACGTATCGAAGCTATTGAAATTAATTTAGTAGACGATGCCGGCAACGCCGTACAAGGTTACAAAGTAATGTACAAAGGCCATATCCAAAAAATCGGTGATACCGCATGGTTTGAAGATGGACAAGAACTTGGTACTACTGGTTCTTCCTTACGATTAGAAGCTCTAGAAGTTAAAATCGTAACAGAAAAATCTGACTTAACTGCTTACAACGCAGCAGTAGCAGCAGCAGCAGCTTTAACCGAAGCTGATTATACAGCAGCATCATGGACAGCTCTTCAAACAGCTTTAACTGATAATGTTGTAACTGATGCTAATACACAAGCAGAAGTTGATGCAGCAACAGCAGCTATTAACGATGCGATTGATGCATTGGTAATGGTTACTGGAATTGATACTGCTGTAGCAACAGGAAAAGATAAAATTACTGTTACATTTACTCAGGCAGTAGACACAGCAACAGATACATTAACCGTCAAAAAAGCATCTGTTAATGTAAACCTTGATGGTGTTGTTTATGCTGAGGATAAGATGTCAGCTGTGATTGATACCACAAGTAATTTAACTAAAGGTGATTATACGATTACTTTAGTAGCTGATGGTAATACTTCAACAGCAACTGTAACAGCTGCCGATGAAAAAGTTTCTTCGATCGTTGTTACCACTGAAACAGCACCATTAAATCCTGCAGTAAGTGGTTCTTATTCTGCTAATTGCACGATTTTTGCAAATTACCAAGTACTTAATCAGTATGGCGAAAAAATGGTTGGACAGACACTTACTTGGACACCATCCACTGGTGGAGCAGTAATTGATACCGTTCCAACAACAACTGCTGATGGTAAATTGACCATAGGTAATTATTCCACTACTGCTCAATTCATTCCAGGTGCTACTGTTTATTTAACAGGCGTACATGCTGCGACAGGTACTGTAGTGAATGATAGTGTAGTTGTTGGTTTAGAATCTAAAGCAGATACAACCGTATTTAAAGGGATCTATGATAAAACAACAGCAAAATTAATTGATACACTTCCAGCCGGGTTTGTTGATAGCCGTTATATTCTGTTATATGAAGTAACCGATCAATATGGCAACAAAATTGACAATCCAACTGTTACTCAGTTAACAATGCTTTCTACTAATCCTTTATTTATTGCATCACCATCAACTACAACAGGTACTGATACTGATGTAACAATTAATGGTGTAGTATATGAGGCTGTTAAAATTGTAAGAGGAACGAATGCAGATAAGGGTGGTACTGCTACCATTCAATCTATTTCTAACCTCACCGGAAAATCAGTAACATATGATATTACATCTGAAGCAAAAGCAGCAGTTAAGACATTTACAATGTCATCTCCAACAACTGTTATTTCAGAAGGTGAAACAGCTGAAATACCTTTTGCAGCTGTTGACCAATTTGGAACTGCTGTAACAAAATATTCAGATTTAAACACTAAAGTTACTTTCTCATCAAACTTGGCATTACAGCAAAAAGCAGATGGCACAGCTAGATTAGTATTTACTGCTCCATCCACTGGTGCAGAAACAAATGCTGATTTACCAGTATACTTAACATCTATTGTCACAGATGGTGGTAATTTCTCAAGCTTGATGGTAAATGTGAAAGAAACCGCTGTTCCTACAACAATTGCAGGAGTTGATACAACAACCGTTCCTGTTGTTCAAACAACAATCGCACAAGGTTCATCACAAGACATTTATGCAAAAGACTTAGTGGTTCAAGATCAATATGGTCGAACTCTAACAGATGCACAAGTTAATACATGGATGAACACGACAGCAAATTCAGCTATTATTTTGGATAGCTCGATTGTTGCAACAACACCATTTACTATTGCAAGCACATCTAATTCTTCAGATGCTGCAAGACATACAATTTCAGTATCAACTGATAAGTTCACTGTAACAGCACTATCAGGTACTGGCTTAGAAGCAACAGAGAATTTAGTATTCTCATTATCAAATACCGCAACTCCAGCACCAATTACAGGTAGCTCGAAATCAATTACTTTTGCATTGGGTATTCAATCTGAATATGCAAGCTATGAAGTAGCTGATATCGGTACGATGTATAACGATGGTGATGCAAGTGTTACAACAGATACAAAATATGATAAGACACTCAAAGTATATGGTGTAGAAGCGGATGGTACAAAAGTACTACTGCCAGCATCACAATATACCACAACTATCACAGGAAAAGTAACCGTTACAAGTAATGTGATTTCTGATACAACTGGAGCTAGTACTGGTTATGCAGCTACAGACTTCCAGACAAGCACATCAGATACTGCGTATTCTAAAGTTCTTGAATTACCTGTAGTTATTCAGGTTTACGATGGTACAACTGGAGCAGCTGCTGCAGTTCTGAATACTACTTTAAAAGTATCACATGCAACACCAAAAGTAGCTTCTGCAGGATTCGACACAACTAAGGTTGTTGATGGAGCTGCATTTGTTCAAAATGGTAGCATCGCAACTGCACAATTGACAGCAGTATTTGATGCTACAAAAGTAGTAGATCAATATGGTGTGGCAATTGTTTCAAACCCAACAATTATTATATCAAACTTGACAAAAGTAACCGGTTCTACATTTGCAGTTACTGGTAGTGGTACTACAACTACAACTATTGCCAATGCAACTGCTGGTGATAAATTCACAGCTACATATACATATGTAGGTGGTGTGACAGCAACAGTAAACTTCACAGTTTCAGGAACTGATATCACAGCACCAACAATTACTGGCACTGCATTAGTATCTAACAATTCTGCTGATACTACTTTAGCAAAAGTTGGAGAAACTGCAACATACACATTAACTTTTAGCGAAAATGTAACTGTGGCAGTACAGATTGCTGCAACATCAGCAAATGCAACTGGTACGGTAACAGATGCCGCTGTAACAACTGCGGCTAGTACTAAGACTATTGGTTTAACAGTAGCAAGTGGTGATAACGGAGCTATTACATTAGCAACTGGTTTGTATGTACTGACTGATACCGCTGGTAATACAACAACTTACACAGCAGCACAAATTAATACATTAACAACTGATACAGTTACAGCTGATACAACAGTTCCTGCTACTCCAACAATTACATCTGTAGCAGGTGATACTAGTTCACCAGGTGTAACTAATGACACAACACCAGACGTAGTTATCGGAAATGTCGTAGCAGGTGATCTGATTACAGTTCTTGATGGGTCTACTGTAGTCGGTACAGGCACAGCAGTCGGTACAACAATTACAATTACAACAAGTGCTTTAACAGAAGCAACACATTCTTTAACAGTAACAGCAACTGATCCTGCAGGTAATGTAAGTGCAGCATCAACAGCATTCTCTTTAGTAGTTGATGTAACAGCACCAACAGCTACATTACCAGCATTAACTGGTGCAGATAATAATGTAACCACAGTAGTTGCAGCATTTGATGAACCATTATACATTGCAGGTGTAGCATTAGCTACTGGTGATGATGTAGCAACATCATTCACAGCAGCTGGCGGTACTCTAGCAATAACTAGTGCTATGTATGATAGTACAGCACAAACTGTAACATTTACACTTGCAAATGCATTAGATACTAACACAATTACACATAATGCAGACGCAACCAAATTAACAGATGCAGCAGGAAATGCTTATGCAGCTAAAGTATACACATATGCTACAGCTGGAACTTTATGGACAACTAACTAACTAATAGAGACTCAAGGAGAGACTCAAGGTGCCTGTCACCTTAACTTATTCAACTTAACTTATTGAGCTGGAAGGTTTAGAAACAGAGAATAGAGACGATTCGGGTTCTTCGGGACTCGGGTCGTCTTTCTTAGTTTTTTGAAGTGGCGGGAAAATCTGGAGGAATCTGTCTGGAAAAGATTTTGCTGGTTGTCCGGTTTCCAGCTTTTGTCTGTTGTAAGCGTCCAAGTGTGTCCAGAAGGATTCAGGAAGTGAAAGGAGGAAAGAAGAAAATCTGAATTCATGCTTTATGAGTATTTCGAATTTTCCAACCGAACCGGATATTCGTTCCAGTCGTTTCGGTGTTTCGTGCCAACGCTTCCGGGTTTTCGTTTCAACCGTTCCGGTCAGGTTCCAATCAGGGTATAAGGGATATATGCATCATTTAACTGATGTAAATCCATTTTAGGAGGTCATTCTCATGACCAAATATCGTGAAATTCTGAGGCTGTTCAACCTTGGCATCAGCCAGACTGGTATTGCCAGTAGCTGCGGTTGTGCCAGAAAAACAGTTCGGGATGTTGTTGATCGGGCGAAAGCCTGCAACATCATCTGGCCGTTAGCGGCCGAAACAACGGATGCTGATCTGGAAAAATTATTATTTCCTGATAAATCCGTCCCAAAATCGGACCGCAAATTTCCGGACTATGATTACATTGATAAGGAAATGCTGCGCAGTGGGGTAACGTTAAAGCTTCTCTGGAATGAATATTGTGAAGGTTGTCGGCAAAATAAAGATATTCCATTGATGTACACGCAATTCTGTCACCATTATCAGAAGTACAGCGACAAGAAACGTGCAACCATGCACATTCCTCGCAAGCCCGGCGAACAGATCGAAGTGGACTGGGCCGGAAAGCCAGCTTACATCATCGATACCGATACTGGGGAACTGATCCCCTGCCATATATTTGTCGGGGTTCTGAATTACAGTCTCTATGCCTATGTGGAAGCCTTTCTTAAAATGGATCTGGAAAGCTGGATTGCCGCTCATATCCATATGTATCAACACTTTGGTGGCAGTACACGGATGCTGATACCTGATAACCTCAAGACCGGGGTTGATAGAACCGACGACTGGTATACCCCAAAGATCAATAAAACCTATCATGAAATGGCTGAATACTATGATACAGCCGTGTTACCGACAAGAGTGAGGGCACCCAAAGACAAACCAGGTGTCGAAGGTTCTGTCAATGTTGTAACCAACTGGATTACAGCGGCCATCCGCAACGAAAAATTCTGTAAGCGATTCAGTGTGTCCTGAAGGATTCAGGAAAGTGGAACGGGGGGAAGTAGAAAATCTGAATTCATGCTTTATAAGAGATGAGAGCAGGCCTCTCGAAATCAACATTCAGGTGTGGGTT
>NZ_JAUSPS010000071.1 GCF_030652775.1 Acetobacterium sp. | reverse complement strand
GCTCGTTGCCGTCACGCAACCACGATGCCGCTCCGCTCCATCTTTGGTTCGTGGGCAGTCGCCAACTGCAAGCGAGCTTGCGATTGGCTCGTTGCCTTCACGCAACCACGATTCCGCTCCGCTCCATCTTTGGTTCGTGGGCAGTCGCCAACTGCAAGCGAGCTTGCGATTGGCTCGTTGCCTTCACGCAAAAAATCCCTGTACCGAGGCGGCACAGGGAAAAACACGCAAATAGTCAAACCATTTATGAAAAATGATATGAATGAATGACACATGATTCTCTCGCCTTTCCATTAGGGACGAACCCGGATGGCATCAGTACGATAGCTTTGTTTCTATTTTGATAAATGATTATCACTGTTTGTTACGTTGTCCAGTTTGCTGTCAGAATCAGAGGCTTCATCATCTTTCAGTTCACTGTTGTTGAAAAGGATATCACAAACTTTGGGATTCTTCAATGATTATTTATGGGAAATTTTCGCCCCAATTGAACTCCCTGATTGAACTTTTGCTTATCTGTTTTTTAGGATCATATTTTATGGGCGCTATTTTTTATAATATTTTCAAAAACTGTTCGTGCTAATTCCGAAATTTTCCGGTTGAGTTCATCGGTTGCAATTCATATTTTAAGAATTATCATCATATTGGAATATCGTCATAATAATTATGATTGTATCTTATTCCTAATTCTTTTATATTATTCAAAACTAGTTTTTCTTCGATCGCTTTCTTTTTTTCATTATTATCCATAATATTGATGGTCTCCATCACACCTTTGGTAATGGTTTCAAAACGATTATACGGAAATGCTACCGCCAGTTCATCATCCTTCCAGCCAGCTTCATGGCGGGTGCCGATACACATCATCGATACATTGATATCGTTGCTCAAGTAGGGGGTAGCTGTTGCCTCTGAACAGATTGCCTGATTTCCAGTCATTTTAAAATTCGATTGCAACCCATAATAATAAGAATACCCCTGAAGGATCCGCATGATATTATAGGGATTCGACACCATCATCACCACATCGGGTTCCTGATTATATTCTTCCAACGGTTTAACCATGATGCCGTAAGCATGATGATCACAGATGCCGATACCATCACGGACACTTTTTGCCGTGGTCATATCTCGATATAGTCCCAATTTTTTTGAATGTTGTCCACTTTTATTATAATCATCAGCCGCTTTTAAACCTGTCGCACGGGCACCTCCCAGACACGTCAAATCATCGCCCGTTGCTTTAAAACCGGTTCCCGCCATCGCTGCTTTAACCATGACACAATAGTGTATTCTTTTTTTTACCGGTTGCACATCCGCCGCTTCATAGTCTGATTCTGTAAAGAGAAATTTAATTCCGACAATCTTCTTATCCATTGCCAATGCGCAGTTCATCTTTATTACCGACTGTTTAAGATTTTCTGTATTCATATCGTTGCCTCCCTTATTTTACTTTTTTATAGATAAAATTTCCGGTTCCCTGAATAATTTGTGCCATAATACAAAGGATAATTACCGCTGTGTATAGGATCGTGTTATTAAAGCTCTGATAACCATAGTTTAGAGCCACTGCACCTAATCCACCGGCACCAACTGCTCCGGCGATGGTGGTGGCGGCAAGATAGGAAATTGTTGTCAGTGTCATACCCGCCACAAGCGAAGGCACCGCTTCCTTAACCATGACCCTAAACACGATTTGCATATTTGAAGCACCAAAGGAACGGGCCGCTTCGATTAGCTGTTGATCAACCTGAGCAAAAGCATTTTCGAAAATACGAGCAATAAAGGGGGTTGCTGCAATAGTTAGCGGCAATATTGCCGCTTTTTCGCCAATGGTTGTACCAACAATCGTGCGTGTAAGTGGGGATATCGCCACAATCAATATAATAATTGGAAAGGAACGGATCATGTTCACAAAAAAATCCACTACCTTATAAAGACGTATGTGGGGATCCAGACCATCGGGTCTGATAATAATCAATGCGATCGATAAAGCAAAACCAAATACAAATGCCAAAACCATCGTTGCCGTAAGCATCCGCAACGTGGAAAATATTGACGGGCCGATAATGCCGTTGAAATATTTAAACCATTCTGCCCAAAATTGTTCATTATTCACGTTCGTCCTCCGCTAACTCATCTAATGAATTATTTTCGTCTTCAATCATTTTCCAAACGACATGATGATGATCCAGGTAATCTGTGATCTTAGTAAAAGAATCGACCGTGACATTAATGTTCAGCGACCCCAAGACACTATTTCGATAGCGCTCTGTTTCGCCTCCCAGAATCATAAAGTCCGTATCCAGCTCTCTGGACATCTGTGTCACGATCGGTTTTTCTGCCGTTTCTTGCGACAACAAAACTTTTATATTAATCCCGTCTGGGGGAAAGATCAGATTTTTGTTTCCGATTATATTGCTTAATGCCTTGGGCTGGTTAAGAAAAATACTTTCCACCGGTCCACTTTCAACAATCATACCTTGCTCCATGATCGATATCTCTTCGCAAGCACTTCTAAGCACTGACATTTGATGGGTTACTACCACGATGGTTAAACCAAGTTGGTCATTGATTTCATTGAGCAGGGTGATAATCGATTTAGCAGTATTCGGATCAAGCGCCGAGGTGGCTTCATCACAAAGCAAGATCTTAGGATCCATTGATAGTGCTCGCGCAATGGCAACCCGTTGTTTTTGTCCCCCTGAAAGCTCATGTGGTCTGGCGTCTAGTTTGTCGGGGATTCCCACCATTTCTACCAGCTCTTTTATTTTTTTATCAATGTGATTTTTTTTATAGTTCCAGCATTTCATCGGTAACGCAATATTTTCATAAACTGATAGTCGGTTTAATAAAGAAAATTGTTGAAAGATCATCCCGATTCCCCGTTTGAACTCCCGCGCTTCTTTATCTGATAAGGTATTAACCTCAATTCCATCGACGGTTAATGAGCCGCTATCATAACTTTCCAGCCCATTGATGCACCGTAACAGGGTCGATTTTCCAGCACCACTGCGTCCAATCAGCCCATATACCTGACCTGGCTGGATGGTAAGATTTATATCATTGAGCACCTTAAGGGTATCAAAACTTTTTTTTAAATTCGTCGCTTTTATCATGGTCTTACCTTTCACTTCTGACGAAAATATGCGAAAGGCAGCTAAGAACGGCTTCCTTTCGCATATTGAGATCAGGTTTTGCTGATTAATTCGTTTTTGGGTATTGTGTCAAAGAGCCCGCATATATTTCTTCAAATTTAGCTCTCATTTCATCGGAAGTAATAATCGTCATCGCATCTTTTACCCAGGCCTCGTCCACCGATTTAGAATCGATGGTTAAGCCGACCGGACAATCCTTGGAGGTTTTGTCCTCGGCGATATATGATTTGGGGTCAATTCCGACAGCCCTGATTCGTGTTGCTGAAGTTACTACGGCATCGGCATCATTAATACTTCTGGCAGTTGTTGTGATTTCTGCCGGCAATAGTTGAATATTTTTAGGATTTTCAGCTATGTCCAGGGTCGTATAAAATTCACCGGTTTTGGGATTTAAGGTGATCAGACCAGATTCCTTCAACATAATCAAGCTACATTCCATATTACTGGGATCATTGGGAATGACAATGGTTGCCCCCTCCGGAAGTTCCGCAACACTTTTGTACTTGGCCGAATACATCGCCATTGGGTAATAAAAAATATAGGGTTCGACCATAACCAGATCAGTATTATTTTCTTTGTTAAAGGTATTGATCCAATGGATATGATTGTGGATAAAACCGTCAATGGAGCCATCGGAAGTCGCAGTAGCTGGCATATTATTGGCATCAAACATCACCACTTCCACTTGATAACCCTTTTTTACCAACTCGTCTTTTAACGCCGTTGTATAAGGCTCAATGGTTGACATTGTCCCAAGTTTAATCACCTTATCTGCTTGGGTGGCACTAGCGCTTTGGGTGCATCCCACCACCGATAGCATCGCTATTAAGGCAAGGGACACGCATAAAAGTCTATATATTTTTGTTTTCAAATTAAATTCTCCTCTTTCAGTAAACTATTGTCTTCAGGTAAATTAGTATAATTAATTTTAGATGATAACCATTTTTTAAATCCATCTTCTGTATTTTTGCAATTATCCTGTGTGTAATCTGCCTGAATATCAAAGGTATCAAGATCGATTTTCTTTTCTTTCAGTTGAGTAAAAAGTTCTTCCATAAAAACACCTTTTTGCAATATTGTGTCACAGGATGGGCTCTCTGATATTCCTACAATCCCCAATAATTGATAATCATGTTTTTTATACTCTGCAATCTGATTGACTATGTTTAAACATAGTTCCTTATTATATTTTCGGTAATCAGTTGTGTCATACTCTTCTTTGCTCATCGGTCGTCGATCCTCTCCTAAAAAAGCAAATTCAGGACAGGGTAATTGGAATATCGCAATATTCTTGTCTAATACTATCTTTATAATTTCATTAAATCCTGCTTCGGCTCTCTCCCACTCTCTTACGACTGAGTTTTGATTTAATATGCAATGCGATAATATTACGATTCTTTTATTTCTAGACATTTTGAATTGATTCCTAATTTAAAATGTTGCAGAAAAGCTGCCGGTATTTTCTTTATTACAAAGTATATCAGTACACAACTTAGTGTTTTATCCACAACATTGCTTAAGATCCGAGGAATAAAAGCCGCTGCGAAAATTTCCTGTCCACTTGCTAATAACCATGCGAATAACACATCTGAAAAGCCTCCAGCAATTCCTCCAAATAAAAATACGGCGATTGGTGTTCCGATTAGAGGTGCAACAACAGAAATGATTAACCCTGTTACGATGGCGGTTACCAAATTAAACTCAAACTTTTTAAATATTAATCCAACAATGATACCGATGGCAATATTAACCAATGCAAATGGAATGTTGGTAGGATCTACCAACATCCCTAATAAAAGGTTTGTCACCAGACCAACTAAGGCCCCCCACACTGGGCCAAATAAAACAGCAACCATGATTGTTCCTAATGTATCAAGAAATAGCAATGGTATATTTAACAGCTGCACTACCATTCCAAAAACAATATTGATCGCCACACCAATTGCCGCAAATACTACAATTTTCGAACTGAATTTTTCCATAACAAGTCTCCTTCTCTTTCATATGTTTAAATTTTAACACATGCTTAGTATAATATCGACGGATGAGCATGAATATAACTTAACGGAATATTTATATTTGTACTATAACTACTTGTTATAACAATTGCGTATTCTTAAGAATACATTGCTGTAAATAAGGGAACTTGCTGAAACCGATTCGCATTGTTGGGTTGGTTAAAAAAACATAAAAAAGCTCCAGCAATGAATTCAATTGCTGGAGCTTTTTTTAGCTATAGACTTTTTAGTGTCCACACCATTTAATTTTAGTTTATTACAGATTATGAATGAACAATCCGCTTCTTAATTTTGGTTCAAACCAGGTGGATTTTGGAGGCATCAGCAGATCTGCATCAGCAATGTTCATCAGCTCTTCGATCGATGTCGGATACATCGAGATCGCCAGAACCATATCTTCGCTGACCCGGCGTTCCAGTTCTTTTAAGCCCCGGATGCCACCGACAAAGTCGATCCGTTTATCAGTCCGGATATCGCCGATTCCCAGAATCGGTACCAGGATATTGTTTTGCAGAATCGCCACGTCCAGTGAATTAACCGGATCCGCGGGATCATAAACCCCTTCTTTGACGGTCAATAGATACCATTTTTTATCCACAAATATACCAAAGCTACCTTTTTGTGGTGGTGTCACCGGCTCGGCATCCTTAGGCGTCACCTCAAATTTTTCTGACAGCGCCGTTAAGAACTCCTCAACACTGAGTCCATTGAGATCCTTGACGACCCGGTTATAGTCCATGATATACAGCTGTTCATCGGGAAATAATACTGATAGGAAGTAATTGAACTCCTCTTCGCCAGTATAATTAGGGTTTGCTTCCCGACGCATCAGACCAACCTTGACAGCCGAAGCCGAACGGTGATGTCCATCAGCAATGTACAGACTTTCAACATGGCCAAATTTTTCAACTAAACCATTGATCACGGTCTCATCGTCAACAACCCAGGCACGATGAGTAATCCCATCTTCGGCGACAAAATCATAAACCGGTTGATGCTCTTTGCGCCAACTGTCGACCATCGCATTGATAGCATCCTGAGCCCGGTAGGTCAGAAAAATCGGTCCAGTATTGGCATTGCAAGCATCGACATGTTTAATTCGGTCTTCTTCTTTATCAGCCCGGGTCAGTTCATGTTTTTTGATTGTATTATCAAGATACTCGTCAATCGCCGTACAGACAACCAGCCCGATCTGACTGCGGCCATCCATGATCAGTTCATAAATATATAAGCAGTCTTTAGTATCCTGAGTCAAAGCATTGCGATGAAACAGTTTTTCGAGATTTTTTCTGGCCGTTTCATAAACAAAGGGATCATTGATTTTCATGCGCGGATCCAGCGTCGTTTCCGGTCGGTCGACCCGTAAAAAAGAATCCAGTTTACCCCGGGCAGCTATTGCTGCTTCTTCCCGGTTATAAACATCATAGGGCAGAGCCGCCACATCTTGAGCTTTTTCAGGAAAGGGACGAACCGCTTTAAAGGGTTTGATAGTTGCCATTTTTTTCCTCCTGTTTTAATAAAGAAGTGGCTTCGGATTAACGAAGACCACTTCTTTTTAGTGTGTTGCAGTTATTTTAGAATCCGTACCCGGGTGACGCCTTTAATGCCTTTTAACGCTGTTTTCACGTCTTCGCCAACATTACTGTCAACGTCGATCATGGTGTAAGCCCAGGCGCCTCTGTTTTTATTGGTCATAACTGCGATATTGAGATTGTGGTCAGCCAGAATTTTGGTGATCTGTCCCAACATGTTTGGCACATTGGCATGGTTCACGGTAATGCGGTTTTCGGCTTCGCAAACACCCATATTGCAATCGGGATAATTGACGGAATTAATAATATTTCCGTTTTCGAGATATTCTTTTAACGAATGAATGGCCATTTCAGCACAGTTTTCTTCGCTTTCTGGGGTTGATGCACCGAGATGAGGAATGTTAATAACATTTTTCATTTTCAGCAAACGTTCATTTGGGAAATCGGTGATATAGGTAGCCACGATACCCTCTTCGATGGCATTTTCCAAGGCATCGTAGTTAACCAGTCCGCCGCGGGCAAAGTTAAGTAATCGCAGCCCTTCTTTGGTATCTTTTAAAAGATCGGCATTGACGTAATCTTTTGTTTCATCCATATAAGGAATATGCAGTGAAATGTAGTCGCAGTTTTTAAAGATTTCTTCTTTGCTGACGGCACGTCTAACTTTTCGACTTAATCCCCAGGCATTGTCAATCGAAATAAAGGGATCAAAACCATAAACCTTCATGCCAAAATCAACCGCCATATTGGCAACCAGTACGCCAATCGCACCTAAGCCGATAACGCCCATTTTTTTGCCATATAGTTCCGGGCCACCAAAAGCGCCTTTACCCTTTTCAACCAGTGCGGGTACTTCGTCACCCTTATCAGTCAGCGTGCTTGACCACGCAATCCCATCGACCACCTTACGTGACGAGAGAAGCATTCCAGCGATTACCAGTTCTTTTACCGCATTGGCATTGGCTCCCGGTGAGTTGCAGACAACAATTCCCTGTTCTGAACATTTATCCAGGGGAATATTGTTGACTCCGGCGCCAGCCCGGCCAACAAATTTAACCGATGTCGGGATATCCATATCATGCATTTTATAGCTTCTTAATAAAATCGCATCCGGATTTTCCGGTTGATCTAAAACCGTATAATTTTCACCTAATAATTTTAGCCCTTTTTTAGATATATTATTAAGGGTCTGAACTTTATAATTCAATGGCGTAATTCCTTTCTTAGTGAAAACGCCTAGGCGTTTTCTTTTTCAAATTTCTGCATGAAATCAATCAGGGTATCAATTCCCGCCATTGGCATGGCATTGTAAATGCTAGCTCGCATGCCGCCAACGCTACGGTGACCCTTAAGATTTTCCATTCCGGCTTTCTTGCTTTCTTTAACGAATAGCGCATCTAATTCGTCTGATCCAGTGATAAAAGGCACATTCATCAATGAACGGTCTTCGGGCACTACTGTCCCTTTATAAAGCTTGCTGTTATCAATGAAATCGTACAGCTTTTGAGCCTTTTCTTTGTTGGCTTTTTCCATCCCGGCGACACCACCATTTGCTTTCACCCATTCATAAACAAGCTTGCAAATATAGATGCTGTAGCATGGTGGGGTATTGTAGCAAGAATCATTGTCAACATGCGTTTTATAATCCAGCATGGTTGGCGTAAAGTCTTTGGCATGACCCAGTAAGTCGTTGCGAATGATCACCGCTGTTACACCAGCAGGTCCCATGTTTTTCTGAGCACCAGCATAAATCAGGCCAAATTTTTTAACATCATAGACTTCCGATAAGATATTAGAAGACATGTCCCCAATTAATGGCACATTTCCGGTATCGGGAATATTTTCAGGTTTGAATCGCGTTCCGTAAATGGTGTTGTTAACGCAAATATGAAAGAAATCAGCATCGGGTGTAAAATCCTTAGGATCCACCTTAGGGATGTAGGAAAAGGTTTTATCCTGGGATGATGCAATAACCTTTGCTTCTCCATAACGAGCTGACTCTTGATAAGCCTTTTTTGCCCAACTGCCGGTAATCATAAAATCGGCTTTATTGGTTTTTGAAAAAAGATTCAATGGAATCATGGCAAACTGAGTTGATGCTCCACCTTGTAAAAACAGAATCTCATAATTTTCTGGAACATTCATCAGTTCTCGGTAAAGACTTTTTGCCGCTTGGAGAATATCATCAAAATAGGATGATCGATGACTCATCTCCATTACGGACATGCCGGCATCTCCATAGGATACCATTTCGGACCCAGCTTTTTTCAGGACTTCTAGCGGTAAACAAGATGGTCCAGCTGAAAAATTATAAACTCTTTTCACTTTTAATTTCCTCCTTAAAATAGTGTTTTTGGTGTGAATGTAATTCTCTGAAAAAATTACTTCTTGCTATTATATGTTAAATTATTGTCAAATGCAAGATTTTGTATTGAATTTTATGGATATTTTCTTGTTCGGTTAACTTTCTCACTCAATTATTACTGTTGTTTTTGATGGCGTGATTGATTTGATCAAAGACTGGGATAAATTGGTCTGAATCGGCAATTCATATTCCCCCGGCCCTAAATTGGCGCAATCGACAAAGGCCTCAATCTGAGACGCATTTAAATTGTTTAAAACGCTGCTGGCACCTTCCAGTTTAACCACTACCCGGGAGTCTTTGACTTTGGCAGCCACCAAACCGGTGCCCAGATTCCTGGTACTTACCTTATCAATGGTAAAGCTTTTTTCGATTGGACTTTCGATGGAAACCGTCACTTTGACTTTTCCACTGCCATCAAGGAAATAACATCCCTGCGGCGGGGTCAGATTGATGTCTCGGGTAAATGTTTTTGACTGTCCCGATACATCGATAGGATCCATCGTAATGTTCTCAATCGAATTCAACAATGCTTCTTTGGCGCCGATCAGCACCTTGGATGGTTCAACCTGCATACCAGTGACAATATAACCGTTGGCCGGATTTCCGCTTGTTGAGGGAATAACTCCCACGGATTTTGTTTTCCCAAGGATGATCTCAGTTTTAACAACGTTTGGCAATATCTCCAAATCGGTGATCGGGTTACCCGTTGCATCATATGCTGCAACCTCCAGATGTCGGGTCGTGTCGGATTCCAGACCGCTGACATCCGCTGTTGTGGTAATTTTATCAATCCGGGCGATGGACGCTTCCGGTCCTTCCACTTCGACCTGCTCCAAAGATTCGGCCGAGATCACAACTAGGTCATTGGCCGGTTTTCCCTCCAGTAGGATGACCACATCGAGGTTTTCTTTAATAATATTGTCCACTTCAATCGGGAGAGTGGTGGGATTCATACTGCTGATAATAACCGAGTTAGCCAGACCCTTGACTTCCACATCCAGGTCATAGCTTCCCTTCTCTTCAATATCACTGAGATCAACTTCGGCGGTTACTTCTTTCATATTAACATTTCTCAGGTTTTTATCAGTACCCTTAACTTGTAAATTAAGATAGTAGTTTTTATCATCTGCCAGGACCAAATTTTTTTCGGTCAGCGCTTCGACATTCGTTAAGGTGATCGGGATACTGTTAAAGTCCTGGGTAATCAGCATATCGGCATTTCCGTTGACCATAAACCAGAGGGTGACCGCAATGCCGACCGACGCCAGGATTCGAATTAATCGTTCATGCAAAGAAATCTTTTTTTTATTTGCTGCCATCTATTCTCCCCCAGAGTTTGTTAATCCACCCGCTGTCAATATTGCCGTCCTCGCTGACGATATAATTTTCCAGAATAATCTGTTTGAGAACCTCGATGATGATGTCCTGAAATAAGGTACCTTTAGACGCATAGGATATTTGACCCGTTTCTTCGGAAACAATAATCACCAGCGCATCGGATTTTTCGGTCATGCCCAATCCCGCCCGATGCCGGGTTCCCAATTCACTACTTAAATCCCGGTTATCAGAAAGCGGCAACAAACATCCCGCCGCACGAATTTGTCGGGACCATAACTTAATAATCACGGCGCCGTCATGGAGGGGTCGATTGGGGGTGAAAATATTTTCCAGCAATTCACTACTAATATCTGAATCCAGTTCGGTGCCAGTTTTGACAATATTATTAAGCCCGGTATCTTTTTCCAGAACAATCAGTGCCCCAGTCCGTTCGCAGGCCAATTTTCCCACGGCCTTAATGATTTTGTCGATATCATCTTCCAGAAAATCCATCGAGGGCTTTTTCATCATTTCTTTGAAAATGCGATTGTTCCCCAATTGTTCCAAAGCTGAACGGAATTCCGGCTGAAATACCACCACAATGAAAATAAACGCCCAGGTAAAGGCGCTGGTGATAATCAGATTCAAGGTCGTAAAACCCAGCCACGCACTAACGGGTGACAAAAAAAGCAACACAATCAAGCCTTTAAAAACCTGCTCGGCCTGGGTTCCCCGAATCCACATCAATAGCCGATAAACTATAAAAGAGATGATGACAACCTCAATGACACTGGCTACGGTAATTCTTGATTGAATATATAACAAAAACTCTTCCATATTAATTCCCTCATTCATTCGTTACTATTAATTATACACTAATAAAGCCGTTTCGTGAAATGGAAATTCGTTTTTTTCATAATATTACAGTCGTCATTAAGAAATTTTTTAAGGGAGACTTGTGAAATTCATGCTAAAATAAATTTTAAATTGAAACCTTCCCATCTTCTCAAAAGAATAAGGAGATCATTTGCATGAAAAACCATCTGTTTTATTTATTACCCAAAAGCGAAACCGTCTTTTTAACCAACACCGATTCATTTAATCAAGCTTACAATATGTTTGTCATTACTAATTATACTGCCCTGCCGGTAATTAACAAAAAAGGACAGTACGTTGGAACCATCTGCGAGGGGGATCTTCTCCGGGTTTTATCACTGAGCCTCACCCATCCGGAAATTGATTTAACGTCTTTTGAAATCAAGGATATCGATTTTAAGATCAATCTGGAAGTGGCGCGTATTAATGAAAGTTACGAGCATCTGGTGGAGCTGGCCGTCAAGCAGAACTTCATTCCCCTTGTTGATGACCAGGGTATTTTTATCGGCATTCTTCGCCGCCAGGAACTGATTAAAGAACTGATCAATTTTTTATCTGCTAAGGTCGCTGAGCAGGAAGCTGGCTGAGTCTCCATTAGTCAATGATTAAAGCCAAATAATTGGTCTTATTTCCCGCCATCTCCCGGTCAGACCATGCTGACCGGAAAATGCTGGCAGAAGACTTGATTAATTGGCTTTTTTTAGTTACTGATATTTTTGATATTGACTTTTTAATTGTTTTAACAGTGCCGTTCCGCTGCGGGGGCAGGGAATCGCTGCGGCTTTCAGTAAGGCTTCATAGCGGCTGATAAACCGCATTACTGGCTGATTTAGGTATTTTTCGCGCAGACCTTCATCAAGCCCCAAACACGCCAGATCCTGATAGACTTTGGCGCCGATTTTTTCATCACACTCCAGCGCCGGAAGAATCCGTTGCAAAATAGCCAGATCAATGACCTCCTGTTCATTGAACAACCCCTCGGCACCGCTGTTAATCCCAAAGGCCAGGATTTCATTTTTGCCCCGATATCCCATCGGACAGTCATACGCAATTAACAGCTGTTGTACCTCATTGAGCAAACGCATCAGGCGCTCGAGAATTTCTGGCAAGCCCTTGGCCTGGCTGTGGATTTTAAAGGCATTGTTTTCCCAGTCACTGTCACCAACAGGACTGCCATAATCCGGAAAGACCCCAATTTCAACCACCGGCATCGGAATTACATTGCCGCTGTCAATCACCCGGGAATCGACAGGGAAACGATCCGGTCCTTCATTGATGGTTGCAATGATATAAAGGTTATCCGGGAAATTTAAGCTGCCGTATTCGCGGAAAGCCGTGATATCGGCGCCAAAATCTTCACGATTTAAAAAGGGCTCCTTGCTACCATTGATCCCTTCTAATAAAAGCCGCAGATAATCTGCTGCCGGAGACTGATCCATTTCATCCAACAGAAAAAAATGGGGTTTATCCGGATATTCTTTGGCAGCTTTTAACATCAGCATGATGGGTCCGGGGATAAAGTGCCCGCGACTGTCCAGATGACCCATCAGATGGCTATCATCGGCCCAGTTTTTTCCCACCAGCAGCCGTTTGAAGCGACCATTTTCGGAGCTGGCACCGATTGCCTCGGCAAAGAGACGGGGAAAGCTCGTTTTACCACTACCCACCCGGCCTTTAATCATCACAAATGGTTTTGATTTGATCGACAGGTAATAGGCTTTAATTAATTCCGCTGGATAGTAGTAACCTTTGTTTCCCATTTTTGCCTGAACCAACTGCAGGTAGGGGGGGAGATATTCATTTTTTGCTGGATAGCGGATAAATGATTGCCCCGAAACTTCTTGTGCTTGTGCATCGGCTTGAACGATGTCCGCTTCAGCAGCAGCTGCTGCCATTTCGGTCTGAATTTCTGCGGTTATTTTCAGATCTTCGTGCTTCTGAATCTCTGCCCCGAGGTGTTCTTGATGCCGGGCTTTCGGTTCTTCCGGTACAGCTTCGGTTTCGATCGGGTTTTCGGCAATTAAACTTTCTTCCCGTAACTTTTCTTCGCCCGGTTTTTCTTCAATCGTGTTATCAAAGATGACCGTTACGATTTCTGCTGGGATCGGTTCGGACGCTGGTTCTTGCTGTTCCGCAGTCCGCTCCTGAATGAATATTTCTGGTGGTTCCGGAATTTCTTCAAGTGCTTTATTTTCGACCCTGTCATCCAGTTCTTTGATGATTGCGGCGATTGGTTCGCCGCTGACCGCTGCATTATCAGTCCCCTGATCCGGAGCTAGACAACATTCATACATTTTCCGGAAATCTTCAAATTCAGCTGCCAGCACCGCATCTTCAGGCATCTCCGTTTCGGTATATTCCCGATAGCAGACAATCCCTGATACCAGGCTGGCATTGGCCAGCAAAATCTCTTGATGATTAGTTTGATATTTTCCCGTCACGATTTTTTTTCGGTACTCTGAGGCTTTTTCCGAAAGACTTCTGACCCCGACGCCTTCTTCCCCATAAACGATGGCCAGATAAAGCTTACAGCTATCCATAGCCAGAATATAAGCCAGATAAAGGTCTTCACTATAAATACTGTCGATTTGTTTATCCAGCACTTTAACCCAGGGGATCTCCGCCCATTGGTTGTCTCCGGCAAAACCCAGCACCTGATAATGGCCGGATTGGATGCCATTAAAGCTTTCAATCACCTTGGGAATTTCTTCGCTGATCACATCTTTAAAGGAAAAACGAAAGTCTCGGGGATAATAGTTGGGATAACCGACAATCCATTTAAGCAATAATTCCTGGAGTCCCGTCGTTGGGGGGGGGGCCGTCATAAGCGGGTCGCTTTTTTTCGTGTCTTCAATATTATCCTCTTCGTTTTCCATTATTAAGCGCAGACTGAAAACATCGTTGGCTTTTGTCATTTCCAGCCGTGGGGTTTTGGCGACCGCCTGATCGCCCCGAAACCACGATTCATATTCTGGAAAGGCTTCACCCAGTTTGCGAATCAGCACCTTGCTCCATTTCAGTTTGGCATTACCGCCTTCTGTTTCCAGATAAGAAGGATATTCCCGATTCTGATAAATAATTGCCAGCCGCTCACCGGCGCTGCCAAAAAAACTGATCAGTTCTTTAGGAATAATCATCTCCGTGTTAACAAAGTCAGAAAATTCTGTTGTTTTGATAATTTGATCTGATCCTAATAATTCCCAGCTCATTGCTATTGCCTTTCTCTTTTTCGCTCATTTTTATGCATTCGTTTTCTATTCTTCGCCCTCTGTTTCATTTTCGATGGCTGTTTTGTCTTTGTTCTCGGCCTCCAGCTTCAAACGATTTTCTTCCCGCAGACGCCATTCATTTCGCATTTCTTCTTTTATCTGTTCTTGTTCCTCTTCATAGGCTTGCCGTTTTTCAAAAATCAAAGCCAGCTCTTCCGGCATCGATGCCTCTTCGTTTTCAGCCAGGATTGTGCCTGAGCTGCTGATAAAATACTGACGCTCGCCGGGTCCCTGAAATTCAACAAAATAAATGCTCTGATTTTTGTCCAGTATCAGCGTCCCATTGTGAACCATCACCTGGAGGGACGATCCAAAAATCGTTGCCTTGACACAGGAGGTGGTCCAACCGGTAAACTTCATGCCGTCATACTTGGGCATCAAATGGTTCAGCTTATCGAAAAACTCTCGTTGCAGCCGCCAGTCATCATTGATTGAAATAATCACTGATGCCGTTCGCTCAGGAATTTGAATCTGGACGAAGCCATCTTTTAACCGGGACTGGTCGACGTACTCCCGGACACTTTTGGTAATATCAATAAGTTGTTCGCTGCTTGTTATCTCAATCTTGTTGGCTTTCATTTACGCTCCCTTATTTTGTTGGTTAGTTCGTTGCCTGGTCATAATTTGGGTTATCATTCATTATAAACCATCCGATTTGAAAAAACAAAAACATATCCATCGATGATGGATAAATATTTGCAATTTTAAAATTCTTTAGCGATTATTTTGCGAAATTGTTTTAATAAGCGATTTAACTATGAGACCACAACTTGATATGTTAAAATGATTCAAAGTAGTTATAAATTTGAAAGGAATCATTTATGTATTATAATCTTAGTCTGCTATTTATTTATTTTTTTCTTTATGCGATTATCGGTTGGATGTGTGAAGTGCTGTACTGTTCAATCCCTGAGAAAAAATTTATTAACCGGGGCTTTTTAAACGGTCCCTATTGCCCGATTTATGGGGTCGGTGCGCTGATCATTATCCTGTTCTTAATGCCCTATATCAGTGATCCGATCCTGGTTTTTTTCATCGGCATTATTCTCACCAGCACCCTGGAGTATATCACCAGTTGGGGGATGGAGAAGCTTTTTCATGCTAAATGGTGGGACTACTCGGACCACAAGTTTAACATCAATGGCCGGATCTGTTTGTTGAATTCTTTTCTCTTTGGTATGTTATGTTTGGTGCTGATGTATGCGGTTCATCCGATTGTCTATGATCTGGTTAACAGCTTTTCTTCTTTCTGGATCCAGGTTATTGCGACTGTTGCAGCGCTCTTCTTTCTCAGCGATCTGGTGGAGTCTACCCGCGAAACGGTTTCTTTCAACAAAAAACTCAGCAGTGTGTATGAAGCAACCACTGAACTTAAAGACAATTTAAAAGAAAAGGGCATTACTACCGCCCACGAAGTCACTGCCAGAGTCCGGGATCTGAAGGACGGCAAGCTTTCTGAAGCCAAGGATTCAGCTAACCACTTAATTATTGCGTTAACCACTCGAATCAACGAAACCAAGTTCATCAACCGTTATTCCCATCGCCGGATTATGAATGCTTTTCCCAAGATGGCGCATGCGTATTACCAGAGCTCGCTGGAAATTTATAAAGCCTATATGGAAAAAAACAAGTCGGCCGAAACCAATATCAATGACAAATAGTCTTGCCTGATCATAATCAGCATTTTTCCCTTGTTTCAAATAAATTTCTTGCCAAGGAGGTAAGAGCGATGTTGTATCACAGTGAACTTAATCTGATCAGTCAGCTTGCTGCTCTGGATCTTCCCGTTGAACCTTCCCTGCTACCAGAGTATACAGTGGGTGAAATGGTGGCAACGCTGCTGCAAAATGTCAAAGATCTCCAGGGCGATTGCGCCATGTCCGCCTCTGAGTGGGATAAATCTTTGCATTTGATGATGGATAATCCTAATCTTACCTCCCTGAAGGTTCTGGCCTACACAAACCAGCCGGAAAACGGTCTGGTGGCGTATTGTTTTTCCGATCTGACTCCAGACGCCGGAATCATCGCTTTTCGGGGAACCACCGGGATCGGCTGGGTCGACAATATCAAAGGCGGCTTTTTAACGGATACGCCGCAGCAATTAAAAGCCCTGGAATTTTTCCATACCGTTGATGCTGTTTATAATTTTAAGCAGTATACCTTGACCGGACATTCCAAAGGCGGTAACAATAGCCAATATATTACCGTTGTCGATGGTTCTAAGATCAACCGCTGTGTCACCTTTAACAGCCAGGGGTTTTCAGCCGAGTTCATTCGCAAATATGCCAAAGTAATCAGCGCCAATCAGGGAAAAATAATCGCCTACGAATCCGCCTGGGATGTCGTCAACATCCTGTTAAACAGTATTGCCGGAAAACGGGTCGTGGTCGGCGGTGAATCTAAACTTCCTCATCATAACCATCCGCCCAACCGCCTACTTGATGCCAGCGGTGAGATCCGCAAATTGGATATGCGGCATCCCTTTTATGCTGGCTTTCAGAACTTTACAGTGAGTTTAACGCAGATGGCCTCTAAAGCCACGCAGCAGCTGGAAAAGAACAAAACAACTAAAAAATAAACCTCAAAAAGCGTCCTTTAAATCGATTGAACCAATTGGTCAATCCTCTAAAGGACGCTTTTTTAAGACTCGACCTTTTGTTCAGGCCGGTTCTTGCTGTTCCGCTGTCATTCTTTCGATTCGTTCATTGGT
This sequence comes from Acetobacterium sp., assembly GCF_030652775.1. GTDB lineage: Bacteria > Bacillota > Clostridia > Eubacteriales > Eubacteriaceae > Acetobacterium. Next base: position 26,795 of record NZ_JAUSPS010000071.1, on the reverse strand, counting down.
GATTTTTCTAAAAACGGCGTAGACTACTGCAAAGGATGGAATCCCCAAAATAATTCCCATGAAGCCAAATAGGCTACCACCGATAATCATCCCGACCAGCACCCATAAACCGGATAAGCCAATCGATCCTCCCACCACCCGCGGATAGATCACATTACTTTCGACCTGCTGCAGGGCAATAATATAAACCACAAAGATCAGACAGTAAATCGGGTTCACCACCAGCAAAATAAAGCCGCTCGGGACAGCTCCCAGAAAGGCGCCGAAGACCGGAATCACGCTGGTCATGCCAACCAGAACCCCAATCAGCAAGGCATAGGGGATCTGCAAGATGGCGAGTCCAACGGTGCATAAGGTTCCCAGAATAAAAGCTTCGGTTATTTGTCCAGCAATAAAGCCGTGAAATACCTGGTTGGCAGTGGTGCTGACATCCTGAATAAAATCGGCGCGATCTTTTCTGACATAGGCATAGATCAGTTTATCCTTCAGGGCTAATAAATTCTCTTTGTCCGCCAGCAAATAAATAGAAATAACAATCCCCATGATCACATTAAAGAAACCCACAGTGATGTTTTTTGTGGCGTTGAATATTTCCGGAACGGAACTCAGCAACAGGCTGCCAAACTGTTCCATCAGTGCATCCCATTCAACCTCAATATCGCTCCATAATGTTTCCGGTAGATTGAAGAACGCCAGAGTATCATCCACTAATGTGTTAAAGGAATCAACATAACCTGGTAATTTCACCATCAGGGTGTCGACACTTTCGCTGACCTGAGGAATAACAAAGGTAATTAATCCAGCCAGAATGCCAATCACAAAGATGAATGTCAGGGCAATTGCAATCATCCGTTTACCTTTGTTGATATCACGATTTTTTTTACTTTTGAACCGTCTTTCTTTGTTTTTGATGCGATTCATAAAACCCAAAAAGTGCGTCTCAATAAACGACATCGGGATATTTAAGATAAAGGCAACGCCCAGACCAATCAGCACTGGCGTAATAATATTCACAAACAGGCCCAGATATCCGATCAGATATTTTAAATTCAGAAGCGCCACCAGTAAACAGATTCCAAAGGTAATCAGAAAAAAATAATTTCTGAAGGTTTTGTCACTCATTTCCTTGTTTTTCCAGTCATTGTTGTTTTCCACAGGTTCACCGCCTTTTCATAATTTTTCTATTATAGCACGAGGATATCGGATTCCGCTTAAATTATATTGTTCACCAAGTAAAAAGCATTGCCTGATTAAGCAATGCTTTTTACGTATCTATGATGATGTATGAAGAACGATTTAATAGGACTTAATCAGGGTGATTCCACCGATAAAAGGAATCGGTTTGGCTTCAAGCTGGATCACATTGATGATCCCATAAATGGCAAAACCGACAAATGCCAAAGGTACGGCACTAAAAAGAATCGTCGACAGGATCCAACCAATAAAGGGTATCACTCCGATAATTATTCCCGCAACGGTCAAGACCAGCCACGCCAGGAATAACACCAAACCCTGATTGGTATGATATCGGACAAATTGGTTATCACCTGCTGCAAAGAAAGGAATCAGAAAAATAATATAGGCAAAAATAGCCATAACTTTGCCTTCTTCAGCTTCTTGCTTGTCAATATTAAGCATTTCGTTTAACCTCCTGTTTAAAGATCAGACCGATAGTTGCGAACTGTCGGGTGTTTTAGTATCAGTTCAGCACATTCTTGTATCGACTACATAATATCACACTAAAAGTTTAGCGGTCAATTGTTATTTTGAGTATCGTCATTGATATCTCATCCTTTTGTCATTCGCATACGCAACCACGATTCCGCTCCGCTTCATCTTTGGTTCGCGGGCAGTCGCCAACTGCAAGCGAGCTTGCGATTGGCTCGTTGCCTTCGCACAAAAAAGGAACGCTATTAAAGCGTTCCATGATTTTTAGCGGGAGCTACGTTTTCGTTCCAGTTCGCCCAGAACTTTCTTGCGAATCCGGATATCGGTGGGTGTCAATTCCACCAATTCATCATCAGTAATAAATTCGATCGCTTGCTCTAAAGTCATAATTCTTGGTTCGACCAATTTTAATGCCTCATCGGTTCCGGAAGAACGAACATTGGTCATTTTTTTATTCTTAGTCGGATTAACCGTCATGTCATCACTACGATTATTGATTCCAATAATCATACCTTCATAGACTTTCGTTCCGGCTTTAACCAGCATTTCGCCACGATCACTTAAATTAAACAATGAATACGCCATTGTCTCACCAGCAAACTGGGAAATAAGCACGCCATTGAGACGTTGCGGAATATCGCCTTTATGCTCTTCAAAAGCAGAGAAACGACGAACCATGGTGCCTTCACCGTGGGTATCATTGATAAATTCACTTTGATAGCCCAGTAACCCCCGAGTCGGCACAAAAAATTCCATTCTTGTCCAGGATTCGTCGGTGTACATGCTTTCCATGCGACCTTTTCGGATGTTCAGTTTAGAAATAACTGCGCCGGAATATTTTTCCGGTACCGATACAATCACCAGCTCCACCGGTTCCAGTAGTTTATTATTTTCATCCCGGTGCATGATCACTTCCGGTTTAGAAACAGCTACTTCATAACCTTCCCGACGCATGTTTTCCAGCAGAATCGATAAATGAAGCTCGCCACGTCCGGAAACCTTAAAGCCATCGGTGGTATCTTCCAGTTCTTCGACTAAAAGACCAACGTTGACTTCCAGCTCTTTTTCCAACCGCGCCCGAATATGGCGGGTGGTGACAAATTTTCCGGAGTCGCCGGCAAAAGGTGATTTATTGACCAGGAAGTTCATCGACAGGGTTGGCTGTTCAATCTCAATCAGTTCCATCGGTTGAACCTGATTGATCTCACCAATGGTTTCACCGATAGAGATATCAGGGATTCCCGAGATAACGACGATGTCACCGGCCTTTGCTTCTTTGACTTCGACCCGGGCTAAACCTCGGTAAACGAAGACCTGATTAATTTTTTCCTTTTTAAAGCTACCATCGGTCTTGCAGATTTCGATTTGTTCGCCAGCATGGATGGTTCCGGAATAGACCTTACCAATCCCCAGACGGCCAATATAATCGTCATAAGCCAGTGAAGAAACCTGCATTTGCAGGGGTTCAAGGCTCAGGTCATCCTGAAGGCCGACATGATCGACAATGGTTTCGAAAAGTGGCGCCAGATCCACCCCTTCGTCTGCCATATCACGGATCGCGATGCCTTCTTTGGCCACGCCATAAAGAACCGGGAAATCTAACTGTTTGTCGTTGGCTTTCAGTTCCACAAATAAATCGAATACCATATCAACAACTTCTTCAGCGCGCTGATCTTTTTTATCGATTTTATTAATGAAAAGAATTGGGTTCAAACCTTTTTCCAGCGACTTATTCAGGACGAAACGGGTTTGCGGCATCGGACCTTCACTGGAATCTACCAATAATACAACCGTATCAACTGTCTTCAGGATTCGTTCAACCTCTGAAGAAAAGTCGGCATGGCCAGGGGTATCGACAATATTAATTTTAATGTCCTTGTACATAATGGAACAGTTTTTTGAGTATATGGTGATTCCGCGTTCTCGTTCAAGGTCATTGCTGTCCATTACGCAGTCCACGACCTCCTGATTTTCTCTAAAAACATTGCTTTGTCCTAAAAGGGCATCTACCAGAGTAGATTTTCCGGCATCGACATGGGCGATGACTGCAATGTTGATAATGGGTTGCTTGTTATTCATAAATTCCTGCTTTCTTAATTTTGTATTGCGTAACACTGAAAAGTCCTGCAACATTGAATGTCGCAGGACCTTGTAAAAAGTCTGATATTAACGTTTTGAAAACTGCGGTGCACGACGGGCTTTTTTGAGACCGTATTTTTTTCTTTCAACCATACGTGAATCTCGAGTTAAGTATCCGGCACGTTTCAGTGCTGGTCTCAGGTTGATGTCTGCTTCCAGCAGGGCACGGGAAATCCCATGTCGGATTGCTCCAGCCTGCCCGGTGAAACCGCCACCGTGGACATTGACAATCACGTCAAATGTATTTAGTGTATCAGTTAATGTTAAGGGTTGTCTTGCGATAACCTTTAAGGTTTCCATTCCGAAAAATTCATCAATATCACGTCCGTTAATGGTGAACTTTCCACTCCCTGGTAATAATCGAACTCGGGCAACCGAGGTTTTTCTTCGTCCAGTTCCTAAATATTGTACTTTAGCCATTCTCTTATTTCCTCCTTCTCAGCATTAAAATTCGTAAACTTCAGGCAATTGTGCAGCGTGTGGATGTTCGTTGCCAGCATAAACTTTAAGTTTAGTCGCAATTTTATCCCCTAATTTATTATGTGGGATCATACCCTTCACTGCTTTGAAAACCAAAAGTTCTGGTTTTTCAGCTAAGAATTTTCGGTAGGTCATTTCTTTTAATCCACCGCAATATCCAGAATATGTTTTATATAATTTTTGATCCAGTTTGTTTCCGGTTAACACAATCTTATCGGCATTAATGATAATAACAAAATCTCCACAATCCATATGTGGTGAAAAGATTGGTTTGTTTTTTCCTCGTAAAATATTTGCAACTTCTGTCGCCAGTCGTCCTAATACCTTACCTTCCGCATCAATCACATACCATTTACGGTCTATTTCATGAGATTTGGCCATTATTGTGGCATTCGCATTCATCTCAAAAATCCTCCTCAGTTAATAATTTCTTTTATTTTTTATCTATTGGCTTTCCGATAAGTGGGAGTTATCAGAAATCGTTTTTTTATTGTATCGGGGCTAGTGATACATTAACGTCCATTGTTAATTTTATAGCATCTCCCCGGGTGTGTCAAGTTATTTATACCGTGAATTGTAATATTTTTTATAATACTTAATGTTATTGTTAATAATAAACTTCTTTTAAGTAAAGACCATGAGCCGGAGCGGTAATTCCGGCCTTGCTGCGATCTTTTCCGGCAATGATTGCTTTGATATCCTGGGGTTTTAAGCGGCCATAACCGACTTCGTAGAGGGTGCCAGCCATAATCCTGACCATGTTATACAAAAATCCATTTCCGCTGAAGGTCATTTCCCAGAGCTCGTCATTGTTGCAAAATGAAATGTCGGCAATGGTGCGAACCGTCGTTTTTATCGAACTGCCACTGGCCATAAACGCCGTAAAGTCATGCTCTCCCAAAAAACTGGCGGCCGCTTCTTCCATGGCCGCCCAGTCCAGCGTCCGGGTTACATGAAACGCCAAATCTGCCAGGAATGGGCTGGTCACAGGGCTGACTAAAAATTTATAGAGATAGCTTTTACCTTTGGCATGATAGCGGCTGTGAAAGTCCGGGTGGCACTCTCTGCTTTGAATCACCCGAATGTCTGCTGGCAGCCGGGTATTCAGAGCCCGGTACCATACCTCCGGCGGGATCGTTGAAGCGGTAAAAAAATTGGCACTTTGCCCCAACGCATGCACTCCCGCATCGGTGCGGCCAGAACCGGTAAGATTAACTACTTCACCGCTGAGATCCTTGATCGCCCTGATGATGACTTCCTGAATGGTCACACCATTGGGCTGAACCTGCCAACCACAATAATTGCTACCCCGGTAACTGATAATGATCTGTATATTTTTCATTCTAAGTTGGTCCCTTTAGACCGGGAATATTAAGGGAATTTGAATCATGGTGGTCAGGTAAAGACCGACAATCATCATAACCATTAGCACTAGGCTGGTGCCATCCCTAAATTCAAAGGTTAATTGTTTCATCCGGGTTCTGTTTTCGCCGCCGCGATAGCAGCGAGCTTCCATCGCAGTGGCCAATTCGTCAGCCCTGCGAAAGGCCGAAATAAACAGCGGAATCAGAATCGGAATTAGATTTTTGGCTCGCGAAATGATGTTCCCGGTTTCAAAATTTGCCCCTCGGGCTTTTTGGGCCTTCATAATTCGCTCGGTTTCTTCCATCAATGTCGGGATAAAACGCAGCGCAATCGACATCATCATCGCCAATTCGTGAGCATATCGCCGGACAAAGGGAACAAAGCGCATACACCACTCCATCCCATCGGTTAAATCAATCGGTGAGGTGGTCAACGTCATGATGGAAGTACCGATCACCAGAAAGATCAGCCGCAGTGCCATATAGGTTGCCACTTTCAAACCTTCCAGCGTTACTGTCAGTGGCCCCACCGTCGCCACTGTGGTTCCTGGGGTCATAAACAGATTTAGCACCACCGTCAGCATGATAATCAGGACTAAACCTTTAATGCCGCGGATAATGTATCCCACGGGGATTTTAGAAAGCAGGGTGATCGTTACCAAAATCACAAATGTGGCGAGATAACCCCATAGATTATTCAAAAAAAACAACATCACAACAAATGCTGTGGTAAACAGTATCTTCGTTCGCGGGTCCAGTTTGTGAATCACCGATCCGGTTGGATAATACTGGCCAATCGTAACATCTTTTAACATTTTATGATCCTCTTATGACTTTGAGAATTTCTTTTTTGGCTGCTTCCACCGTAAAAATGTCTTCTCTAATTTCTGGATATTTTTCTTTAAGCCGCCGCATCAGATAGGTTACTTCCGGTACCGCCAGACCAATGCTCTCCAGGGTAGTAATTTCGGTAAAAACGTGATTGGGGGTATCAAAAAAAATAACTTCGCCTTCATTCATCACCAGAATTTTATCGACCATTTTACCGATGTCTTCCATACTATGGGACACCAGAATAACGGTTATTTGTTTCTGGCTGTGCAATGATTTGATCTGCGCCAATATTTCTTCCCGCCCCCGGGGATCCAGGCCAGCTGTCGGTTCATCAAGGATCAGTACTGACGGCTCCATGGCTAAAACGCCGGCAATGGCTACTCGTCGCATCTGTCCGCCCGATAATTCAAAGGGTGACTTATCTTTGATCTCATCAAAATCCAGACCAACCATTTTTATCGATTGTCTGACCCGTTGATCGATTTCGTCATCACTGAGTCCCTGATTTTTGGGACCAAAGGCAACGTCCTTTTGGACGGTTTCTTCAAACAACTGGTGTTCCGGATATTGAAATACCAGACCAATATGGTGTCTAAGCTGAATCAGTTCGGCTTTTTTTGATTCGAAGATATTTTTTCCATCGACCAGAACGGTGCCTGAAGTGGGGGTCAATAATCCGTTAAGATGCTGAATCAGCGTCGATTTACCAGAACCAGTGTGGCCGATAATGCCAATAAAGCTGCCATCTTCGATGGTGATGTTGATATCCTTGAGGGCTTTAAATTCAAAGGGTGAACCTTCTGAATAGGTATGAGAAAGATTTTTTATTTCTACTGACATAAGGCATTCACCATTTCCTCGATGCTTAAAACATCATCAGCTATTTTAAGTCCTTCGATACGCAGCTCATAAGCCAGCTCTGTCATTTGGGGTACATCCAGACCGATTTCTTTTAGCCGTTTTACCTGTCTGAAGATCGTTCGGGGTTCCCCTTCCATGACAACCTTGCCTTTGTCCAAAACAATAATCCGATCCGCAGCCACAATTTCTTCCATAAAATGGGTGATATGAATAACGGTCATGTCTTTATCCCGGTTAAGCCGTTTGATGGTTTCCATAACTTCCCGTCGTCCGGATGGGTCCAGCATCGCTGTCGGTTCATCAAATATTATACACTCTGGTTCCATTGCCAGAATCCCGGCGATGGCAATCCGTTGCTTTTGTCCCCCGGACAATTGATGGGGTTTTTGATGCGCATAGGCCTGCATCTCGACAACCGCCAAGGCACGATCGACCCGCTCTCTGATTTCTTGCGGCGGAACGCCGAGGTTTTCCGGACCAAAGGCGACATCTTCTTCGACAATGGTAGCGACCAGCTGATTATCGGGATTTTGGAAAACCATCCCGGCAGTCTGACGGATCGTCCACAGGTTTTCATGATCCTTAGTGTTAAGACCACTAACAATCACATCGCCCTGAGTAGGAAATATAATCGCATTCAGTAATTTGGAAAGGGTGGATTTCCCCGAACCATTATGTCCGATGATTCCGACAAATTCACCTTTTTCAATATGTAAACTGACGCCGTCCAGCGCTACGACTGACTCATTTTCGTTATTATGAGGATATGTGAAATAAACATCCCGCACATCGATCATTCTATTTTTACTTTCCATTATCACTTGTTATCACCTTCTTTGGTGTTAATTAATTAACTTTATAATACAAGAAAGGGATTAAGCGTAAATAACATCTTAATCCCCTGTATGCATCATAAATTATACTAATTCAATTATAGCCATTTCTGCGCCGTCGCCACGACGTGGCCCAACACGATAAATTCGTGTGTATCCACCGTTTCGTTCAGTATATTTAGGTGCTATTTCGTCAAACAATTGTTTTACCACTGCTTCTTGAGTGATATAAGAAATTGCCTGTCTTCTGGCATGTAAGTCGCCTCTTTTACCTAAAGTGACCATTTTATCTGCTATTCTTTTAACTTCCTTCGCTCTGGTTACGGTTGTTTCAATTTTACCGTGTTCTAAAAGGGCAGTCGTAAGATTCCGCAATAATGCTCTTCTTTGATCAGAGGGACGGCCTAGTTTTCGATATCCCGCCATAGTGTTACTCCTTTGCCTTTTCTTCTTCTTGACTCAAGGACAATCCAATTTCTGCTAGTTTGTGCTTGATTTCATTAAGAGATTTGCGACCGAGGTTACGAACTTTAATCATGTCCTCTTCGCTTCGTTGTGTTAATTTTTCAACTGTATCAATATTCGCTCGTCGTAAGCAGTTACTGGATCTTACGGAAAGTTCCAATTCTTCAATTGACATTTCGCGAATGCGTTCTTTTTCACTTTCTTCTTTTTCTACCATAATTTCTACAGTAGTGGCATGCTCAGTTAAATTAATGAACAGGTTGAGATGTTCACTTAAAACCTTGGCCGCTAAAGAAAGGGCTTCTTCCGGGGTAGTCGTTCCATCTGTCCAAATATCAATCGTTAATTTATCAAAGTCAGTAATTTGACCGACCCGGGTATTTTCCACTAGAAAATTAACTTTAATAATCGGCGAGAAAATTGAATCCATCGGAATGGTTCCAATCGGCATGCCCGGATATTTATTTTTATCTGCCGCCACATAGCCTCGACCCTTTTCAATACGCATTTCCATGTTTAAGGTTGAACCCTTAGACAAGGTAGCAATGTGCATTTCCGGATTAAGGATGTCGACGTCAGAGTCTGCGATGATATCACCAGCAGTGATTTCACCTTCTTCTGATGCTTCAATGTAAATAACTTTAGGCTCATCCGTGTAGATTTCTGCCGCCAGACCTTTGAGATTCAGAAGGATTTCAATAACATCCTCTTTTACTCCCGGAATGGTTGAGAATTCGTGCAAGACGCCTTCAATTTTTACCGATGTAACTGCCACACCCGGTAGGGATGACAGCATTATTCTTCTCAGACTGTTACCAAGGGTGGTTCCATATCCCCGTTCTAAAGGTTCAATGACAAACCGCCCGTAGGTATCGTCGTCTTTTTTATCAACAATTTCGATGACTGGTTTCTCGAATTCGATCATTTATCAGACCCTCCTACTTATTTATAATCCATACATTAACATGAGGGTTAATTGGTTCCCGAACATGTAGCCTATTTAGAATACAATTCAACAATAAGATGTTCAGCAATTTCGACATCTAAGTCTTCTACTGCCGGTCTGCCAATGACTTTTCCTGATAGTGTTTCAACATCTTTAGACAACCAAGGTGCAACGGTTCTATTTTCAGTCACTTCTAAAATGTCTTTGAATTTCTGAGATTTTTTGCTTTTTGGTCGGACTTCAATCACATCGCCATCTTTCATAATGTAAGAAGGGATATTCAGTTTTTTGCCGTTGATCAGGAAATGTTCGTGATCGACCAGCTGACGGGCTTCTTTACGGGAAGTTGCCAAACCAAGTCGATAAACAACATTATCCAAACGTGATTCTAAGTGAATTAACAGGTTGTGACCGGTAATTCCTTTTTGCTTTTCAGCAATTTCAAAGTAACCACGGAATTGTTTTTCAAGCACACCGTAAATACGTTTTGCTTTTTGTTTTTCTCGTAATTGCAGGCCGTATTCGGATAATTTTGTTCTTCTTTTACCGTGTTGGCCTGGTGGGGTTGGACGTCTTTCGAACGCACATTTATTTGTTGAATAACAACGTTCTCCCTTTAGGTACAGTTTTGCACCTTCACGTCTACATTGTCGGCATGATGCTTCTATATTTCTTGACATAATTTTCGCCCTCCTATTATACTCGTCGTCGCTTAGGTGGTCGACAACCGTTATGTGGAATAGGCGTAACATCGCGGATCAGGGTAATTTCTAATCCAGCCGCCTGTAAGGCTCGAATTGCTGCCTCACGTCCGGAACCAGGGCCTTTGACTAAAACTTCTACGCTTTTAAGTCCATGCTCCATGGCCGCTTTTGCTGCTTCTTCTGCTGCCATTTGAGAAGCAAAAGGAGTACTTTTTCGCGATCCTTTAAATCCTAATCCACCAGAACTTGCCCATGAAAGAGCATTTCCTGACATATCTGTAATGGTAACAATGGTATTATTGAAAGAAGATTGAATATGGGCCTGGCCACGTTCGATATTCTTTTTGACTTTTTTTACTTTTCTTCGTGCTTTTTTAACTGCCATTCTTTAGCCCTCCTTATTTCTTTTTACTGACGAGACGTTTAGGACCTTTTCGTGTTCTGGCATTAGTTTTAGTCTTTTGCCCTCTAACAGGAAGTCCTCGACGATGACGTAATCCTCTATAAGATCCAATTTCTATCAGTCGTTTAATGTTTAAGTTGACTTCTCTACGAAGGTCACCTTCAACGGTGTATTTATCAATCGTATTTCTCAGATCATTCACTTCAGTTTCAGTAAGATCTTTAACTCTGGTATCAGGATTGATATTTAAAGCTTTTAAGATTTCTAATGATGATGAATGTCCAATACCATAAATATAAGTTAATCCAATTTCGACCCGCTTATCTCGGGGCAAATCGACTCCGGCAATTCTTGCCATAGGGTGTGTACCTCCTAAATTGTTTTCTAAATGCTGGTGAGTCAATCAGTTAGTGATGTAACTGATTTTATTCCCAGGGTGTAGTTTATATCATGAACATGACTAAAATTGCCGCGGTCATGCTCTTTTTTTCTGGACTCGACGGTTTAACCTTGTTTTTGTTTGTGTTTTGGATTTTCACAAATTACCATAACACGACCATTTCTCTTAATAATTTTGCATTTTTCACAAATCGGTTTTACTGATGGTCTAACTTTCATTTGTATGCCTCCTTTATGATTTCCCTTTTCCACGCCATACGATACGCCCGCGGGTCAAATCATATGGGGATAACTCAACAACTACCTTATCTCCCGGTAAAATTCTTATGTAATTCATGCGAAGTTTTCCCGAAATATGTGCAGTTATCTGATGTCCATTTTCCAATTCAACTAAGAAAATAGTGTTTGGTAATGACTCAATAACTGAGCCTTCTACTTCGATAACATCTTTTTTGGCCATTGATCAAACCTCCTCACGATTCTCATCCCCAATACCATCAGGCATGTGATAGGATTCGAGTATTTTTCTTATCTCAGCGTTAGTTATCTTTTGTCCATTTAATATTTTATCACGAATATCTGTGGCTATGTGATTCGTCTTCGCCAAGTGTTTGACCTTTTTTCGCTTTGGATTACTCACTTTTCGAAGCTTTCCATTCGATATCGTGGTGAAATGGTCGTCCACCACTTCAATAACCACCATAAACTGACCTTTATCCCGGCCAGCTGTAGAACAAACCACTTGTCCAACTTTAAATTCATTCATCCAACCACCAACTCAAATCACAGTTAAAAGTTCCGGATCGCCGGTTCCGGTAATCAGAATGGTGTGCTCATAATGTGAAGAGAGCTTACCATCGGTAGTCACCACCGTCCATCCATCCTTCAATGTAACAACGTCAAAGGTTCCCGCATTGACCATTGGTTCAATGGCCAGGGTCATTCCCTGCCGCAACCGGGGACCACGTCCCTTGGGTCCATAGTTAGGAATCGGTGGATCTTCGTGCATTTGCTTTCCAACACCATGTCCAACATAGTCTCGGACAACAGAAAATCCGTTCTCCTCAACATACTTCTGGATGGCATTTGAAATATCTGACAATCGAAAGCCATCTTTTGCATAGGCGATTCCTTTATAAAAGGACTCCCGGGTGACTCTGATCAGTTTTTCTGCTTCTTCTGAAATGTTGCCGACACCATGGGTAACCGCAGCATCGCCGACGTAACCGTTGTATGTCGCTCCGATGTCAATACTGATGATGTCACCATCCTGCAATCGCCTCTTCTCGGGAATCCCATGAACAACCACTTCATTTATTGAAGCACAGATTGAGTTTGGGAATCCACCATAGCCTTTGAATGTTGGAATTGCTCCTGCATCACGAATGTAATGTTCGACTGCATGATCAAGTTCTTGTGTTGTTACCCCAGGCTTGATCATTTGTCCAGCCAAAGCATGGGCGCCTGCCACAATCTTACCAGCATGGCGCATCAGATCAATTTCCTTTTGGGATTTTATGGTTATCATCTTTAATTAACTCCACTTAGGATTTCTTCAATGTTATCAAAAACGTCGTTCATATGTTGCAGCCCATTAATATTGATGATCTTTTGTTTGTCTTCATAAAATTCAATTAATGGTTCGGTCTGATCCTGATAAACTTGAATTCGTTTCTTTACTGTCTCAACTTTGTCGTCTTCCCGCTGGTATAATGGTGTTCCGTCTAAATCACAGACACCCTCAACCTTCGGTTTACTGTACTTGATATGATAGGTTGCATGACAAGTCGGACAAATCCGCCGGCCAGAGACACGTTCTATCAAAATATCGAATGGGACATCAAGGTTAATTGCAAAATCCAACTCGCAATCGCGCTTGGCGTTGATTCGACAAAGGGCTACAGCCTGATCCACTGTTCGGGGAAATCCGTCTAGCAAATAACCATAATCGGCTGCCAGCACATCATCATGGGTCAAACGGTCTTCAACCATATCAATTACTAAATCATCGGGCACCAAAAGGCCTTGTGACATATATTCTTTTGCTTTTTTGCCTAATGGTGTATCCTTACTCATGTTATCTCTAAAGAGGTCACCAGTTGAAATATGTGGGATATTATAGGTTTCGCAAATGCGCTTAGCCTGTGTCCCTTTGCCAGCTCCCGGAGGTCCTAATAATACAATTCTCATTTTTCACTTAACTCCAGTTCATTTTAAGATTTTAAAAATCCCTGATGGTGTCTCATCATCATTTCTGCTTCTATCTGCTTAACCGTTTCAAGTGCAACCCCAACGACAATCAGCAAACTTGTTCCGCCGAATTGAAGATTGACACCCATAAAATTACCTACAAAAATAGGAATAACAGCAATGATCGCTAAGAAGACGCCACCAAATAATGTTAATCGGTTCATAATTCTCGACAAGTACTCTACAGTTGGTTTCCCTGGTCTGATGCCAGGAATATAACCGCCTTGTTTCTTAATATTTTCTGCGATATCAAACGGATTAAATGTTACAGCTGTATAGAAATAGGTAAACGCAATAATTAATATGACGTAAATAATATTAGTAAGCCAGGATCCCCAGGCTAAATAAGTTGAAATAAAATTTGCAAAAGCTGATGTCGGAAAAAAACTTGCAATTGTTGCCGGAAATAAGGTTAATGAACTAGCAAAGATTACCGGGATAACGCCTGCCATATTCACTCGCATCGGAATGTGAGTGGTTTGTCCACCATACATTTTTCGACCAACAACTCGCTTTGCATATTGAACCGGTATCCGTCGCTGCCCTTCCTGAACTGCCACCACACCAAATATAACCACTACAACGAAGACAAGAAATACGATCAAGGTGATAATATTAAGTGTTCCAATCGTCAGATATTGGTACATTTGGCCAATTGCAGAGGGGATCCGGGAAATGATACTGATGAAGATAATCAGCGAGATACCGTTGCCGATACCATTTTCGGTGATTTGTTCACCCAGATACATTAAAAACGCAGTCCCTGCGGTAATACATAAAACAACAGTAAATACGGTAAATGGTGTTTTATCAGTTAGTAAATCACCGAAGGACAAGCTCATTCCCAGAGCCTGGATCAGCGCCAAAATAATGGTCAGGTAACGGGTATACTGAGCCAGTTTCTTCCGTCCTTCTTCCCCTTCTTTTTGAAGCGCTTCCAGAGCCGGAATTGCAAATGCTAAAAGGTTCATGATAATTGATGCATTAATATACGGTGTAATACTCATGGCAAAAATAGTGAAATTACCAAAGTTACCACCGGATATAATGTCAAACAGACCAAAAATCCCACTATTACTGACGAGTTGACTTAACTGTGCGGTATCAATAAATGGAACCGGTATGAAGGATCCCAAACGATATACAAACAGCAGTGCTAACGTAATTATTATCTTTCGTCGTAGATCTGGAATTTTCCAAGCATCCTTCAAGGTAGAGACCATATTAGATCACCTCTACCTTTCCTCCTCCAGCGAGAATTTTCTCCTCAGCTGATTTGCTGATTTTATGTGCTTTGATGGTGAATGCCTTTTCAACTTCTCCGTTTCCAAGAATCTTCAGGCCATCATTTAATTTGCGGATAAATCCGTATTCCAGCAATAGTTCCGGGGTAATCACGGTGTTTGCATCAAATGCATTCAGCTCTCCCACGTTGACTATTGCAAATGTTTTTTTGAATCGGGCGTTTGAAAAACCACGTTTTGGTAAACGACGTGCTAATGGCATTTGTCCACCTTCAAAACCTGGTCGAACACCACCACCGGAACGTGATTTTTGTCCATCCTGTCCACGACCAGCAGTTTTTCCAAGACCAGAACCAGTACCGCGTCCTTTTCTCTTGGGTGCCTTTTTTGAACCTGGGGCTGGACTTAAAGTATGTAACTTCATATTGACACCTCCTATACTTCTTTTACTTCGAGCATGAAGTCTGTTATATGAATCATGCCACGAATCTGAGGGGTATCATTATGAGTTACGGTCTGGCCAATTTTCTTCAGGCCTAAAGCTTGAATGGTTGCCCGTTGTTTCGGGTTACGACCAATTAAACTTTTCTTTAGTGTAATTTCTAATTGCTTAGCCATAATGATTCCTCCTAATCTAAAATTTCTTCAGGTTTTTTACCGCGTTTTGCTGCTACTTCTTCAAGAGTAGTCAGTTCTGCAAGGCCTGCCATTGTAGCATTAACCATGTTACGGGCATTGTTTGATCCTAAAGATTTAGTACGAATATCTCTGATACCAGCTAATTCCAATACCGCACGGACAGGTCCGCCAGCAATAACTCCAGTACCTTTTCCGGCAGGTTTTAGTAATACATGACCTGCACCAGCTTCACCATTGACTAAGTGAGGAATGGTTGTTCCAACCATTGGCACTTTGATTAATGATTTTTTTGCTGCATCGATACCTTTACGAATCGCATCTGGAATTTCCATCGCTTTTCCTTTACCGACGCCAACATGACCGTTTTCGTCTCCAACAATCACAAGACAGCTGAATCTGAAGTTACGACCACCTTTAACAACCTTAGTTACGCGGTTGATGGCAACGACTTTTTCCTTCAAATCTAATGTACTTGGATCGATTTTTTTGTTTTGCATCAAATGACCTCCTTTACTTAGAATTTCAGGCCGGCTTCACGAGCGCCGTCAGCCAATTCTTTTACTCTACCATGATATACGTAACCGCCTCGATCAAATACAACTGCTTCGATGCCTTTTTCAAGAGCACGTTTGGCAATTGCCTGACCTACGGCTTTAGCTGCTGCTTTATCTCCACCTTTTGACAGCTGACCTTTAAGATCAGAGTCATTGGAAGAAGCAGAAACCAATGTGATACCTTTAGTATCATCTATAATTTGAGCATAAATATTTTTATTACTTCTAAATACGTTTAAGCGTGGTCTCATTTCAGTTCCGGAAACTTTGTTTCGGACCCGATAGTGACGAGCGATACGGATTTTATTTTTAATGGGTTTTTTAATCATCGAGTTTTACTCCCTTCATCATCTTTGACGGGCTAGCAGGTTATTTACCTGTTTTACCTTCTTTACGTCGAATTACTTCGTCAGAATATCGTACCCCATGACCCTTGTAAGGTTCTGGTGGGCGTTTCGCGCGAATATTGGCTGCATGGGCACCCACGGCTTCTTTGCTAATGCCTTTAATTAGGACTTTAGTATTGGTTTCTGGAACCGCTTCCACGCCTTCAGGATCTTCCATCTCAACGGGATGTGAGTACCCTAAATTCATCACTAACTTGGTTCCTTTTTTTTCTGCTCTATATCCTACTCCACTGATTTCCAGGGTTTTTGTAAAGCCGGTGCTGACACCAGTAACCATGTTTTGAATTAAAGCTCGGGTTAAACCGTGAAGCGATTTATGCAGCTTACTTTCAGATGGTCGGGTGACAACGACTTCGCTATCTTGGACATCGATGATGACATCAGGATGAAAAGTTCTAACTAGTTGTCCTAATGGACCTTTGACTGTCAAAGTCTGACCGTCTTTTTTAATGTCGACTCCTGGGAGGATCGCAACGGGTGCTTTTCCTACTCTTGACATCTTTTTACCTCCTGTCTTAATTTGTTACCAAACGTAACATATCACTTCGCCGCCAACGCCGGCTTTTCTTGCTTTTTTATCTGTCATTACGCCTTTTGATGTAGAAACGATGGCAATACCAAGGCCGTTTAATACCTTTGGCACATCGTCTTTACCGGCATATACTCGTAAACCTGGTTTGGAGATTCTTTTGATGCCTGCCACGACACGACTTTTGTTTTCTCCGTATTTGAGTGTAATTTTAATTACGCCTTGCTTTTCATCGGCAATGTAATCAACTTTAGTAATATAACCTTCTTCTAAAAGAATTTGAGCAATTGCTTTCTTTTCTTTTGAAGCAGGCATCTCAACTGTTTTATGACCTGCATCATTTGCATTTCTGATGCGTGTTAACATATCCGCAATAGGATCAGTCATAACCATACTCGGTACCTCCTTTTCTTTGCCAGTTTGTTTTTACCAGCTTGCTTTTCTTACGCCAGGGATTTCGCCTTTATATGCTAATTCTCGGAAACATATACGACAAATGCCAAATTTCTGTAAAACAGAATGTGGTCGTCCACAAATTCGGCAACGTGTATACGCCTGAGTTGAATATTTTGCTTTGCGTTGTTGTTTTTCTTTCATCGCTTTTTTTGCCACTGTACCGTCCTCCTTATGCTCTACTGAATGGAATGCCAAGCAGTCTTAACAGTTCGTGAGCTTCTTCATCGGTGTTTGCCGTTGTGACAAACATGATATCCATGCCTCGTACTTGTTCAACCTTGTCATAATCAATTTCAGGGAAAATGAGCTGTTCTTTTATACCAAAAGCATAATTACCACGTCCGTCAAAGGATTTGTTGGACAAACCTCTGAAGTCACGTACTCGAGGAAGGGCAACGTTGAATAACTTGTCGGTAAATTCGTACATACGAACATTTCTCAAAGTTACTTTCGCTCCAATGTTCATGCCTTCTCGGACTTTAAAGTTAGCAACAGACTTTTTCGCCTTTGTTATTACTGGTCGTTGACCGGCAATAATTCCAAGGTCGATCACTGCGGCTTCTAAAGCTTTAGAGTTGTCTTTGCAATCTCCTAAACCCATGTTGAGCACTACTTTTTCTAGTTTAGGAACTTCCATAACATTTTTATATTGAAACTTTTCCATCATTGCTGGAATTACTTCAGTAAGATATTTATCTTTTAATCTGGGCATATTGGTCCTCCTTCCCGAAATTAATTATTAAATGTTTCATTACATTTTTTACAAAATCTGACTTTTTTTCCGTCACTTAAAACTTTATGTCCGGTTCTTACACCCTGATCACATTTAGCACAGTAGAGTAATACGTTAGACGCTTCTAGTGCGCCTTCTTGTCGGATTATTCCACCTTGTTGCACTTGCTGTGTTGGTTTTTGGTGTTTAGTAACCATGTTTACATTTTCCACAAGGACTTTTCGATCTTTAGGATAAGACTGAATCACTTTTCCTTTTTTTCCTTTGTCCTTACCGGAAATTACCATTACGATATCATCTTTTTTAATATGCATCTTTCATTTCCTCCTTAAAGTACTTCAGGAGCCAAAGATACGATTTTCATGTATTTCTTGTCCCTTAACTCTCTTGCGACAGGTCCAAAAATACGGGTACCTTTTGGGTTTTTATCATCTTTTATAAGAACCGCTGCATTCTGGTCGAATTTGATGTAACTGCCATCGTCTCTTCTAATTCCACTCTTTGTTCTAACGACAACGGCTTTAACAACGTCGCCCTTTTTAACATCGCCACCGGGTGCAGCACTTTTAACAGCACACACGATAATGTCTCCGATATTTGCATATCGACGACCGGAACCACCAAGAACTCGGATGCACAGTAATTCCTTTGCACCGGTATTATCTGCTACTTTCAGTCTCGTTTCTTGTTGAATCATCCGAAATACCTCCTTCCGCACATTGACTTATAGTGCTTTTTCTACGATTTCTATTAATCTCCAGCGTTTGTCTTTGCTGAGTGGTCTTGTTTCCATTATTTTAACGGTATCACCGATATTACATTCGTTTTGTTCGTCATGGGCTTTGAACTTTACAGTGTGTTTCACTCGTTTTGAGTAAAGTGGATGTTTTACAAAACTTTCGACAGCGACAACAATGGTTTTTTCCATTTTATCACTGGTCACTTTACCGATTCGAGTTTTTCTGTAACCTCTTTCTTCCATAAGCTAAACCTCCTTATCTATTGGTTTATTATGCTTCATCAGACTTCATGGCACGTTCCTGGATAATTGTTTTGATCCGTGCATAAGTCTTCTTAACTTCTTTAATCCGCATTGGGTTTTCCAACTGACCTGTCGCATGTTGAAATCTGAGGTTGAATAATTCTTCCTTCAAATCACCCAGTTTTGCTTCAAGTTCAATTGTTGTTAATTCTCTTAATTCACTTGGTTTCATGCTTCATCACCCACTTCTTGTGCTTCCTGATCTTTACGAGTGATAAATTTAGTTTTGATCGGTAATTTATGTTGAGCAAGACGCATGGCTTCCCGAGCTACTTCCTCAGAAATTCCGGCAATCTCAAACATTACTCTACCTGGTTTTACCACTGCAACCCAATACTCTGGAGAACCTTTACCGGAACCCATTCGAGTTTCTGCTGGTTTTTGTGTCACAGGTTTATCTGGGAATATTTTAATCCAAACCTGGCCACCTCTTTTAATATATCTGGTCATAGCAATACGGGCAGCTTCGATCTGATTAGCAGTAATCCATGCTGGCTCCAATGCTTGAATAGCGAAATCTCCGTAAGTGATTTTGTTACCACGAAGAGCTTTTCCTTTCATACGACCTCTATGTTGTTTTCTACGTTTTACACGTTTAGGCATTAACATATGCGTTGGCCTCCTCTCTTAGTTTTCTGTCCTGTTAGTAGGAGCTTTTCGGCGTGGTGCGCTTTTTTTAGCTTTAGCGTCATCTTCAGCAGTAACTGCTAAAACATCTTCACGTCCAGTTAAAATCTCGCCTTTATTGACCCAAACTTTTACACCTAATTTACCATAGGTGGTATCAGCTTCGGCAAAGCCATAGCTAATATCAGCTCGGAGGGTTTGAAGGGGAACCTGGCCTTGGGCATAATGTTCGTTACGTGCCATTTCAGCTCCGTTTAAACGGCCTGCCACAGCAGTTTTGATTCCCTTAGCGCCAGCTCTCATGGTTCTCTGCATGGTTTGTTTCATTGCTCGTCGGAAGGAAATTCGTCGTTCCAGCTGAGCAGCAATGTTTTCAGCCACTAATTGAGCATCCATATCAACGTTTTTAACTTCAACGATGTTGATAAAAACGGTTTTCTTGGTCATTTTTTCAAGTTCAAGACGTAACGCATCGATACCTGCACCACCACGACCAATAATCATGCCCGGTTTTGCTGTATAGATATGAATCTTAACCTTGTTACCAAAACGTTCGATGACAATTTTAGAAATGCCCGCCTGGTATTGATTTACTTTTATATATTTACGAATATCATAATCTTCAATTAAACAATCTGCAAAATCCTTGTTGTTAGCAAACCATTTTGCATTCCAGTCCTTAATAACGCCAACTCTTAATCCGTGAGGATTGACTTTTTGACCCATCTATGCCCTCCTTACTCTTTTTCTTTTAATACGGCTGTAATATGAGACGATCTTTTTCGAATAATTGTTGCACGTCCCTGTGCACCCGCTCTGAATCGTTTTAGTGTTGGACCCTGATTTGCATAAATCTGATCGATATATAAGGTTTCAGGATTCATGTTAAAATTATTTTCAGCATTTGCTAAAGCAGATTTTACAACTTTATCAATTATTTTCGCTGCTTTATTTGGTGTTAATGCTAGAATACTTAATGCTTCTCCAAGACTTTTGCCTCGAATTAAATCAGCCACTAACTTAGCCTTTCTGGATGAAACACGTACATATTTAGCTGTCGCTCTTGCTTCCATTCGTATACCTCCTTCTGGCTATCTTAATTTAGATTTCTTTTCTCCAGCATGACCTCTAAAGGTTCTGGTTGGTGCAAACTCTCCAAGTTTGTGTCCTACCATATCTTCGGTAACATAAACTGGAACATGTTTTCTGCCATCATGAACTGCGATGGTGTGTCCTACCATTTGTGGGAAAAGTGTAGAGCTTCTCGACCAGGTCTTCAGCACATTCTTTTCACCTTTATCGTTCATTGCTTCGATGCGTTTAAGTAACTTTTCGTCACAAAAAGGTCCTTTTTTTAATGATCTACCCATTATTCAACCTCCTCTCGGTTCGTTATCTTATGGTTGTATGCTTATTTTTTATTTCGTGCTCTTACGATATATTTATCGGAAGGTTTGTTTTTCTTACGTGTTTTATAACCAAGTGTCGGTTTACCCCATGGTGTAACTGGGCCAGAACGTCCGATTGGAGCACGTCCTTCACCACCACCGTGCGGATGATCACATGGATTCATTACCGAACCACGTACTGTTGGGCGAATACCCATATGACGTTTACGACCGGCTTTACCAATTCGGACATTTTGATGATCTAAGTTTCCGACCTGTCCAATGGTTGCTCGACATTCAATTCGAACGAGTCTCATTTCGCCTGAAGGCAATCGCAGGGTTGCGTAATTTCCTTCTTTAGCCATCAGCTGAGCGCTGGCTCCAGCGGAACGAACCATTTGAGCACCTTTGCCGTTTTTCAGTTCAACACAGTGAACAGTTGTACCAACGGGAATGTTTTGTAGTGGCAAACAGTTGCCAATGGTAATATCTGATTCTGGTCCAGAGAAAATAACATCTCCAACCTTTAACTTGAGTGGTGCAATAATATATCGTTTTTCACCATCTGCATAGTGAACAAGTGCTATATTTGAGCTTCGGTTTGGATCATATTCGATTCCCGCAATTTTTCCGGGAATGTTGTCTTTATTTCTTTTAAAGTCAATAATTCTGTATTTTCTTTTTGCTCCCCCGCCTTGGTGTCTAACGGTGATACGGCCATAGTTATTACGACCAGCATGTTTTTTAAGTGGCTTTAATAAAGACTTTTCCGGTTCTTTTTTAGTGATTTCCTCGAATGTATTAACACTCATATTTCGACGTCCTGGGGACGTTGGTTTATACTTTCTAATACCCATTAATCGCTACCTCCTTTTTTTGTATGCTTCTCGGGTTGTAGTCTCGTTTGTCTGCTTATACGCCTTCGAAGAATTGGATACCCTTACTTCCGGGTGTTAATTTCACGATTGCTTTTTTCCAATCTGATCTTCGACCAACGAAACGACCGGTTCTTTTCAGTTTGCCCTTCATATTCATGGTGCTCACTTTTTCAACTTGCACACCAAAGATTACTTCTACAGCATTCTTGATTTCAATTTTATTCGCTCTTTTATCCACTTTAAAGGTGAATTTTTTTTCTTCGGCATCGGCCATACTACGTTCGGTAATAATTGGCTTGATAATAATATCGCGAGGATTTTTCATTATGCGTATACCTCCTCAATTTTTTGTAGTGCTTCCTGAGTCATGATCAACACGTCATATTTTAACATATCATATACGTTTAATTCGTTGACTGTAGTTGTTGCAACTTTTGGAATATTGTTTGCGGAACGGATAATTGCTTCATTATTTTCTGGCAGTACAATCAAGGCTTTTTGAGCATTGATATTGTTCAGCACAGCAATCATTTCTTTGGTTTTTGGAGCATCCATCACCAATTGATTTAAGACCCGCAGTTCGTTATCCTGAGCCTTTGCTGAAAATACAGATTTCATAGCTAAAGCTTTAACTTTTTTGTTAACCTTTTTGCTATAGTCTCTTGATTTTGGTGCAAAGATCACACCGCCGCCCTTCCATAATGGAGATCGGATGGTACCGGCACGAGCCCGGCCTGTTCCTTTTTGTCTCCAGGGTTTACGACCACCGCCACGGACTTCTGATCGAGTCAAGGCGGAACGTGTTCCCTGTCGTCTATTTGCAAGTAGTGCTACCACTACTTCATGTACTACGTGTTCGTTGGGTTCGATTCCGAAGATTCCTTCGCTTAATTCGACATCACCAACAACATTTCCTTTTACATCTAAAACGTCAATTTTAGGCATTTGATTTCCTCCTTTCAGGCTTGATTTTTTTATGCTTTAACACTGCTTTTAATTGTAACAAGTGCTCCTCTAATGCCTGGTACCGCACCCTTGATTAAGAGTACATTGTTTTCAGCATCGACTTTAACAACTTCCAAATTAACTGCAGTTACATTTTTGTTCCCCATTTGGCCAGGAAGTTTCTTGCCTTTGAATACTCTTGAAGGCGAAGAAGACGCTCCCATGGAACCTGGTCTACGGTGGTATTTGGAACCATGAGCCATCGGTCCTCTGGATTGGTTATGTCGTTTAATAACCCCCTGGAATCCCTTACCTTTTGATGTTCCTGAAATATCAACTCGTTCACCAGCTTCAAACATATCAGCCTGAATTAATTGACCGGTTTCATAACTTGCATAATCATCAAGTTTGAATTCCCGGATTACTTTTTTATACTCAACACTGTTTTTGTCATAATGGCCTTTTAGTGGTTTAGTCATTCGACGTTCTTTAACTTCACCAAAAGCCAATTGCAGTGCTTCGTATCCATCAGTTTCGATGGTTTTCTTTTGAAGCACAACACAAGGTCCTGCTTCAACCACGGTAACTGGAATGACAGTTCCGTTGTCTGTGAAAATCTGGGTCATTCCAATTTTTCGTCCGATAATCGCTTTTTTCATTATTTCCTCCTAAATATCATTGGATTGCTGTGCAATCATAATACCAATGGGGTCTATAGTTTGATTTCTATATCAACGCCTGCTGGTAAGTTCAATCGCATTAATGCGTCTACGGTTTTTGGTGTTGGGTTTAAAATGTCAATTAACCGTTTGTGTGTGCGCATTTCAAATTGCTCTCTGGAATCCTTATACTTGTGCACTGCTCGAAGAATCGTGATGATTTCTTTGTCTGTTGGCAGTGGCACCGGACCAGATACGCTCGCACCTGTTCTCTTTGCTGTTTCAACAATTCGTTCAGCCGATTGATCCAAAAGTTTGTGATCAAACGCTTTTAATCTGATTCTGATTTTTTGTTTTGCCATACCTAAATTTTACCTCCTTATCAATTTTTACTCGTCATTTAGGTACTCCAACCACTCGTCAACCCATCCGGGTGTTTCATCATTATTTTTTTTCACAAAATGACGAATCATTTTGCAAAACTCACATGATATTAAGTGGTTGTCGTCCGATTCAAAGATCGTGACATACTCCATGGGAAAAACCTGTCTAAGGCGACAGCAACCTCTCACTTCATCGCAGAGTGTCAACCTTTCACATTATACAAGAAAAAAACGCCTTTGGCAAGCGTTTTTTTAGTTTTTACAATATTTTTCAAATTAATTTCAATATGTCTTCTGGACGCATGTCCAAAAAATAGATCCCTGTTGCCTGAAGTCCTAAATGCGCTGCCAATACGCACCCTATTGGCACCGGCTCCATTTTCGCAACTCCCATCAAACGCAAGGCATGTTCATATTCTTCAACCGCTTTCATGGAACCATTATAAGCGATTCCAACGTTCTGATCAAGGTTGCCGGTTATATTTGCCGTAACTTTCTCGATAATTGTATTTTGAGCTTTTTTATTTCCTCGAGACTTCCCAATAATTTTCAATTCGCCTTCTTCAACCGAGACAATCGGATGGATTTTTAAAAATCCCCCAACAACAGCGGCTCCCTTAGACACCCGTCCACCCATATAGAGCCAATTCAAATCCTCGATACTAAAATAAAAATGGGTGTGGGGAATTATTTTAACTGCAGCTTGAACCAAATAATCCAAATCCCTCCCCTGGTCAATGAGTTTTAATAATTCCACCGCAATCAGCGCTATACCACCCCCACTTTGAAGACTATCCACAACCTCGCATCTAAACTCGGGATATTTTTCAGTTACTTCTTTCAGAATAAGTCGAGCCGTTTCATAACTTCCTGATAGTTTCGATGTAAACGCAAGATAAATACACGTTATATCATTTTGAGCACATTTTTCAAAATAATCCATAAAGTCACCAGGATTTACCTGGGAGGTTGTTGGAACAATACCCTGTTCGATAAGTTTATTTATACCATCCAGATCAATCTCTCGTTTATCGCGGTAGACTTTACCTTCAGCGATGACATTTAAAGAAACCATATCTAAATTAGGATGATTCACATACTCTTTTGGCAAATCACACATACTATCAATTAGGAGTCTGATCATATTTTCACTTCTTTCCAATTGCATCTTGCAATTCTCTATATTGATTTCATATTATTTCTTTAAATATCTCTTCCGGAGGCATGTCCAGAAAATATATACCAGTTCCCTGAAGTCCTAAATGCGCTGCTAACACGCAGCCAATTGGTACCGCTTCAATGTTATTTACACCCATGAGCCGCAATTCACTTTCATATTCCTCAACCGGTTCCAAAGATCCCGTAAACGCAATCCCAACATTCTGACCAAGATAGCCAGTTATATTTCTTGCCACCTTTTCAACGATCGTCTTCTGAGCCTTCTTTTTTCCCCTAGTTTTTCCAATTATTTTTAATTCCCCGTCTTCAACTGAAACAATCGGATGGATTTTTAAAAACCCTCCTACAACTGCAGTTCCCTTAGACACCCGACCACCCATATAAAGCCAATTCAAATCCTCGATGCTAAAATAAAAATGGCTGTGGGGAATCGTTTTTATCGCCGCTTGAGCTAAATAATCCAGATCTTTACCCTGGTCGATCAACTTCAACAATTCCACTGCTATTAGGGCAACTCCCCCACCACTTTGAAGACTGTCGACAACCTTACACTTAAAATCAGGATACCTTCCGATAACTTCTTTTAACACAAGACTTGCCGTTTCATAACTGCCAGATAGTTTTGATGTAAACGCAAGGTAGAGGCATTCTACATTATTCTTTGCACTTTCTTCAAAATATTCTATAAAATCCCCAGGGTTTACCTGCGACGTGGTCGGGACAATCCCCTGTTTCATAAATTCATTCATGCGATCTAAATCAATTTCCCGTTTATCCCGATACGACACACCTTCAATAATAACATTTAAAGAAACCATATCTAAATTGGGATGATTGATATATTCTTTTGGCAAATCACACATACTATCTACTAAGAGTCTAATCATTTCCCACTTCTCTCCAATTCTCATTATTCGAATCACTATATTTTTTTTCGTAAATTTCTTGTGTTCGATCTAAACTCTCAAATATTTCTTCCCTGGAATAACCGCATTTCAATAAATAATCATCTTCAATCGATTGCACTTGTTCGCCTTGGAATTTTATACTTCAATTTTTCTTTTCGAAACATTCCGATTGCAAATCTGGAAAAGTTTTCAATTTCTCGCACTAAGAAGTCTTTTTGAAACATCTTATTTTCACTCTTTTGTCTAATTGTTATTTTAATAAATAATACCACAAAAGTTAGCCTTTTTTCCATTAATTATTATTTTATAAATGAGAATGCGAAAAAACCGCCTCTCAATGAGAGACGGTCTTAAATTTATTCAAGCAAGATTACAGATTTTTCAGAAATTCAATATCCATACGGACATTTCTTTCAAAATCTGCCTTTGCTTCGTTACCATTCGCCCGCTAACGCTCCAGCTCACTACCAATTTTTTATCAAAAATTGGACTCAGCTTCAGTCAGCTAACATTTTGGCTACGACACCAGAACCAACGGTACGTCCGCCTTCACGAATCGCGAAACGCAAACCTTCTTCGATCGCAATTGGCGTGATCAGAGTGATTTCCATTTGCACGTTATCGCCAGGCATTACCATTTCTACGCCTTCTGGTAATTTGATGATACCAGTTACGTCAGTTGTTCTGAAGTAGAACTGTGGTCTATATCCGTCGAAGAATGGCGTATGACGTCCGCCTTCTTCTTTGGTTAAGACATATACTTCTGATGAGTAGTGGGTATGTGGTTTGATGGAACCTGGCTTAGCCAGTACCTGACCACGTTCGATTTGAGTCCGGTCAACACCACGTAATAATGCCCCGACGTTGTCGCCTGATCG
>NZ_JAUSPS010000055.1 GCF_030652775.1 Acetobacterium sp. | reverse complement strand
AATGGCTCCGTTCCGTCATCCGGGAATATCGTTACTCCCCATGCGTGGTGGTCAAATGCCTTTCGCCATTGCTCTCTATCGTAAAACACAACTTCCGCCGATATTCCTGGCGAAACTTTTTCAGCAGCTTCTACCACCCATGCATGGGGATTATTTAAAAATTTAATCATTTTTTCGCTCTCCCCCCGGGCAGTTCTCCGGTCTTTCAAACACCAATTCTTTGTCGAATTGCTTTAAATCAAGCCGCGTATCAAGATCTTTGCAGTGATTTCCAATTCTATTTTTGCATTTTGCGCAATTTACTACTTCCATTGGGTTTTCCTTTCCTCGATCTCCGGCACCTCATAGGCACTCTTTCCGGTTTCTTTTTCATATTGTTTAATCCATGAATCATCGGAATTCATTTCCTGGAAGAATGAAAATGCGACTTCTTTTAATAAGTCATCACTGATTTTGGGTTTTGGTTTCATTGTTGCTCCTTTCTATCCCGAAATATGTTATAATCTCCCATAAAAGGAGTTGAATCGTATGGATAAAACATCACTAAAATTACTTAAAAAATTAAATAAAGTTAGTTTGCTAACTGAGTATGATATTAATATTTTTACTGGGCATGATGGTCATTGCCAGTCTGGCCCTCAATTTAGTAAATTGAGGGGATTGAAATACATTTCAGAAGTTTCGGTTGCTGGTGAACCTGGTAATACACCAATAACACTCGGTTATAAAATATCTCCTGATGGAGAAGAATTCTTAAGAGAACGGCGCTCAAGACTACTGCACCAATGGGTTGTCACAATAAGTGGTATTGTTACGGCATTATCAACGTTCGGAGTTTTGATTTATTCTTTGTTTTCCAATAAATAGTCATCTAGAAACCCCCTAAATTCATCTTCTGTTTTTCCTAAAACAACAACGTAATTGTAGTGCAGCAGTTCTCTTTCACCGACATATAGTCTTATGTAGTTCATGACCGGTCTCAAGATCTTATACCTGTTGTTTAAAATGAAGTTTTTAACACTTCTAAAATGCCCCCTGTAAAATTCCGGGATGCTATCCCAGTGTTCCGGTTTAACTCCTAACCTGTCATCCCATTTCCAACTATTGAGATTGTGGTAAATAGCTGGCCATTCGGGCTTTGGGACATTGTTTAGGTTCGATATGGCTTTTGTTGATATTTGGTTCATGCGATTTTCCTCCTCCCAGTTCAACTACTTTTTTACTCTTGCTTGACCCTCTTCATTCTCCTATACTTAATTTATCAGCCATGCCCGCTGAAATAAATTGAAAGGAGAATAGCTATGTCGAACTATAAACCTGTATTCCCCTCTAATAAATTAGAGGCACTTACACTCTTATACCTTGAGCATCACGGTGTTAAATCACTTACCCCCGAAGACTTTGTTGATGAGTACTACAAGGTCTATGACCGGATTAAGGCACAAGAGAAAAAGCACCTATCTGCCAAACCGCAAATGCTTCCAAGTTTTTAGGTTTCAATTTTTTTTATCGCTTCGCAAATTTCCACCATTGCTGAGCAAACTTGTCCCAAATTGTCATAAGCATTTGTTACCGAAATCTCCGCTAATAGTTCCAGCTGTTGGCGGAGAATCTCTTTTTCAGTCATGTCTTTGATTTCTTTTTTCACAGCAGTAAGTTTTTCATCACCTCCATGAAGCGGTTCCAGCCCATGTTTCTTTCGCATTTCATTGATTGTTATTTTTCCTTTTTTGAACGCTTCGCAATCATCTTCCGACATTTTTTTTAACTCTCCATTTGAATCAAGCAATTCTTTTAATTCATTCGCAAGCATCACTGCCTGATTTAATTTTTCAATTACTTCTTTCAGGTTTGATGAATCAACCTTTATTTTTAATCCTTGCATTTTTTCTTTACCTCATTTTTCATTAGTAACATATTGTAGTTTAAGTTTGACTTCACCTTCGCTATTGAAATTTTTGCTAATCATTTGATGTAGCTTCTTTTCAGCGTCGTTTCCTTTTCTTGATCTGTGATATCGCTCAATGGTAACGCCCGCTGGTGCAATCACGTTTGTTCTAATATACGGCATCCTCTTCACCTCCTTTCAGTTTATTTTTTCTTCAAAGCGCTTGTTTCTTTTTCCTCAACTCCTTATAATAGATACATCAGCCGCCACCGGCTGAAATAACTGAAAGGAGTATAGTTATGGTTATTGTTAAAACAACCGACCTCTTGAAAATGGCTCAAGACATTCTCGATAGCGGTTATGAATATGTTGAAATGAATGAAGTTGAAGCCGATAAAACTGACGCTGAATTGCCTGCTTGTATTTCATTCGATGCTTATGACGGGCATGGTGTTTGTGTAGATTTTTACGAGCTTGAGCATCTTGATATTTCGCCAACCTACAAAGAGGATTAATTGCATCGTTTTATTAACCCTGGGGCCATCGTTTTATTTTGATGGCTCTTTTCTACTTCTAATCGTTCTTATGACTTTTCCATCTTTTTCAATTTCCACGATGTAATTAACTTTCTTTCCTTCCTTTTCCAATTCACGTCTCATTTTTCTAATGGCGTTTTTCACTTCCATCCTCTTCACCTCCTTCCAGTTTGATCGTTCATGTCGTTTCGCTTGGTTGACTCGGTTGGTGTTTGCATTCTAAACTCAGCTAGCACGCGGCTTTCGTTGCGTATTTGGGACGATTCTAGTAAAAAAAATATCTCTCGGATCTTCGATGTTTAGAATCTTCGAAATCTCAACAACTTCATCTAACGTAAACTGATTGCGCCCATTAAGCTTTGCATTCAAAGATTGCACACTCAATCCAAGTTCTCTAGACAACTTCGACTGCGTATATTTTTTCTCAACCATCAACCCCTTTAATTTATTCGCATCCATGTTTATCACCTCCGTTGCGTATTTGGGATATCTAAATATTATCACGCGCATATTTAACTGTCAAGTCAAATATGCAACAATATTTCAAAATTATTAAAATATTTGTTGCACTTATGAAAAAATAGTATATAATAAAAATCAACGGGGGTGCTGTGTAATGAATGAGAATAACACTAGTTTGATGAAAGATATAATGGAACGTTTAAAAAATAGGCGAGTTGAACTTGATATTTCTTATCAAGACCTAGCCGATAAAACAGGTCTGAGTAAGTCTACTTTACAAAGATATGAGACTGGCTCAATTAAAAACATGCCGCTCGATAAATTAGAAATCGTAGCTAACGCTCTAAAAGTAGACCCAGCCTTTTTAATGGGTTGGGAAGAAATTAAATCTCAAAAATCAAAAGGCGTTAAAATTCCAGTTTTAGGAAAAGTTGCCGCGGGTATCCCTATCGAAGCTGTAGAGGATATTATTGATTATGAGGAGATCTCTGAAGAGCTTGCGCGAACTGGCGATTTTTTTTGCCTGGAGATTTCGGGCGACAGCATGTCACCCAGGATGGTTGAAAAAGATGTTGTTGTTGTGCGAAAACAAGAAACTGTCGAAAACGGCGAAATTGCTGTAGTAACTGTAAATGGAACGGATGCTACTGTTAAAAAAGTTGTCATGCATCAAAACGGCCTATCTCTAATTTCCATCAATCAAGCATATCCTCCTAGGTTTTTTACATGTGATGAAGTCAAAACCCTTCCCGTCGGTATTATCGGTAAAGTCGTTGAGCTGCGTGGTAAATTCTAATAATTACTGTTTGAAAACTTTGTTGCATGGCGTATAATAAATTTATCTTATTCAGGAGGTAAGTTGTTATGAAAAGAAAGATCTTAGTTGTACTTGTGGTTGCTGCCGCGGTATTTATGATGAGTGGGTGCGGTCCGTCTGCCCCCAAAAGCGAATTGACAACAATGACGGCAGAGCAAGTGGTTCAAGCATTCATTGATGCTGGCTTCCCTATTGATAATGTTATTACTTACACAGCGG
Source organism: Acetobacterium sp. (assembly GCF_030652775.1). Taxonomy (GTDB): domain Bacteria; phylum Bacillota; class Clostridia; order Eubacteriales; family Eubacteriaceae; genus Acetobacterium. The sequence continues at coordinate 10,167 of NZ_JAUSPS010000055.1, read as the reverse complement.
AAACTGACGTAAATCATTTTTTGGGTAGACCCAATCAGTACACGAGTAAGACAAATTTTGCCGACACCAGAGCAGACCAGTATAGCGTAGATAATCCTGTTGGGGGAACAGTGGAAGTTTTCAACAATGCTTCCGATGCAAAAAAGCGTTATGATTACGTTTCTGGCATCACCGACGATCCTGGACCTTTTTTCCAATACAGTTATTTGTTCGAAAATGTATATCTAAGGATAGACGGCAAACTATCACCAGAACAGGCCGAAGACTATGAAAACGCTTTTAAAACATTGCAAGTAAACGGTAGACCACAATATACCGGTGAGGAAGGTAAAACTGATTCGACGGAAAGCAGTAAAGTGTATGGACTTGGTGAGCCATGGACCATTGATGGTTCGTTTTCAGTAGTGTTTAACTCAGCTATAAATACTACTGAACGGAGTGAGTATTCCGGGGATAAGCCTCAGGTCGTAATTTTAACTTATGAATATGAAAATATCGGATTCGAAAAAGGTACCAGTGATTTTAGTGTCACAAATCTAACGGCAATCGATTCTAATAAAGTTCTCGGTGATTCTTATAGTCTGCCAGATTTAAAATATCCCAAATCTGCTCCGGTTGGTACAAAGAGTGTAGGTAACCAGGTTGCGTTTGGTTTAAACAATGTTAGCTCTGAAATAACAGTAAATGTTGAAGTGTACGAAGATGGATCAGGAAATCATAAAGCAACCTTTAAATTACCAGTCCAATAAAATCAAAAATAAAAAACCGCCCTCATGCTACGAACATGAGAACGGCTTTACATATACCGGGATATAACCACAGTATACACTTCATAAATATTATACTTCATGTCCCGGAGTTTTACAACTACCGGGCATTTTTTTACGCCCGAATAATCAGGAGGTAATAAAAATGCAAACAGCTGTGATCTATGCGCGCTACAGCTCCGACAACCAGCGTGAAGAATCCATTGAGGGCCAGATCGAATGCTGCGCCCAGTATGCCAAAGATAATAACATCCACATCCTTGACTCTTATGTTGACCGGGCAAAGACCGGCACTAACGATAATCGTGACGGGTTCCGGCAGATGCTTAAGGACAGCGGGAAAAAACACTTTGAGACGGTACTGGTCTGGAAGCTTGATCGCTTTGGCCGGAATCGTGAAGAGATGGCCATCAATCGGGCTAAGCTTCGCAAGAACGGTGTTGTAATTAAAAGTGTTAAAGAAAATATTCCCGATGGCCCCGAGGGGGTTTTAATCGAATCGTTAATGGAAGGGCTGGCCGAATATTACAGTCTGAACCTCTCCCGGGATATTCGCCGTGGCATGCGCTCTAATGCTGCGAAGGGCAAATCCACCGGTGGCAATATTGCTTTCGGGTACCGGATCGGATCTGACAAGGGTTTCGAAGTCATTGAGGAGCTGCGGCCCATCGTGGTTGAGATCTTCACGCTTTACGACAATGGTTATAGCTTTGCGGATATCTGTGAGATCATGAATGGTCGGGGGATTAAGACCAGCCGTGGAACAAAGTTCAATAAAAACACTCTGCGGCCGATGCTGAGTAATGAAAAGTATATCGGGGTTTATAAGTGCCTGGACATTCGTCTTGAGGATACTATCCCACCGATGATTGATAAAGATTTGTTTTACCGGGTTCAGAGTAGATTGGAGAATACGAGTATGAAATACCGTAAAATTAAAACTAAAAAGGACAATGATGTTTGTTTTATCTTGACAGGAAAAGTATTTTGCAAAGAGTGTGGTGAAACCTATTGTGGTGACAGCGGGACCAGTAAGAACGGTACCACCTATCATTACTATGTTTGTGGAAATAACAAGCGGAAAAAAGGGTGTAAGGCAAAACGGATCCGGAAAGAAAAGCTGGAAGAAATGATCATAAAGACGACCCTTGAATATGTGCTGACCCCGGATCATATCGAAAAAATAGCAGATAACATTGTTAAGCTCTGCAAGGACAAGAGTGAATCCCCCTATCTTTCAAAATTGATCTGTGATCGGGCTGATGCGGAAAAGAAAATTGAAAACATGCTCCGGGCCATCGAAGAAGGAATCTTTACCCCATCCACTAAGCAGCGCCTGGAAGCATTGGAGCGGGATGTCAATAACTTCTCTGTTCTTATTTCCCGGGAGCAAATAAAAAGACCGACAATCACAAAGGATGCGGTCATGTGGTTTTTGAACAACTTCACAAAGCTGGATTATAGTAATCCTGAAAATAATGTCCGGTTGATCAATTCTTTAATCAATTCCGTTTTGATCGACGGTGATCAAATCAGTATCGCTTACAACTACACCAACAATGACGGTAAACCGGCATTCGCTGAGTGTTCGTCTAATTCTTGTTTGGTGGAGGCGAGGGGAGTCGAACCCCTGTCCGAAAATCCATTCACAGGAGCTTCTCCGAGTGCAGTCATTGTTTATTTTCTCATTCCCCTCTTTCTCCAATGACATAGAAAAAGAGGAACCAGCCTCTTGATCGTTAAGAGTGCGAGGCACTACCCAAAACGGTTCCCTGCTTCAATGAACGCCGAAACCCAAAACCACAGGTTGAGATGGGAGGCGTGCAGCATTAATTATGCTGCGAAGTCTTAGTATTAAACTTTAGAGCGTATTACGCTGCTAAAGCTAACCCGTAACTTTTTTCTGTTTTTGCGTTTATATTTATGCGCCACTTTTTACGATGATCAGCAACATCGACTCGCTACTCAAGCTTCAAAACCCCCGTCGAAACCAGTACGCCCCCAAATAATTAACTAGCCACTATGCCGCATACTTTTTTGAATCCGCCGGTCTGAATCCCGCTCGGCAATGGCGTGACGCTTATCATAAAGCTTCTTGCCTTTGGCCAGTGCCAGTTCCATTTTAACCCGACCATCCTTAAAGTAAAGGGTCAGTGGTACCAGAGTGTAGCCTTCCCGTTGCTTCAGCCCGATTAGTTTGCGGATCTGCTGTTTATGCAACAAGAGCTTACGGACGCGCAAAGGATCTTTATTGTAAATATTCCCCTGCTCATAAGGATCAATATGCATCTGATAAACAAAAATCTCACCATTGTAAACATCGGCAAAACTTTCCTTCAGGCTGACTTTTCCGCCACGGATCGATTTCACTTCCGTCCCGGATAAAACCAGACCTACCTCATAGGTATCTTCAATGGTAAAATCATGACGTGCTTTTCGGTTTTTGGCCACAATCTTAATATTTTCTCCCATGCGCAACTCCTCTGTTCTTAGCTAGTTTTTTATTATAGCATAGTTTTCTTAATTATTCAATAGGTTCAAAATCGATCTGTTTGGAACTCACATCGGCTTTTGCCACTTTTATTCTGATTTCCTGGCCCAGTCTGAATATTTTCCCCCGATGCTCGCCAATATGTTGATGCAGCTCGGGATCATAGTTATAGAAATCATCCTTTAGATCCTGGAGCCGCACCAGGCCTTCGATGGTACTTTCCAGCTCGACAAAAAATCCGAAAGAGGTAACACCGCTGATCCGGCCAGTAAATTCTTCGCCAATATGTCGGGTCATGTATTCGGTCATCTTGAGCTTGGTGATTTCCCGCTCGATGTTTTCAGCCCGACGCTCTGTTTCGGAGGCATGTCTGGCTATCGCTTCAATATTCGCCTCCAGATAATCTAAAGACTTTTTATTGATTTTGCCGGTAATCGCCTTGGCCAGATAGCGGTGGACAAAGAGATCCGGGTAACGGCGGATCGGCGAGGTAAAGTGGGTGTAAAAGCTTGCGCCCAGGGCATAGTGACCCAGATTATGACCTTCATAAACGGCCTGCTGCATGGTTCGCAGCATCAGTAGGGTGATCACCCGTTCTTCATTTTTGCCGGCGACATCGGACACCAGTTGCTGGAAGTCGTGACCGGATGGCACTAGATCATCATTTTTCCCCAGCTTAAAGCCATAGCGATTGATAAAGGTGCGGAAGGCCGCCAGCTTTTCGGGATGGGGTTCGGGATGATTCCTGAAAATAAAGGGCGCGTCTAGTTTGGAAACGTGCTCGGCAATGGTTTCGTTGCAGACTAGCATAAACTCTTCAATGATCCGATGGGAGATTAGTCGTTCATCGATGATGATCTCCTCGGGAAAACCCTGTTTATCCAATAAAATCTTGGCTTCAGGAAAATCGAAATTGATGGCGCCCCGGTTTAACCGCCGCTTGATGCGCAGAATTTCGTGGAGCTCCTCCATCAATACCAGATCGCTACGAAACGGTTTGAGATCCGCAGCCTTATCGATCCGGTCTTCCAGTAAGGCATCGACTTTTTTGTAAGTCATTCTTGCCTTGGAACAGATCACCGATTTAAAAATTTCATAATCAACCACCTGGCCATTTTTATCAATTTCCATTTCACAGCTGAAGGTCAGCCGGTCTTTGTTCGGCACCAGACTGCAGACGTCATTGGAAAGCTTGAAGGGCAGCATCGGCACGACCCGATCCACCACATAGACGCTGGTTCCACGGTCTAGGGCGGACACATCAATCTCACTGCCCTGACGGACATAATGGCTGACATCGGCAATATGAACCCCCAACCCGAAGTTCCCGTTTTTCTTTTTATGGATCGAGACGGCGTCATCATAATCCTTGGCATCATCCCCGTCAATGGTAAAGATCCGCTCGTCTCGGAGATCCTTGCGTTTTTCCAGTTCATCAGGGCTGATCCGGTCGCTTAATTGATTGGTTTCCCGTTCGACTTCATGGGCGAAATCCATCGGAATATCATATTCTTTTAAAACCGAAAGAATATCGATACCCGGTTCATCCTCGTTGCCCAGAATTTCTAGAATTTCCCCTTCCGGGTTTTTTCCTTTATCCGACCAGGAGACAATCTGGGTAACCACTTTATCACCATTAACAGCCTTCTTGCCGTGTCGTTCGGGAATAAAAATATCCTTACAGAGCCGATCATTATCCGGTACCACAAAGCCGAAGCCCTTGCCTTTTTCATATCGGCCGATGATTTTTTTATGACCCCGGTCAATGATTTCCACCACTTCCCCTTCCGGTCTTTTTTCACCGGGCTTGGACGTTAAGCGGACCCACACCGTATCCATATCGAGGGCGCCATGGAGGTACTTTTCGGGAATAAAGACGTCTTCGGAAAAAATCGTATAGTCGGGTATAACAAAGCCGAAGCCCCGCTGGTTACCGCGCAGGACCCCCACGATTTTAGGTGAATCATCGGTTTTCTGGTACCCGCCATTTTGATCTTTTGCTACTCTGGCTTTTATTTCCAGCTCTTTGAGGACATGAGACAGCATCTGCCGGTCTTTCTTTTTTGACAGTCCGATAAAGTCTGATAATTGATCAAAGGTCATATTCTTATACTTTTTGTCATTCATTAAACGCTTGACAATTCGTTTTAATTCTTTAGTTTTCATATTTTCTCCGATCATTTAGTTTTTTACGCAATTGGTCGATTTCATTCATAACTTCGATGGGACTCATTTCGTTTATATTCATTTCCCGGATCACGCCGAGGGCAGCTTCTTCCTCGGCGGTCATGGCTTTAGCAACATCAAAAAAGTTCAGTTGAGCACCTTTGCCACCAGATAAAACAGTCGGTTCTGCCACCAGCAACTCCTGCCGGTAGGTATCTTCGCCAGATTCCAGATGGCCGAGAATTTCCTGAGCCCGCCGGGTCACCCCGGCCGGAAAACCGGCCAGCTTGGCCACTTCGATGCCGTAGCTCTGGTCGGCTGGGCCGGGAATGATTTTTCGTAGGAAGATCACCCCGTCGGGGGTCTCTTTGAGCCGGATGCTGAAATTTTTGATTCCTGATTTCAGGGTCTCCAGTTCGGTCAACTCATGGTAATGGGTGGCAAACAAGGTTTTGGCCCCGATACTGTCTTCGTTATGGAGATATTCCACCACTGCCCAGGCAATGCTGATGCCGTCAAAGGTGGAAGTCCCCCGGCCGATTTCGTCCAGAATCACCAGACTGCGGCTGGTGGCATTTTTTAAAATATTAGCCACCTCAGTCATTTCCACCATAAAGGTACTCTGACCGCTGGCCAGATCGTCACTGGCCCCGACCCGGGTGAAAATCCGATCGACCACCCCAATGGCCGCGGCATCCGCTGGCACAAAGGAGCCGATCTGGGCCATCAGGGTAATAATCGCCACCTGCCGAATAAAGGTCGACTTACCGGCCATATTGGGCCCGGTGATGATCAGCATCCGCTGGTCATCCTGATTGAGCAGGCAATCGTTGCCGATAAAATGGTTAGTACCAATCATGTCCTCCACCACCGGATGACGGCCGTTTTGGATCATCAGGGTGTCATCTTCCATAATTTCCGGGCAAACGTAGCGATTCTGCAGGGCCACGGTAGCCAGCGCATAAATGGCGTCAAGCTCGGCCACTTCCCGGGCTTTTTGCTGAATGCGCGGGATTTCAGCCAGCAAACCGTCACGGATTTCCTGAAACACCTGGGTTTCACAGCGGAGCAAGCCCTCCTGGGCCCCGAGAATCTTGTTTTCCATTTCTTTCAGCTCCGGGGTAAAATAGCGTTCGGCATTGGCCAGGGTCTGTTTGCGGATATAGTCTTCCGGGACCTGGTCAAAGTTACTTTTGGTTACCTCAATAAAATACCCAAAAATGCGATTATATTTCACTTTCAGGTTTTTAATGCCAGTGCGTTCGCGTTCCCGGCATTCCAGATCGCGGATCCAGTCCTGACCCTTTTCGGCCGCTTCCCGAAATTCGTCAATTTCCTGATGAAAGCCGGTTTTGATCACATGGCCGTCTTTTAATACAATCGGCGCCTGCTCGTCGATGGACTTGTCAATCTGCTCCCAGACATCGGTGAGTAATTCATCGTGATCAAACAAACTGCGCAGTTTTTCTGAGCCCAGTAGCGCCACAAAATCCTGGATCCGCGGCAGCGCCCCCAGCGATTGTTTCAGCGCCAGTAAATCCCGGGGATTAATGGTCCCAAAGGCCAGTTTACCACAGAGCCGTTCCAGATCATAAACCTTGGTCATAATCGTTTTAAACGCCGGCAGATGAGCGGCGTTGCTGTAAAAAGCCAAGACGCCCCCTTGTCGTTCCAAGATCGCATCACGATTTAACAGCGGTGCCTCCACCCAACGGCGCAGGGTTCGTCCGCCCATGGCGGTGATGGTTTTGTCCAGCACGCCTAGCAGGCTGCCCTTTTTTTCCAGGGTTCTGAGGGTCTGGGTCAGCTCCAGATTGCGCCGGGTCGATAAATCCAGGACCATGTAATCCTTGCTGTTATAATAACGGATCGTCTTAATATGGGTCAGGGCCCGTTTCTGGGTTTCATCCAGATAGAGCAGCAGTGCCCCGGCGGCGGCGATGGCATGATCCCGGCGCTCCAGATCCAGGGCGCCCAGGGCAAAGACCTGAAACTGATCGGTGATCCGCTTGCTGCCATTTTTAACCGAAAAATATTTTTCCGGGTAAAGACTGGCCAGAATTCCAAAACTGTTTTCGATCATCGCCAGGGCCTGAGTATCCTTAAATAGTGCCGGATTGAGAATCACCTCGGCCGGCAGTAACCGCCCGATTTCATCGGACAGCTGGGACAGCCATTGTTCCCGGGTCTTAGCCGTGATTTGAGTAACATAAAAATCCCCGGTAGAGACGTCCAGACTAGCCAGGCCCAGGGTATTATTTTCCAGAAACAGGGCCATCAGATAATTGTTTTTCTTGGATTCCAGTAATTTCCCTTCAGAAATGGTGCCTGGCGAAATGACCCGGATAATTTCCCGGCGGACAATCCCTTTGGCTTCTTTAGGGTCTTCCATCTGCTCACAGATGGCGACCTTGTAGCCTTTTTCAACCAGGCGGGTGATGTAATTCTGGGCCGCATGATGGGGTACCCCACACATCGGCGCCCGTTCTTCCAGCCCGCAATCGCGGCCGGTCAGGGCAATTTCCAGCTCCCGGGAGGCCGTCAGGGCATCATCAAAAAACATTTCATAAAAATCGCCCATACGAAAGAAAAGGAGGGCATCGGGAACCTCCTCATGAATTTGCAGGTATTGGGTCATCATCGGGGTGAGCTGCGCCATTGAGGTCCTCCTGTCCAATTTTTTCGCCATCCAGACTAAAGGTTTTAGCGGCAGTGATCTTGACCATCACCTGTTTGCCGATATCTGCCGGATCGCCGGGAAAATTGACCAGCTTACTGGTTCGGGTTCGGCCAGTCATCCGTTCGGGGTTGTTGCGGCTAGGTTCTTCGACCAGCACTTCCACCATCTGATCGAGATAGGTTTGATTAATATCATGGCTGATCTGATGCAGTACTTCTAGACAGCGGTTGATCCGGTCGTGTTTGACCTCATCGGCAATCTGGTCGGCCATCGTGGCTGCCGGGGTGCCGGTGCGGATTGAATATAAAAAGGTAAAGGCTGAATCAAATTGACAGAGCTCAATGACTTTGAGGGTTTCCTGAAAATCCGCTTCAGTTTCGCCGGGAAAGCCCACAATCAGATCGGTGGTGATAGCGACCCCAGGGATTTTTTTCCGCACTGCCCTGACCCGGTCGAGAATATCATCCTGAGAGTATTTGCGGTTCATCGCTTTTAAGACCCGGGTGCTGCCGGATTGGATCGGCAGATGAATATAGTTGCAAACCTTATCGCTGGCGGCAATGGCATCGATGACCGCATCGCTGAGATCTTTGGGATGGGAGGTCATAAAGCGAATCCGCTTGAGGTTTTCGATGGTATTGAGTTGCCTGAGCAGACTGGCGAAATTGACCGTTTCGTCGAGGTCATTACCATAGGAATTGACGTTTTGGCCTAACAGAGTCACCTCAGCACAGCCATCGGCGACCAGGGCGTTGACCTCGTCAAAAATTTTGTCCGGCTGGCGGCTGACTTCCCGCCCCCGGGTGTAGGGAACAATACAGTAGGTGCAGAAATTGTTACAGCCATTCATAATCGTTACAAATCCCTTGAAGGGATATTTCCGATCCACTGGCAGATCTTCCACAATGGTGTCTGAATCATCCCAGACTTCTACCAGCCGTTTGCCGTTGACCATGTAGTTATTAAGCAGCTCCGGAAACTGGTGCAGATTATGGGTACCAAAAACCAGATCAACCTGGGGATATTTGGTGACAATCTGATTAACGATTTCCGGCTGCTGCATCATACAGCCGCAGACGGCTAAAATTAAATCGGGATTGGTTTTCTTGACGGTTTTATAGGCGCCGATATTGCCAAAGACCCGTTCATCGGCATTTTCCCGAACCGAGCAGGTATTAAGAATGACTAGGCCGGCTTTGTTGACATCCATTTCTTCCACATAGCCCAGGGCTTTTAACATCCCGGAAATCTTTTCCGAGTCGTTTTCGTTCATCTGACATCCGAAGGTGAAAATCCGAAAGCTTCGGGATGCGTTGTTGATAATTCGTTTTGCAGGTTTTTTCTTGCTCATGCTATTTTGATTCTCCTAAGATTTGACTAAAATATTGAATTATTGTATTTCTGTTAACGATACTAAACACAAAACTCATCCTCATTGGGGACATAGTGGTTGTAGTCGACGGTAATAACGGCGTGATAGGCCGGATTTATTTTGTAAATTTCATTGGCGATCATAATACTCAGTTCCTCATCGCTCCACTCCACATCAAAGGGCACCACCACATCAAAAATCAGATTGGAATGGTTATATCCCCACACCACCCGAAAATCGTGGATGTGAATGTCCGGTGAAATCCTGGCAATGGTCTGTTCCACCTGTTCTTTTAGATCATTGGTTTTTTCGTCATTGGTGATAACCGGATCCAGATGAATAATCAAATGGATGTTCATGTCTTTCAGGAAGTCCCGCTCAATTTTGTCGATGACGCTGTGACTGATTAGTACGTCCAGCTCTGCCGGAACCTCGCAGTGTACGGAGGCATAAATTTTACTTTCGCCGTAATTATGAATCATCAGATCATGAAGCCCGATGATGTGCTCATAGCCGAGGATTTTTTTATAAATCTGATCGACCAGTTCATTTGACGGGGCTGTTCCCAATAAGGGACTGATGGTTTCCCGGACCAGATTGATGCCGCTGATGATGATAAAGACTGCCACCACCACCCCCATGTAGCCATCCAGATCAAAACCGGTCAAATAAGTGATAATGGTAGCCACCA
>NZ_JAUSPS010000037.1 GCF_030652775.1 Acetobacterium sp. | reverse complement strand
ATGAGCTTATTTGTTGAACAATTGAATTCGGTAGGATCTAGAAAGTCTACACTGTTAAAAAATCAACTCCGGCAATGGATTGACTCTCAGGCCTTTTTTATAAAGGCTTTATTCGGTCAATTAAGCTGGGAAAGTTGAGTTTATTATACTACAAAATCCAACTTAATCCGGAAAAATAATAAGGATTAACCCCTTTAAATACTAGGAGTTAATCCTCAGTTCGATTCGTTAAACAACCGGATTCTCAGTAACGATACACAGCGGCAATATCTCTTTCGGTCGGCATATCCTCATTGTCTAAAATCAGCACCTCGCCGCCGCGGCTCAGCACCACCTCAGCCATGTCATCATAAACATCGCCAACTCGGGGGTCGACAATTTCGCCCTGGACGATGCTTCCCAGCTGGGGATCAAAGAGTCCGGGGTGAACCGTATTTTCTTCCAGATACAGGGTGGCTACCCTGCCATCGGCGATGGCTTTGCCAATCTGTACCAGATCATCGGATCCCAAATCCTTGGCGTGGGCTTCTGCAAAAATGTCCGTCCGCTCTTTCAGCTCTTTTTTAAACAACTCCTTCATCACGGCCTGAACTTTTTGATAGAGACTCTTCTTGTCCAGGGAATCGACATCAATTTTTATGCCCTCATTAATCAGATAATTATTCTTTGTCAGCTTTCTGAATTCTCCCTGATGTTCATCCAGTCCGACCAGTATCAAAGGTATTTTATTTGTTTTGGAATACTGTTCCAGAATAAATGCATCGACATGACGGAAAAATTTTTCCTGATCAACCTTGCGCTCATCCTTGGCGCCACCATGGCCGTGATACATCGACTGTTCCCCGCCAATACTGGCCACTGAAAGATGGGGAGCCGTTTTTTCGGTTCCCAGAACCCCTTCCATGGTTGAGTCTTTCTCATCTACAGGTATCCCCTGGATTCCGTCGCGGTCGGCTTCAAAGAGAATAAAATTATCCCGATTCAAACCCAGCACGTGATAATGGCCGTAAGACTGAAAGCTCCTTAACATGGGTTTTATATAATAGCTGTCTGACACAATCGCTAGGCTTTTTACATTCACCGGCAGCTTATAGACAATGCATTCTTCTTCATCCCCCAGAATGGCTAGACTTTCGGTGGCACCTTCCCAGAACAAAGCGTCTTCCTCCATTTCTTTAAAAAGCGAAAACAGATCTTTAAATCCTTTGAATTCCTTGTCTTTTAAAGAAGCCTGTGCTTCTTTGACGAGATTTTTAAAACGGATGGGATTTTCCAGACGATCCGGTTTCTTAATGTTGGTATCCACATAAATGGAGATAACCGGCCTCTTTCCTTTTTCCATCATCGGATGGGGAAATTCTTTAATGATTTGATAGTTCATCTATAAATCCTCCTCTCTGGTATAAAGAGTATTTACCCGTTTTATTGACAGAATCACATAATAAATCCACTCGCTATTCCGTTTCACAAAATAATACCCTAACCGGACTTTGACAAACCCGTAAAACAATGCTAAGATGGCCTTATTAAATTGAAAACGTTATTTTATTGCTATCATCCTGACCGAAAAGATTTTTCTGACCGGAAAGGTGCGAAATTGGCAAGTTTATTTTTGTTTTAATAAACATCTTTATGCTATTACGCTCTCTTTCCGTCCATTTTTCGGAGAGAGAGTTTTTTTGTCTTTGATTTTGTTGAAATGAGGGAAAACATGCGAATAGAACACGACTTATTGGGCCAACTAGATGTGCCAATTGATGCTTATTACGGCATCAATACGGTTCGAGCCCTGGAAAATTTTTATATCACCGGCATTCCGATTCATAAAGAATTGGTGGAAGCTCTGGTAGTCATCAAAAAAGCGGCGGCGCTTACCAATATCAGTATTGGCGCCCTGGATCTTAAGAAGGGCGAAGCCATCACGGCGGCCTGCGATGAAATCCTGGCCGGAGCTCTGCGCAGCCAGTTTGTGGTGGATTGTATGCAAGGGGGCGCTGGCACCTCGGCCAATATGAATGTCAACGAGGTGATTGCCAACTGCGCCATTGAACGCCTGGGCGGACAAAAAGGCGATTACAGTCTGATTCATCCCCTGGATCATGTCAATCTCCACCAATCCACCAATGATGTCTTTCCGACGGCGGTACGGATTGCCGCCATCCGTCTGTTAAAACCGGTGACTGAGTCTTTTGCCAACCTGCAATCGGCGCTCCAGGAAAAGGAAGAAGAATTTTCCCGGGTCATCAAAGCCGGGCGAACGCAACTCCAGGATGCCGTGCCGGTGACCCTGGGCCAGGAATTTGGTGCCTGGGCGCAAGCCATTTCCCGCGATCGCTGGCGCCTTTACAAGGCTGAAGAACGGCTTCGTCAGGTGAATATCGGCGGAACTGCCGTGGGCACCGGCTTAAATGCACCCCGTTCCTATATCTTTACGATGATCGAAAAACTCCGGGATCTCACCGGCATCAGCCTGGCTCGGACCGATTACATGATGGATCCAACCCAGAACTGCGATGTCTTTGTGGAAGTTTCAGGGCTGTTAAAAACCGCCGCCGTCAATCTTTCCAAAATCGCCAATGATCTGCGGCTGCTTTCATCAGGCCCCTACACTGGCCTTGGCGAAATAACCCTACCGGCGGTTCAGGCCGGGTCTTCGATTATGCCCGGCAAGGTCAATCCGGTGATACCTGAGGCCGTCAATCAGGTGGCCTTTCAGATTATTGCCAATGATAGCGCCGTTACCCTGGCTGCCATGTCGGGACAGCTGGAGCTGAATGCCTTCCTGCCGGTGATTGCCAAAAACCTGTTTGAAGAGTTGGATCTGCTCGATCACACCCTGCCCATCTTTATTAAACGATGCATCGAAGGGATTACCGCCAACGAGCAGACTTGTCGGGAAAATCTGGAAAACAGTACCGTGACGCTCACCGCCCTGACTGCCATCATCGGTTATGACAAGGGCACCGAAGCCGCCCTGATTTTAAAAGAAACGGGAAAATCCGTTAGAGATATTATTCTTGAAAAAAACTGGATGACTGAGATCGAGCTGGAAGAGGTTTTAAAACCGGAACGCCTGACCTCACCCAGCATGGATCGAAAACACTGATTAAAATCACTGAACGAAAGGAAATAATAATTATGAATCTAAATAGTATGAATGAAACCCCGATGTCCAGCCGGATGGCGATTGGTCTATTTGGCAAACGAAATGCCGGAAAATCTTCGCTGATCAATGCCCTCACCGACCAGTCGGTAGCGGTTATTTCTGACGTCGCCGGAACTACCACCGATCCGGTTTATAAAACCATGGAGCTGCTGCCGATCGGTCCGGTGGTCTTTATTGACACCGCCGGTCTGGACGACAGTGGCGAACTGGGGCTGCTGCGAATTGAAAAAACCTACGAGGTGCTGAGGAAATGTCATTTTGCCATTGTCGTAGCGGATATTGAAACCGGGATTACTGACTTTGAAGAAGAATTCATCGATCAGCTGATCAAACGAAAGATTCCCAGCGTTTTTGTGCTTAACAAAGCCGATAAGGGTTGTCCCACGCCGGAAGAGATCGAGACCTTAAAAAAGTCGCTTAAAATCCCCTTATCCTTTACCAGTGTTTACAATGGCACCGGGATTAAAGCGGTCAAACAAATGATCATCGACCACGCTAATTATGAGGATGTCGAACCAGCGCTGGTTGGCGATCTGATTGAATCCGGAGATATGGTGGTGCTGGTGACCCCGATCGACAAATCGGCCCCCAAGGGTCGGCTGATTCTGCCGCAGCAGCAAACCATCCGGGATATTCTTGAAAAAGACGCAGTAGCGATGATCACCAAGGAACATGAACTAAAACACACCCTGGAAAACCTGAGCAGACCACCGGCGCTCGTCATCACCGACTCCCAGGCCTTCCTGAAGGTTTCGGCCGATACCCCCGCCAGCATTCCGCTAACCTCGTTTTCGATCCTGTTTGCCCGGCAAAAAACCGATCTGGCCGAAATGGTTAAGGGTATTAAACGGATTGAACAACTGGCACCTGGAGATAAGGTGCTGATCGTCGAAGGCTGTACCCATCATCGCCAGGCAGACGATATCGGCAAGGTCAAAATCCCCCGCTGGATCCGCCAGATTGCCGGCTGCGATATCGAATTCCACTGGGCTTCCGGTGCTCATTACCCCAAGAATATTGGCGAGTATGCGGTTATTGTCCACTGCGGTGGCTGTATGCTCAACCGCCGCGAAATGCAGTACCGGGTTCACACCGCCCGACAAAAAGGGGTTTACATCACCAACTACGGGATGCTGATTGCCTATGTTCAGGGTATCTTAAGCCGGGCTCTGGAACCCTTCCCGGCCGCCAAGCTGGCTTTGGAAGAAAACAATCTTAATTAAACAATACTAGTAATGCTTGATTAAATAGATCCGTTTAGCGGATCTATTTTTTTTGTTTTTTTAACCACTGTCACTAATTTAGCGGGATGATCGCATCAATTCGTATCAACTAAATTTCGATGCTTTTTAGCTCCTAAATATTTGCAAAGTTATTTGACATCGTGCAACACTCTATTGTACAATATAAAAAACAATGCATAACGCAACCAAACATAACTAAACTGATTAAAAAACGAACACTGAAGGAGCCAGTATTGAAACAGTCTAACCGAAATAATATGATCATCCTCAGTCTGGGTATTATTCTTATTCTTGCCATCATCATTTCCTTCCGGATTGGTCGTTATCCCATCTATACCAATGAGCTGCTGGGAATTCTCTTTTCAAAGATTATTGCCATTGACCCTTTTTGGGATATTAAAATTGAAACTGTTTTATTTAATGTCCGTTTACCCCGGATCGCTTTGGCCTGTCTGGTCGGTTGTTGTCTCTCGGCCGCCGGAGCCGCTTACCAAGGTGTTTTTCAAAATCCGATGGCGGCTCCCGATATCCTGGGAGCCTCTGCCGGAGCCGCTTTTGGGGCTGCTCTGGCGATCCTCAATTATGGCAGCAGCTTTATGATCACCATCTATGCCTTCGGGTTCAGTCTGTTAACCGTTGCGCTGGTCTATCTGATCAGCAAAAAAGCCAAGGGCAAAAACATCTTAGGTTTAATTTTATCTGGCATTATGATCAGTTCCCTATTCTCCGCTGGTACGTCCTTTATTAAGTTAGTTGCTGATCCTAATGACCAGCTGCCGGCCATCACCTATTGGCTGATGGGCAGCTTAAACGGCGCCAAGATCAGCGAAGTCAGCTTCGTCGTTATTCCCATGGCACTGGGACTGCTTCCCTTATTACTATTAAGATGGCGGATGAATGTCCTGACCATGGGTGACGATGAAGCCCGCACCATGGGGGTCAATTCAAACCAGATTCGTTTAATCGTCATTGTCTGTGCCACCCTGGTTACGGCCGCCAGCGTGTCGGTCAGTGGCATGATTGGCTGGGTTGGTTTGGTCATTCCCCATTTGACCCGAAAACTTGTCGGCAACAACTACAATCATCTGATGCCTGCTACCATGCTGTTTGGCGCTATTTTTCTGCTGATTGTGGATGATGTCTCCCGAAACCTGCTTACCACCGAAATCCCCCTGGGGATATTAACCGCATTTATCGGTGCGCCATTCTTTATTTATTTAATTACCCGATCGGAGGAGATCAATTGAGTATTGAAGTAGTAAATCTCAGTTTCAGTTATGGTGACCGGCTAATTCTCAAACAAATCAGTTTCGCCGCCCAGGATAATCAGTTGCTGTCGATATTGGGGGCCAACGGCGTGGGCAAAAGCACCCTTTTTCGATGCATGCTGGGTTTACTTAAAGGGTATTCCGGTGAAATCCTCCTTCATGGCAAAAATCTTCAAACCATGAGCATCATCGAAATAGCCAAGTCCGTTGCCTATATTCCCCAATCTCACTATCCCTCCTTTAATTACAGTGTCTTTGACATGGTGCTGATGGGAACCACCCATCAGGTCTCAATGATTTCAAAGCCGGGCAAAAAACAGCTTCAACTGGTGGAACAGGCACTGGAACGATTAGGCATCAGTCATTTGAAAAACCGCGGTTATACCCAAATAAGCGGCGGTGAACGGCAGCTGGTATTAATGGCCCGAGCGCTGGTTCAGGAAGCTAAAATACTGATTTTGGATGAACCCACTGCCAATTTGGATTATGGCAACCAGATTCGTGTTCTGACCCAGATTAAATCGCTGGCCAAAGAAGGCTACACGATCATTCAATCAACCCACAATCCCGATCAGACTTTTTTATTTTCCGATACGGTAATGGCCATGAAGGATGGTGAAATTGCCGCTTGGGGTCAGCCCGGGGATATTTTCACCGAAGATCTGATTCGTAATCTATACGCAGCTGAAGTAACCATAAACAGCTTGTATGATGACCGGGTCAGAGTCTGTATTCCCAAATGCGCGATCTGACTGGGCTGTCCACCGTTGTCACCCGCTCGCAAGAATTGTTGTCGTTGACTTTAAACCATTGATAATGGTTTTGATATAAAGAACATAACTTACAAAGAGGAGAAAATGAAATGAAGAAAAAACTTGTAGCATTATTACTGGTGATGTGTCTCGTGATGACGATGGCCACTGCCTGCGGCAGCAGCAGTGGCTCAACCACGACAGCGGATAATACCACCACCAGCTTTACCGACTCCGCCGGCCGGGCGGTTGAAGTTCCGGCAAAAATTACCCGCATTGTCCCTTCTGGGGCGCTGGCACAAATCGCCCTTTTTGCTTTAGCACCAGAAATGTTTGTCGGCCTTTCCAGCAAATGGGACACCACTGCTGAACAGTACATTGATACCAAATACCTGGATCTCCCTGTCTTAGGACAATTTTATGGCCAGGGCGATCTGAATCTTGAAGAAATTGCCAAGGTTGATCCCCAGATCATTATTGATATTGGCGAGTCCAAATCTACCATCGTCGAAGATATGGATGGCATTCAGGAACAGGTTGGCATTCCCACCGTCCACATCGAAGCAACCATGGATACCATGGCCGAAGCCTATCGCACCCTGGGTAAACTTCTGGGAAAAGAAAAAGAAGCCGAAGTGCTGGCAAAATACTGTGAAACGGTGAATAGCGACACCCAAAAAATCATCGCTAAGGTAGGCGAAAGCGGCAAAACCAAACTGGTTTACTGTACCGGCGAAAACGGCTTGAGCGTGCTGGCCAACGGTTCTTTCCACGCCGAAGTAATTGATACGCTCAGTAATAATGTCGCGGTTGTCAATGATATTTCCAGTAAAGGCACCGGTAATCCGGTGGATATGGAGCAGCTGATGTTGTGGGATCCGGATGTGATTATTTTTGCTCCCGGCAGTATTTACAGCACGGTGGCAACAAACGAAGCATGGCAGAATCTTAAAGCGATTAAAAACGGAACTTATTACGAAGTACCCAATGGCCCTTATAACTGGATGGGCAGTCCTCCCTCCGTTAACCGTTTGATGGGAATGATCTGGATGACCCAGTTATTGTATCCGGATCAGGCTCAATATGATGGTTATAAAAAAGCATCCGAATATTACAAATTGTTCTACCATACCGATTTAACTCAGGATCAGTACAATAAGCTGGTTGCCAATTCACTTGGAAAAACCGAAAAAAAATAATCACCCCTAAACGGCAAAGTAGCCGACCCGCTACTTTGCCGTTTTAAAAAATTCAGGGCGTATGAACCCTCACAATTCATGATAACCAAAGGTAAAGAAGGTAACGAAATGAAATTAATCACTATCGCCGGACCGCCCTCATCCGGCAAGACCGCTGTTATTTTAAAACTGATCGAAGCCATGGATATGCCCTCGGGCAGCATTGGGGTGGTCAAATTTGATTGTCTCACCTCATTTGATAATCTCAGTTATGAGGCCGCCCAGGTTCCTGTTCAGATGGGATTTTCCGGGAAAACATGTCCCGATCACTATTTTGTCAGCAATATTGAGGACGCTGTTCAATGGGGAATTGAGTCCGGGTTTAAGATGCTGATCACCGAAAGTGCCGGCCTCTGCAATCGTTGCTCCCCCTATATCAACAGTATTGCTTCGATCTGTGTCATTGATAACTTATCCGGCGTCAATACCCCCCGGAAAATTGGACCGATGTTGAAATTTGCGGATATTGTGGTGGTCACCAAGGGGGACATTGTTTCTCAGGCCGAGCGGGAAGTCTTTGCTTTTAATATCAAACAGGTCAATTTAACCGCCCGGATTATTTTTATCAATGGTATCACCGGGCAAGGCACTTTTATGTTGGCCAAATACCTGAAAAACGCCCTCGAAATTGATACGATCCAGGATATGCGGCTGCGCTTTACCACCCCGGCCGCCGTTTGTTCCTATTGCACCGGCGAAACCAGAATTGGGGAACCCCACCAACGGGGAATGCTGAAAAAAATGGAGTTTAAAAAATGAACAATACACCGAATTTTATGACCCTCCTCAACAATGAAAACCTGGCAACAGTGATTGAACGCTTCCCCATTGCTTCTGATTTTCTGGCTAATTATCGATTAAGTGATATTGCCACCGATCGGCTGCTGCAAAGTGCCCTGGAAGGTATTGAAGAAGACATTCTGGAGGAATTTGGTCTGGAACCCTATGACCTATTGCTGAACTTCTCGGTCTTTCTGGAGACATTTTCTGAAACCCGAGCCGACATTGATGGGGTCACTTCGATTACCATTAATGGCGGCATTAATAAATTAAAGCAACCGGAAAATATCAGTCTTACTATTTCTGCTGGTGAAATCATCAGTATCGTGGGTCCCACCGGCTCGGGTAAAAGCCGACTGCTCAACGACATCGAGTGTCTGGCGCAGCGGGATACCCCAACCCAGCGCCAGATTATGATCAATGGTCACGAGCTCGATGACACCCAGCGTTTTGAAATGGATGGTAAGCTGGTAGCTCAGCTTTCTCAGAATATGAATTTTGTCATGGATCTGACGGTTCGGGAATTTCTCGAAATGCACGCCAAATGCCGGCTGTCCCCCAATGTGAACGATGTGGTGGAAAAATGTTTTCAATGTGCCAATGACCTGGCGGGCGAGAAATTTGCTGCGGATACCAAGGTCACACAGCTCAGCGGTGGGCAATCCCGAGCGCTGATGATCGCCGATACTGCCTACATGAGTGATTCCCCTATCGTTTTAATTGATGAAATTGAAAATGCCGGGATCGACCGCCGCGAGGCCATTGTGCTGCTGGCGAAACGCGAAAAAATTATCTTCGTTTCGACTCATGATCCGCTACTGGCATTAAATGCCGATAAACGGATTATTATCAAAAACGGTGGCATTCATAAAATTATTGAAACCTCGGCGGAAGAACAGCAAAGCCTGGTGCTGATCGAAAAACTGGATAATGAACTACTAAAACTGCGGAACCATTTGCGCAGTGGTGATTTGATCACCAAAGAATTAATAAATCTATAAGAGGAGAGTCGCTTATGTGGAAATTATATGATGCCCTGATCGATGGCATCCCTGAAAACTATGGTGTCGACGAGTTGATTTGCGGAAAGAAGCGTGCTTATGTGCGTAGTGGTAACGGCGTGGGGATCGCCTCACCCCGGTTTTGCGAAACCCGGCTACCGATGTTGACAAAAAATATGCTGGATCTGTCTTTGCGGGAGGTTGCCACCTGTGCCAAATCGTGGAATTTTGTTGAGGCCGCAGTGGGGATTGCCGCCATCAATGCCTATTACAATAATCCTCAAATTGCCCGAGCGAATGGGATCGAATTCTCGGACAAGATTCGGGTGGAAGATCGCAACTTTGATCCCTTTATTATGTGTCAGAACGATATCAAGGGTAAAAAAGTCGCCGTTATCGGACATTTTCCCTATATTGAAAAGCTGATGGCGCCAGTCTGCGATTTTTCGATTATCGATTGGAATCCGGAGTCTGGTGATTACCCCATTTCTGCCGGTGAATATATTCTGCCAGACTGCGACTACGTCTATATTACCTGTGCGTCCCTATTGGATAAGACCTTACCCCGCTTTCTGGAGCTTTCAAAAAACGCCCGGCGAATTACCATTGTCGGCCCTGGCACTCCTCTGGCGCCAGCATTATTTGATTTTGGCGTGGCCGAATTGTCAGGATTTATGGTCAAGGATAATCTGCGGGCGGCTAAAATTGCTGCCGGTGCTGAGAATGTCAAGATCTCTATCACTGGCCAGAAGGTGGCTTTTAAGAAAGAAGAAGAGGTAATACAATCATGAATTTCAAATGGGATCCGAATACAATCAAATGGTATCAGGAAGCCAACGCTTACTCGCAGTTTTTCAAAAACATTGCCGAATTAATCGCTCCCCGACTGGAAGGCTGCTCATCACTATGCGATATTGGTTGTGGTCTGGGGTTGATTGATCTGGAATTAAGCGAAAAGCTGACAAATATCACCTGTATCGATATTAATGAGTTTGCTCTTAACTCCCTGAAAGCCAATATTGCCGAGCGTAAGATTGCCAATATCAAACCACAATTGATGGATTGTGATGATATCAGCGGACACTGGGACGTGATTTACACCAGCTTTTTTGGCAGCCGCAATCCCGAGAAATTTCTTCCTTTTTGTAAAAAGCAGATTTCGATAGTCGAAAAAAAAGAGACCTCTCACTCTACCATTGCAAAATATAAATCATTTCACCGGAATACCTACGATCAAGTTGTCACTGCCTTGAATGAAAAGAACATTCCATTTACCCTTACTGAAGTCTCCTTTGAATTTGGACAGCCGCTTACTTCTGTTGCCGAAGGAAAGAAGTTTATTCAAAATAACTATCCCAATGTGAATGATAAAGATTTAAATAACTATTTAACCCAAACCCTTATTGAAACAAATAAAACCGACTACCCTTTTTATCTTCCTAAACGGAAATCCCTGGGCATATTCGAAATTGAAGGGACGTGTCAATAAATGCATATCTTTTTAACAGGCGCAATACAAGTCGGGAAAAGCACCATCATCCGCAAAACTCTGGAGCAACTCAATCAGACCTATGGTGGCTTTAAAACCTACTTCGGTCCAGATCGGAGTTCCGATGATCGGTTACTGTATATGAATGGGGCTGATGAACCTGAGTTTTTCACAGCGGACTATGGTATTGCTGTTTTTAAGCAAGACTGTTTCCCTCAGGCTGATGCCGCAAAATTTAACCGCTATGGCGTGGAACTGATCCTCAGCGCCAAAGTCAATCGGGCAATGATTATTATGGATGAATGTGGTAATCTGGAAAACGATGCCCTTAACTTTCAGCATGAAATTTTACAAACCCTAGATGAAGGCCACCCGGTTTTAGGCGTAATTAAACAGTCCAGCTATGGCTGGACTGATATGATCAGAAATCATCGCAACGTAAAACTCATCACCGTTACCAGTGAAAACCGCAACGAGCTGCCCCAAGCACTGGTTAATCATTACCTCCAGCGCCGCTGTCTAGAGCTCCGCTGATATTTATTTCCTGTCTCAGTGCCAACTCCATTTCCGCTGCGGGCATCGGCTTATAATAAAAGAAACCCTGCACAGCATCGCACTGATGCGCTTTTAAAAAGTCAATCTGATCTTGCGTTTCAGCACCTTCGGCAATCACACTGATGCCCAGATTTCTAGCCAGCAAGATGATGGTATCAACGATCGCCTGATCTTTTTCGTTTTCGGCGATGCCATCAATGAATTGCTTATCTATTTTCAGTTGATCCATAGGCAGTAACTTCAGTCGACTCAATGAGGAATACTCGGTCCCAAAATCATCGATCGAAATGAACATTCCCAGCTTTTTTAGCCCATTTAAAACACCGACAATATAGCTGGACTTGTTGATGGCAATGTTTTCCGTCAGCTCCAATTCCAGATACCGTGGTTTTATACCCGTCTCTTTGATGAGCTTTTTCATCTGACTGATCAACAGCGGATTTCGGAATTGGGTTGCTGAGATATTAACAGCAATCCGTACATGTGGCAGTCCCATACCCTGCCACAGCTTATTTTGACTGCATGCCGTTTTCAATACCCATTCCCCAATCGGATTGATCAACCCGGTTTGTTCTGCCAACGGAATAATCACCTTGGGCGGTATTATTCCCAGTTCCGGATGCTGCCATCTCAGCAGTGCTTCTATTGCGATAATTCTGCCTGTAGCCAGACAAATCTGCGGTTGATAATAAACCCGCAATTGATTCTTTTCTAAGGCATGATAGAGATTGCTGATGAGTTTGTTTTTTAAAATCACCTCTTCTTTGATCGTTGTTGAACATAATACATAATTATTTTTCCCCTTTTCTTTGGCCTTACACATGGCAATATCGGCATTTTTTATCAGCTCCTCACCGTTATCCCCATCCTTGGGATAAATTGATATACCGGCATTAGCCGAGATATAAAATTCCTGACCATTGACAATAAAGGCATGCTTAAATAAACCAGTAATCCGGTTGGCTACCTTTACTACCTCTTTTTCCCGGGACATATTATTTAACATGACTACAAATCCGTCACCCTCAAAACGGCAAACCACATCGGTTTTTTTTATCGATCGTACCAACTTCTGACTGACCTGTACCAGCAGCTTATCACTGCCCTCATGTCCCATCATATCATTGACAGTCCTGAAACTGTCAATATCCAGATAGATGACCCCGATAATTTTGCCATTATTTTTTGATAACTCGATTCCCTTGTTTAACCTTTCGTTGAACAATAATCGGTTGGACAGTCCGGTCAGTTGATCATAATAAGCGAGATAGTTGATTTCATTTTCGGCCTCGATCTTCACCAGTGCATCTGCTAAAATGTTGGCAATAATTTCCAGTAGCCCTTCGTATTCAAGATTTAAATCATCCTTCTCCGTTTTTATTTCAAAGGCCAGGAATCCCCTTACCTCGCCTTTGCTGGAAATCGGGATCGCAATAATCACATCATTGGGTCTTTCTTCCAAATTATCTCCACGATTGAAGATATGAACAACTTTGTTTGCAATAATTGATTTAATCCACGGCGGTGCTGCTTCTATCGGAATATCCTGGCGCCCTTCTTTTTGTGACTCGATACCTTGGTTACACCATTCCTGTTGACACGATATGTTGCTTTTATCTTCATTAAAAAAACATATACAGGCTCGGTCGATATTGAACAATGCTCCGCTTTTACCCAACCATTTTGCGGTTTTTTCATCAAAATTGACGGTACTGACATTTAGAAAGTCAGTCGAAAATTCGGAAATCATTTTCTGTATTTTTATCTGATCGGCATTTTGCTTTAATCGCTGAACATAGAGTGTATTTACAAAAAATGCCACCCACACACCAATCCCAAACAAACCGATTCTTGCCACATAATCAGAGCTGTCAATTTCCACGATTGCTTGCGGTTTGATAATAAAAACGAGAATCTGGGTTAGAAAAATGGATACCGTTATCCCAACGAGAGCAATTCGGTTATTATAAACAAGGCCAACAATAATCAAAATAAATGGAAATGCCCAAATTGTCGGACTGGCAATGCTGATAAACTCAAAGGTTATCACGGGTATCGACAACCCAATTAACACCATGATGATATAATTCTGATACTTCTTTAGTGGCTCAGCACGATGGGCCATCTGTATCATAAAGCCAATCGCCAATAATAGTCCGCTAAAGGTCAGGATCGCAATTAGATCATCCTGTTCTTCAAGAAAGTACCGCGCAATAATATTTAAAAAACTTCCAGCGATAAAGCATCCTGACAAGTAATTGTATATTTTAGTGCGGTTCCCCTTATTTAAAATGATTTCATCCATATTGATTGGCGGCATTCTTACCAGTTTGTATTTTTTTATTGAATAGAACATTGCCAGGATTGCGATAAACATAACATTCGAGATTTTTTGAGTGGCTCCGGTTAAGAACAATTCATTTCCAAGAATCTGCAACATAAAACCACTGATTAATGAAATACTAAACCCATACAAAATAAGCCTGGCCTGTTGCTTATTTCGCTTGTCACCGGAGTATTGTCCCCAATGCCAGAGCACTCCCAGTCCGATGGCGATATAACTATAGTAATAAATATAATACAAAATATTCCAGACATTATTTTCGGCTCTATTAATCCACCCAAACGGTGTATTGATTAAATTATACTGTAGGATGGCCATGTCATGAGACAACGCAAATATGTAAATAAAGACAGCTGCCGGTGTATAAATCAAAAAATAGATCCACCACTTTTTAAGCAACCTTCGTTTGTTGGTTAGAATCAAAAAGAAATGTAATAATATCCCGGCAAAGGTGCACCAACCCAAAGCTGAAACACGGCGCCAAAAAAAACAAGTCTCCATGTCCGCCACAGAACTGGACATGGCCAGGCTAAATGTCCAGACACTTAAGAAGATACATAGCACAAAGAAAACCCGATTGCTTTTTTCTTTTGAGTTAACCGAAACAATATAAGCACCAAAGAACATATACAGTCCGGATATAGCGAAAAACAAAAATGAAAATATCAATGGTAGTATCCTCACAAGAACTCCTTTCATCTACTGTTTTTTATTTACAAAACCGGTTCCACCACGGTGCTGTATTATATACCCCAAAAATCCCAATATGTCACATTTTTGACTTATTCTTTAACAAATTTAACATGTTCCAAACTTATTCCTTGATTTTTTGGTGTACACTCAAGGTGAAACTGCAAAACATAAAATAGCTTTTATGGAGGTTTTCTATGTTTGCCGACGAATGCCTGCGCTCACCACTGGCTTTCGATGCCACACTAAGAATGTAAAAGAATCGGGCGGTAGACTAGTCATGCCTTGACTAGCCTACCGCCCTTATTATTTGATTGATGCTTTTTATAATATAAGTAAGCCCCTGACTACTTCTCTGTCATGGCCTCTCAAGCAATGAAAACCATAGAATTTACACATTTTTAATCTCAAATTAAAGACGAAACCTGAACCCAACCATATAATCACACTATAGAGTAAGTTCAGGAGGAATTATTAATGAATCAGTTGAATTTTTGTATTGATATTGATGGCACCATAACCGAAGCTTATGACTGGATTCCCAGAGCTAACGAATACTTCAACACCCAAATTATCCCAGAAATGGTGACAGCATATGATGAATATATCGCGCTCGGGGTAAAACCGGAAGCCTTTGCTGAATTTTATCACTTGTTTGGCGAAACCATTTATGAAGAGTCGCACATCCGCTCAGGCGTAAAAGACGTTCTCAATGCCCTTTTCGCCAATCATAATCTTCACTTTGTAACCGCTCGAGAAATAGAAATGAAAAATGTGACTGAAAAGTGGCTGTCTCACCACCACATCCCGATGAGTTCCTTATCATTATTGGGATCTCATGATAAGGTTGCGAAAGCCTACGAATTTTCGTGTGATATTTTTATCGAGGATCGCTACGAAAATGCTGTCCAACTTGCGAGTCACGGATTTAACGTGTTGCTGATTGACTGTTATTATAATCAGGGCCATTTATTTCCCGGGATTACCCGGGTTAATGATTGGATCGACATTGATCATCATATTGACAACTATATTCAAACCTGTAATTACTCACAAATCGCAATTTAAATGGCTCCATTAAAATACAATCGTTTATAGCCAACAATTCAAAACCCAAATCACATTCCCGGATTGATTCAATTTTAGCCCGATGCTGCTGTACCAACAGAATCGGGCTATTTTAATCGTGTTTATTTAGAAAAACCGCTATATGAGAGCATTAATCCACCACAAGTATTGATGCCATCTGCTTCATAGCCATATTCGCCGAATGTGAATTCAACAATAAAAGGAACATCGCCGGTGGCATTTTTAATCTCTGTTACCACCTCTTCAATCCGCTCGCCAATGCCAGCTCGCCGTCCCCCGCAATGGACGAGATGATAAGCCCCCGGAGCCCTTTCCATTTTTTTATTCAACGTATTCAATTCTTGTCCCGCCGATGCAATCAATTCGTCAATGGTTGCTGCCATTCTAATCACTGCTGTTCCTTCGCTCAGTTTATTCCCGACTGCGATCGAATTGTCCGCATTACCATTCATCGGATGACGGATCGCTACCAGATCGCCTAACCGATCTTTTACGCCTAGTGGTGAGGTGATGGATGCCACCAAAAGATTGCCATCCTTTAATGAGTCAGCTGTCACGCCCATCCATTTTGCGTATTTTTCCAGCGCTGGTTCACCATCAATTTCAACCAGTGTCCGATCTCCACTGACTTTTGTGATCATTCCCCGATCTTCAGTTTCATGGTAAGCGCCAGTAAATTGGTTTTTCATTTCTTTATCGGTATAAAAAAATGCTACGGCAATCCCATCTGAAAACGCACCTTCCTGGGTATAGAGCTGCCAATCCCCGGAAATGGAATTGTCTGCAGCACTACCTCCAAAGAACGGCACCCGACCAATAATCCGGGTGATTCCCTTTAAATAGAATTCTTCTTCTCCCGGCATGAGCAAAAGTACCGTTCATCGCTTACTTTCCACTATGTATTCACGTCATTATGTTAAAAAAATCCTGATAATACCTACACCATTGGTCATAAAATGATTGAAACCGTCAGCTATCACATCAACGGGCTTGAACTTTTAACGGAATCAAAACCCTTTTTAAGCAATCTTCGCCTTGAGTTGAACCTGACTGCTCATTTAGGAATCTTAGACGGTGCCGAAGTGATTTACGTGGAAAAAATGGATCTCTATCCTGATCCCCGTGTTTACACCCAAATCGGCCTGCGTTCGCCAGCCTATTGTTCCTCGATCGGAAAATGCCTACTATCCTGCCTGTCTGGGAACGAGCTTGACGAAGTACTCTATTCTTGCACCTTTGAAAAATTCACAATGAATACAATTACTCAGGCCGATGAGTTTAAAAAACATCTGGCGGGGGTGCGAAACCAGGGCTGGGCCATGGATAATGAGGAATATAAGCTCGGTCACCGCTGCGTTGGCGCACCAATTTTTGATTACCGCGGCGACTCAATTGCCGCCATCGGTGTCAGCGGTTCAGTCAATCATTTATCCGACGCCAAGCTTGTTTTTGTGATTAAAGAAGTCAAAACCGCCGCCCGTGATATTTCCCGACGAATGGGTTATTTAGAATAAAAAAGCCATCCCGATTGCAGCGCTTTATCCGTTGCAACCGGGATGGCTTTTAATTTGATTCGATTTAATTAATTCATTTTTCTTTCGACTGAACTGATCTGTTTCCCCCGTAATCAGATCAGTTAATAAATCCCATAAAACTCTTCCATGGTTTTACCACTGTTGTGAATGGTGGTGGCCACCGGAACTCCCAGATAACGCAGATGCCAAGGTTCATAGGCATAGCCGGTAATATTGGTTTTTCCCTGGGGATAGCGGACGATAAATCCATATTCATGGGCGTGGTCGCGGATAAACTGGCCTTCCGCCGTAGCGCCAAAGTTTTCCACCAGATCAAAGTCAACAGTGGCGGATGTGACATCCATCGCCAATCCCAATTGATGCTCGCTCATGCCCGGCCGGGCACTGACCAATTCCGCCCCGGCCACCCCATACATCTCTACATTCGATTGATACAGCGTTGTCTGGGTCGCATAAGAACGATATCCGGAACAGCAGTAGAGGGTCAAACCCTGAGCACTGGCGCCATTAAAGAGCTGGATTAGATGCTGGGTAGCATCTGCCCGCAACTGGGTGTCCCGGGTCGACGGCAGATTAACCCAAACCAGATCACCCGGGACATAATCCGCTGGGACACTGTGGTTTTTATTGACCAGCTGAGCCATAAAACCCAGCGTATTTTCGCTATTTTTCGGAGCCGTTGATCCCTTTAGCTGCACCAGAATCCGGATCCCTTCCAATCTCAGTGCCAGACCTTCGGTTCCGGCACTTTCGCCATTCATAACCCAGGGCATCCAGCCAAAACCTTCCACATAGGCTTCGTAATATACATCAAACAGCTCGGCATTAGCTCCTGTCAACTGGATTTGAATGCCTTCGAGCCGGAGGCTCTGGTTCGAGGTGCCACTCATTTCGCCGTCCTCTTTCCAGCCCTGCCAACCGTAGTTCTGGACATGGGTCTGGTATTTCAGACCGACATTACTCTCGCTATTGTCATTCTTTATTTCAATCGCTTCCAGGCGCAGATTCTGACCCGTTGTTCCACTCAATTCGCCATTTTGTTTCCAGCCCTCCCAACCGATATTCTGGACGTGCGTCTGGTAGGTCATTTGGATGTTGGTGGTGACAAATGGCCGCACTGTTGCACCTGGTGCCGGATCACCCTTGGACACAACCATGATTTTAATTGCCTCCAGCCTTAGGCCAAACCCTTCGGTTCCGGCACTGGCATCATTTTTGGCCCAATCCAGCCAGCCAAAATTCTCAGCGTGAACCTGATAGTAAACGTCGTAATTCTCAGCGTCAGCTCCGGTCAGCCGGATTTTGATCGCTTCCAGACGGAGTGACTGGCCGTAGGTTCCGCTCATGGCACCATTATTTACATAGTTCTGCCAGCCGACATTCTGCACATGGGTCGCATATTCAATGCCCACATCGCCGCTGACATTTTCCAGTTTGACTTCAATTCCCTCTAAACGCAGCCCCTGGCCTTCGGTTCCACTGATGATACCGTCGCTGACAAAACTCTGCCACCCCACATTCTGGACATGGGTACGATATGAACAGCCCATCGTCGCATTCGCTGTACGCTTGGAAGTCATTGCCTGACCGACTGAATCTGAGCTGCTGTTGACAACGTTTTCAGCTTGCGTCCGATTGTCCTCCGCTTTGACGCTGCCGAAAGTCGGAGGCATCACCATTAATAAAGCCAGACCAAATAAACTTACCAGTACGATTCTTATTGACCTTAATTTTAACATTTCATTCAACCTTTCTTTTATCTATCACTTACCATTTATAAAAAAACATTCTTCTGATTTATTCTATCATAAATCAGAGGAATGTTCAGATAATTTGTTTTTGATTTGTTATAAAATCATGTCTGCTGGTGCTTAATCTCAGTTGATCTTTTCGGTTTGATCCGCAATCGTATTTTTTCCCGGGGTGCTCTCCTTTTCTGAAATGACCAACCCCAATAAGGTCATTGCGATTCCTAGAACAGCTATCCCGGTTAACCTTTCCCGCAAGACAACCACCGATGTTGCCACAGTAATTACCGGAACCAGATAAATATAAACTGTGGTTTTGGTGGCCCCTAACCGCTTGACCGCCAGACTCCAGGTTACAAAACAAAGGGCTGAAGCCAACAATCCCAGAAACAGCAGATTAAAGAGATAGACCGGCTGGGAAACGGGCTTAAGACTCCAAGCGAAATTAAAAAAAGGCAGCGCCGGCATCATAAACATAAGTCCGTAAAAAAAGATCCGCCTTGTGGTTTGAATGGTATGATAACCCAAACCACTTATTTTCCGGGTCAGCACCGAATAAACTGCCCACACCCCGGCCGCCAGCACTGCCAGCAAATCACCAATGGGGTTGAGTTGCAATACCATGATCCCATTAAAGCTGATCAGAAAGATCCCCATGATGGCGGCGATAAAGCCGATAAAAAAATTCAGGCGCAGTTTTTCTCCAGCTAAAAAGAAATGGGCCAGGATGGCCGTAAAAAAGGGGGCAATCGAAATAATCACCCCAACGTTGGAGGCATAGGTATAAGTGAGAGCAATGTTCTCAAGTAAAAAATAAAGCGTTACCCCACATAGTCCGGCGGCCATCATAAGGATTTCCTCCGACCGGCTGCGAAGACCCATTCGCCGGGGATAGACAAGGGTCAGTGCGATATAGCCGATGGTGAATCGAAAAACCAGAATCTCGATCGGGGTAAAAACATCAAGTAAAATTTTTGTTGAAACAAAGGTGATTCCCCAGATAAAAATGGTAAAAGCGGCGGCCAAATGGCCGGTCAGGCGGTGTTCACTAATCAATTGTTGCTCCCTTCATCCTCATACCGGGATCTCCGGGTTTGTGAATCATTCGGGATAAATATTTTCTGGTATTGTTTGGGGGTAATTCCGATGAATTCCTTGAAAAAATTGGTGAAGTGACTCTGATCCGAAAATCCCGTCTGGTGGGCTGTTTCAAGCGGTTCCACTCCTTTTTCCAGCAACTGCTTGGCCTGGTTGATGCGCACCGTCTCCAGATATCGGTAGGGGGTAATTCCCTTTGTTTTTGTAAACGCCCGCACCAGATAATACTTGCCACATCCGCTTAAGGCACATAAGTCATCTAACGAGATCCGCTCTTGATAATGTTCTTCAAGGTAAACACAGATCATGTCAATGTCGCTATTGACTTCCTGCTGATCACAATCGGCTTCCCAGTTTCCATATTCTTCGATCAGCTGTTCGATCAAGAATAGAAATACTTCTTCCTTGTCAAATTCTTTATCTTCCTGCATCACCATCTGGTGCAGTTCCTTAAGCGCCGTTACCTGCTCGCACTGGCACACCACCGGCTGCTTAAAAATGAGCTTGTCCTGCTTCCGGGTAATTTCGAAAACCACTTCCCGCATGACTTCCGGTTTGATGTTAAGACACCGGTAGTCCAGCGGGTTTTCATCAATTTGTTCGCAAAAATGATTATCGTAGGGGTTAAAAAGCAGCAAGTCTCCCGGCCCCACCTGATATTCTTTGTTTTTACAGGACAGTTTTCGCTGTCCACTTTCAATAAAGCCAATTACATAATGCTCATGAAAATGGTTGGGAAATTTTTGAATAATGCCTTTTAACCGAAAGGCTTCTATTTTCAGGGTGCTATCATAACGCACGATCCGTTCTTCATGGTGTTTCATTGATCTACCTCCACTTCCCTCCCAGTGTAGCATTGATCTGATTTAATCTCTTGGAAGATATTGCAGTTCTAAAAAAAACAGGAAATCACTTTCCTGCATATTGGTTTATTTAATTTTAAGTTAGCCGCACTGAATATTTTCATGGCATCTTCTTAAACGCCATCTTTTAAGCATAACCAAAACTGTTTGTTATTCTGAAACCACAGCGTTTCTTCCCGCATTCAACCAAACATTGCCTAAAAGACATCATTTTCCCAAGCGCTACCGACGATCTGATTTTTTATTCAGCCTTTTTAATTGTTGGCGGTTGCCAGGTTCCATTTAACACCGACTCCTGAGGGAGATAGATACGCAGATACAAATGGAAATTATCGGCCGAAATCGGCAGCCAGTTATTTGCCATTGTAGCATCTGCTGGCGCCTGCGTTTGCAGCAATAGATCCAGCGAGCCATCCTGATTATAGGTTACGGTGCTGCGGTCATTAATACTGTAGCGGTTAATTGGATTATCGATCAAAAAATTATTACTGTCATAGGCTGTGATCGACCAGAAACCCGTGTCTTTGGTGGGCGGTAACTGGTCTTTATCAAAATGAATGACATAATTATTGGTACCATCGAAGGTTACGCCATCGCTGTCGGTATTGGTATTGGGGTAAATAGCCACTGATACCGGATTGGCCGCCAAGCCATTTAAGGCAATCAATGCCCGGTAATCATATTCGGTGCCAAATTCCGCCACCGGTTCACCAAAGAACCGCCAATTATTCATTTGGACAAGGAAATCCTGGGAGTCATTAAACAGCGTTGTCGACAGGCTATTGATCATTTCGGTCCAGTCTTCCTGACCCGAATCGCCCAGTATCGCTTCATCAAACTTAAGACCCGGTCCTACTCCGACCGCACTGATTTTTTCAATCATGGCCTGATCGGCATTGACTGGAGGATTGGCAACCATTAACTGATTCGCAGTATTAAAAAACTCAGCCGGGGACATCTGTAAAACGTGTTCGATCGGGATGAAGTTTTCACTTTCATCATAGCTGCCCTTAGCCGGGATATAGGCTTCGCCTGACAAATAGTTTGCTAAAGGTAGCAGTTGCATCTTATTTTGAATGGCGTACACATTCGCCAGATCTGCTTCGCCGTAACTGAGTACCCGACATAAAATCCAGGTCATATTTGTTGGCATCGCTACCTGGGTGAGGTTATTGGGAATTTCACCACTGTAATTGGGTCCAGTGATCAGAAAAGCTGTCTGATCGGAATTATCGCTGCCAGAACCGGTGATTTTCACCGCATTGGTAAAGCCGTCCATGATCTCCCCGGAACAGAAACGATCGGCTTTGGGCATCACGAAAACCATTGCCGTCTCCGAAAGATCCAAAAATGCCTGCGAATAAAGCGTATCGGTATTGAGGGTGACGACATCTTTGGCACTGGCATTGGCCAGGTTATGGCTGTGAAACAACTGATTGACCGGCGCCTGCGTTGTTGTTGGTTCGACGGTATTGGTCATTTTTTCCATGGTGGCATTCACTAACACCAACGGAAAAGTATAAACATAAGCATCATAAATGGTCTCCCATTGGCTCTGTTCTTTCGTTTCACGATTACTGGCACTACAACCAGAAACCAACATCACGACCAACAACAAACATAATAGCTTTGTGATCTTCTTCATTACAAATTTCCCTCTCTTTTACTTTCAGATCAGACCGTGTCCACGATTAACCTGAAGAATTACCCCGCTGAGCTTTTCAGCTTACGATAAATTGTTCAATTGAATTTATTGTAACCCAATTGGGGCAAAAAAATAAGACTCAAAATAAAGTTTAAGTCTTATTTCTTGTTTTACTTTTTAAAAGCTGTACTGATAGGGGAATTGATCGCCTTCATTCCCAATAAACATCACATAGGAACCGGCTGTGACTGGAACACTTTCAGAAACTGCGTAAAGACTGTCATAGCTGAGCGTAAAATCTGGTGCAAAGATAATCACCCGGCTGCCTTCCGGCATCGTTACCCCAAAGGTACCCTCAGCATCAAGTTTTCTGACCTGGTTTTCATTTGCCTTGGCAATACTGATGGTCTCATCTTTTGCCAGCACAGCAACATCCTGAGCATCGATAAAGGTATAACTCATCATATTAAGAACTTTTTTCCCGTTGACTTCGCTAATTCGCGATTCAACCAAGTCCCGGGCATAAGGCAGGATCATTTCGGCGCTGTTGCCATCTTTCAAGCGGTAGGGCGTAAAGGTATCGTCACCGCCAAAATAGATGAAGCCCGGCAATTCTGGAATACTGCCGGTGGCAGCGACAAAGGTATTCAGGTCAATGGCACTGAAATTCGTGGGGATCCACCATTTATTGGCAAAGTTCTGGGTATCCACGGGATTGACTGAAGCAATCCCCTGAGCCACAACCAGCGAATAGTCGGCTGTCGGAAGGGTTTGCAGGATCAGTTTTTGCCCAAAGCTATCACTGAAAGACAGCCGATTTCCGGACGGCAGATAGAAATAACCGTCATCCATATAAGCATAGGTTCCAGAACTGACAAATTCGCTGCCATTGAATTTTTTGTAGTTCATGGTGTTGTTCTGTCGGTCAAACTCAACTTTGAT
Organism: Acetobacterium sp.; assembly: GCF_030652775.1. GTDB lineage: Bacteria > Bacillota > Clostridia > Eubacteriales > Eubacteriaceae > Acetobacterium. Next base: position 86,817 of record NZ_JAUSPS010000037.1, on the reverse strand, counting down.
GGTACTGCCATTGGCCCCATAATATCCAGCAAAGCTGCCCAGCTGATCGGGAATCGCGGCCGGTTTAGGCGCTGCCGCGGCACTGGTTTCACTTCCCGGCAAAGCGCCCTTTTCCTCCAGTAAAGCCTGGGTAATGGCATTAGTGATCGTGGTTGTATCGGCGGTGCCAGCAAAGATCACGGCCACCGCTAAGCCCTGTTCTGGCAGCACATAAAGCTGTGAGTTAAACTGCAGGGTGCCGCCGTTTTTGCTGAGCACCTGAATTCCCTGTTCGGCAAAATCCGCCACCGATACCATATCCCAGCCCAATCCATAATTGGTAATTGGCGTTCCTGCCGGCACTGTTTCTGGGGCATATTGGGGGCTGGTATATTCGCTAAAAGACTCAGCGGTCATGATCTTATTGGTCAATAAAGCGTTGCCGAACCGGCATAAATCTGCAGCAGTGGCGGAAATCCCCCCGGTGCCCATCAGGTTGACATATTCCGCCGGTAGGGCTGACCCGTCGTCGTTGTTGTATTTCAGGGCAATATTAGGATTGTCCGGTTTAAAATAACAACTGCTGTCTTCCATGCCAGACTTCGAAAAAATATGCTGATTTAAATATTCTGCATAAGACTGGCCGGATACTTTTTCGATCAGCACTTCTGCCAGGGTAAAGCCATCGTTGCAGTAAACACTGACCACCCCGGGATCATCCTTTAAATTGCTGTTAGCCAGATAGACCATAAAATTCGTCAGAAAATCCGGATCCTCTGCTGCTGCAAAACCATTATAAATATCGGTTCCTGGCAATCCTGATGAATGATTTAGCAGCATCCGTACCGTGATATTTTTGTAACGGCAATCCTGCATGGTAAAATCCGGAACATAATCGACTACCGGTTTATCCAGATCCACCTTGCCCTCTTCGACCAGCTGCATTACCGCTGCCGCCGTAAAAATCTTACTGACCGAACCAATATTAAACTGGGTACTGGAGTTTACCCCCAGAGCATCCCCTCGATTGGCCATGGCAAAGCCCTCTTCATAAACAATTTTGCCATTGTCCATAACGGCCACGGTGGCACTGGACGCTCCGCCGCCAGAAATGGCCTTCCAGATTTCCGTTCGGGCCGTTACCATGGTTTTTTCATAACTCTGGCTTTGGCTCTGGGAAGGGGTTGTGGCACAGCCCGATAAAGGTACAAGCAGCACGATCAAACTCAGACCGATTGTCAGCATTTTTTTAAACATTTTCTTCATCCTTTCACGCATAAATTTTTTTATTACTACAAAATTTTAATTGCCTGCGAATCGTCGTCCCCGCTACTGTTCTAAGCGGTAGTCAAATGAGAATGCATCTCCCGGTTTTCCGACAAAGATCAGATAAGACCCTGCTGCAACTGTGGTTTCTTCGGTATCGCTGGTGATACTGTCGTAGCTTGGCTGCAGATCAGGATCGTAAATAACAACACGACCGCCTTCGGGAATAGTGGCACTGAAGGTGCCGTCATTATCCAGCTTTCTGCACACATTCAGGCCATCACTACCAATAGTGATCGGTTCATCTTTTTGCAATGATACCACATCGGCCGTATTCATCAATTGATAATTCATCACGGTTAAAATAGCTTGACCATTGTTCTCGTTGATAAAAGCTTGGGTCTGATCTCTTCCATAAGGCAGTACCATCTGGGTGGTGCTGGCATCCTTTAAGCCATAGAGGGTGTAATCATTATTGGTGACATAATAAATATAGCCCGGTAGCTCAGTTAGCACCCCGGTTTTGGATGCGATGGCGTTGCCATCAATGGCACTGAGATTGGTGGGAAGCCATGATTTCCCGTTAAATTTACTGGTCTCCAGAGCCGGATCTCCGGCTTCTATTTTTTGTCCTGAAACAAAACCGGCATCGCTGCTGAGATCATAAACCACAAAAAGTTTTTTTCCATAATTTTCAGCAAATCCCACCCGGTAGCCGACCGGCAAATGAAAATAACCGTCGCTGAGATATGGATAGGTGCCCTGGGTTTCAAACTTGCCATCATGATATTTTTTGTAGATCATGGCGTTCTTCTCGTTATTAAATTCAATTTGCATGATGGCTGAGCCATCCCCATAAATTCCGGCATAAGGCAGGATTGAAGCAGGGATGGTGGTGACCGTCGGTTCAGCTTTGGCAATTTCCGCAACCTGACCAAGGCTATTTTCATCAATGATCGACTGGACAATATCATTAGCAACCCCAGTTACATCGGCATTTCCGGCAAAGACAATCGCCACTGAGATATTTTCCTCGGGCAGCAGATATAATTGCGAATTGTATTGCGGCGACCCGCCATTTTTACCAATTACCTTGATTCCCTGAAGTTCAAAATCGGGCACGGAAACGGTGTCCCAACCTAACCCATAGGAGTAAAGAGGCGTTCCGGAAGGAATCGTTTCATCACCATACTGGGGACTTGTGTATTCGGTAATCATGGCTTCGTTCATAATTTTTCCCTGGAACAGCGCCTGGCCATAACGGCATAAATCCGTCGCTGTCGATGCGATTCCGCCAGAACCCAAGCTGTTAATGTATTCTACCGGGGCGGCCGTACCATCCTCGTTGTACTTTATGGCGATGTCTGTATTACCCGCTTTAAAATAACAACTGCTGTTCTTCATCCCCGCTTTTGTAAAGATATTTGTCGCCAGATAATCGGCAAAAGACTGGCCGGAAACCTTTTCCACCAGAATTTCCGCAAAGGTGAAACAATCATTACAATAGACGCTGATCTTCCCCGGATCTCCGGTTAGTTCGGTGCCGGCCAGGTAGGCCAGAAAATTTTCGGTATAGCTTGGGTCCGGCTCCGTTGTTTCGGCATTGTTGGTATAGGTGCCGGGAAATGCGGCGGTATGATTCAGCAGCATTCTGACGGTGATATCCTTGTATCGACTGTCTATCATGGTGAACTCCGGCAGGTAGTCAACCACCGGTTGATCCAGTTCCAGTTTTCCGTCTTCGCAAAGCTGCAAGATTGCGGCCGCAGTAAACACCTTGCTGACTGAACAGATATTAAACTGGGTATCTTCAGTAACCGCCCGCCCGGCGGCTCTGTCGGCCATCGCAAAACCTTCCTGATAGACGATGTTGCCATTGTCGATAATCGCCACGGTGGCACTGGAGGCCCCATCTGCTGAGATGGCATTCCAAATCTCGGTTCGCGCCATCGCAATGGTTTTTTCATAGCTTTTGGGTTCTGCTTTTTGTGCGCTACACCCGGAAAATACCAGCACCATCAATATCAGCGAGAATCCCCAGATCAGAATTTTTCTTTTCATTACCATCCGTTCCTTTCCCAAATCACCCAGCATTTTTCCGCTATTTCTTTTTTACCCTAATTCGACTCATTTATCAATTCTTTTGTATGAAAAAAACAGACAGTTGTCAGCATATCTGTTTTTCCGGGTCTTCTCATATTCGATTCTCTTGATCACAAAATAAAAAACGATACCGCCATGATCAGGTAGACCGCCAGCAGCTGAACCCCTTCCAGCCAGTTGGATTCGCCGTCACTGGCTACCCGATTGGCAATCAGCACCGACAACACCAGCGCTACCAGTTCAAATTCATTGAAAATGATGCTCATCGGCGTAAACAACAGACTCAAAAAAATCAGCACCGGCGTGACAAACAGAATCATCTGGAGACTGGAACCAATGGCAATCTCCATCGCCACGTCCATTTTATTTTTATATGCCATCACAATAGCGGTGCTATGTTCGGCAGCATTTCCGATAATTGGCACCAGAATAATCCCGACGAAAAACTCACTGAGTCCAATGGCTTCGGTCATCGGCTCAACCGCTCCCACAAACAACTCACTTTCGACGCCGATGAGGACGGTGGCACCAACTAAAACCGCAATGGCCTTGTTGAGTGACCACTTCGGCGAGGCTTCCTCCTCCGGCACCGCTGAATAAATATCTTTATGGGTATAAAAAGAAAAATACAGACTCATCAGATAGATGGCAAACATGATCACTGCCACCGTAATACTGAGACCCTCATAGCGGGTATTCAAAAGATCGGCGGCAACGGTATGGGTAAAGATCGCTGGAACGGTTAAGCCAATGACGGCAAACAGCAGCATACTGGATGAAACCTCAATGGATTGTTTGTTAAAAGACTGAGACTTGAATTTCATCCCCCCCATCAGCATGCTGGCGCCCAGCACCAACAGGATATTGCCAATGACCGAACCGGCAATTGACGCTTTCACCACATCAAACAGACCTGCCTGCATGGCAAAAAAGGCAATGATCAATTCGGTAGCATTACCAAAGGTAGCATTGAGGAATCCACCAATTCGCGGTCCTGAATAGAAAGAAATTTCTTCCGTTGCTTCCCCCATGATACCCGCCAATGGGATAATAGCCAACGCCGAAAGAATAAATATCAATGTCGGTGAAAAATGCATGAATTCTCCCGCAATACTTATCGGGACAAAAATCAGTAAAAACCTTAGTATCTTCATCTACGCTCACGACTTCCTCATTTTTTAATTTCTGATACGATGACACTGGTAAAAGAATACCACAAATCTTAACGAAAACAAATGCGAATTTAAGAAAGCGCCGAACTTTTTCGGCGGCAAAAATAAATAAATTGACGCGCTAAAATTTTACTGCAAAGATACCCAACTCAGGCTATAATAAGTATTAAATCTAAACCGTTAATATTTAAATTTTCTGGAGGTATTTCCATGACACTGGATAATGAACAGTACCGGATCATTGTTGAGTCATCCCCTAACATGATCTGGCGCGCAGGTACCGATACATTGTGTAATTACTTTAATACCACCTGGCTGAGCTTTTCCGGCAAAGCCATGGCCGAAGAAGTCGGAACCGGCTGGGCCGAAGGCGTTCACCCTGATGATTTTGACATGTGCCTGAAAATATATTTAGACGCCTTTGCCAAACAGGAATCCTTCGAAATGGAATATCGGCTTAAACGAAGGGATGGCGTTTATCGATGGATCAATGACCGGGGTGTTCCCTACTTTATCAACGATCACGAATTTGCCGGCTATATTGGCAGCTGTATGGATGTGACGGATAAAGTGGAAGGTCAGAAAATGCGCGATCTCGCCCAGCGGGACGGTCTGACCCGGATCTACAACCGCCAGTATTTTGAACAATTGGCTACTGTTGAATTTTCCAAAGCCAAACGGTTTCAATCTGATCTTTGTGTTGCGATGATCGACATCGATCGGTTTAAGAATATCAACGATACCTATGGTCATCACGCCGGGGATCAGGTTTTAACTACGGTCGCCCAAACTATTAATGAAAGCATCCGGGATTTTGACCTTTTTGGTCGCTATGGTGGCGATGAATTTGTATTGCTGATGTCAAACACCAATTATGCCGAAGCTTCCATCCTCATCGCCCGCTTAAAGGATGTTCTCGAGGCCATCGAAATTAGTTATAACGACACCCTTATCCACATCAGTGCCAGTTTTGGATTATACCAGATGCACGACGAAGAAATTCTGGAAAAGGTCATCATTGAAGCCGACAAGAAGTTGTATGAAATAAAAAACAGCCGCACAAAATAACCCCCTCATTTGCTTGCGTATCGGTCTTTCTTGCGCTTAAAAAAAGTCGGGAAAGAGATAAATGCTATCTCTTTCCCGACCAATTGGAACATCTAGTTAAATATGCTCTTATTTTGTAAACAAATTGATGATAACCAGCAGGATTACCGCCCCCACTGAGGCAACAAAAATACTCCATAAATTAAATCCAGTTACTCCGGCTGTTCCGAAAAAGCTAAATACAAAACCACCGATCATTGCGCCCAGAATCCCGACTACAATATTTTTAATTAATCCCATCTTTTCATTGTTTTTAGTCAGCATGCTGGCCAGCCAGCCGGCTAAACCTCCAAGTATAATCCAGGTGAAAAATCCCATAGGGCCACTTCCTTTCTTTCTCTATTTGTTGTTATTATACCCATTGATCCTAAAACAAATCTGTCGATTCGTCAGATGTCGCCGAATAAGCTTTACCAGCGCTGTTATTTCCATTGAATCCCTTGGCTGTCACTAGGAATTTCGTTTTTAATAATTACATCAACCCAATCTTTAAAATGCACCTAAGGTTTTAGATGTATAATCACAAATTGTAGACTTTATTTAAGATCAACCGCATCCATCAAATGCGTTCATCATTGTTGAAATACTTTTTAAGGCTTATCTCGCCAGCCTTCATTGATATTACAATGTCTCCCGATTCCCTATTCACAGCTTATTTATTAACACGATTAACTATAGAAAGGCACTTTCTACTCTTAACTGATTAAAAGTGATAAAAACAATGCAAATTAATTCAACCGAAGTCCCCTTTTCTGAAGATCTGGACATTAACGGAAGTCTGAAGGAGTTTCTCCTTCAACAGCAGATTTATCGAGCAGCCATCAAAGAAATTAAAACCAAGCTTGAAATCCTGGATGAAGAATTCCAGGCCAGATACGACCATAATCCGATTCATCATATGGAATACCGCTTAAAGGCACCCCAGAGCATCGCTGAAAAAATGCAGAAAAAAGGTCTGGAGATTACTGCCGAGAACATCCGCAAAAACTTGACTGATATTGCCGGGGTTCGAGTCATCTGTAACTATTTGAATGATATTAACCATATTGCCAACCTGTTAGTCCGTCAGGATGATATTACCCTGGTCCGAAAAAACGACTATATTGCTGAGCCGAAGAAAAACGGCTACCGCAGCCTCCATCTGATCGTACTGGTGCCCATTTTCCTTGCCGAAAGAACCGAATCTGTTCCCGTTGAAATCCAAATTAGAACCATCGCTATGGATTTCTGGGCCAGTCTTGAGCATCAGCTCAAATACAAAGGCCATAACGATATGTCTGAGGGTCTCCGGGAACGACTGAAATACTGTGCCGAGTCGATTACCCGACTTGATGAAGAAATGCAGATGATTTATGAGGAAATCACCGCTGACGACTGCGAGTAACAATAATCGATACCGAGGCAATTGCTTCGGTTTTTTTATTTTCATTTTAACTTTTTTTTAAATTTCATTGACACTGCGATTTTTCTATGGTATCTTATTTATAATCATTACTATTTAGTAATTGTTATTTTATAATGCTGCTTGATCTTAACGAATCAAACTGTCTAATTAAAATATTGATATGGAGGAAAACAAATGTCAGAATCTAAAACACTTAACAATCTTATGGAGGCGTTTGCCGGCGAGTCCCAGGCAAACAGAAAGTACACTGCTTATTCAAAGAAAGCTGAAGCAGATGGGAACATTAATGCGGCTAAATTATTTAAAGCTGCGGCTGATGCGGAAACCCTGCATGCCCTGAAGCATTTTGAAGTGGCCGGAAAGATCCATACTACTGCTGAAAACCTTAAAGATGCGGTCGCTGGCGAAACCCATGAATATACCGAAATGTATCCTGACTTTTTAAAAGAAGCTGAAGCCGAAGGAAACAAAGAAGCCATTAAGACCTTTACCTTGGCCATGAAAGCGGAAGCTGTTCATGCCAAACTGTATCAGGAAGCCCTGGAAAATCTGGATCAAACCGAAGAAGTCTTTTACTACCTTTGCCCACTCTGTGGCAATATTGAAAAAATAGTGCCAGATAAATGCGTTATCTGCGGCGTTCCCGGAACCAGCTTCATTAAGTATTAATATCAGCATACATATAACACCCTCAATCAAATAATCAAACAAATCTCCTAACCTGATAAAACCAGAAGCATCACATCGCTTAAACGGCAGGATGCTTCTGGTTTTTTATTTTTCTGCTTTTTATCTAAACCAACTGTCTTTTAGCGTATTTATAAAAATAAGCTTCTTTTTTCATCAGCTCGTCATAGGTGCCGGCTTCCACGATGTTACCTTTTTCCAGCACCAGAATCCGATCGCAATCCATGATCGTGCTGAGCCGATGAGCAATGACAATTCGGGTGGCATCGAGATTTTTCATGCTTTCTGAGACAATCTTCTGGGAGCGGTTATCCAGGGCGCTGGTGGCTTCGTCAAAAAAGATGATCGCCGGATTGGCAGCAATCGCTCTGGCGATCAGCAACTTTTGCCGCTGTCCCCCGGACAGGGTTCCAGCACCCTCAGCCACCATCGTTTTAAGACCCATCGGCATTTCCCGGATTTCTTCGTCCATACCTACTTTTTTAAGCAATTCCCAGACATCCTCTTCGGTCAGTTCTTTTTTTGAGCCGGCAATGTTGGATAAGATATCCCCGGGGATCAGCTGGCTGTCCTGGAGCACCACTCCCATTTGCTTTCTGATTTCCCGGATATCAACACTTTCCAGATCAAATCCGCCGCAGTAAATCGTGCCGCTGGTCGGTTTTTCAAAGCCCAGCAGTAACCGCAACAGGGTTGACTTACCGCTGCCGGAGGCACCAATAATGGCCACGTATTCGCCATGTTTGATGTTGATGAAAATATTGTCCAGAATCGTTGCGCCGCCCTCGTAATAGGAAAAGTACAGGTGCTTTATTTCAATGTCACCCTGAATTTTTCCTGGCGTGGTTTTAAAACAATCCACTTCCGGAACCCCATCAATAATCGGTTTGGTGTTTTCATACTGTGGCACCACGCTATTGATGGAAATCAGGGTTTGAACCAGTCCCAGCAGGGAGGATATAAAAATAGCAAAGGCCGAATTGATGGCCACAAAGCCCCCGGAGGAAATGCTGTTGACACTGACATAATAATAGATCACACACATCGACAGGGTCGGCAGCGCAATAGTCGTCAATCGCAACAGCGCCATCAGCTGGCCTCGTTTATACTCCACCTTTCGCTGTTTGGCATACTCCCTGACCCATTTCAGATAGGAGCGGCTTTCAGCTCCGGCCACCCGCAGCCGCGAAACCGAGGTGATCAGCTCAAACACCATTCCTGAAATATCATTGGACATTTCCAGTGAGGTGCGCTGACATTTCATTTGCATTTTTCCGATCACTAGAGTGATGGCCACGCTGATGGCGGTTAAAACCATAGCAAGCCAACCAATGGTGGGATTGATGGTAAAAATATACAATCCATTGATAATCGAAAAAGAGCTGGTGATGATCATGGTAATGACGTTAACCGATAAAATTTTCTGAATCATCGCAAAGCCGGTGGCCCGCATCGCCAGCGCTCCGGATGAATACTGTTTAAAAAACGAAGCTGGCAGCGATAACAGTTTATCCAGTAATGAATTCTGCAAAATCGACAGTTTACCCTGAATTCTGAGAATACAAATGTTTTGAACCATCGTAAACAAACCCCGGCTGATGGCCACGGCCACTAGGATAAACCCCACCACCAGAATCGTCACCGATTGATTTTGGGGAATCCAGACGTTAAAGGTCTCCTGCATTGCCATTGCCGGCAGCAGCGATAACAGCGCGGTTACCACTGCCAGTACCAGAGTCCAGATCAGATCCCGCCGCCTAAACAGTTTTAAGCCCAATTTTACCATATCTAAAAAAGATACCGGTTCCTTGGGTAAGGGCGGGTAAAAGACATAGGCGCGGTCGAACTCCAACTGGGCATCGACTTCTTGCGACGCCCCATCAGCACGAAAGCACCGGTAGCGGGTTGGTGATTTGGGGATCAGAGCGACCGCCTCTCCGGCCATGGTAAAGGCCAGCATCGGGCCATTGTCGCTTTTATACCAATCCGCTTTCAAGTCCACCTGGCGAATGCGAAATCCTGATTCATCGGCAATCAGTTTAAATTGATCACCGCCGCTACTTAGCTTTCTCAGGGGAGGGATTTTTACGGCAATTCCCATCGCTTCGGCGACCTTGATCACTGCCGCAATCAGCGGGTTATCGTCCTGGGATGCCGCCGATTTTTTGGGGGACAAAACGCTGTCAAAGGCTTTTTTGGCGCTGTTATCATACTTTTTATTGATCTGTCGGATTTCTTCTAATTTTTTTGCCATCTCTTATCCCTCAGTTCTGATCAGACTTGCGTACTCGCCGCCCAAAGTCATCAATTCTTCATGGGTGCCGCGCTCTTTAACAACCCCGCAACTCAGCACGATGATCTCATCACAATCGCGAATCGTCGATAACCGGTGCGCTACCAGAATGGTGCTGATACCGCGACGCCGGATATTTTCACTGACCTCGGCCTCGGTGGCCGTATCCAGTGCGCTGGTGGCCTCATCCATCACCAGGATCCGGGGATTTTTACATAACGCCCGGGCGATTTCCAAGCGCTGCCGCTGACCGCCGCTTAAGTTTTTTCCACCTTCGCTTAAAATGTGGTCAAAGGCGTTGGGCAGCGCCAGAATATCCTCATAAATACAGGCATCTTTGGTGGCCTGAATGACATCTTCGACCGCAATGGTTTCATCCCACATGGTAATGTTATCCAACACCGAAGCCGAATACATCACAATTTCCTGATCCACCGAGCTCATCGTATTGACCCGCAGCTCGGCCGGAATTGCCTTAATATCGATGCCATCAATGCGTATTTCACCGCTCCAGGGCTGGTAGAGGGTGGTAATCATTTTGGCAATCGTCGATTTTCCGCTTCCCGATGAACCCACCAGGGCAATCGATCCCCCCGCCCGGAGTGTCAGATTCAAGCCCTGAATGATCGGGTCTGACAGTCGGTTATAGCCAAAGGTCAGATCCCGGATCTCGATCTCACCTTCCAGTTGATCGCAGTCAAACCCATCCAACGAAATCTTTTCCGATTCCAGGGCGATATCTTCCGGATATTTTTCCACATCATCCAAGCGCTGAATATCGGCGATCATCCCCTGTAAAGCGGCACTGGTACTAACCAACTCGCTCATTGGCTGGGTAAAGCCAGTCATCAGGGTATTAAAGGCCACAAAGGTCCCGATGGTCATGGTTCCCATTAACACATACTCACTACCGATGGTAAAGATCAGAGCCGTTAAGATAGCAGTCAGTAGAGTCGGCAGCACCGAAATAACAGCTTCCATCCGACCCATGCGCTGTTCAACGGCCAGCGTTTCGGCACTGAGTCCGGCAATGCGGGTAAAGAAATTGTCTTCCTCGCCAATCGACTTAATGGTTTCGATAGATTTCAGATTGACCATGATCCAGCCAATCGATTTTCCCTGATACTGCAGCAGCACCCGGTTGTTGTCAGCATTTTTTTTGGCTGTATACTGCAACAGAAAGATGTTGATCCCAGTGATGACAATGCCGATCAGGGTCAGAATAACATTATATTGAAAAAGCAGAATCAGGTATAAAAAGGCCGTGACCAGATTGACCAGAATTCGGGCCAGATTGGATGATAGCGCAGTTGCTACGGTATTGATGCTTTGCATCCGGCTGTTGATATCCCCGGATTGGCGCTGATTAAAAAACTCCACCGGCAACCGGAGGACGTGACGAAGATAGGTGCCGGCACTATCGATGGCAATGTAATTTTCCATCCGCACCAGCGCATTTTCCTTCAACCAATTGAGAATGGCCTGGAGCACCACTGTGTTTAACAAAATAAAAATAAAGACCAGGATATCAAATTTTTCGGTGTTATCGAGGTAATAATCGACAAATATTTTTGCGTAATTAGCAATAATCAGACCGGGAATAACCAGTAGTACTCCCAGCACCAGAGCATAGAGTAAGGGGGAAATCCCGGTTTGGGATAGCCGTTTAAACAACGCTTTCCAGACATCGGGCTTTTCTCCGACCTTCTTAAATTCCGGTCCCGGCCGAGACTCAATCACCACCCCGGTAAACATCTGTCCCAGTTCTTCTTCAGTGATTACCCGTTGTCCCGAAGCAGGATCGCACAAATACACCTTGTCGCTTTTAAACCCTTCTAAAACAACAAAGTGGCTGAAATCCCAGTGGATGATCACCGGCATTGACATATCTTTTAACTTATCCACCGTACAGACAAAGCCCTGGGATTCGAGGCCATACAGCCGCGCCGTTCTGGCAATATTTCCGGCTTTTACCCCGTCCCGGGAGACCCCACAGTCGATCCGCAACGTCTCCAGGGTTTCATAGCGCCCATAATAGGCCAGAATCATCGAGAGCGAGGCCACCCCGCATTCCACCGCTTCCATTTGCAGCACCACTGGTACCTTGGCTATTTTAGGCAGTTTTACGTTCGCCTCCCGACTTTTCTCGGTTTCTGATTTCGTCATAGGTCTGGCCGCCTTTCTAGGAGATAATCAAATCAATAAGATATAACTGATCGGTAAAAATTGTTGCACTGGCAGAGGTTCCGGCGGTTATTTCGCCGCTGAAACCATTGTTTTCTTTTGTCCAGATATAATTCCCCTGATCATCAACCTTGAGGTCAATGATAATTTGCATTTCGACAGGACTCTCTTCCTCCTGTGATAACCCACTGAGCTGAACACTGCGAACAATCCCTCTTAAATATCCGTACTCATCGGTGGCGGCTGATTCTACCGCCACAAACGCCCGATCCCCCTGCTTAACATTAATCGCCTGTTCATAGCTGGAATAAGCCAGAACCACCACTGTCGTTTCTTCGTTTTCCCGTTTGACGATTTGACATAAGGTCGAGTTCTTTGGCAAAAAAGCGCCATCCTGAAAACTCAGGTCTGCCACCATACCGCTTTCCATGGCGACAATCATCGTCTGCCGTTTGACCAGGCTTTTTTCCTGATCAGTTAAAACTGCCCCACCGATGATCTGAGCGGCTGTCCCCTCGGTGGTCAAAACGCCCAGTAGATCACCCCTCTTTACATAATCGCCATTGGAAACACTGAGCTGGGACAAGATCCCTTCATTTTCAACCACCACTTGAGCGGTTCCTTCGCCATAAGATACCACCGCATCCATGGTGGTGGTGATATTAATGGGGACGGTAATCGAGTAAATAATCACCCCGACTAAAAAAATGATAATCCCCAGCAATATCAGCAGATTCCCCGGTCCGATGACGGTCATCAGGGCTGCGTGTTCACTTTTTTTGGTACTTTTATCCTCTTTATTTTTAAAAATGGATTTACTCACTACCCTGTCCTCCCCCCGTCAAATTGTCTCTGGGCACCAATTGATCATTGACATAGATCTTCTGGAACACCGGAATCCCGTCGATCAGCCGTTTATCAAAGCTTAAACGGCCATAGACGGTATCAAAACTGTTCTCTCCCAGCACCTTTTTAAGGGCCGCTACGTCCAGACTCTGGGCCTGGTTCGCCGCGGCTGCCGCCAGGTGCATATTCATGTAGGCCTGAGCCGCTGGTAAATCCGGATTCTTCCCATAGGCCTGTTGATAAGCCTGAATAAATGCCACTTCGGAACCCGCCGTGGCGGTATTGTTAAAATAACTGGTGACCTGGGTCAGGCTTTTCATGCTCTGGGGAATTATATAGGGCTGAATCTCAATGTCATAGCTGGCAAAAATTGGCCGGGTATTGCCGGTTTTTTCCAGATACCCATAAAGCGCAGTGATATCCTCGCCGACACAGGCGGTAACGATGGCCTGGGCGCCCAGACTGTCCCATTTTTTTAGATAATAACGGAAATAATCAAGATTTGGCAGATAAGACACTGCATCAACAATTTCAATGCCGGCTTCCCCAGCATGTTCTTCAACTTTTTGAATATAATCTTTGCCATAGGTATTGCCGGCGGTATGAACAACCGCAATCCGGCGAATGCCCTGAGCGGCCATACTATTGACCATTTCACTGGCCATCGCATCGTCCGATGGAGCACAGAGATAGGCGCCCTCATTTTCTGCCAGATTTAATTTCGAGCTGGCGATAATCGGCGCAAACAGCAACTTATTATTCTGGTTATAGATGCTCTCCACCTTCAGCACATCATCGGTGCTCCGATGTCCGATGACAATCGGAAAACCCGGATTTTCGCCAATCCGGGTGGCTACTTCCACGGCGGTATTGGTGTTATTACCATCATCATTGTAATTGATTGCGATGGTTTGATTGTGGATCCCGCCCTGCTCATTGATCTCCTTAGCGGCCAGTTCGATGCCATTTTTGAAGGACTCACTGTACTCCTGCGAGAATGGATAAACCACATCCACCGACAGGGTGTTTGTTTTGGCAGTTTCTGCTGTGCAGCCAAAGCAAAACACCAGGCCAATCAATAAGATCGATAAGATCATAAGGTGTTTTTTCATAGCCTTCTCCTTACGTTTGTATAATTATTAAACTAAATAAATGCTGAAAATAAAATCAAATGCTGTTCACTCATTTTCACCAACAGCTTTTTTAGGTCCCCGGCAGACAAATTCAATTTTTCTGCCATTTCACTGCTGGCAAATCTCCCGGAATAACTGAGAATCTCAACTTCGGTTTGACTGAGAGTGTTCAGATCCAACATCGAAAAATCCGGAATTTTGTGGATAATCCAGGCATTTCTTTCTTCCTCACTGAGTTCAGGCCATTCTTTTAATAGGCCTTTGTACTCTATCAGTTTTTTATAGTACGCCACCATGATCGCATCTTTGGCATAAATAAATTTAAGGTATCCGGCGGCGATACCATAATTAAATGCCAGGTTGAAGTCGGCTCTGATCCGTTCTTGGGGAATCAGACCTTTTTCAAACTGTTCCTTCATTTTATTGGAAACCGCAGTGATAAATCGCGAGCGACCCATACAGACTTCCGGCAGCGATAACTCCCGAGTATGATTAACCGGAAAATCCTCCAGGTTGGTCAGGCATTCCCGGTCTTCCAGAACGATCCCGAATTTTTCGGGATGATTATAAATCTGGGTGCCAGGCAGGGGCATTATAAAGGTTGTTGATACGTCCAGCATCCCCGGCGCCAGATCCAACAGCTCCAGGACTGTTTTGGTCGTCTCGGCCAGGGTTTTGGCGGTTTCAAAGGCTCCGCCGATAATATAATTCCCGGTTAACTGGGGCAATCCTTCGGCATAGCAGATTTCGACCACCTTTTTTATGTCGGCGGAGCTGGCTTGTTTGCCATAGGCTTTCAGCACATCTTCCACCCCTGACTCCATCCCGATCTGCATCCGTACCATGCCACTGTTAATCATTTCGCGGATCAGTTTTGGATGCTTTACCAAAAATCCGGGGTGGCCTTCACAAAACCAGACAAAATCATATTTTTTTCGAAGCGTTCGCAAACCGGTCAAGATCTTCTGTAGTCTAGCCGGATTGGTGGTGAAGGTATCATCGCAAAAAAACAGGTATCGCAGTCGTTGACTATTTTTTAAACGGGCTGCTATTTCATCCAGCACCACTTCCGCTGTTCGCATTCGCAAATTTTTAGAATTCCCACCCTCAAAACAGAAGGCACAACGATAAGGACAGCCTCTGGCGGTAATCACCGACAACAGCGGTCGTTCCTGATAATTAAGCAGATCTTCGTTGCGGGGCCATTCGTATTTTGAGAAATCTTCCAGGTAGACATAATCGGCGTTTTGGGATTTTCGGATTTCACCCGGAACGCGCAGCGCTTCTCCTGTGATTTTTGCATTTAACCAAGTTAAGAGGGTTTCTTCGCCTTCGCCTTTTAGAATGCCATCGGCCTGATAAGTATCCAGATCTTTTTCGCTCATATGCAGGGTTTGAGGACCGCCCAAAACCACATAAAAATCATAATGCTTTTTTAAATAGCTGATGATGGCGGCCACTGCTGAACGATTATCAAAATCACAGTAAAAACAGACCGCAAACAGGCGGTCTTTCATTTTCTCGATGGTTTTTACTGCGTCGGTGGTAATACCGGTATAGGCTTTGGCATCAAAGCCATTGGCATTGAGTTGCGCCGCGAGGGTCAAGATCCCCAGATTTTCGATCATTTCAAAGGTTCGTCCCCGAACCATTCGTTGGGTGTAGACCAATAGAACTTCGGGTTTACTGGTTATGGTTTTCGGTATAAAATCCACTTGTTCCCCTCCATTTTATTCAGGGCTTGCTGTGCCTGGCGATAGAAATCAGCATTTTTTCCCTGGGGATCCAGTTTCATTTTTCCCTGTTGCAAAATTTCTTTTTTGGAAAGCTTGCCATTACATAACTTCAGCAGGGTATAATCGATTTGATCCAGTTCCTGTTCGAATATCTGCGGTTTTTCGCCACTGACATCGGTATAAAGCCACAGTTCAAAGGTGCGGTGGATAATGGCCGCTTCATCATTTTTTCCCAATTGATCATGAATAACATACTCATCCGAGGCCCGCATTTTCCAGTAGGCATCATCAATGGGAATATTTTTATAGACATAATCGTTCCAACGGGTAAAAACACCATACTGACGACCCAACCGGTAGGAATCCAGAATCACCGCTTCGGGAATTTTTCCATCAAAATAAATTTTGCGCATTTCATTCTGAAGCCGTTTGTTGGCCTGCAAGCGAATATTAATCAGGTCGGTAAAATCCAGTTCTTTGGTTCGTGAAAGGGGAATATCCTCATTACAGCAATCAATCAACTCTTCATAGATAGACATTCCGAATTTTTCCGGATTAAGGGTAATGGGGGTTTTGGGATAGGGCAAAAATGAAAAATAGGCTGTTTCGAACTGTCCCGGGGCCCGGTAAAGCAGTTCCATAATTAAATCTTCGGATTCTGCGATGGTCTCCCGGGTTTCATGGGGTCCGCCAATAATAATGTTGCCGGAAATACCGTGAATTCCTGATTCAACGCAATGATCAATGACATCGACAACCATTTTTCGGGATATTTTTTTATTATAGCTTTTCAGAACCTCATCACTTCCCGATTCCAGGCCAAAAAATATTTTTTTGAGCCCCGCATCGGCCATATTTTTTGCCATCTCCCGATGTTTATCAATGGTCGATATATGGGCACTGGCAAACCAGACAAAATCATAATTTCCCCGGATTTCTTTGATCTCCTGACAAATTTGATTGACCCGCTTATGATCCAGGGTAAAGGTATCATCGAGAAAGTTAATGTAATTTATCGCTGGATCCCGTTCAAAGTTCTCCCGGATTTCTGTCATTAGGGACGGCACCGAATGACGGCGAACCCGTTTGGCATTGGCCCCTTCATAGCAAAAGGTGCAGCCAAAAGGGCAGCCCCGACCAGTCAAAATGGGCAGCAGCCGATAATATTTATAGTCATTGGTCAGGGTAATATCCGGCCAGGGGATGTCGTCCAAATCCTCCGGGGGCTTTCGCGGTTCGGTTTCCACCAGGGCTCCGTTTTCATCCCTGAAAATGATCCCCTGGATATCGTTGAGCGAACCTTTTTTTTCAATAAAATAATCCATCAACTCGAGAATGGTTTCCTCACCTTCGCCGATACAGGCAGCTTCGATGGCCGTTGCCTTCAAAAAATCAGCATCCATCCCCGCTGTTTGCGGACCGCCGGCCAGCAGGATCACCTCCGGATAGCGTTTTTTCACTTCCTGAGCAAAGGTCTTAACCCAGTGAATATTGTTAAAATCACAGTAGAAACCAATGATTTTAGGTTTATCCTCATTTTCCATCAAAGCATTGACATAATCCAGCGCTTCCTTGGCATAACCCTGAAACATCTCGGCCTGATAGCCCTTTTGCCTTAATAGCTGGGTCAATATATTCATTCCCAGATTACTACCGGGTATATAGCCGCTGACATAGCGGTGCGATTTGATCAATAATAGTTCCATATCTACCTATCCCCCTTTGAACTGCTGACTATCGCTATCCGGTCAGCACTTCGAAGGGGAAAATCCCCTTCTTGGCTTATTAAGCTCTAGCTGTTTGTGTTGCTGTAAAAGCGTAATCTACGCCAACAATACTTAAACCACCGGCAGCCTGATCTAATTGATCATCACTGATTGGTTGTTTAGCCTGTGCTTCTTTAAAAGCTGCATCGAATTCAGCTGCGGTACAGCTGTAACCTAGTTTTGCAACAACTGCATCAAATTCTGCTGCTGTTTTTGCACCATCAAGTTGTTTTGCCAACGCCTCATCAGTTAATACTTTTGCGGCTAATGCTTTTGCACCATCAATACTCATTTTCTTCCTCCTTTCCAAACGATTTTGGCTAAATCACAAAATGAGTCAGCCAATATTTAAAATTAAATTGATACAGAATATCAACTAATTTTCCATGGAATTCGGCCTGGTTTTGATAGGGATCACCAAATATTATAAACAATTCGGTTTCGATCTCGGCCAGGCTTCTTTTTCCAGCACAACGCAACAACAGCTCATATTCCAGCGGTGAAAGCGCCATGCCATCCAGCTTTGGGAACCCTTCAGTAAAGGTCATCGTGCGCCATAATTCAAAGGAACGTTGGGGATAATCACTGGAAAAATCCAGCGATTGATCAAAGGCCTGTCCCTCGTTTAAATAAAGCACGTAGTAATATTCATAAGCTCTGGGATTTGCGGAAATTTCCTCAAACCAGCGGCTGCGGATACCATAGGTCAGGGCAGCTTTAAATTGCTTCATCACCGCCTGCTGTTCTAGTTCATGATTTTTGATTTTCTTTTGCATGCTTTGTCGGATCACCTTATTGAGTTCCTGACGGTCTTTCATCACCTGATCCTGACTTTTCCCCCGGGGTGTGACAAAGGGATAGTCATCGTCAGAAAACCGGCCGGACTGATCATGCAACTGCAAATTAAATTTTTCCGGATTCTCAAGAATCTGGGTGCCCGGATAAGCTCTTAAAAAGCCGGTGATAATATCAATGACACCCGGCGCTTTGTCCATCAGCGTTTGGATCAGCCCGGCAGTTGCCCCGGCTGCTTCCTCCGGGCCACCGACGATAAAATTGGTGGCAATCTGGGTCAGGCCGCAGTCGGCAGCGTAGGATACAAATTCAATGATGTCATCAATCTGGACATGCTTATTGTACTGGTCGATGACTTTCTGATCGCCCGACTCAATCCCGATCTGCAAGCGGACCAGCCCAGCCTCGATCATCGTCGGTAAAATGTCCATCCAGTTTTTGATTCTGCCCACATGGCATTCACAATACCAGACCAGATCGCAGTCCTTTCTGATTTCCTGCATGCCCCGGCAGAATTCTTCAATTCGGTCCCGGTTGAGGGTAAAAGCGTCGTCCATGATAATAATGTATTTCAGATCCGGATTATTTTGTAAGTTGAATTTGATTTCTGCCAGTACCAGCGGAATGCTTCGCAACCGAACCTGCTGTTTGCCCGGGCTGGGGGCGCAATAAGCACATTGATAGGGACAGCCCCGACCGGTAAAAATCAGTTTGCCATAGGCGTGATCAATATGCAGGGAGGCATGGTAGGCCGGTAGCGGCAGCGCATCCAGATCGGCGATAATGGTCGGCGGGGTTTCGGTAAAAATCCCGTCTTTGATCATCGCCAGCCCGTTGATCTCGCTTAAGTCGCCGTCTTCTTTTAACACGGCCTTTAAGAGCTGCGGCAGCGATACTTCGCCCTCGCCTCTTAAAATGAAATCGGCCTGACTGTCTTCCAGAAATTTCTGATCCAGCCCAATACTCTGGGGACCGCCAACAATAATGGGAATATTCCAGTTCGCTTTAATTTTTTTAGACAACGCTTCAATCAGCGAAACATTATCAAAATCACAGGAAAAGCCCACTGCTTGGGGTTCATTCTGTTTTACCTGTTCCAGTAAATCTTCCGGTTTGCCATGAAAAACCAGCGGCTCAAAGCCGGCTTCTTCCAGTGCTCCCGCAAGATAAAAGAGCCCTACATAATCATGGGAACTGGTTTCGTATTTTTTTGACACATTACAAAGAAGTATCTTCATTTTATTACCCTTTTTCTAGAACGGAACAACAAGAAGCCAGTATTTTTTATCAAAAACTTTCAGCGTCGCAATGATCCGCTCCATTAATTCATCCACACTTTCACCAAATGGTTTTCCAAATCGCTCATACAAAATCTCGGTAATGGCGGCGATGGTGCTTTTGCCGGTACAGTATTTCATGATTTCATATTCAAAGGGCGACAGCGCCTCGCCCCATAACAGCGGATAGCCCTGGGAAAAATCGACATCCCGCCACATTTCAATCATCCGCTGGGGTCGCCAGTTCGGTAATTCGGCCGGATCCACATCGATCACCCGACTGGCCGATTCCCGGGCCAGCATGGTGTAATAGGCGGTCAAGGTCGGCTTATGGTGGGAGATAATATTAATCCAATATTTGGGCCCGTTGGCGGCCATGGATGTTTTGTAGCATCTTAAAATATCTTCGTGACCCAATTCCCCGTCGTTGAGCATGATTTTTACCTCATCCACAAAACTCTGGAGATATTCCTGATAAGCGCCCATAATCTCCCGGCGATCCATGGTTTCACTAGCCATTATCGGGTAATCGGAAATACAGCCGAG
Source organism: Acetobacterium sp. (assembly GCF_030652775.1). Taxonomy (GTDB): domain Bacteria; phylum Bacillota; class Clostridia; order Eubacteriales; family Eubacteriaceae; genus Acetobacterium. The sequence goes on along the minus strand of NZ_JAUSPS010000037.1, from coordinate 66,522 downwards.
ACCCTGTTTATCGTAAATCGTCAGTCCGTATTTTTCGGGATGCAGACCAATATCGGTCATCGGGTACGGCATCACAATACTGGGCGCAATTTCCATCATCCCCGGGCCCAGTCGCAGCAGCTTGGCTCCAAAGGTCTTGTTTTTTTCAATATGTTCCCGGTTTTCGAAGGGACCACCCACCAGCAGCGCTCCGAAGACCTGCTGAACCCCGGCATCATAGGCGGCTTTCACGACGATTTCCACCATTTCCGGAGAAATGTTTTTGCGGTAAATTTTCAGCATCTCCTTATCTACGGTTTCAATGCCGATTTGAAGCCGATTAAGGCCGGCGTCTACCATCGCCTTCAACACTTCCGGTCGTCGGCTTAAGGACACCACATCGGCCTCACAATAGAACTGAAAGGACTTCACGGTTTGAAGTGCTTTGGCTTCCCGGCAAAACTGATCCAACCATTTGGGATCCGTGACCAGGGTGTCGTCACAGAATTTAAAGTAACTGAGCTCCGGATATTTTAGCAGAAAATGTTTCATTTCGGCGATGACGTTGGCCACACTTCGCTGCCGCATCGGCCGTTTCAAGGCCCCTTCATGGCAGAAAACACAGTGGTAGGGGCAGCCCCGACTACTCATCAGATACAGGCTGGAAAAATCAATCGGGGTAATGCTTTTATCATAGGCCGGAAAGGGCAGATCATCGAGATTTTCCACCACCGGACCTTCGCCCCTATCGATGCAGTCACCGTTTTCGTTGAGATAAAAGATGCCGGCAATCCCAACCAGGTTTTGCTGTTCTTTTAAGGCATTAAGAACTGCCACCATCGCCAGTTCGCCTTCACCTCTGACAATCGCTACCGCTTGGGACTGGCGCAGATAGTCTTCGTCCAGAGAAATGGCTTCCGGTCCGCCTATCAACACCGGAATCCGATAGGTTTCGGAAATCGCCGCACTGACTTTTTTAACCACGTGCTTATTTTCAAAATCGACCGAAAAGCCGATGCCGCAAATTTCATTAAAGTGGTATCGTTTCAGATAATCGATGGCTTGATCCGGGCGGCATTCGCAGACAATGGCGTCATAACCTTTGGCATCCAAATAGCTGGCCAGGCCATAAATGCCCAGAAAGGCCCCGTTTCTGCTGAAACCGGCAACTTCCATCCCGATGGTTGATAGTTTAAAAAGAATGAACTTATTTTTCACGGTATCCTCAACTTCTTTGACTACTGCTTTTCCCCGTTGCGCCCATTCTTGATCAGCCGCTGTGGCAGTCAGCGATCCTGACAATACACACATTCCCACAGCTTCCAATTTTTTGATAGTCGCCAGCAGATGCTGCTTAAACACTTCAAAACTCACAAAGCTGTTCTGATATTCCGGAAAAAGTATTTCTGCCATCTCGTTCATTGTCAGTTTTCCGGAGCTATATTTCAACACCTCAAATTCAAAGGGGGAGTAAACAAATCCATTTAACACCGGTATTTCTGCCGCCAGCTCGGGGGTCAGGGAAAGCAGGGCAATGCGCTGGGGGTGTGTCTCAAATACCGTTTCTCCTTCGTAATCTTTAACGAGCTTATCGCCCCGAATCCGCGCCTTATACTGGGCATCGAAATAGGGGTACCGGGAATAAGCCAGTCCCTGCCACATCCCGCTGAGGCCGTATTTTTCACTGAGGGCATAACTTTCCAGAATGACCGCATCGGGGATTTCGCCATCGCTGAGCATTTTTCGCATCAATTTGATATTCATTTCAAAAAACTCATTTCGAGCGGCGCAGATTTCTTCGATGCTCAGAGTGGCGGTTTCAATCACCGGAAAGTCTCCGACCGATGTGAGCGCTTGTTCATCCTTCACAAAAATCCCGTAGGCTTCCGGATCTTTTGACATCGCAGTTTCCGGGAAGGGCATATAGAAGGTGCTGACCACCTCCACCATCCCCCGGCCGGCTTTGATCATTTCATTGACTGTATCAAAGGTAAAATCCAGGGTTTCCCGGGTCTCTAGCGCCCCGCCGATGATGATGTTGCCGACCAATTGGGGCAATCCGGCGGCTTGACAGATCTCAATGACGTCAAAAAGCCCTTCCCGTTTGATCTTCTTGTTATAGATATCAATGATATGCTGGTTACAGCTTTCGATGCCGATTTGCATCCGTACCAGCCCGGCGTCCACCATCATTTTTACAATTTCCGGATATTTGATAACAATATTGACATGGGCATCGGCGAACCAGACAAAATCGTGTTCTTTCCGCAGCTCTTTGAGTTGTTCGCAAAAGGTTCGCACCCGTTCCTTATCCAGGGTGAAGGTATCATCGCCGAAAAAAATGTACTTCACATTGGGGTTTTGTTTCAGGCGACAGCGGATTTCTTTCATCACGCTTTCGACACTGCGGCGCCGTACATTCTTGCTGTTTGCGCCCTCATAACAAAAAGAGCAGTGGAAAGGACACCCTCGTCCTGACATGACTGCCATATGATTTATACCCTGATGCTGGGCGGATTTAATTGCGCCCGTAATAATAGGCAGTTCATCTAAATTTTCAATGGCCGGATAAATGCCATTATCATAATAGCTCCCATCTTTGCGGTAAGAACACATCCCAAAAATGCTTTCCCAGCGCTCTATTTCTTCATCTTGAATGGCCTGGATAGCTTCGTACAGAGAATATTCCCCTTCTCCTCGCATGATGGCATCGGCCTGGCTGGCGCACAAAAATTCTTCACCCAACCCCACAGTCTGGGGTCCGCCGACAAACACGGTGGCGCCATAGCGCTTTTTTATTTCTTTAGAAAAACTCTCCACTGCTGACTGATTCTCATAATCACAATATAAACCCACCACCGTATTTTCGTCCGAGCCAGTCGCTTCCAGAAATTCCAGCCCTCTTAACAGCTCGCCTGAAAAAACAGCTACGTCAATCCCTTTGCTGGCCATCATTTCCGCCAGCGACATATGGCCGATCGGCTCAATTTGGGTGATTGAATGAGTTCGGGTTCCGCGATGAATAAGCATCAGTTTCAAGTTGATCGTTTTCACTATGTACCTCCAAGTTTAATTTTTATGCATCCTTAAAATCCATTTCGTAAATTTTTTATTCTCAGTGTATTCTTTTATTTGTGTTTTGTCTATTGCTTTTTTGTTAAATCAGCTGCACTTTTTAGCTTTCACCATCTTCCCCAATTTCTATTTGATTCTGAACCATTTTGTTGGCGTCAACAAAATGGTTCAACTCAGTGATCGCTCTGAAGGGTGCTGGATTGCTGATGTGCTCACCAATCATTTTTTCCATCCAGATCATGTCATACCAGGTTTCGAATTTATAACCGCATTTTAAAAAATGACCAATGGTCTGATAGCCCATATGTTCATGAAAACCGATACTCCCGGGATTGGGATAGGCAATGCAGGCATACAGATTACAGATGTTTTGTTTCTTAAGAACCGCTTCCAAAGCCTGGTAGATTTTTTTGCCAACCCCGCTTTTGCGGCTTTCCTGTTTAACATAGATGGTGGTTTCCACGGCCCAATCATAGGCGGCGCGGTTTTTGAACTCTGAAGCATAGGCATATCCAAGGATTTCCGTTTCCTGTACGGCCACTAGATAGGGATATTTCGTCAATGTTTTTTTCATTCGTTCACTGAATTCTTCAATGGTCGGCACGGTATATTCAAAAGTGATCGCCGTTTCTCTGACATATGGGGCATAAATACCCAATAATTCTTCTACATCCGAGATCTTCGCCCCGCGGATGATAATGTCTCTGCTCATATTTATATCCTTCTTTTCTCAATTTTAACTGTTTTATTATATCATTTTTAAAACCAACATAAAAGAATCCCTCCAAATTTGCATTTGAAGGGATTCAACATACCTTTAAGGATCTTTTTCTAATTTACAGGCAAGCTTTTACAAATTCAACAGGAAACATCGTTCTTTGGGCTGTTTCCTCGATGGTCATTCCTTGGGAAATAAAACGCCGGCAAACCACCGTCATACTTTCTCCGACTTCAATCACATGATCATCTGGATCATAAAAGCGGATCACTCGTTGTCCCCAATTATATTCTTTGATGTCATGCAAATATTCGATGTCCTTAAAGGATTTTAAATAGTCCATAAATTCATCCAATTTTTCTTCTTCAAAGTACAATTCCATATCGTTTCCGCGATAGACGATATCCTTTTCTTCGGCGTCGATAAACGTTGCCCAAAGGGCTTTGTCTTGTAATGAGAACCCCGCATCAAAGGTAATATTTTCACCAAAATCCATCACCACTTTCAAACCAAAAACATCGCAATAAAAAGCTCGTGAACGGTTGATATCATCCACCACCAGCATGGGTGCTTCAAATTTCATTTCTTTTCCTCCTCGTTTTTGATTTATTCTACCGCACTAAACACGACACCTGTATGTCATGTTTTAGAATGTTAGTTCAAACTTTATATTTTCCGCTAATTTTTTCTGCTACCCTTAATAACTCTTCTTGCAGTTCCTTCGGTTCAATCAGCTCGACGCTATCGCCAAAGCTCAGCAGCCAACTGAAAAGATTTTCCTGGCTGGAGAAATAAAATTCAAAACGAAGTTTCCCCTCTTTGGTTATTTGATAACAATCCATCCCATATTCATCAATGAGCCGCCATTTCATAATGGGGTCAAATTCTGCCACCAGATGAATCTGGCTAGGCATCGCCAATTGCTCCTGAGTGTTATATTCCGGCCGATCCCGGGGCTCGTAGGTCTCGTCCTGCACCTGCAAATCCCAGAGGCGGTTAAGTTTGAAGTGACGATAATCGGATCGCTCCCGACAATAGCCCCAGATGTACCAGGATGACCATTGATAGACAATCAAATAAGGCTCGATCTGTCGGCTGCTTTCTCCTTTAGGTGAGTAGTAATAAAAAGTAATGAGCCGTCTCTGGTCGATGGCTTTTTTAATGGTTTCAAATTTGGGTGCCAATGAATTTTTATAGTGTGAAGACAGATCAATGACAATGTGGTTATCCGGCTGGGTCGCTCCACCACTCACTGCCAGTTTATCGATTAATTGCCGATACTGATTCGTTCCGGCGACACTGTCCAGGCTTTTAAGCCCGGCCAGGATCGACTGCAGCTCCGCCGATGACAACAGGGTTTTGTCGATCTTGTACCCTTCCATAATGGCGATGCCACCGTTTGCTCCCTGAGTCGTCGTCAGCGGAATTCCGGCCTTGCAGATGTCTTCAATATCCCGGTTAATCGTTCTGCGAGAAACTTCAAACATGTCAGCCAGATAGGGCGCCGTCACTTTTTTTTGCTGCAGTAGGATAGACAATATCCCGATAAGTCGATCAATCTTCATGTCCTTATCCTTTTTATTAAAACTTTAATGAAGGCTTTTTTGAAATTCATTATTTAGACATCCAGAAATGCGATCACCTTATCAACAAACACTTCCCCATCCAAATGATCCAGTTCATGGCAAAAGCATTTGGCCAGATCATCTTCTCCGGTAATGATGATTTCCTCACCTTTTTCGTTGCGTGCTTTAACGATCACTTTTTGTGGACGGATGGTCGTTCCAAACTTTCCCGGAAAGCTTAAGCATCCTTCGGTGCATTCCTGTTCGCCAATGGACTCAATGATTTCGGGATTAACTAATTTCATCACCCCTTCGCCCATATCAATAACCACCAGTCTTTTTAGAATACCGACCTGATTGGCGGCAATTGCCGCACTATTGGGAATACTATGCAAGGTTTCCAGCATATCATCAAGAATCATTTGTATTTTTTCATCGATTTCAGTTACAGTTTTGCATTTTTTTCTGAGTATCGCATCCTCATCCTGTCGAAGTTGTCGTATTGCCATTGCTTCCTCCTGATTCATTTTACTTTCTAAACTGTTGGGAAAATGAGATATTGTCAATCAAGGGATTCATCTGTCTATTTCTTGAGTCATTTAATCGTTCTCAATTTCTATCGCTAAGCCTGCCGTTTTACTTCCTTACGAGGTTTTCCGGTACCGCCATTTTTGATCATCAGTATTTCCGCCAGAATCGAAAATCCCACCTCTTCGGGCGACATGTCGCAGATATCCAGCCCAACCGGGGTGTGTACCTGTTCCAGAAGACTTTTGCTGATCCCTTCTTCTTCTAGTTGCCGGTACATTTCAACCGTTTTTTTGACACTGCCCAGCATCCCGATATAAGCAAACTCTTTCTGCAAGGCTCCCTTCAGTGCTGATTTATCCTGAGTATGGGTGGATGCACAACAAACGTAATAGGCCCTATCAGGAATGTCGCCTTCGATAATGCCACGCTCAAAAACATCACAGGGAATAAACTTTTCGGCCAGCTCAATCTGCTCACGAATCAGTTCTGGTTCCCTGGTATCCAGCAGGATGGTGTCAAAATTCAGGTACTTTGCCAAACGCAAAACCGCCGTGCCAACGTGTCCACCGTTGCAGACCACTAATTGCAGCCGGGGAAAAACAACATCTACAAAAAGTGTCACCTTAAAACTACAGCCCAGACCGGCTATCTCATAAGTCGGAATATGTTCATATGCTTTTAAATAGCTTTGCCTGTTTTTCATGGCCTGTTTGGCTTCTTCCAGAGCTTCCCGTTCAAATTCGCCGCCGCCTATGGTACCATAAAAGGTGCCATCATCCAACAGCAGCATCTTTTTTCCAACCTTACACGGGGACGTTCCCGCTGTTGCAACAACCGTCAGAACGGCATAAGCCTGCCCGGCTTTTTGGGCCTTTAATTGTTCCTGTAAAAATTCCATCTTCTTCCTCCCTCAACTTAGAAAAAGGCCTAGCATATCCCCTTGATATGCTACGACCTTTGCTTAAAACTCATGGTTCAAAATATTCAAAAATGATCGCATCAAATTTTTTCTTGCAATACTCAATGTCATCGGTATCCTGAACCGTCCAACCAACCAACCTTCCGGTCAGCAGATGGAACAGGCTGAGTCCCAGTTTACGTCGGGCATCACCATGATAGAATGCCATAAAATGAGGACGGCATATAAAATTGGTAGCAAATGAAATGATTAACAACCATTGCCATAATTTGACATCCAACCCCTTGAGACTTTTGCGCCCGACTGAAAGCTGACCTCTGACCACATCCGGCCTGTTTTTGTAAAACCACCTGACAATTAACGGCTGAAAGGATTCCACGCAATACAACCCATCGTAATGATCAAGATGTTCGGCCGTTTTAGAGCACAGCTCGCTAAGATATTTGGTATTTTTCAGTTCGACGATCAGCGGAACCTGACCATCCACCATGCTCAGCACATCTTCAAACAAAGGGATTTTTTCCCCGGTATTTTCCAGGTTATAAGTCAATAATTCCTCATAGGTACAATCCGTGATTAATTTATCCACCCCACACAAACGCAATAAATTATCATCATGAAAGACAATGATTCTGCCGTCGGCGGTAAGATTTAAATCCATTTCGATTCCATAGCCGGCATCCACCGCTTTTTTAAAAGCAGTCATTGAATTTTCCGGTATCGACTTATCCTTTTCGTGCAATCCCCGATGGGCATAGTAACTGGTCCAAAGTCGGTCATCGACCTCCTTTGGCATTCTGCCCGGGAGCAGCAACAAAATATAAATAATAAATATGGCTATTCCTGCCACGATATATAGTGTCATGTACGCTCACCCTCTTCTGTTAATCTAAATCAAATCAGTTCCTTTCTCTTGAAAATTTAGCGGTAATTGCGAAAACGCTATGATGCTTATCTGTTTCGCGATAACCCGATCGTTTCTTTTGTCGATTAGCGTCTATTTTTGTCATTGTTCTCTTTATTTACCCCTCTATTTTCTCAATCAATCATTAAAACTAGATTAGTATTTAAACTATTTTCTGTTAAATCTTGTTTTGAGTAGCTAAACTCTGAAAAATTCAAAGATAATCACATCAAAAAACTTCATACACCCCACGATATCGTCGGTATCTCTGACTGTCCAACCAACCAGTTTCCCCCCCAATTGCCGGAACAGCCGGAGGCTGAGCCGATGATGGGCATCCTGGTGTTTATAGGCGATAAAATGCGGCCGGGAAATCACATTTGTCATAATCGAAGCAATCAAAACGCTTTGCCACCGGGGGGTACCCCCCAAACTTTGATGTCCCGCCGAAAGCTGACCTCTTACCACCGCCGGTCTATTCTTGTAAAACCAGCTGACAATCCCGGGATGGAAGGATTCAATGCAATACGATCCCCCATAATCAGCCAGCTGTTCTGCGGCTTTGGCACAGAGTTGCTGCCAATCTTTGGTGTTTTTCAATTCGACAATGAGCGGCACCTGCCCATCCACAAGTTTCAGCACATCTGCTAATAAGGGAATGGTTTGTTCGGTGTTTTCCAGCCGAAAATCCGCAAGTTCTGTTGACAAACATTGGGTGATCAATTTATCCACCCCACATACCCGAAGCAGACTGTCATCGTGAAAGACCACCACTTTTCCATCGGCAGTCAGATTAATATCCAACTCGATTCCATATCCTGCTTCGACAGCTTTTACAAAGGCCGTCATGGAGTTTTCCGCAATGGCCTTATCTTTTTGATGGAGACCCCGATGGGCATAATTGATTTCCCAAAGACCCGGGTTGGAATGATTCGGCAGTGCCCCTGGCGAAATAGTAAAAAGATAAACCAGAATTAATGCGACCAGCGCCAGTATCAGATAGATCATCGTTGGCCTTCCTGTCTAAACCAATTTGTCATATCAATCTGCGACATCAAAGATCTCCAGCTTGGACTTAGGGGCGATGGGCTTGGAATCGCCATGCTGAACCATCATCATCGTTACAAAGGCCAACCCGACAAACAAGGCCCCATAGGGCATCAGGGTATAATAGCCGAGATGCTCTAACAACGCCCCGGAAGCAATCGGCGTAATAACCTGGGCGGCCATCGATGCGGTATAATAATAACCGGTATAGCGGCCAACATTGGCTCCCTTGGACATTTCCAGAACCATCGGCAGGGAATTGACATTAATGGCGGCCCAGGCGATTCCAGCTAGTGCAAAGGATACAAACAGGATCGGGTTAAAGGCCGTATAAAAAGTAGCGGTGGCAAAAACAGTTGCCAGCACCACCACGCCCATCAAGATGATTTTTTTGCGTCCCACCTTCGAGGAAATAATCCCCACGGGAATAAAGGAAATAATGGCAGCAATACTGGCAACCATTAAAATCAGAGCGGATTGGGATTCTTTCATGTTCAGAGAAACCATGGCGTATTTTGAAAAAGCCGAGGTGACGGCATTATATCCCATAAACCATAAGGCTACCGATAAGAGAATAAAGATCAGACTCTTTTTATACTCTTTGGGCAGCTTTTCATGGGTTACCAGGGTCTCATCATGTTCCGCTTCTTCAACGTCAATGCCCAGGGCCGCACTGTTATGACGCATTTTTATCACCGCATCCGGCTCGTTGACTGTGAGTTTGAGAATAATGACACCCACCACCATCATTGCAGCCGTGCCAAGAAAAAGCGGCCAGTAGTTAATATTGTCTTTATCTGGAGCCAGAAAAGCCACCATTCCCAAAACCATAATCCCGCCAACTGCCCCCATCAGATTAATGACCGCATTCCCCTTGGATCGCAGTGGTTTGGGGGTCACATCCGGCATCAGCGCCACCGCTGGTGAACGGTAAAAAGACATCGACAGCAAGGCCAACGCCAGAGCGACAATAAATAAAACCAGCTTATTAGCCATCACTGCATAGGGTATTAAAAGCATCGAAACCACTGCCAAAGCCGTACCGCCAAGAATATAGGGCATTCGCCGCCCCATTCTGGTGTTGGTATTGTCAGAAAGCATCCCAAACAAAGGCAACATAAATAAGGCCAACACATTGTCAAAAGACATAACCACCCCAGCCATTGTGTCCCCAAATGCGAAAGCTTTTAACATAATCATTGGAATCACAAAATCATACAGGCTCCAAAATGCACTAATGGTCATAAACCCAAGCCCGACCAAAACCGTGAGGCGGTAATCCAGTTTCATCAACACGCTCCTTTTTTCTTCATGAAAAAAGTATAGCATTCGACGTGTATTTTATCAATGAACTTAACAAATCTTTAATAATTCTTCATAATTGGCGCATCACGTTCTGACAATTCTTCGGCCACCTGAAAATACCTATTTTACGGTTTTCCCACTTCTCCTTTAACTGAAAAGGCTCTTGAAAATTCTTAAATAAAGCACTAAAATGGCCGTTATTGCTTGTCAAAAACAGCGCTACTTGATATAATAAAGGATCTTAATAGAACTTATGATTTTGGGTGCATCTCTTCGGATGCATCCATTAAATTTTTTATAAGATCCTGGGAGGAAGCAACGATGAAAAGAATATGCGTATATTCCGGTTCCAATCTGGGTGTTCGTCCAGAATATCAAGAAATGACAAAAGCATTAGGTCTGGTGCTCGTTAATAACAATATTGAATTAGTCTATGGCGGATCAAAATTTGGTCTGATGGGCGAAATCGCCAACCACATGCTGGACAACAATGGCCGCGTTACCGGCGTTATGCCCGGCGGACTTTTCCCCAACGAAGTGATTAATGATCGTTTGACCCGATTTATTGAAGTAAAAAACATGCATGAACGCAAACAGACCATGGCTGACTTATCCGATGGTTTCATTGCCATTCCCGGCGGCGTGGGGACCTTTGAAGAATTATTTGAAACCCTCAGCTGGGCGCAGTTGGGCATTCACAAAAAACCGATTGGGGTTCTCAATATTTCCAACTTTTTTGATTCCTTCATGGCGATGATGCAAAACATTGTCAACGAAGGTTTTATGAACCCGTCCAATACCAAACTGGTGCTGCTATCATCCGATCCCGGGGACCTGGTCAATCAGATGATCCACTATACTCCACCGGTTTTGGGCAACAAGTGGCAGCAACTGGAGCCGGCATTAAAAAAAATCTGACCGCAGCTCCGCAATCAGACTTGTTGATAACGTCATTTGAGTGAAAACTTGAATGGCGTTTTTTTATTTCCCCGTTCTTGCTTATCGTCTGCCGGTCAAATAATAAATGGCCATTTGGGTTCGATGAGACAGATTGCCCTTGTCCAGGATCACACTGATATAATTTTTAACGGTTCCTTCACTCAAAAAGAGTTTTTCGGCAATTTCCTTATTCGATAAGCCATCGGCTACCGCTTCGATAATCCCCAGTTCTCTGGCCGTAAACAAACTGCCGTCAAAACCAGTGCTGCATTTGGTTTCCGGTTCGGTAAATTTATCAAGCACCTGACTGTCGAGAAAATGAACCCCATGATAGACGGATTTGATGCTCTGTTTTAATTGTTCCGGGGTATGATTTTTGATCAGGTATCCGTCGGCGCCATTTTTCATGGCCTTTTCGACCAGCTCGCGGTCATCAAAGGTGGTCAGGATCAGCACCTTTCCCAGACCTTGGGCAACAATCTCTTTGGTCGCAGCAATGCCGTCCATCTCCGGCATCTGGATATCCATCAAAAAAACATCCGGTTTTTCCTTCATCGCAAATTCCAGAGCTTCTCTGCCATTTTTAGCACAGCCGACAACGTGAAACTCGTCATCGACCCCCAAGATGATGCCCATTCCATCCCGCACAAAATCAGAGTCATCAACAATGATTACCTTTATTTTATTCATATCAGTCCCCTTTCCTCATACGATACTAACGGAAAAATCATATTGATCCGAAATCCGTTTTGACCATCAATATCAATTAGTCCATTTACTTTCCGGGTGCGGTCTTTCATTCCCTGAATCCCCATTCCGACCACGATGGTTTCACAACTTGTGCCGTTATTATAAATGCTACAGCGGACGATTTTGTTCATCACTACCAATTCGATGGCCAGTCTGGAGCATTCGGCATATTTAAGGGCATTGGAAACCGCTTCAATGGCATTATCCAGGATCACTTCCCAAATGTGATCGGGGATCTCTTTATCTTTACCTTCCAGCAGCATCGTCGCTTGAATGCCGTATTTTTCCCGACATTCTTGACATAATCCATGAAGCTGCAGCAGCGCCGCCTTTTTTCGCTCCGGTTTTTCCTTGCGTAAGATAAAACGGATTTCATCCATGCTTTCTCTTAAGGTATCGATAACGGCCTGAATGATCCGGCTGCTTTCTTCCGGTTTATTTTGAATCAGTACCTTACTGGCTTCCAGTTGATAAACGGAACCGTTAATGCTATGCCCCAGTTTATCGTGGAGCGCCTGGTAGATTTGGGCTCGTTCTGTAAGCATTTGATTTTTATAGTGCAGGCTGTTCTGTTCCAGTTTCTTTTTAAACTGCAGGTCTTTGTCCGAAATGGAATCCTTTAACTTAAACTCTTCCTGCTCATAGTTTTCAAGCTTATCTTGATACCGCTTAATCATCACATGATTCTGAAAATAAATAGCACTGACAAAGATACAAAAAATCATATAAATGGCAAAATCCGGAGGACTCAAAAAGACACCGGCAAAGGCCATCAAACCAACGACGAGGGGCAATTTAAAATAAACCACCATATCCAGTACCACCACCGGAATTAAATAAAATCCGACGCTGCTTTCCCCAAATAAAACAAAAATCAATATCGCCAGGATTATTTCAACAACCAAGCAGCCGATTTTTTCTTTGTCCAGCAACTCATAAAGTGTCGATACCGCCAGAAATAATCCCAGCAAAAAACACTCCAGGCTGATTTCCTGGAGCGATTTTTCGCTGTCAACAATCACATATGCCAGCATGACCGTCAGACAACAAAATTTCATAATAGAAAAGTAGTTTTCCTTCATCTTTTCAACCATCTGTCTGACTTCCCATCCCCGTTTATTTTATGAACATTCTATCACATTTTCGATTTTCACTTCAATGCAATTGTTTAATAATCCTTTTTCCCCACCATCACACCAATGGAGGTGCCAGCCATCAGGATCAGCAGGTAACAGCCGACAATTAGCCCGTACATTGCATAAACCCCGGTTTCGCCAGTCATCAACATTTCTGAAGCGACGATCACCCATCGCTGGGGAATCAACAGCGACGCTTTTATCCACCACTGGGCAGCACTGGTAATCGGAAAGTACAGGCCGGCCATAATGTTGGAGACAATCCAGATGGCAAAGACGGTGTAGGTCGCATTCATGGTATTGCTCACCAGCGTGCCAATAACAACCGAAAGGGTACTGATGCATAAGCCCAGGCCGAAAACCAGGAACAAATAGCTGGGATAAGTGATCCCAAAATCAGTACTCACCATGATCGGTGTTACCAAGGCCAAAATACCAGTCTGTATCGCAACGGTCAGCAAGATCATGGCCATTTTGGCTACGACATAATTGAGAATACTGGCTTTTGACAAAAATATCCGGTTATAGACCTTGTTGTTTTTTTCCTTAATGATGATGTCAGAAATAAAGATTCCGCAGAACAGAAAACCCATTGTCAGCGCCGCAATTGAATAACCGATGCGGGTGCTTTGGTGGTTCTGCTGACTGGTTAATGTCAGGCTATTGCCGACCTCCACCGCCTCAATTTTTTTGTTGAGCCGACTTTCTTTCAGTTCACTAAGCATCGCAGCCAGTGCTGTTTTATCATAATTCGTGCTGTCGGCGGCTTGCATCATAAAGCTGATGTAAGTATTGACCTGGCTGGCCAGCAAGTCATTTCGTCCATCCTCGGTAATCTCCATGATCGACAAATTCCCGCTGCCACCGGATAAGATGTCGGTCTCAAAATTCTCAGGAATATAGACCACTGCGCCAATATTGCTCTTCCCGGCACTGTCGATACTGGCTGCTCTGGCAGTGGCCAAATCAACTACTTCCTGGTTATAACGAAAGATTCGAAAAATTCCTGAACCCGCCAGTTCCTGAGCCAGATCGTCGGATAATTCAGTGTTGCTGTTGTCATAGATTTTGACCAAGAGCTTGGTGTTTTCAATACTGGTAATATTGTCATCCCGGTCTTCAATATTTTGAACAACATAAGAGGTGTCATCCTTCATTGTCACGGTTTCGTCTAATTGCAAAGATAATAGACCGGCTGATAGAATCGGTAGTAGTATCACCAGACACAGATAACCCTTGTTCCGAAACAGTAACTTCAGGTTTGTTTTTGCCATCGTAAAGAAGCCGTTCATTTTATTCCTCCACTTTCCGGTTCATCAGCATGCTGCCTAGTATCCCAAACACCAAAATCAGGCCAATTAGATAAATCAGACAGGTTCCGGCGTAATCACTGTATCCTTTGGTGGAAAACTCCACCAGTGTCCGATTAACATAATAAATCGGTGATGCTTTCATCAGCATGAGCGGGAAATCTTCATAGAAGTACGGATCAAAGGAACCGCCGAAAAATCCCAATACCCAGGTCAATGCAAAACCCACGACCACGCTGACAACCACTTTACTAAAGAGCTGATAAAGAAAAACGCCGATCGCAGCCGCTACCATGGTGGCAAGCAAAATGATTCCGACTGAAGCCGGAAGCTGCCCCCAATGGACGTTAAAGAGTAGGGCTGAGATTGTCCAGGCTAAACCCATTTCAATAAAGGTTACCAGAAAACAGGGTACAAATTTTGCCAGATAAAACTGCGTCTTGGTCATCTGTGACACCCGCATTCGCTGGGGAATGGCATTTTTACGCTCACTGGAGATAACCGCCGCCAATGGCATCATCCCGCAAAAGCTCCAGAAGACAATATAGATAATGCCATAATAATCGGTGGATGTGGGCATTGGTTCCACTTCCAATACCTCCCGGGTTGCTGTTTTACGATCCGGTTCCAGCAATTTTAGATCAATAATTCCCTGCTCCATCTGGGCTTTTACCAGGGCGGTGTTGGCGTCCACTTGATAAAAGAAACTGTCAAAAATGCTCTCTGTGATCAATGCTTCGGCCTTTTTTTCGCTTGACTGATACAGGATATAATCATCATCCTGGATGTCTACAAAGGCAGTGACGGTTCCATTTTTAATCAGCTTTTCAATCTCACCTTCCGGATATTCGATGAGGGTTACATCGTTCTCGGCACTTGCTTTTTTCAGTTCCGATAAATACGTCTGATAAGGGCTGTCCGCCGTGATTCGGTAGCCCACCGTAAACGGATCGATTTCCCGGGCCGACGCCATCATGTCCTTAAAAGCACTGGACAACAGGGCGATAACAATGATCGGCATAACGACCATCATCAACAGAAAAGCCTTACTCCGAAACATCAGTTTCATGTTGTTTTTGATCAATATCAGTGGCATCTTACAGTTCTCCCTCGGCATAATCGCGGAGTTTCTTGCCAGTTAAGGTCAAAAAAACTTCTTCCAGGCTCATTGTCGAGTCAATTTCCGCCGTGACCAGTTCGGTCAGTTCTTTTTTTGTTCCCATGGCAATAATCTTGCCATTATCCATGATCGCAATCCGGGAACAGATCGCTTCAATTTCTTCCATATAATGGCTGGTATAAATAATGGTGGCACCCTGCTCATTGGCAACTTTTATTTTTTCCAGAATAAAGTTTCGGGATTGGGGATCAATCCCCACCGTGGGTTCATCAAAAATCAACAGCTCAGGATGATGCCCGATGGCACAGGCAATGTTCAACCGGCGTTTCATGCCGCCGGAAAAATTTTTACAAAAGACATTGCGTTTATCCTTTAATCCAACAAACTCCAAAGAATCATCGATTGCTTTTTTCAGTTCCTTGCCCTTTATTCCGTAAAGCGAGGTAAACAGCTCGACATTTTCCCAAGCTTTCAAATTACCATGAATGGCCAGCTCCTGGGGAATGTAACCAAGTCTGGCTTTGGCCTCCTTCATATCGGTTTGGACATCTTTGCCAAACAGCCTGATCTTACCGGCGGTTGGCTTCACTAGCGAACAGATCATGTTCATGGTGGTACTTTTACCGGCGCCGTTAGGCCCCAAAAGTCCAAAAATCTCCCCCTGACGGATTTCCAGTGAAACATGATCGACGACAACTTTGCCATCATATTTTTTTGTCAAGCCTTCCAGTTTTACAATTGCAGTTTCCATTATTAACGTCCTTTCTTTATCACACTTTTTAATCTACTCTACTCATAAATCCGCTATCACGGATTGTCTATCCTTAAGATATCATTTTGATTGTTTTTAACACAGTGCAAAAAGAAATAAAAGGCTATGACTTTCGTCATAACCTCGTTTTTTACCCGCTCCGATTTCAATAGTCGACAGGGTGCAACACGAATCGAAGTAACGTTGATGGTTATTTTATATCAAGCAACCTCATTATATTTCCACCCAAAACAGCCGCTGCAATCGCGGGTGTTTTCGCTACCTTTAAGATCGCTTCTTGTGATAATGCCAGATCTCCAAAGGGTCGATCCACCCCAAAGATGCACTTTTCCGGCAACTCATTGATAACAATCCCCAGAACAAAGGTGGAGTAGTAGGCCGATGTGTCCAGGTATAAATTCGGTAGTTCCTTGACCAAATCCATGGTTTCCAGCCAGTTGCACCCACCTAAATGCCCTAGAATAATGGGGCTGCGTGGGTATTGCCTGGCATACTCTGAAATCTCTCTGATGTCCTGTAATGCCAATGGGAAAAAAGCATGAATCCAGATGGGCAGATTCCCAAACTCACTTGATGCTTTAAAGATATTTTCCAGAAGCTGAACCTGACCCGCGCCGGGGGTGAATTCGCCCATCCCCCTTAACTGGTTTCTTTTGATATTTCTTTCCACATACGCCATTGTGGTGTCATAATCCAATCCTGGCGGCACCGCTCCAAACCCCATATAGCGGGTGGGATACTGATTAATCACTGCCATCAATTCAGCAATTGATTGTTCTCTTACCTCAGTCATGGAGCCCTTTTTCCCCGCCAGCAAATCTCCCAGATACGCCATGGCCACTTTTACTTCCTGGGCATTTTCAGCCATTTCCGGATGAAATGATGTTGAAAACAGAATTGTTTTATCAATTCCGGCTGCATCCATATCTTTTATATGCATTTCAACCGGTAAGGTCACATGGGAATGTCCATCAATAATCATTATTACGTTCCTCTTCTTTCTTTTACTCAAATATACTTATTAGATTGAGTTCTTCTCTCTCTTTTATTATAATGAGTTTAGTAAATAAAAATAGTATGCACTTTTATGTAACATACTAACGAAAAGGAAAGTGTTGACGATGCCAAAAGAAATCTGTTTTGTTACCAATAGAGAACCCTTTGAATATACTTTGTCGATTGTCAGTGGAAAATGGAAATTGAAAATTATTTATCTGCTTTCCTGCATGGGAACCGTCCGGTATGGTATTTTAAAAAAGAACATCGATGGGATCACCCATAAAATGCTAAGTTCCCAACTAAAAGAACTGGAAAATGAAACCATCATTTTGCGAAAAGAATACCCTCAGGTGCCCCCCAAGGTGGAATACTCCCTTACCGAAAAAGGTGAAAGTCTGATCCCCCTGGTTGTTGCCATGTGCGATTGGGGGCGAAATCATCGGAGCACAAATTAAGATAGGTCTTACTCTATCCACATAATAAGCGCCGGAACCGATTAGGCTTTTTTTATTCTCCGTAATTATACTCATCTTGACTTTTAAAGGTAAAATAGGCGATTGTCATCATCATAATAACTGCACTGGTGAATCCAGTAATGGCGATCATCCAACTTTCGGTATTTTGGGGTTTTGAAAGTGTCTCCATCATAATCCCAGGAGAAATTAAACTGATCTTATCAATGACTTCTTCCGAAAGATTTAGTGCATTCCCTATTCCACTCGCAATCATTTCAAAAAAACGTGGCATCAGAACTAATCCACTCGCCATACTCCAGATCATCGCCGCCTTAGAAGAACGTGCCAATACCGATATCATAATGCCCATTGATGCAAATACCATAATGTATCCCCATAACGGGAGGAAATATTTAGCCACTGTTAACGCAACGCCCATGTCACTTAACAGACCAATAACCACGGTAATTGGGGCAAGATATACAAATGACAATAATAAAGAATTGACTACCATCGTGATCAGTTTTGCACTAAAAACCTGACCTTTTGTGACGCCTGAACACAAGATACAGTCTAAAACATTATGCTCCCGGTCCGCCGAGATTAAATCAAAGTATACCGACATTACTGCCCACGCTCCAAAAATGATTTGCGCCAGGAACACTGCCATAAATTCAACGTGATTGGTCTCCACCAGCTCATGGTATCCATTGGTGGTAAAAAAGAAAAATACGGTGATGGCTGCCAGTACTATCCAAATAACAAACGTCCTCAAACTCAATGTGCGTTTGATATCACGGCGAGTCAATAAAAAAATTGTATGATTCATCACGATACCTCCTCTTCTCCCAGATGCAGCTGTTCACGTATGACATTTTTGACTTTGGAGAGCGATACTTCAAATACATCAACGGAATGGAAGGTGAGTATTTTAATCAATTCTGCTACCCCTTTTTTATCTGTTTTTACATGGACTGTCATGCGATCTTCACTCGCATTCAACACATACTGAGCTGTCAAACTTTGAAACACCTCATCTTCAATGGGACTGGTCTTTATAATATAACAACTTTCCAGTTCCTGATTATAGATCAGCTTTCCGTTTTCCATAATGGTGATATTGGTACAAACCGTGTCCATATCCTGCAGAATATGTGAAGAAATAACGATGCTCTTGCCGCAGTCATGAATTTCTTTTATGAGCTTACCCATTTCATAGGTGGCACTTGGATCTAGTCCTGCCGTTGGCTCATCTAAAATATATAAGTCGGGATCCCCAATCATAGCAATCACCATTTGTAATTTCTTTTGTTGCCCCGGTGAAAGATGCTTTACCTTTTTGGCCGTATCCAAGCCAATCTTTTCACAGAGCCGAAGTCCTTCGCCGGCTTCTGTTTTTCTAAGTGCCGAAAAAAACGAAACAGTAGCTGCAACAGTTTGCCCATCATCAAATCGACAGCTTTGTGGCATGTAACCAAGATATGACGTTTCTGTGTGAAGTGAAATGCGCCCATCCGTCGGTTTCATCAACCCAGTGATCAAACGTAGTAGCGTTGTTTTCCCTGCGCCGTTTTGACCAACCAAGCCGTATACGGCACCTTTTTCAATTGTAAAATTAACATTACTGAGAACTTTTGTTTTTCCAAAATCCTTTCTTATATGTTCTAAACATAAAACATGTGTACCCAATGGATTACCTCCTTTTATGAAGCATAAATTAGCTTCTTAAAAGGCAGTCGTAACTCAGACGAAAATCACTCTTTTTTAATCATATGATTTTTAGGTGATTTCACATTATCTTGTGAAAACTTTCATGTGTTTCATAATAAAAAGATCAGGTTATGACTTTCGTCATAACCTGATCCATTGGTCGGGATGATTCATACTCTCCTGAAATTTTTCTAAAAATAAGCCCACATGATAGCCATCAGCAACGGCGTGGTGAACGGTGATCGAAAAGGGCATCATTTTTCGGCCGTTTTTTTCAAAAAACCTGCCCGCCTGCAAGATCGGAAAATAATAATCCGCTTTGCTATAAGGTATCGGTGAGTAACTGGTAAACTGTGTCCACGGCAGCATCCCAACCATAAAACTATTGGGCGGTGGCAGCTCCGGTTTTGCCAGAATCCCGTGGTTTTCGGAATAGTGTTCCTGATCATTCAGGTAGTTCTGATAAAAGCTTTCAAAATCCGGGGCATACTCTGTCCACAGATGTGACATGGTTTTATCGTCCTCGTGAAAACAGGCATAAGATGGGTGCAAGACCTCGTAATAACCCAATTTATCCTCTGTTCTTGCGACTCGAAATTCCGGCTGCTCGGTTATCAGTTTTGCGGCCAGATAGAGATAGGCCGGAAAAAACTTTTTACCTGCTGCTTTAGTCTTTTGATAGGTCTCGGTAATGTCGATCTCCACATTCAGGTTAAAGCCGGTGGGCAGCATTTCGGTAAAATAATAAAAGTATTGTCTCCGCTCCCAGCTATCAAAGTCTATGGAATGTAATTGCGTGTTCATTTTTTAGCTCTTCCTTATCTCTGAATTTCTTTATCTTAGTACTTATTTTTCTTACAGTACCCAAAGACCATCTTTGCTGCAATAATAGTACAGTTTGCTGCCAAACTTTTTGCCCAGCTTGCCGCCGCTCATTTTAGGCAGACGCACTGCTGCGGTTTGCTCGGGATACAGCCGGATAAACAAGGACCGATCAGTCGACACATAGGCCACAAAGGCAATAGAATGAGCCTTAGTCATTTCGTGATCAAAGGTGATATAATATTCGCCATCATCATCCTGGATAGTTGCCATGTGTTTTTCATCTGCTGGTTTTGCCACCAGTGGGGCCAGTTTGCGACCACAGCAGGAAAGCTCCGCATCCCCAGTCGTGCTGATCACATTGCCGCAGTTGGGACAAACATAAAATTTTATTCGTTTCAAATTTCCAGTTTCCATATCATTCAGTTCCAGATCTCCTAAAAGTATTTTTTCAATATTCACCTCAAATAGTTCCGACAGCTCTCCCAGTAGAGATACATCTGGGCAACCCAGGCCGCGCTCCCATTTGGAGATGGTTTTATCACTGATGTGCATCTGATCGGCAACCTGTTTTTGAGTCATCGCCTTTTCTTTTCGTAACGCCTTCAGTAATACGCCTACCTTATTACAATCCAATTATCTTACCTCCATATGAACTATAGTAACGGATCGATGGAAATTATTCAATCAACGCTCCGTAGAGTTTCGGCAGTTTCTGCTGTCACGATCAAACCCGCTGCCGTTAAAAGAACTCGCAATTATTTCTATTGATCGTTTTCGATATAACGATAACTATCGCACTAAATCGTATTCGTTTTCGTTATACCGTAATCTATTCTTAAACTAACTCCCATCCCTAGATCTCACCAATCTCATAATTCCCTTTATAAATATTCCCCAGCCCACCGTCGATGGAGATGGGATCGCCGGATTTAAAACGATGGCCATTGATGGTGCATTCTTTGGTTGAATCATTCACTACCAGACCCTTACATTTAACGATACAAACCTTGCCGACGCTGGCGGCTGCCACTGCGGCGTGGGAGGTGACCCCGCCCTTGGCCGTAATCAGGCCATCGCAGACAAAGATCAGGGGAATATCATCCGGCACGGTATCCGGCCGGACCAAAATAATTTTAGCCTCGGGACAGTTTCGTTTTAAACCCTCCATATCCGCCATATCAAAGGCCAACAGTCCTGAGAGCACAGCGCTGCTCATGCCGATGCCATGACCGACCAGTTCCATTTCATGGGGTGCCGGCAGAAAGCTGGCAAAAGAGGTCTGTTTTTTCAGGTTCTGATTCCGGGTCTGAAGAATATATAAATCTTCCGGATTGTCGGATTCAAAGGTAAATTCAATTTCCTGGTGGACAAAACCATATTCTTCGATCAGTCGTGCCGCATAACGGATCAAAGCCTGATAGATTTTGGGAAAGCCGGATTCCAGCGACAAACTGCTATCGCGATAATCCCGTTTTCTTTGTGACTCACTAATCGGCAGGGTATTGACCAGTCCGGAAACTACATCTTCGCCCTGACTGCAGAGGGCAAAATCACCATAGAGATTAATCCCGGCGCACCCATTAAAGGGGCTGCTGGTAAAAATAACCCCGGTGCCGGAGCGGGCTGAACGGTTCCCCAGCACCATTTTCTGGACCACCACGGCGGTGCCCCAGTCCTCGGCAATCTGCAGATGGTCGCGATAGTAAACCGCACTTTCGGAGAACCATGAGTCCAAAACAGAGCGAATGGCCTGCTTCAGTTGTTGAAAGGGATCCATTTCGATTTCGATGCCGTAGTCATTTAAGACCATTTTGTAGCTGCAGGCGATGGTTTTCATCTGATCGGGGCTAAAGTTTATTTTCAGATCCACATCCCATTGTTGTTTATATTCCAGCATCACCCGGTCAAAAACATCCCGATCAATGCCGTAAGCCATCCCCCAACTCTGGAGAAAGCGCCGGTAACAATCCCAGGCGGTCCAACCGTAACCCTCCCGCTTACTGTAAGCTTCGGCGATTTCGTCATTCATCCCAACGTTTAAAAATGTTTTCATCGCGCCCGGCAGAGAAATCGACGAGCCCGAGCGGATCGAGAAAAATAGCGGATTGTCTGCTTTTCCGTAATACTGACCGGTAATTGCTTCAATGAATGCAATATGCTTTTCAATCAGCAAATCCATGTCCCGCATCATATCCGGGTGGCCTTCGATGGTTTCCTTATGTCTGAATACTTCAGTGGTGATCACAAATCCTGGTGGTACATGAAATCCGTAGGTGATCAGTTTCTTCAGAAAATAAGCCTTAGCCCCCAAAAATACCGGGTTATCGATTTCAGCGGTGTTTTCAGTCAGCAGGCTGAAAGTAATATCCGGGTCATAGGTCATCATGCTTTCAATAAAGCTGCTGGAATAATTTTTCATCATGCTGCGCAGCCCACTGATGGTATCGGTGATAAAGTTATCCAGATCTTGAACTAGAAAGGCAGTGGACAGGTTGTCCCTCAGGAATTTTTCAGATTCCATATGATAGAATTTGCGACTGTCCCCGGCCATTTCGACCTGCTTTGAAGCGAGAACCTGCGGAATAATGACCTTCATCGGGACCTCGAAAAGATCAAAAAAGTATTCGCTGATAATCTGTTTGATATCGTTGGCCATAAACTGAAAAATGTTGATGTACTGGTGGATCGAAAAGCTGGGCGAAGCCAGCCCAAATTTAAGCATATCCAGATGAGAGTTGAGCCCCTGATTGTAAATGCCGTCCAGCTCCAGTCCATCCTTAAAAAGCAGCAAGATATGATAAATCTGCCTGAAGGTTTTGGCCGTAATGTACTCCGCATTAAAGGGCTGGGTGACCTGGGTCATCAGCTTGGCCACGGTCCGTTCCAGTCGGTACATCAAACCCAGGGCATCAAACTTGGGTTCCACATATTCGCCGTACATGGAGGGAATATCTGCCGCAATGTGCCGCTTGTAATAAATGTTTTCGGTGGCTTCACTGGGTTGAGGATCCAGAATAATGGCTTTAAGATGGTTCATGTGCTGATAAATCTGGCGAATTGCTGCTTCCTTATCGTCATTTTTCAGACTTCGTTTCAGTTCGCTCAAATCCCCGGTCAGGCTGGGACTGTAACCTCTGAGCATCGCCAGGACATCGTCAAATTCAAACGAGTACTTTTCCAATAGCAGAAAATAAGCCCTGAAAATATAAATGATCCGTTTGATATCCAGCGCTTGATCAGGCCCAAAACTGTGCAACACCTCCCGGATCACATCAATGTCCAGACGGAGCAACCCGGCCGGGAGTGTTTGTAATGCTTCGCAAAGTCGGATCATCGTTTCGTGGGGCCGGGTAAACCATTTACTATCCTGATCGAGACCTTCATAGATTTCCTGAGGGATCATCTCTTTTAGCGGATCTTTGTTGCCATCATACCAGTAAGTGATGATTTTTCGGGCCAGCTCGATATGGGTATTGTTGCTTTCGATATGTATCTGTTTGCGCATGAAATGGATCAGCCGATCCTTGCGCCGGGAGGCCTCATCGATAGCGGTTGTCACATCCCGAAGCTCACCTTCCGCCCCGATTTCCCGAAAATAGACCGGAAAGATTCGCGCCAGCTGTTTAATTTCCCGGTAAACCGGCGTGATCTCACCGTTAAGCAGTTTGGTGATATCCCGCTGAAAGAGATCAGTGTCGGAAATAAAGATTCCGCCCAGCTTGAGGTTGACAATCAGAGCGGCTAACAGTTCGCGCATGGCTCGGGGATTTTCTTCAATTAGTTCCAGCCATACCCGGATATTTTTAACGTGGTTGGAATCGATCAGAATCTGCCAGTCGACATTGAGACTTAATTTCCCCGGATAGTTAAAGCCCAGATTGATCAACGCTTTGGTGAAATAGTCAATATTGGCGGCATCCCCGGTGGCAATGATTTCTTTGCCGAGGGTAAGTATGCAATCCAGCACGGTGCCCCCATGCTCCACATTAAGTTCCTGAAACTCTGCCATAATGGTGTTGAGAAATTCCGTGATATCCTGGGAATCCAGTTCATCAAAGATATTGCGCAGATTCCGGTTGATATCGTAGATCAGATGGTCGTTGAGGGTTGCCATTCCGGGCAAATGCAACAGATAATATAAATAGTAGATGGTTTCCAAATGGGTGGGGAATTTTTCTGAGAAGCTGCGAAAATAATTGGCGATGTCATTGAAAAAGGGCTGCTTCTGCAGTGTACTCCAATCGGTGGCTTGTTGGCGCTCGGCTCTGAGATCTTCAAAATAGGCATGGCCGATGGCCTGGATATCTTCAGTTTTCATATGGGGAAAAAGTTTTTGTCGGGAAGCAAACCATGCATCAGCCTCGGAGGTCTGATCCCAGTAATCAATGCACTGATCCAGCAGGTCTGCGGTGATCGCTTCCAGCGTTTTGGTAAATTCAGGATCCGCTGCCACCTTATTTAAATATATTTTGAAAACGCCGGAGTTTTTGACATAAAGAAGTTGGTGCTCCGCCATGTCCTCTTTGAGAACATCGATGCACAAAAATATTATTACTTTGGGATAGTCGTCTAGATTAGCTAGACGATCGATAAACCGGATCAATACCTGGCTGAGCAGCGCCCGCTGGCTGTCTTTCAATTTGGAACGCAGCACTGACCGGATCATCTCTACCAGTACAGTGAAGGCCTTTTCGGACTCTTCCAGATCATGGTAGAGCCAGATATCGCCAAGACAAATGGTCTGTAGCGACTCAATGACATAGCGATTGTTGCGATACTTATGATTGAGTTCAATTAAAAACTCCTGGGTACGTTTATGGATCCCCCAATACTCTTTTGATAATTCGCCGAACCATTGTTGGATCTCCGGGATTTCGGTATTGGTTTCCCGGGTCTGATTAAGATTGGCCTCTAAAGCCTTGGAAGAAAACACGTTAGCCATTTTATTATCCCCCTGTTTACAATCGATTTGGGTAAATGTCGGCTTTACCTTTTAAGTCGGCTTTACTTTTTAATCAGTATATCATAATCGCCGGATCAAATGAATACGATTTCTTTTCGGTAATCTATTTTATCTATTATCATTCTAAACCGCAAACGCCCCTGAATCAACAAGTTGACCCAGAGGCGTTTGGTATAAGCGTTACTGACCAGCGCGTTTATCAATGGTTCGCTTAAATAATTATCTTCACCGTATTTCGGCCCGCTTCATTGGTAACGGTTAAGGATTTGGCATAAGTATGAATGATCGCTAGGGACAGTTCATTTTCTTCTGCTTTTTCCAGTTCATAGGTGTCGCCGTCAAAACTGGCCTCGATGGTGATCTCACCGCTTAAATCTGAATATTCAACCAAAAGTGCTACGTTGGCCTTGGGAAACTCCCGCAGCAGGATCGCGAGGATCAACTCCTCACAGACCAGTTGGACATTCATAATCTGGCGATCGGTGAACATCTGCTTTTTGAGGAAGGTTTCGATTTTGGCATTGAGTTCATAGAGGTCAAAGCCGCTGCCGGCCGCAGTGTATTCAAAGGCTGAAATTTTGCGGATGAACGCTCGAGTCTTAGCCTTCTGGGGATGATCAAAAATTTCTGCCGGCGATCCGTCTTCATAGATCCCCTTTTCATCCATATAGAACACCCGACTGGAGACATCGCGGGCAAACTTCATCTCATGGGTCACAATCATCATCGTCATCCCGCTTGATGCCAGCTTGCGGATAACCCCCAGTACCTCACTGACCATGGTGGGATCCAGAGCCGAAGTGGGTTCGTCAAACAATACAATCTCTGGCTTCATCGCCAGGGTTCGGGCGATCGCCGCCCGCTGTTTCTGGCCACCGGATAATTCGTCGGGAAAGGCCAGGGCTTTTGATCGAAGCCCGACCATTTCCAGATAGGCAAGCCCTTCATCATAAGCCTGTTGCCGGGGCATCTTCAGTAAATTGACTGGTCCCAGCATCAGGTTTTCAATGATCATCAGATGGGAAAAGAGGTTGAAAGACTGAAATACCATCCCCATTTTCTGTCGCAGACCGGAGACATTGGCATTTTTAGCCAAGATATTCTGGCCATCAATGACGATCTCGCCACTTGTTGGGGTTTCGAGCAAATTGATGCAGCGCAGAAAGGTTGACTTCCCGCAGCCCGATGGCCCGATGATCGAAATCACTTCGCCTTCTTTTATCTCGGTGCTGATATTTTCCAGCACCGGTAATGCTCCAAAGCTTTTGGAGAGACCATTGATCGTGATCATTTTACCACCTCCGTTACGCTCACTTCAGGATCAACAATCCCTTTGATCAGCCGTTTCCGGCGCTTGGGATCGACCTGAACTTCGATTTTTCCCAACACGATAATAAACAGGTAGGTGATCACAAAGTAAATAAAAGCAGTCACAAACAGCGGGAAAAAGGCATCAAAGGTCCGGCTCCTAATAATATCCGTCATCTTGGTCAAATCCTGAATGGCAATATAGCCGACCACCGAGGTCATCTTTACCATGCTGATAAATTCGCCCTTAAAAATCGGCAAAATGTGACGCAGTGCCTGGGGCAAGGTGACCTTGAAAAAGCTGGTTACCCTGGTAAATCCCAGCGCATAGGCCGCCTCTAACTGTCCCTTGTCAGTGGCATCGATGGCAGTACGGAAGATCTCCGCCGAATAGGCGGCAAAATTAATCGAAAAACCCACCACGGCGATGAGGATCGGATGGATATCCACTGAGGCAAACAAAATGTAATACAGGATCATCAGGGTCAACACAATCGGTACCCCCTGAATCAATCGAATATAAACAATCGCCAGCCCGGATACGATCTTTAAGCGGGACTTGCGCATGGCACAGATTACGGCGCCCAGGAAGCTGCCAAAGAATAGCGACAGCATCGAAATGACAATGGTTGTCCAAAGCCCTTCTAAAACCAGTTTATAGCGGTCTTCGACAATAAAGGTTTTGTTATAACTGTCTTGAAGTGAGGCAAAAAAGCCACCCAAAAATGCTCCCTCTGCTGGCGTGCTGCCAGTGTAAGCTTTGTTCTTTACAATGGCCACGGCACTATCTGATTTCAACGGTGTCAGGAATCGGATCGACTCTGCCCGTTCCGGCGTATAGGCCAGGTAGAAGGCCAGATCAATCTTGCCAGAAGTAATGCTGGGGAGAATAGCCGAAAAATCCATGGCATTAAGATCTAATTTCATTCCCAGTTTGGCCGCCAGGGTTCTGGCCAGATCGACTTCCAGTCCTACCAACTCGTTATCTTTATAGTAGGAATAGGGATAATCGTCACCCAGAACCCCGACTACGAGGGTGCCATTTTCGCCCGTCAAGGTAACCGGCGTCAGAACTTTTTCAGCCTCATTGCTGCCCATCCATTTCTCTGTCAAGGTATCCAATGAGCCATCGGCAATCATACTTTTTACCACCGCATCGAGCTTGTCTCCCAGCTCGGCATTGGTTTTGCTGACGCCAATGGAAGACGAATTATCGGCATAAGGGGGTAAGGCTAGTAGGTCAGGATTTTGTTGCGTGATCTCCGCTACTTTAGACGCACTGGTCAGCATCGCATCAATGCGATTCGCTTTCAGGGCTTCCATCATCGCTGAAAAATCGTTGAATTCATATTCCTCAGTATCATAAAGCGGACGAAAATTATCGATATGCACCATACCGGTGATAAAGCCCACCCGTTTCCCGTTGAGCTCGTCATTCGTAACGATGGTCTCGCTGCCAGCTTCAGTGTTACCTGCGTACATACTTTTTCGGATCAATACACTGTTATGCAGTACCACATAGGCGTCACTGTAAAGCACTTCCTGACCCCGTTCATCGGTTTTGAAGAAGTCAGAGATGATGATATCGCCTTTGCCGCTTTGGAGGGCCGGGATCATCGCCGCATAATCCATGGTGATGATTTCATAATCGAAATTGGCGTAATTGGCGAAGCGCTTGATAAACTCAATATCATAGCCGGTAAGCTCGCCATTTTCGTAATAATTCATCGGTTCCGTCATACCATTGGTAATGATTGTCAACTTCTTGTCCGGGTTCTGGGGCTTGGAAATATCCGGCATCACCCCACCAATATTATCAATCCAGCGGGTCACCATTTCGTCGGCGGTGCCATCCTGATGAATCTGTTTGATAAAGGCATTGACCTGGTCATTAAGCGCCGTATTATTCAACCCCACTACGGTGGCGATTTCAATATTGCCCAGTTCTTCGGGTAGCTTAACCAGGTCGGGATTACTGAGCAAAATCCGGTCAACCCCGGAACTGTCATAAATTACCGCTGTGGCTTTGCCGCTTTTAAGGGCCGCCACCCCATCAATAAACTGGGTAAAATAAGAGATCTCGGCATTGGGCATAAACTCCTTGGCCACTTCTTCCGGGGGTGTTCCTTCGGGGACACCGATGATATAGCCGGCCTGGTTCAAGTCGCTGGTGCTGTTTATTTTCGCTTCATCGGCGGCTGAACAACCGCAGATCAATAACATCACCGCAAGACCTGACAGCAGTGCCAGAATTCGTTTCTTACTTGGCATTGTCCACCTCTGCTACTCTGTCTTTTCTGACCACAAACACCTGTGGATTAGGGAAATAGCCCGCTGTAAAAGCAACCTTTTCAGACCGCTCCGGGGTGTTATACATGGCCGCAATTACATCGCTTTTCCCGGACTGCAGGCTGTCAATCATAGCCGAAAAATCCATATCCTGATACTCGGTCTGCATTCCCAACTCAGCGGCAATTCGATCCATCAGCTCCACGTTCATACCGGTCAGCTCACCATCTTTAACAAAACAGCGGGGCTCGGTCAATGATGTTACCGCGACATTAAGTACTGGTCCACTGGTGTTTTGGGGAACATCAACGATTTGATAGTCCGCTCCGGTATCGGGAAACCAATGGGCGATGATCTCGTCCATGGTGCCATCACTCAAAAAGCGGTTCAGTACCGCATTGATTTTCTGATTCAATTCGGTATTCGCTTTATTCAGAGCCATGGCCGTTACCTCATCCGTTAAGGGATCCGGTAAAATAACAACCTTATCATTATTCTTGGTATAGTTTTTAGCCGACGCATAATCCATAATGGCATAGTCAATTTTTCCGGCCATCAGCGCCGCCGACTCATCGACATAATTATTATAACGATTGATTTTTGCATCGGGATACTTATTCGGCGCCATAATCTCACTGACCGTCCCGATCATGGTTCCTATTTTAGCCGTTTCAACTGGGGGCAGGGTGGCTGCCGTCTGGCTACACCCGGTCAGAAATAGGGTAATAAGTATGCATGTGCTTATTAGAACTCTTTTCATTAATTTCCTCCCTTTTGTTTACTGGTTAAATCCTTATTTAAAAATCCAATCGTATTTCACGCTCATCATAATCATACTCCAGCTCCCGGCTTTTACTTATAGCAACGTTTTGAAAATCTAGTTCATCTAGGATACCAATTTTTTAATTGTCAATATGTTCTCGTTCTCTTCAAAGCGATAGTCCACCTCATCCATGCTTTTTTTGACCATCAACACACCCAAGCCGCCAATTTGACGCTCTTCAGCCGTCAAGGTGATGTCGGGATCGGGGTTATCCAGAGGATTAAAGGGATTCCCCTGGTCAATAAACTGGATTTCTACCAGCGGCGGTTCACCATAAGAATCAAATTGAATGATCACGTTGCCATCATCCGGGGCATAAGCATAGTGGGCGATGTTTACGTAAATTTCTTCCACCGCCAGATCAATCTGAAATATCATTTTCATACTGGCCCCCGCTGTCTCCAATTCGCTATCGATAAATTCGAGTACCTCTGGCAGGTTATCTGTCGATGCATTAACAATCAATCTCTTCATCTTATCTGATCTCCTTTACTGTTGGTTAACAAATCCACTGAGACCCCTATCACTTCAATCGTTTTGATCGGGTGAACTCCAAGTCTCTGGTAAAATAGTATGGTTATCTTTAACATTACTGTTCTCAAGATAAATGAGGCAGTCGCTGAACCTTTCGATATCATATTCCATCAGCGCCCCAAAAACACTTCTTTTCCCAGTTCAAAAAGGGTAATATTATCTTTTGACCAGATCGCTCTGGCACCAAGAAATTTCATGCTTTGGCATCCTTCAGCAGTGATTGCAAAACAAAATACCCGTTCAATCAGATAGCCTTGGTTATATTTATGCCTGAGATAATCCCAGAGCGTTTCATGTAACCGCTTTGAGATGCCCTGATGCCGAAAGGATTCATCAACTGCCAAATCCAAGATCAGGATATTGTTTTCCCTTTCTTTTTCCAAAGGCAAAACTTCACTTTCATCAAGATTATCGTCAATGTATTCCTGTTCGAATACGGCCCGCTGATAAACTGAAGCTGCGACCCCAAAAAAACTGATAAAGCCCATCAGTGTATGATCCGTATAGGCAGCAATAAGTCCCTCTTTAAACTTCAAAAACCGTTTTAACGCCATACCCTGATTGGTCACAATTTCATTCCCAAAAATCTTGCGGTCAAGATCTAGCGTAGCGTCAAAATCTTCGACCACCAATTCCTGCCCAGCTTTGATGATGATATCCATACTGCTACTCCTCAAACTTAAATCCGAGCATGGTGATATCATCAAACTGCGGTTCCGTGTCCGCAAACTCATCCACATCCGCTAAGATGTCAGCGCACAGTGATTTAATATCATGCTCGTCTTTTGAAGCAACCAATGTTTTCAGGCGTTCCAGTCCATAAAATTCATTTTTGGTATTATTAGCCTCGGGAATCCCATCGGTATAAAGATAGATGATATCCCCTTTTTCGATTTGCGATTCATTCATCTTATATTTGGCGGTCTCCATGCCGGCGCAAACAAATCCTTTCTTGCCGGTTAGCATTTCAACTGTGCCATCTTTTTTCCAGATAATCGCCGGATCATGTCCGGCATCACACCACTGGAACACCCCTGTTTTGACATTAATAATTGCAATCAGCAAGGTAACAAACATCCCCTGCTCATTGTTGTTACACAGGTTAATGTTGGCTTCGGTCATGACCTCATCGACGGGCAAGCGTCTGAGCACCAGATCTTTAACTGTTGCTTTGGTCATCGCCATAAATAAAGCCGCCGGAACCCCTTTTCCTGACACATCACCAATGGTGATACAAAAGTGATCATCATCCACAAAGAAGAAATCGTAGAAATCTCCGCCCACATCTTTGGCCGCCCGCATCGATGCATAAAGCGTAAATTCATATCTGTCCGGATATTCAAAGTTCCGGGGCAGCATGCCTTCCTGAATCAGGGTGGCAATCCGCAGCTCGGTTTCAATCCGCTCACGCTCAGAGGTGACGCTGGTCAGCTCTTTAATATAGCGGCTGATGTCGCTGGTCATTTTGTTGAAGGCTTCGGCCAGAATTTCAATTTCATCACCGGTTTTTACATCGATATTCAAGGCGACAATCTCACCCAAATTTTCATCCATGTTGATGTTAACAAAATCGGTCGCATTATCGACAATGACCTGCAGGGGATCGATGATTGACTTGTTCAAGAACAGCAGGTAAATGGTGATGAACAAAACAAATATCAGCAATGCGATAGACGATACTAAAATGATATAGGCATTGAGGGTTTTATTAATATCCTTCATTGACATATCCGCACCGACTACCAGGATTGGATTTCCCTGGGCATCCCGCATCACTTCAAAGGCACTAATCAGGTAGCCAAAATCACTATCATTTGAGATAATGGTCTTAGGCGCATCAGGATTATTAAAGAGATTATTTGCCGCATCAATATCGGCTTGTGGATAATAGCTGGTGCCTAAAAAATCACCCAGTACAAAATGGCCTTCCTGACCCGGCTTGGTTCCCTGACCAAAAACTTTGAACCCATCTGCGGTGGGAACATAGGCATACAAATATTCAAGATGGTTCTGTTCCTGAATTATTTGAAATTGTTCAATCAGCTGATCATAATCCGCATCTGTTTGCTGGGTTTCATAGTACTGGTTCACCTTATCCGCAGGCACTAAGGCCGCAGCCGTGTGAACAAGCGATGAAATATTCGCATCATACCGTTTAAACATTTCATCTCGGTAACTGAAGTAGGAGATCAGAACGATAATCACACAAAGAAAAATGGCCAGAATCATACTTGCTGATGCAAATTTGGTTTTAAGACTTATTCGACGAATACTTTTGGGTTCTTTCATTGATACCACCTTATTTTACAGAATAATAAGCAGATTATTGAATACCAGTGTTCGATTATAAGCAAAGGATTTCGCTTTCTTCCGAACAATCGATACCCCCAGATAATCCAGCGCTTCATCGGGTTTTTCTGATTCTTCAAAGGGATTATAGCTGGTGCTGTCATCCCTGAGCCGAATGTAGATGTCCTCGTCAAATAGCGCAATTTTTATATGAATATAATGGGGTTTCCCATCATTGAAGCCGAAATTAATGATATTGGCCGCCAATTCTTCAATGGTCAGATTAATAAAATAAGCATTTTTGCTGTCAATATCCAGTCTTTCGCAAAAAGCTTCGATCTCAACCACGCATTTCTCCAGCTCTTTAATGTCAGAAGAAAGAGTCGTTTCGTATATTTTATCCTTGGCAATAATGGGTTCCTTAAACAATAGCACATTTCGGTACCCGCCCTGTTTCTTAAGAACCAGCGCCGCAAAGAGCAGGATCACCATGGTTACCGTTTCCGCTGCGACCATCGCTAATGCCGTTCCTGACACCCCAAAAACCGGAATAAACCAGGCCGAAAAGGCGATTAGCAGCAACAAGCCCCGCATAAAGTAAATGACTCCTGCCAGGGTTGGCCGCTTAATGGTCTGATAAAAATGTGCCATGACACAGTTAAAGCAGGTTTGCACCACCCCTAAGGCAAAGATTCGGATGGTGTGAGCCACCAGTGGCAAATTATCGGCTACTCCAAACATCGATGCAATCGGTTCGGCGAAGATAAGCAAAACCAGGACGCATAAGGCACTGAGCAAAATCGCTGTCTTTAACGACAGCGCCATGGTATTATAAACCCCTTCAGTGTCCTTCTCGCCGGCAAAAGTTGCCACCAGGGGCGCCAGCGCCAATGAAATCCCATCAAATATGGCATAGGCAAACAGCGAGACATTAAAAAGGATATTATAAACGGCCAGTCCTCCGACCCCCACTGTCACACTCAGTAAATTATTGATAACGACCAAGGTGATTCCCTGATAAATAAAGGCTGATGCAATCCCGAAGCCCCCCTGAAAAAGTTGATAGCCAGCCTTGGGACTAAGTGAAGCACGACACAATTTGAGATGATTATGCTTTTTCAAAAAGTGAAAGGCGTAAACGGCAATCGCACCCAACTGTCCAATAACCATGGCCAGTGCCCCACCGAACACCCCCATGTTCAGTCCGAAGATAAAGATCAGATCCAGCCCCAGATTTACGGCCACCGAAACGCTGATGCCCAGGGTGGACAGAAACGGATCGGCGTCACTGCGAATCAGCAAAGACATCACCGGCGCCAGAATGAATATCGGGGCGGTGATTACAATCGGCCACATATAATCCCCGGCGGCGGCAATGCCTGCCCCCCCAGTGAGACCAATAATTTCTGGCAAAAAGAACATTCCTAATACTGCAATAATCAATCCGACTGCCGCCGCAAAAAACATCGCCTGGGTAAAATTGACCCTGACCCCATCCTTATCCTCGGCGCCGATGGCCTCCGATACTTTCAGGGATCCACCGACCCCAAAGGCATAACCGAACAGGTTGTAAACCGCATATACTGGCATCGAAACTGCCAGTACCGACAGACCAATCGCCCCAAAGGCATTTCCCAGAATGATGGCATCCACAAAGGTTCCCAGCACCACCCCGGCTGAGGAAAGGATGCTGTTGATGACAAATACCCGAAAAGCTTTATTAACAAAATGTTGATTATTCATGATGTCCTCTCTCATTGCCTCCTTTTTTCAACCATAATACCCGAATCCAAAGGCACAGCTAAACGGTCTATCTATTTTTTTTGATTATCATTCGATAATGATTAGTCGCAAGCAAAATTGCTCAAACCGAGCAAAGTTATACGAAGCTATTATAGCATATAATTTTCTTTGTTTGTCGAGGATTTATGTAATTAGTTGTGAATATTTTTTTGTTCGAACATCAGCGGTTTTATTTTCACATGCAAAAAAGCCTGGGATTTTACTTCAGGCTTTCGTTATTCTCAATTTCCACGATCACATATTAAATCGACTTTTCAGTTTCTCCTATCGGCATCACCCAGACTTCCATCTTTGTTGTATCCGGATCATGACTGGCGTAGCGCTCCACCGCAAAGGGCATCGTTTTTAATTGATGTCGGGGCAGCCAAGTTTCAAATAAATATTTATGCGCCTTATACACTGCATCCATAACAAGATGCTCAAAATCCTCTGCTTCAAAAGCACAAACAATATATTCACCTGCAGATATTTTCCAGGAAACATAACTATCTGGGGTCTTCTCAGCATCGGCTGCAGATCCGGCAAAATAGCTATAGCACCCTGCTTTAGTGCTACTGAAGGCAACCCCAATTTCATCACCATCAGTGGTAATCCCGGCGATTTCAGATTTTTGCTTATGAAACGTGTCCCATAGGATGCCGAGACCATCAACACCGGTATTTCCGCCACCTGGCATTGCTTCGATCCGTTCCTCTGTGCTCAGTCCAATAAAATATTCTGGTTCTGCCAACTTTAATCGGCTGATCTCGATGACAATCCCATCCGCAATAAGCGGGACATTTTCATCAATCAGAGTATAATTAAGCAGCAACTGAGGTTTTATAAAATTATTCAAGCGCACTCGATTGCCCCGATATTCTTCCGGCGTTATTCCAAACGCCTGCTTGAAAGCCCGGGTAAAACTGGTGTGTGCTGAAAAACCAAAATCCAGGGCAATATCCAAAATCCGCTTCTGGCTATTTATCAGCATTTCTGCTGCCCCGGCCAGTCTTCTGAGCTTTATATACTCATTCACCGGTTTTTTCACCAGTCGGCTAAAAAGTCGTTGATAATAGAATGACGACAGGGCTGCGATTTCAGCTAAAGCCTCAATATTCAATTCATCCCCAAGATGTTCTTCAATATAATCAACCGTTTTTTGTATTTGTTCCCACGCGTGCATTGAAAGCACCTCCTTTTAACCATAGCATATCATGTCGTCATATCCTTCGCTTGATCGTCAATGCCATTTTTTCATATTACGATGCTGTAAGCCTTTTTATCAGTTTCGTTCAGTTCGCCGTTATCATTGATTGAAACCTATATTAGCATTTCTTAATAAATTCTTAATCAAGAATCATTTCAAGATACATTTAAGTATTCCCATGTATATTATAAATAAGCAAAGCATCATCAAACACTTAAACTATTCTAACCTTTCATGAAAGCAACGGTCTCGTTAGAGAACCGTTGCTTTTATTTTTTGAGTCTTTTCCCTTCATAGCTTTAGTAATGTCAGTTCTTCTCACCCTCGCCTTAACAACTCCGCATGTCCCGGCTCTTTCTTCTTAAATTCCTTTGACAAAAACAATTCATGGCGATAAACTGAAACTAACAGATTAATTTATGGTGCTAAATCAGCATTTATATGAGACCTTGAATTTTAAAAATCGATTAACCAAAATTTGTTGAAGGAGCATTCCATGGGAAAATTATTATATCAAGGCCACGGTAGTTATCGGCTTGTTTCAGATCAGGGGATCGTGATATACATTGATCCATTTGCCGGGGACGGTTATGGTCTGCCGGCCGACATTGTCCTGATAACCCACGAACATCCCGACCATAACAACTTATCCCTGCTACATCAAAAAGAAAGCTGCGTGGTACTCCGACCGGGAAATATCCTGATCAACGGTGTTTATGAAACCCGGTCAATTCATGACATTGCCATCCAGGCCGTTCCTGCCTATAATTCCGGCCATGATAAAAACAAGTGTGTGGGCTATGTGATTGAGCTTGATGGCATTAACATCTACGCTTCCGGGGATACTTCCACCACCGACTATATGAAAGATATTTTATCTAAAGAATCACTTGACTATGCCTTGCTGCCGATTGATGGCTTCTATAATATGGATCCCAAAGAAGCCTCCGACTGTGCGGCAGTCATCGGCGCCGTCCATACCATCCCCATTCATATGAAACCGGGCGCTTTGTTTGATCGGCAACAGGCCGAAAGCTTTGTGTCCGAGGGGCGACTGATCTTAGCACCTAACGAAGAAATAAAGCTGTAAAGTTTTTGGAGGTAAGCCAATCAATCATATCATTAAAGATAAATCCTTTTATAAAATGGTAGCCGCCATTGCCATACCGATCACCTTACAAAGCCTGATCACCATCGGCGTGAACATGACCGATACGATGATGGTGGGCGCTCTGGGCGAGGTGCCTTTGTCTGGTGCCGCTCTGGCCAATCAGTTCATTATGGTTTTTCAGATCTGCTGTATGGGAATTGGCATGGGCGCTTCCGTACTTACCTCCCGTTTCTGGGGAATGAAAAACCATCATGCCTTAAAAAAATCCATTACCATTATGTTACGTATCTGCCTTGGTTTCGCACTGTTCTTTTCGCTGGTGACTTTTTTTGCCCCTGAAGCGATCATGCGTATTTATACAACTGATCCGGAAATTATCAGGGAAGGCGTGCGCTATTTTAAATGGGCAGTTCCCTGTTACCTGCTTTTAGGTTTTTCGCTGACATCCACCATTGTGCTGCGAAGCGTCGGTCAGGTGCGGCTTCCCTTAATTTCGTCGATTTTTGCATTTATTATCAATATTTTCTTCAACTATTTGTTTATTTTCGGAAATTTCGGAGCCCCGCAGATGGGCATTGAGGGTTCTGCCCTATCCACCCTAATTGCCAGAATTGTCGAGTTCTCATTTATTTGTGGTTATTTATTTTTTGTTGATAAAAAAATAAATTATCGGCTAAAGCACCTTTTTATGGGCTGTCGGGATATCTCGAAGGAATACGTTGAAATAGCTATTCCGGTTCTGATCAGTGATGTTTTTCTCGCCCTTGGCAATAATGCTGTAGCGATGGTGATCGGACGGCTGGGTGTCAGTTTTGTCTCGGCCAATGCCATCACCCTGGTTCTTCAGCAACTCAGCACGGTATTTATCCAGGGGATTGCTAACGCCAGTGCCATCATAACTGGCCACACCCTGGGTCGGGGTGATGAGGAAACTGCCCAGCAACAAGGGGTCACCTTTTTATATCTGGGCATTGCCGTTGGCATCTGTGGTGCCATGCTTATCTGGATCACCAGCAAACCGATGATCAGTCTCTACAATCTGACCCCGGAAACCCAAGCAATTGCCGCTCAACTGATGTTTGCCATCGGTTTTATTGTTATCTTTCAATCAGCTAACAGCATCCTAACCAAGGGGGTTCTTCGCGGCGGCGGGGACACCCGGTTTTTAATGGTGGCAGATATTATTTTCTTATGGGTAGCCTCGGTTCCGCTTGGCGCATTGGCTGGTTTAGTCTGGCATCTACCAGCATTCTGGATCTATATGCTGCTGAAAATTGATCAGATTATCAAAGCAATCTGGTGTATATATCGATTAAAGAGTCGAAAATGGATTAAAAAAATTGCTGTTGATCCTTTAAATCAAAATCAGTAAACTTTTCCCTTTCTTTTTGCAACAGATAATAGGCGTTTGCAAAACGCCAAACCCCGCATAAAAGCAGGATTTATTCTTGCATAAAAAAATATAACTCCTCACCAGATTATGATAAAATTGAGTTGCAAAACCAACAATCTATCAACCTGAAAGGAGTTATATATGGATATTTTACCACAAAAACAGCTTTCTTTGGCTGACATTTACACCGATTGTCAAAATATTTTCGAGACCGATCAACATCGGTTTCTTTCGCTTCTCGAGGAAAATCTTAATCTGGATATCCTGATTCCCGGTTCTTTTTATCGACACTATCATTCACCAACAGGTCGTCCCCGGGAGTTTGAACTGCATTCAATGATTCGCGCTTTACTGCTTCAGAAAATCTTCTCGATTCCATCGGATACGCTTCTGCTTATCTTTCTGAAATTTTCCGCTGAAATAAGAAATTTCTGCGGGTTTAAACGCGTACCGGATGCTTCCCGATTTACACGCTTCAAACAGGAGTTTCTGCTGGACTTACAATCGTTTTTTGATCATCTTGTAGATGTCACTGAACCGATCTGCCAGGCCATTGACCCTCAAAAAGCGGCGATGTCAATCTTTGACACATCCGGAATTGAGACCTACGTCGCTGAGAATAATCCCAAATACTTTAATCGCATCATGATTCAATTAAAAGCCTTTAAAAATGCCAATCAGCTGCCGGATTCCTATGATCCACATAAAGCGGCCTATAAAATGATGCCTTCTCATGCTACCGCCAATCCCGCAATCAAGCAGCTCTACATCAATGGCCATTTCTGTTATGTTTATAAGTTTGGCATGATTACCAATGGGCTGGGGATTGTTCGTGACATTACTTTCTACAACCGGGATTTTCTGGACGCCCATCCGGACATTGTCGTTGAAAAAAAGTCAGATTCACCAGATGAAGATAAATCGTTAAGCGATTCAAAAGCACTGCTGCCGGTTCTGACGGATTTTTTCAACAAACATCCGCTGATTCAGCCAGATGTTTTTCTGGGTGATGCTGCCTTTGATAGCATCGCAATTTATTCGGGATTATTCAACGACCTGCATTTTAACCGAGCCTATATTCCTTTGAATCGCCGTTCAACTCTTGAACACCCTGACTTTACCATCAACAGGGATGGCATTCCCTGTTGTCCAAACGACCCGTCCCTGCCGATGAAGCCGGAAGGTAATACCTCCCATCTTCGGTGTGGCATACCCACCTTTAAATTTGTCTGTCCAAAAATGAAATCGGTAAAATGTCCCGATGGGAAGTATCATCGCCGTCATCATTGTGATCATCCCTGTACGACCTCGCTCTGTGGCCGGATGGTTTATATTTACCCGGAAAAGAACCTGCGTGCCTATCCTGGAGCCATTCGTGGGACAAATGAATGGGCACAGACTTACAAAATTCGGGGCTGTGTTGAACAGTCTATTAATCAGTTCAAAGACAGCTTCTGCGTTGCCAATCGACGGACTCAGAATGAACAAACGCTTCATGCCGACCTTTTACTTTCTGGGATTGCTCAGCTCTTAACCGTTATCCTTGCCGATTCGATTCATCAACACCAGTATATTCGCAGTCTCAAACCCCTGATTGCTTAAATCAACTTTCAACTTTTTAAATTTTCCCTTTTTTCTTTTTCTGATATTCTCACTATTTTTTCCGATGCGTTTCGCAATTACCTATGCAACAGATAATGTCTCACTAAATTTATTAATAGTCATTTCCCATAAAAAGTGATAGAATAAAAGAATTATCAAATCGAATTTTAAACATCAATTTTTTAACAAACCTATTCCTAAACTTAATGGAGGTAACAATCTTGCGAATCACAAGAGACGAATATCATGGACGTACAAAATTAACAAAAAAGGAAAAAAAAGCCCCCCTTGCAGAAGCGCCCTCAGAATCCCCGGCTCCTTTAGAGTCCCCTACGCCTTCAGCATCACCTTTAAGCACTTCAACGAATCTCCCTCAAAAGAATAAAAATAGGGTCGATTTATCCGTACGGTTATCAGATTCTGAAATAAAAAAGCAATGTTCGATTTTAGCGGAAGAAACAATCCATCAATTATCAGACCCCAACAAAATGCTGAAAGATGTGGAAGATATCTACCTCATTTTTAAAGGGCAGATGATGGTAATCAACAAGTGCCGCTTACTTACTGTCAGCGAACAGCAGGAACAGAACGCCCAGGTTTATGCTTGTTACTATAAAAAGAAATTTGAGCTAAAAAAACTGGAAATGCAAAAAAAGAAAGCCTAATTTTTCAGTTCTGCTGACTAATTTTTTTC
The DNA here is from genome assembly GCF_030652775.1 of Acetobacterium sp. Lineage (GTDB taxonomy): Bacteria > Bacillota > Clostridia > Eubacteriales > Eubacteriaceae > Acetobacterium. Next base: position 26,468 of record NZ_JAUSPS010000037.1, on the reverse strand, counting down.
TAAGATCTTTGTCTAAAAAGAAACAAAAACCATGGAGCTAAACGCACTCCATGGTTTTTTTCTGATTGCAGATCTGGAAGTGTCAGATGGTAATGGTAACTATTTTGATAGTATTTTCGGCTGGATTTGTTGTGTTATTTAGATGTCTCACTTGCCATTTCCAATAGCGTCTCCCCGGTAATCCGGTAAACCGTCCATTTATCCATTGCTTTTGCCCCGAGCGAAAGGTAAAAATCAATACTTGGCTGATTCCAATCAAGACACCACCATTCCAGACGACCACAGCCCCGGGCAACGGCAATTTGGGCAAGATGCTTCAAAATCGCTTTTCCGTAACCATTACCTCGGTACTCTGGTAAAACATATAAGTCTTCCAGATAAAGCCCGGCCTGTCCCAGAAACGTTGAAAAATTATGGAAGTATAGTGCAAAACCAATTTCCTTTCCTCCGAACTCTGCAAAAATAACCTCGGCTGTTTTCTTTTCAAACAGCCATTCTGTCAGCAAGGCTTCTGTTGCGACGACCTGATCAATCATTTTTTCATAGCTGGCCAGTTCTTTTATAAAATAAAGAATGAGGCGGACATCCTTTTCTTCCGCCATTCTGAAGGTTAAACCCTGTTTTAATACAACACTCATTTCTTTATTCCTTTCAAAATCAAACCCATAAAAAAAGGCTCCAAACCTTAATCATCAATGATTCTGGAATCTTGTTTATTTTTCAAACCGTGATACGCTGTTTCGGACACACCGATTTCTTGATGGTATTATACTATAAGTAAGTTTTCAGAAACAGCGATTTTTGCAATGGCTCAATTTTAAGAATCAGATCAACCCCAGGCCGAACCTTCATCAAGCATCTTCTGGAAATCTTTCAAAGCTGTGGGGATATCAATATTCTGCGGACAGACCTGTTTGCACTGACCACATTCAATGCAGGCACCCGGTCGCTTTTCCTCATCCATTCCAGCAATGGCCATCGGTGCGATGAAGCCCGGCTGAAATTTTTGATCATTATAATGATGCAGCAGGGTCGTAATATCCAATTCTTTGGGACACTCGGAACAGCAATATTTACAAGCCGTACAGGGCAGCATCGCGAGCATACTATCTCTAATTTCCGCAACCACTGATTGTTCCTGCGCTGTCAGCGGTTTAATCGATTCATAAGTTTTGATATTTTCCTCCACCTGTTCCTGCGTCGACATCCCTGACAGGGTCACTACCACACCGGGTAATCCCTGCAGAAAGCGGAAGGCCCAGGCTGCTGTACTTTCGTCTGGTCGCAGTTCGCGAAGCTTGGCCGTTTTTTCATCATCAAAATTGGCCAGGGCCCCACCCCGAACCGGTTCCATCACCCAAATGGGCAGATTCTTTTCGACCAGCATCTCATAGATTTCATTGGCTTTCTGTAATTTCCAGTCCAGATAGTTCAACTGAATCTGACAAAATTCCATATGCTCGCCGTAGCGCTTAATAAAACGCTCAATGGTTGGCTTCAGTCCATGGGTCGAAAAACCCAGATGTTTAATTCGCCCGTTTTTCTTCTGCTCAATCAGGTACTCAACAATTCCCCAGCGTTCGTCAAAATAGACATCGATGTTTCGCTCATAGACGTTATGGATTAGATAAAAGTCAAAATAATCGACGCCGCATTTTTCCAGTTGCTCCTCAAACTGGGCTTTCGCATCCCAGCTTTCTCTGACTTCATAGCCCGGAAATTTGCTGGCCAGATAATAGCTGTCCCGGGGATAATTTTTAAGAACCTTGCCCAACACGGTTTCGGATGCTCCGCCATGGTAGGCGTAAGCCGTATCAAAATAATTGATACCATTCTTAATAGCTACATCCACCATCTTTGCTGTTTCTTCTTCATTGACCGGGGCACTAAAGCCTTCGCCAATCGTTGGCAGACGCATGCCCCCAAAACCCAATGCCGATAGTTTTTTATCCTGAAAATTCTGATAAATCATTTTTTCCTCCAATTTTTCTTAATCACTATTTTTACTTATTTGGCCACTTCATTTAATGATTCAGGCCAGGAATGCCACCACAATTGATGGTTCTGTTTTTACTGGATTTTTAGTTTGTTATACGCTTCATCAGTCACCGGTTCAAGCCATTCATGGCTGGCACCTTCCGTCGGAACGGTCAATGATAGATGGGCAAAGGCTTCATCCTTTACCGCACCATGCCAGTGCTTGACTTCCGCTGCGATGTACACTATATCTCCACTTTTCTAGCGTTCGAACTTCTTGTCCGGCTTCCTGATACCAACCATGGCCACCAACACAAATTAATATCTGCCCACACCCATGATGGATATGCCAGTTATTACGGCAACCCGGTTCAAAAGTAACATTGTAAATGTCCACCTCCTGATCATTCAAAAGACTTAAATAACTTTTTCCGATAAAGTACGGCGCTAATCCCAGGTTTTCCTCACCTAGTGCAAAATCGGATACCTTCTCTAATTCTTGTTTTTTCATAATGTTTTACTCCTTTTCTATTTTTCTGATGATTAAACCCCAGATAAGCTGAACGAAATTCTCACCGTTCCATTGCCAACCGCTTCGGCTAACCCGTCAGCATTTTCAATTGCTCCGATTCGGGTATAACGATAAGAGCTTGAAAAATTTTCATAGAATAAAACAAGACAATCATCACCATACATCATGAGATCACCCGCCCGGATTTCTCCAATCTGCTCAGCTGCTACAGGTAAAGGCTCCTCAAAATAATAGAGCTTTTCGTTACCATTGAGTTCACTCATGTCAATGGTTAACGGCAGTTTTTCGACGAATTTCAAAGTTGTCTCATTTTCATAAAGATTCGCAAAAAATTCCTGGCCATCTACTGTTATCTTTAAATTTTTCATCACCGGTGTATTTACCACTTCTTTAGGTATTTCCGGATCATTAACTATCGCTGTATTTTCTTGATTCACCGGCTCGCTTTTCTGGGTTTGGCCACAGTCGCAAGCCACCAAACCCAAACATAAGGTCAGTAAAACAAAAATCAAATACACCTTTTTCATATTGCGCATCCTGTTTCCTCCTTCTTTTTATTCAGGATATTTCGCAATTTATTTCTGATTTATTTCAATCTTTTTGATGATCTTGGCCGGGACTCCGCCGACAATCACATTAGCTGGCACATCTTTGGTTACCACCGCTCCGGCCGCGACAATGGCCCCATCACCAATAGTAACCCCGGGAAGCACCGTGGCCTGTGCACCAATCCAGACATTATTGCCAATTCGAATGGGTGCTGGATACATATCACTGCGTTTTTGCGGATTGATATCATGGTTGAGGGTTGCCAACACCACATTGTGGCCGATCAGAACCCCATCCCCAATAAAGATGCCGCCCTGATCCTGAAAACGGCAGCCCGAATTGATAAAAACATTTTTTCCGACGTGAATATTTTTACCACAATCGGTAGCAAATGGCGGAAACAATCCAAAAGTTTCATCTACTGGTTTACCCGTTAGTCGGGAAAAAATCTCCCGGATTTCTTCTGGCGGATGATAGCTGCCATTGAGCTCTGTTGTCAGTTTCAGCGCCTCCTGAGAGATGTCGTGCATCATCAAATGGACTTCCGAGCCACCTTTAACCACTTCTCTCTGATTTAAGTGTTCTAAAAATTCATCTACATTCATTTATCTCTTCAATCCTCTCATCATTTATCATTTAATCAGCGATATTATTTACTGTACCATCTGGAGTTCACTCCAAGTCAATCCCCTTTATTCTTTTCTTAAAAAAAACTCCGCACCTTTAAGGTACGGAGATTTTACAGCATCAACTTTATTCTAAGGCCGCTCTGACATTTTTCAATTCCTCAATAATGGCAATATTCTGGGGACAATGTTCTTCACATTTCCCACATTCAACGCAATTCGAGGCTTTGGCATCTTGCGGAAACATTGTTTGGTATAGACCTTTGGCTCTTGGTAGTGCATCAAATAGAAAAGCATTATTATAAAGGGCAAAATGTCCTGGAATATCGACCCCGGATGGACAGGGCATACAATACCGGCAATTTGTACAGTTGACCTTCATCTTTTCTGTTATTGTTTTCTTGGCAAAATCCACTAACGCCAGTTCTTCGTTGGTTAAGGAATTGGCCGCACCTTCATTGGCGGTATTGATATTATCGACCACCTGATCCATCGTTGTCATACCACTGAGCACCACAGAAACCTCAGGATGATTCATAACCCACCGCAGTGCCCATTGAGCCGGTGTTCTTTTAATTGGGGCCTGGTTCCAGGCCTCTAAAATCTCTGTGGGTAATTTATCGACCAGAGACCCGCCTCTGATTGGTTCCATAATGGTGATTCCCATTCCTTTGCCGGCCGCATATTCCAGGCCTTTTTTACCGGCCTGATAGTTTTCGTCGAGATAGTTGTATTGGATTTGGCAAAAAGACCAATCATATGCATCGACAATTTCGACAAATAAATCAAAGTCATCATGAAAAGAGAAACCAGCGTGTTTGATTTTACCGTCTTTGATGGCTTGATCCAGAAATTCAAAAGCTCCCAAATTTTTCAGATTTTGCCAGAAGCCTCGGTTGAGTCCATGCAGCAGGTAAAAATCGATTGTATCGGTTTCCAGTCGTTTCAACTGTTCGTCCAATAATCGTTCCATATCCGCCCGTGACTGAATCAGCCATGACGGCAGCTTAGTCGCGATTTTAACCCGTTCGCGGTAGCCATTTTTTAAAGCCCGGGCCACAAAAAGTTCGCTCTCTCCACCTTTGTCAAAACCGGTGCCATGATAAGGATAGGCGGTATCGATATAGTTCACGCCATGATCGATGGCGTATCTTAACATCTCAATGGCTTTTCCATCATCGATATGGTTTTGAACCCCATCGATAACCGGCAAGCGCATGCAACCAAACCCCAGAACCGAAACCTCTTCATTTGTTTTTCCGAATTTTCGATACAACATCTTTTAGTCTCCCTAATTTTAGATTTAAACAATCTGTGACCGACTGTTTAGTCAAATTAATTTATAATGGATAATTTATCTACTATTACTATACTACCATCTAGACTTTACTCCAAGTCAATATTTTTTATTAATTTATTTTTAAAAAAATCTCCATACGCTTAAGGTACGGAGATTTTGAATGCACTCGTGTGCTTCAGTTAAACGCTGATGCTATTTCTTCCAGGATAAAACCCCGGACACTTCAGCTTTTTCGTAGATGTCAATCTTGTAGTTGAGCTTATCCAGGGTCTTTTTCATATCTTCCATTTTTTCCAGCAGCTTAGTCCGTTCTTCAACCAGCAATTCTTTTCTGGTCGTGATGGTCGCGTCCCCCTGCTGGGCCAGCGCGCAGTATTCAATCAGGGCTTCAATGGGAATTCCAGCCGAACGCATGCATTTCGCCAGCTCAATCCAGCCGCAAGATTCTTCGGTATAGTCCCGCATTCCGCCTTTGGTCCGATTAACTGCCGGAATTAATCCGATCCGCTCATAATACCGCAGGGTATCCTGAGAGATATCATATTTTTTACTTACTTCGGTAATGGTCATGGAAATTCACCTCGGTTCACTTGAGATTTTCTTTCGCTATGGTTTTATTTATCCTTTACTAGCTTCTATCCACTTTAACATATGGAGTTAACTCCAAGTCAATCAATTTTTGAGATTTTTTGAAAATTGTCGTTTTTAAAAAACCAGCCCCCTGATTTTCTACTCGCGAAATTCAGGGGGCTTATCGTTATTTAATATTTAGTTTTGTTTTGATTTTATATTTTCAGAAAACTATCCGGGTTTAACTACTGTTGATTTCAGACCATTATGCCTTTTTAACAAACTCCGATTTTAAGGACATCGCTCCAAAGCCGTCAATTTTACAGTCGATATTATGATCGCCATCAACCAGACGGATGTTTTTTACCTTGGTTCCCTTTTTCAAATCCTGGGAACTACCTTTTACTTTCAGGTCCTTAATTAAGATGACCGTATCTCCACTTGCTAAAACATTTCCATTTGAATCTTTGACGATCTTTTCATCGCCGCCGTTTTCGTTTGTTGCGTCGACGGTCCACTCATGGGCACATTCTGGACAGATCAGCAGTTCTCCATCTTCATAGGTATATTCTGAATTGCATTTAGGGCAATTAGGCAATTGTTCCATTTTATTATTCTCCATTCATAATTGATTTTTATTGGTTTTTACCGGGGTACGAGCTATTCATATTATCATAATACGTCCCTGTTGACAAGTCATCCCGATGGTTGCTCCGTTTGATTTTCTGCTTGGTTCATTTTCTGTTCCTTTTTATCCGCATACATTTCTTCATCGGCAATCTGAAGCAAGGCATCAATATTATTGCCATCCTCGGGAAATATGGCCGTACCAATACTCACCGCAATTTTAGCGGGATAATCGGCCAGGTGAAATTCAGTTTTAAAACTGTTTGCAAGCCTTTCCCGGGCTTGTTGCAATGCGGTTCGGTCTTCTATATCCGGCATGATTATCAGAAACTCATCGCCGCCCAATCTAAATACTGCCTCTCCGATTCTAGTGCTTTCGATTAAAACCCGAGCCGTTTCAGCGAGGACCAGATCGCCAACGTTGTGCCCATAGGTGTCATTGATATTCTTGAAATGATTCAAGTCCATACTTATAAACCCGACCTGTCGATTATTTCTTTTGGCCGAGGCCAAAACCATGGTCTGGTATTCATTTAAATAATGGCGATTATAAAGACCAGTAAGGGAATCGTGACTGGACATAATCCGCAATTGATAATTTGTTTTTAGGGCTCTGAAGGTTAACAGACCGGCTCCGGCGGCAATTAAAACGGCTAAAAAAGTGGCACACCAAAAAATGAACTGATTATTTTCGCACCCTTCTTTAGGCGATACTACTACCTTCCAATCAACAAAGTCCGGATCGATGGCAAAGGTTAATGGTGATTTGCCAACCGCACTCATCGAACCAAAAAATGGTACCGTTTTGTTTTGATCATTGAAGATAGCGACATTTAATCCGGCATCTTCGGCATAACCACTAATGGCCTCCATGATTTTATCGCCTTTCAGCACGATACTGATCTGTCCCCAATAACCGGTGTCCTTTCTAACGATGGGAAGCCGGATAATAAAACCAGTCCCGCCCTGAACCAGCTCGACTGGCCCCTGTAAGATCGGGACAAGTTCATTTTTAACCTTTAGGACCAGCTCTTTCTGGCTGTCAACCTTGGCCAGGTCGACGCCAATGGCCGCCGTATTTCCTTCCTTGGGATAATTCCAAATGATCGTCGTATCCTGACATACCCCAATGTTTCTGATCTGGTTTTCATTTTTCGATAAGAGATTATCCAGAAAAATATAGGCCTCTTCTTCATCCAGCCCCGGGTTGACCAGGATATAAGCTTCAAAACCTTGAACCAGGGTTTTATTTGTGAAAATCAGGCGTTCCACCTGACTTTTAAAATTTATGAATTTATCGGTTGTTTTTAACATTTCCTGTTGTTTCATGTTATTCATAAACATGCCAATGATCAGCAAAAAAACCGTCAGGAGAAAAAGGGATACCACTATTGAAATGCTGATTGCAAGTTTCTTTTTAAAAAGACTTTTGTTCTGATCCATCTTTTTTCTCCTGTAAATCCTTCGTATTTTAACCACTTCAGTTTATCATCAAAATTGAATAAACACCATTATTTTAATGAACTCTACTGCTATAAATATCGGCAATCTTTTCAAAAGCGTTAGGGCTGTCTACTCATAAATCAACCCAATTCAGAGCTTGATGATCTTAATGAGCATTTGCCGCCATCACCCGATTAATCATCCCCATCGCCAAACCTGAGCTGATTTTATAGAATATATTCATCAGGTTACAGTCTTTGCCAATATAGGATCGCAGTTTTTTCTTCTCCATGGTCTTGATAATCAATTCCGCTGCTTTTTCAGGCGTTAATACTTTGTTCGCTTTATTACGATCGCTAGCTGTCTGGTGGGAAATATTGGAATTCTTCTTGATATCAGTCGCAATCCCACCGGGAATAACGACCGATACATTGACATTAGTATCTTTTAATTCTGATGATAATCCTTCGGTCAGCAGTTTGACTGCTGCTTTGGACGCGCCGTATACACTTTGCCCCGGTACCGGTAAAAAGCCTCCCATACTGGAAACATTGACAATATGGGCTTCCGGACGTTTCAACAGATGCGGTAAAAATGCTTTGACCATATAGAGGGTGCCGTAGAAATTAATATTCATCACTCGTTCAATGCGATCCATTTCCAGTTCATTCAAATGAATAAAGGGTTGGATGATCCCGGCATTGTTGATGATACCATCGATCTTTCCATACTTTTCGATAGCCTTCCTGGCAAAGGCAAAGACCGCTTCTTTATTTGAAATGTCGACCACTTCGGTAAATAGTTTTGGATTTTTCCCGGCAATTGTTACCGTTTCTTCCAATGCCTCCGGATTAATATCGACTGCTACGACCATGGCGCCTTTATTCAACAGCTGTAACACCAGCTCTCTGCCAACACCATTTCCACCACCAGTTACGACAATGTTTTTTCCTTGTACTTTCATCATGTTCTCCTTCGTATCTTATGAATATTTTGCTTACTCAAAGGCTTTTCGCCTTGCTTTTTTATTAATTTCTTATTAATTTCTTTTGATAGCCTTATATTACGCTTCAACTATTCCTCAACGTTAATATTTTGTTAAGTTCGTGTTAAAGTGACTATTTCTATAATTTTTTGCACAAAAAACACCGAAAATTCGGTGTAAAATTAAAAACTGGACGGCGAGTTGTTATTCCCATCCGTCCACAGTTCCATATTCAGCAGTTTTAGTCAATGCTCTGACAAGGCAGCTACATAAAAAAGCTAGACATTCAAATTCCAAAAATTCCAGCGCCGTTACATCAAATTGAGTTTGAATCTCAACGGGAAAATCCTCATCAGCTTCCCGATAGATAATCTTAACCGGTATTTTGGGCAGCACTTCCAATAGCCAGCATTGGCTGTAAGGTTCTTTTGAAAGCTCCGATTTTCCGCCTAATTTTATAATCGTTCCATCCAATTTATTGACGTCATCTCCAAAAGCTTTAATCAGCGGTGCATCCATCATGCTGGCTTTTCCGGTGTCGCCGCTTGAAAAGACTGTCGTCATGCGAAAAAGGGGTTTGAACGAATAAACCGGATCGCCGGTGCCCTGGGACAACACATAATGGATCAGAATGGAGCGATTATTGGTATTGACCGGTTTCCCATCAAGTGGCATCACCCCGGCATTGGTAATGCGATAACCACGTTTTAAAAAATTGATGATAATATCTCCATTTGGATTAATATTCAGGCCAAAACGGGCTGCACTTTCAGCCAGGTCACACTTAGCCAGTTTTGGTAGCAGCGCCTCGTAAATGACATCATATGAGCTGGTCATTGTGTATCACATTCTCATTAAATAGCACCATACTGAAGTAGGTGACGGTATTGACGCCATTATTATATTTAACGTTTAAAGCCGGTGCCATCTGCATCACCATAATGCCGTACCCTTCAGTGGCCGGATACATACGATCCGGAAATCGGCAGGGCGCATCAGGGTAGCTGCATTTTTTACAGACCGTGCATCCTTCGGTAGATAGGATCAAAGCATTTTTATCGTAGCGCCGGAAAACAGCTGCCACCTGATCGGTTAGAGCCTCGTGCTCGACCCGGGCGCGCATCCATCCTTTCATATCAAAGCTGCTGGCTACCTCGGTGGCGGTGGTAAAAAGCATTGCCTTATCATAAGCCTGACATTTTTCTATGCAGCTTTCGACACTGCCCACTGCCGGGGGACAGGCCCAGGTGCTATGATACATGCCGCAGCTATTGCCTTGACAGAGATCCCGAACCTCTTTGGAAAAAATAATCTCTTCGGGTTTAAAGAATACATATTCCAGAATGGGTAGTTGGGTCAATTCCTTTTCAATTTCCGTTTGTTTATTCATCGCTGCTCACCTTTTGACTGCAATTGCCACACAAATTTTCTCTGACATATCAAACCTTTTGTTCTAATCATCTCTTTCATATTATGCTTTTCTCTCTTTCTTTTAGTGTAGCTACACGATAACGCTTAAAAATTAAGGCGCTAAGACCTCAATTTTTAATAACAGCGCTTGGAGGGTTTCCGTATCTTCCTGTCCCAACTGCGCTTCAATCTGTTCCTGAGCCTGCTGCCAATAAGCATGGGCCTGTTCAATTTTTTCTCGGCCCTCAGCCGTCAAACAGAGTTGCCGGTTCCGCGTTCCCGACTGGGCAATATCATGGATCAACCCCTGCTGTTCAAGGGGCTTTAAATTGCGAACCAAGGTGGTCCGATCCAACCGGATTTCTGCGGCCAACTCGCTGACATTCACCGGTTCCATGGCAAAAATGTGCTTTAAAATTGAAAATTGACTGACACTGAGGTGACAGGGGGCCAGGTAATGGTCGTAGATTTCGGTTATCGCCAGTGAGGCCCGCCGTAAATTGAGACAATTGCAAACTGACGATTTTTTATTTTGTTCTTCTATTTTCATGTGATCACCTTTTTCAGTGTATATACACGATTATTATACCCAACGTTTGGACTTTTGTAAAGTTGATTGCAGAATTTTATATAAGTGTATTGATTCTCTATAATTTCAAAATTATCGTAAATGTAGTGCCCTTACCCGGCTCACTTTCGGCCGTTATGGTTCCATCCACCAGATCCACCACTCGTTTGACCAGGGCAAGTCCCAGTCCGTTTCCTTCTTCTGAATGGGAGGTATCGCCCTGATAGAAGCGGTCGAAAATCCGGCGGCAGGTTTCTTCTCTCATACCACAGCCATTATCTCTGACCTTGACAATTGCCTGCTTGTCTTCTTTTCGCAACTGAATTTTTACTAATCCATCTTTTGGGGTAAACTTGATGGCATTGGTCAACAGATTATTCCAGACAATTTCCAGCAGACTTTCATCGCTGGTAATGGTCACTTCGTCCAGGTCGGCGTCAAATTCGATGTTTTTTTCGTCAAATTTATCTTCCAGTGCCAGCATACAACAGCGCAGCTGTTCATCCAGGGCGTAGCTTTCGGTCTGGATAATTTCCTGATTTTCCAGCTTGTTCAATTTTAGAATATTGGTTACTAAGGTAGATAGTTTTTTTGAGGCCTCGACAATGGTATCAATATATTCCTGTTTTTCTTCCTGGGGCAATGCCTCTTTTCTGAGTGCTGAGGCATAGCTTTGGATAATCGCCAGCGGTGTTTTCATCTCGTGAGATACATTAGCGATGAAATCGCTTTTTAAGGTTTCAATGGTAGCCAGTTCCTCGACCATCTTGTTAAAATCGTCGATCAGAACTTCAAGTTCATCCTTTTTATGATCCTTTCGTTGGGAATGAACGTGGACGGTGAAATCACCAGCGGCCACTTTTCGGGCTGCTTGACCGATTTCCGTCAACGGTCTCTGAAATCCGGTATACATAATAAATCGGGTCCCAAGACTGACAATCAGTCCCATAAACAGCGCATAGGACATCCCCACCAGGGCCATGATCCATGGATTAGCCTTATCAAGCATCTGCTGATTAAAAATCAGCACTTCCCCGGCACTGCAAATTAATACCACCCCAAAGACAATTAAAAATTCTTTCCAGAAGGGGCGCTTGGCATTGATCCGCTTGTCATCCAGATTTTCATAGCGAAACTTCATCCTTTAATCACCGCCTTGTAGCCCAATCCCCGAACGGTCACAATTTCCACATCGTCACATTCCGAAAGTTTGTCCCGTAGTTTGGTGATCGAAACATCCACGGTGCGGGGTGTGCTTTCGGTATCATATCCCCAAAACTCATCCATCAGCTGAGCCCGGGTAAAGGTGCGTTTGGGATAAGATAACAGCTTAAACAGAATGTTAAATTCTTTTACCGTTAATGGCAGCTCCGTTTCGTTTAAATAGGCGGTGGTTTCCTCTTCGTTTAAGACGAGCGAACCCGCCTCTAACCTTCGCTCATTGCGGATGTTAGCACGACGCAATAAGGCTGACACCCGCAAAACCAATTCGTCCATCTCGATGGGTTTTACCATATAATCGTCAATGCCCAGGCTGTAGCCCTTCTGTTTGGCAGTGATATCATCCCGGGCGGTCATAAACAGAATCGGAATGCCTTTATCCTGCTTTCTGATTTCAGCGGCAAATTCAAACCCATCCATTTCCGGCATCATGATGTCCGAAATAATCAGATTCACCGGTTCTTCCTGAATTCGATCAAAGGCCTCGGTTCCGTTTTTGCAACTGATGGCATGGTATCCGTTATCATTTAAAAATGAACAGACGATATAATTAAGTTTGATATCATCTTCAACAACTAATATATTAATCATTTTTCTTTCTCCTAAATATGAGTGTACGGGACTATTATACGGTTATGATGTTAAAGATTTGTTAACGTGCCAGTTCCCATATTTGGGCCGGTAGACTAATCAACTTCCCGCCTTTTCTTTTAGATATACCTTATTGGTCTCCTCACAGAAATAGTCATTATCTAAACTTACGCCAACAATTTTTCGACCTGATCGCTCACCTCAAACAAGGTACATCCGCCATGGTTTCCGACATTAGCGGCAATTTCCCGGAGATCGGCAAAATATTGGGAGCGGAGCACGGCTTCCACCGAATCACTGGTCAGGTTCTGTTTTGCATGGGGTGAAAAGGGACAGGGCTCGGCATCGCCATAGGGATTAATATGAAAAAATCCCCGCCCGGAAGCCAGACATCCGCCCATTTCCTCCTCGTCGCCGGGGAATGACAAGATCACCATGCGCCGAAATGATTTTCGAAGCTCAAGACAAATCGCCTGAAGTTGCTTGATTTCGCTTTGCGTAAGGACCAGATAGTCGGTTCCTGGTTCAGCCGGGATATATTCCACATACAGGTTCACACCACAACCTTTATCCTCCAGGGCTTCAAGAAAGTCATTTCTGGTCACCAGTGCCATGTTTTCCCTGGTGACTGTAATGGCTGCCCCGAATAGGATTTTGCGCTTTTTCAAGGCGGCCATGGCCGCTTCAATCTGCTCATGGGTACCCGCCCCGCGGCGGGCATCAGTTTCTTCTGCATTGCCTTCAATACTCAAAATGGGGATCAGATTGCGATGGTTGTCAAGTAACTCAATGGTCTCCTGATCCAGCATCGTGCCATTGGTAAAAATCGGAAAGATCACATTTGGGTATTCCCCGGCCAGCTCCAGGATATCCCGGCGTAAAAAGGGCTCACCTCCGGCCAGCAGAATAAAGGCGACACCAAGTCTTGCTGCCTGGTCAAAAACATTCCCCCATTGGCCGGCATCCATATCCGTTTTGCCACTGGTTGTGCCGCAGCCCCCACCAGCCCGGGCATAACATCCGGCGCAATGGAGATTGCATTGTGAGGCGATACTGGCAATCAGAAATGGCGGCACGTGCAGGCCTTCTTTTTCCTGCTTCTTTCTGCGGGCGGTGCTTTTGGCCAGCTCCGGCAGAACGCTCATTAAAAAAGCCCGGCCTTTGGCGTTATTTAGATAAAATCGTCCCGCTGTTGTCATAATTTGGGCAATTCCCTGATCCATCATTTTATTTAAATTCATCAATTTTCCTCATTTCTTATTTGATAAATTGACGCAAACTGTTCGATATGCGCCATCAGAAGAGCCAGTGCTTCATCTGCTTTTTCCGGCAGCTGGTCATATTGGCATAAAAGGGTATAGAATGGTGCATAAAACTGCAACGCAATGATCTGGGGAGGGCCTGCTCTGAACGTTCCCTGCCGGATCATTTCACTAAATAAGTCGGTCTGAAACAAAATGGCGTCGTTAAAAAACCAGTTGTACAAGGTCTTGGCTGCATCATCATTTTTATACTGTTCAATGGTCAACATCCGACGGAACTTTGATGCCTGCGGATCTTTTAGAAAAAAAAGGAAAACTGCCTCACAGGCTTTTTTAAGCCAGGCCAGATCATTGCGGCCATATTCCCGGGCAACACTTTCCATTTCACCCTGGGGCAACCGATAAAAGGTCACGGTTTCTTCAAATTTCTGATTCATCCACTCAAGCAAGGTATCATAAATGGCCTGCTTACTGTCAAAATGCTTATAAAGTGAACTATCCTTAATGCCCACCGCCTCGGCGATTTCTTTAACCGTCACACTCCGATAGCCTTTGACCGAAAACAGATTCAAGGCTTCCTCTAATATTATTTCCCGGGTATTGCGTTTTGTCATTGATTCTCCTTAAATTTTTCGCAAAAAAACTAAAAGCTAGCGTTCATTAGCCTTATTATAGCTAATGAACGCTAGCCTGTCAAGTTATGTTTGGCGAAAACTTATTTTGATCCAGTTATCGCTATCAGCCAATCCTGCTAGGGGGCTACCTTACAATTACTCAGGTTTATTGATGATATGCTTAAACTTTCCGCTTTGTGGGTGCTGCATCGGTGTCAAATCAGAAAAAGAGATATGGGCAGTAGTCACTCCATGGCTGGCCAGAAAAGCCGATAGTTTCTTCTGCGCTGCTTCAAATAAGCTCTGTGGCTCGTCTCCACTCCCGGGTGTGATTCTCAATTCAAGCTGATTCTCTCCATGGGCAATCAGCTGAAACCGGATGATCCCATGGATTTCTTTGAGCGTTGCGTAAATCGCCAGAGGCGGAATTTTGATGATCTTTCCATCTTCATAAAAGGTCAGGATATCATCGGTACGTCCCTCAAGGGTCAGCCAGGGTGACGGATTGTTGCAGGGGCAAGGTTCATGATGCATCACCACCCGGTCAGTGACCTCGTAGCGAATGAAAGGCTGGGTATAATTATAAAGGTTGGTAATCAGGATCTTATCCGACTGCACCCCATCCGGTACCGGCTGATTCTGGTGATCAACCGGCTCAACAATGAGCCAATCATCATTGATATGAAAATGCTTTTCCGGACATTCACAGGCAATGGTGCCGCCTTCCGTACAGGAATAAGTGGTTTGAACCGGGCATCCAAAGGCCGTTTCTAAAGAATCTCTAAGCTGATCGCTCAGGTATTCGCCACCAGTCATAATGATTACCGGAGCGATCTGCAGCCGCCCACTTTTCTGTTCATCAATCAGCAGTTCAAGGATGGTCGGATAGCCCCCCAGCATCGTCGGTTTAAAGTCATTCAGGTCATCAACGATCCGGGCAATTGGATAGAGGGCACTGGTCACGCCAAACTGTCTTTTTTTCCAGGGCATCGATAATAAGCGCGCCCGAACCGAACTATTTCCCAAATAAAAACCGCCGGTAGCAAAAACTCCCATGGTTTTTCCGCCCCCTTTCAGAAAGGACATAAAATCTGCTTTTCTGGCAAAGCTTCGCATCATGTTGATTGCAGCCATAACATTATTGGTGGATTGGTCGCATAGTGCTACTAAGGGGTTGCCCGTGGAGCCGCTGGTGGTAAACACCAGATATTTCCCCTTGATTTTTCGACCGATATTGTCCAAATCCATCATAAAAGTTTCTATTTCATTCAAGGTGATATCTTTTGCGGTTACCCACTCATCAAAATGCGCCATCAGATCGACCTTATTCGTTGGTGGCAAGTCACTCAGATTAAAATTCTCGCCAATGTTATGATAGTGCTCGCAATAGTAAGGGCTATTCTGCTTGGCATATGCCACCAGACGGTTAAGCCGTTCCGCTCTAATTCCGGTTTTTTCTGAATCGCTCATTTTTTTATTGCGATAGCAAAGCCAGATCGCCTTCATTAAGCTGATTGGTTTCATGATGATGCTCCTTCCTTGACAACCCCATTTAACATGAAATCAAGGTACTCTTTTATTTCTGCTTTAATCTCTGGGGAGCGCTCGAAAAATAATTCCGGGGTTTCTTTATACCGTTCCAAATATTTGTTTAGGATCGCCCTCAAATATATCATTATCGCGTCTTTTAGTATTTCTACGTTGATGTCTTTCAGTTCAAGGGCCGTGATGGCTTTTTCCATAATCTGCTGCGATTTTTCTCGGGTGCTGATCATATACCGCACGATCAGCTCATTCTTTTCATTAAGCACCTTAGCACTCATTTCCCGGGCGGCCATATTGACCAGGCGCATTTCGCTGGGATATTTTTCGCATAATTTAAATTTTTCATCAGCATAAAAAAAGATAATTCCATAAAAATCGGTTTGGTCCGGCATGGGAACATCTGTAAGCAGTCGTTTTAAAGCAACTTCCAGACAATAAAGATAGAAATTTTTCTTATTGCCAAAATAGTGAAACAGGAGCCCTTTAGAGATCCCACAGTTTTTAGTAATCTCATCGGTGCTGCCATCCATATAGGATTTTTTCGAGAATTCAGTAATTCCACTCTGGATGATGACCGCTTGTTTTTCGTCCGATATTTTTTCAAAAGAATCAATTGACATAAAACCCTCCTTTGACTCGCTAGTCAATGTATGAGCTAAGAATACACCCTATTGACTGGTAAGTCAATAGGGTGTATATAAATATCTGCAATTCAGGTATTTTTTTCTTGTTGATAAACCTCATTATCTTCATCAAAAACATAGCCATTGGCTAACAAGGCATTGCAGGATCCCCGGTTCTCAGGTTCCGGCTGAACAACAATCCGTTTTGAGTCTGAAAACCTGAAAATCATTTCAGTCAGCAATTGAACTGTCTTTTTACCATACCCTTTGCCTAAAAAGTCCGTTTCGCCAATGAGATAGTCAATGCTGTAGGTGCCGGTCTGAGGGATATTGGCGTAGCATTCTTCTTTCGCATCGAGACATTTATAAAACTGGCCAAACCCAATTGGCTTTTCTTCCCACTCGACAATGAAGTGGGTGATCCATGAAAAGGTACTGTCTCTCAACGTCACTTCTGCGATCCAGTCTTCTGGTTCAGTGTACCATTTTTTGACATGGTCTTTTTTAAGCCACTCCTTGAATATGGGTACGTCTTCTGTTTGAAATCGTCTGAGTCTGATTTTTTCCGTCACAGCGTATCACCTCCATTTCTCAAGAATAATCGATTTTGTTCGTGAAATCAACATTAAAATCAATCATGTTCCGCTCAAAAGATTCAGTAACAGTTTCTTCTGCTGCCTCCTTCGCTTCCAGGGTTCTGACACTTTTTAAGCGGGCTGCCACCAGCCCGACCAAGGCCAAGCCAATTCCGGCAATGACGATCAACAGGGCATTGCCTCGGCCAACCCCATCACCGATTACTGCACCGATGCTGATGGCCAGCTCAGTATTACCCTGCATCAAGGGTTCAAAGATCATATCTGCTAAAATGCCGGCCGCGATAAAGGCCAGTATATAACCCATCTGGGTAATCAGACTAATCAGACCAAAGGCCCGGCCCTGAACGCGATTGTCCAGATTGGTGCGAATCAGCACCTCGGCCCCAATCTGGATGGCTGGCATAAAGACAAACATCATAAATCCAAAACCGGCGATCAGAACCAGATTTTCACTGACCCCAATCAGAGCCATAAAAACCCCACAGCCAAACAGACCAGTCGATAGCATACCAACATAGGATTTTGGTTGCTTGATCATGCTGATACCGATGCTTCCGACCATCATTCCCATGGCAATAACTGTAGTCAGAATTCCCAGCTCCCGTTCACCGGCAATGGCCAGAACCAGGGGCTTGCTTAACATCTGCACAAACCCCAGACAGAAGGTGGCAATTGTCATGATGATAATCATTGTCATGATCCCCCTTTTGCCCCGGATGGCGATGATACCTTCGCTGATTTCACTGCGAAACCTCGTACCGGTCACTGCGTTTTTTTTACCAATCAAACCTTTTCTGACATATGCGATGATCAGAACTGTAGTGAAAAAAGTCGCCATATCCAGCATAATCAGGGTGCCAACCGTTGTCACTTGCAACATCAGACCGGCAATGACTGGGGAAATCAGCAGCTTGGCACTGCCTGCCAGCTGAACCATACCGCCAGCCCGGGCAAAGTCTTCTGCTGACAAGAGGTCGGTGATGGTGGCCTTGAAAGCCGGTTCTGTCAGGGCCGAGAACACCGAGCTGATTCCGACACCAATGCAGATCACTACCAGTGATGGGTTAGGGCTCATTATGGCGGCCAGGCTGATCAACAGTGCCAGTCCGGAAAACAACTCACCCAGAATCATCATCAGCCGTCGGTCATAGCGATCAGCCAACACCCCGCCCGCCGGTGCCAGTAGTATCGTTGGCAGAAAAGCGCAAATGGCAAAAATTCCGGTGGCTCCCACCGATCCGGTCAGGTTTAAAATATAGATCGCCAGTCCAAAATCAGTCAAGCCACTACCGATGCTAGAGATGAATGATCCGGCAACAAGGATCATAAATTTTTTCATCGCAGTGTTCTGCTTTGTTGTTCCTTTAATTGTCTTTTGTTGTTTCATTGGGGTTCCTCCTATTTTCTTTATTTTTTTCTTCATTCGTGCGTCATTCCTCAATCACCACTTATCGACCATCGGTCGGTAAACGAGTAAAAAATTTTTACAAATGCCGCCAAGTTTTAATTAGGCAAACATTTGTAAAAAGTCTTCAAGCTCTCCTGCGCCGGTTCCCAGCATTCTTTCCATATTGGCCAGAAAGCCCTTTATCTTTGCCGGATAGTCGGCCATTTCCCAGTCCATAATATTGCAGTCAAACAACATATGGCCCAGTAGTAAAATCGACTCAATCGTTTCCCGGGGATAATCCAGATGAAAAAGATCGGCGGCTACGCCTTCGGCCACCGCAGTTTCCAACAGTGGGGTCATCCGCTTGAGCATGGCTTTGGTGTATAGCTGTTCCAGCTTGGCATTGTCGACCTTGTGCATTTCGTCTCTGATCTCCTCTGATCCTTCAAACTCCGGTGACTGGGCCATAATCGCCATCATGATCCGATTGACCAGTGGTACGGATTTGTCTTTAAGTATTCGCTCAGCCCGTTTGGCGCCTTCCTCGACAATATCCAGAATGATGGCGGCCAGCACCTCTTCCTTGGAAGCAAAATAATAGTAAAAGGTACCTTTGGCAATGTCCACAATTTTTAAAATATCATTCACCGAGGTCTGTTCATAGCCCTTGGTGACAAAGAGTTCCCGGGCCACCATCAGGATTTCCTGTTTGCGGACTTCGCCTTCTTTGACTGTTTTCATTGAGCACCTCCCGTCTCATCGACCGTCGGTCGATGATTTAATGATAGAATAAACCTTACTATCTGTCAAGAATTATTTTTGAAAGGTTTTGGGTAAACGATCAGCTTCAATGATCGTTCCAATAACCACACCTATCCCAGCAGTGAATGGTAGCTCCGGCCGAATTAATTCAAGTACACCTTTTACCTTTCTAGCATTCATTATTTCAGCTACACTACGCTTTCCCTTTTAATTGCCAAACAGATACCAATAAACAATTTGTGCCAATTGCTCCTCATATTCTTTTTTATCCCCATCATCCAGTTGTTTTGACATGAGTTCCGACGTTCCCTGAATTACAAAATAAGCCATCCGCGACATTACCAGGGGGTTGGCGGTTCGCTTTATTACATGGGGACTATCTTTGCAGAAGTTATATATTTCGGTCATTATTTTGTCATAAAACGTTCCGATAATTTCACCTAACTGAGGATTCGCTAAAAGAATACTGTCAAAGTCCTGAAACATAACCCGATTATCATAGGCATGATCCATACCATTATGGACATAGTTTATAATTATAGCTTTGGCACGATGTGGATGTTGATTGAGCTTTTTTGTCAATTCACATAAATCTCCATAATTTCTTTCCAGGTGCATGATCATAATCTCCTGAAAAATGCTCAGTTTATCCGGGAAATAATTATAAAAACTGCCGGTTGCAACATCAGCCTCTTTGGCAATTTCTTTGGTATTCGTATGGTAATAGCCCTTCTCATTAAACAATTGTCTTGCGGAGTCAAGTATTTTTTTGCGATTCACAATCGTTCGTTCTTGAATTTTCTTTTCTTTCGCCATTATTCTAACCCCATCTATTCTATAAACATGTTCCGTTCTTTCTTAAGGATAGTATGAAATCGGTTATTTTGCAAGATCATGTTTAATTTGAACTTTAGTTCATTTTTCTGTTGACAATTGTTTTGCGAACATCTATACTTGTTATAAAAGTGAACTATGTTTCATTTTTGGAGGTTGATATGAAAGCAGAAAAACTATTGAATAAAAATTTCGTTATTATTGGCATTGGACAATTCATCAGCATGTTTGGCAATTCAATGCAGCGCTTCGCCTTTTCACTTTACATCCTTGATCTCACCGGCTCTGCCGTGGTGTTTTCGCTGATTATTTCACTATCCATTCTTCCGGCCATTTTTCTGGCCCCGATTGGCGGCGCACTTGCCGACCGGATGAGCAAAAAACGAATGATGGTTGTCCTAGACTTTTGCTGCACCATTATCCTTTCTTTGTTCGCTGCTTTTATTTATGGCAATGATCAGCAAATTCTATGGATTGGGATCTTAATCTTTACTTTATCTATTATTAACAGTGTTTATGAACCAACTGTCCGGGCCAGCATCCCCAGCGTCATTACCCCTGACCATTATACTGCCGGAAATAGTATGATCAGTCAGATCAGTGCCTTGACGATGTTACTGGGGCCTATCTCCGCCGGTTTTTTATATGGGGTCTTCGGGCTTAAGGTCATTCTGATTATCAATTTGATCAGCTTTTTAGCATCCGGTGTGATGGAATTATTCTTAACCATCCCTTTTGAAAAAGCCGAAATGACCGCCTCGCCAATTGTGACTTATGCCAAAGATATTGAAGCCACGCTTAAATTTCTATCTCGAGATAAACCCTTTGTTTTATATATCCTGTTTATTGCCGCCGGCCTCAATCTTTTTATGACGCCACTCTATACGGTGGGTGTTCCCTATGTCGAAAAGATTATTCTGGGCGTATCCGACCAGCTCTACGGCATCTCTGAAGGCATATTGGGAATTGGTATGATTGTCGGGGCCATCTTCTCGACAACCGTTGCCAAGTATAATCCTTTTGAAAAGCTGCATCGGCTCTTTATCTTCATGGCCGTTGGTATTCTGGGGATGGGTTTATGTCTGACTCCCTGGGTATTGGGCAGTGACCAAACCCATCTGATCGCATATGGCTGGTTTACCTTTTCCGGATTTATTCTGATGTTTTTTGTTGCCAATGTTAATATCCAATCGTTGACCTTTATTCAGCTCCAGATCCCCCAAAACCTAATGGGCAAAACGATGGCTCTGACCACTGCTTTATCCACAGCATTTATGCCAATTGGCCAAATTCTCTTTGGCCAGCTCTATGATCAATTAAATTCCGGTTTAGTTGGCATCTATCTGATCATCACCGGCCTGACCTTTGGCGTGGCAAAAATCCTCCATTATATGAATGATTGTCGCCTCGAAACAAAACAAGCCTGAATGGGTCAAGATCTCTTGATCTTGGCCTTCAGGCTAACACAGGAATAGCAACAGACCGCTTCAACTGGTTTTATTTTACCGCTATGGTAAGCTTTGTTTTACGTATTTGTTTTATTTCGAGCTTATCTGCATACATTTGTTGATCGACATGATGATAAAACTTGGTTAGATTTGGCCATGTCTTCGCATCGTATACGTCTGTTCCGATTGCCACCTCAAGGGGATATTCTACCTGGTTTTCGGCACATTTAAGATATTTTATCATCTGGAGAATCCTGATTTTAATGGCTGTTTCCTCGGTATTTCCCATCAAGATGGCAAATTCATCGCCACCAATTCGGTAACACATCCCTTCCGGCATAAACGCATCATGCATCATGACATAAAGCGTCTTAATGGCCTCATCACCTGAGCCATGTCCGTAATTATCATTGATATATTTCAGTTCATTTAAATCCAATAACACAAGTCTGAATTGCACTTCTTTATTTCTGAGCATCTCAAAATCGCGTTCAAATGCTGCCCGGTTATTCCCTCCAGTTAAAACATCCTGGTAGGCAAGCGCTTCATAGAGATCCCGTTCCTTCTGGCTTTGAAGACTCCGTTTAAAATAAAGATAGGAATCTGCCAGCAGCAAGCTAAAAAAGATGAGGCTGCCGATTCGTATAAAAAACGATGTATAATCAAACTGATTAGTGTAAAATACAATTCCTTCCATGATTACACTGACCGATAGTACACTCACATACTTAAAGAACTGTTTTGCATCCTGATTACTCTTTTTTACCAGTTCCTCAAACATCAGCGCCGATAATATAATGATATTAAGAAAGATCACCATCATCATAATGTTCATTGTCTCAATAAACTCACTTATTCCCAGCACCTGAAGAATCATTGTGGCAATTAGCAAAAACAGATACAGCCCCGCCATCATCTGCATCAACCGTTTATTCCATTGTTCAAGAAAAATTGTTTCTTTGACATACAAGGAAAAAAAGCTCCCCATCAGCGGTACCATCAAATAACTGATCCCGCCAATTATATATCGATTTCCTATGAAAAATTGAAGGAGTCTGGCCTCAGATAAAATCCAGATACTGGTAGATAGTACCAGCAATCCCAGATATAAGAAGCGATTATCTGGGAAGCTTTTGGCAAAAATCGCAAACAGAATCAAAAGCAATCCCATCACGAACAAGACAAGAAAAACAATAAAACCACCAAAACCCTGTTCAAAAACATAATTAACAAGACTCGAACTTTCTCCTAGCATCACCTTATTAACATGACCGGAAAAGGCCGTGACATCGCTTTTTAATATAATTTTCAAGGTTTTTTCCTGAAAATCCCGTGGTAGTTTGAACATTACCCAAGTGCTCGCGAGAGGACTTGCAATTCCCAGGGTTTCTGGTTTTTCGACTCGATGGATTTCCTGTCCATCTAAGTAAACGACCATATCCTGCATCGATGCTCGCAGTAACAAATAATTCATTTTACTATCAATATTTGGGAGAACTGTCGTTGCCTCATATTCAGTTCCCGGTTCTATGTTGAGATCAACCGGTAAACTTGTCCCTTGTTCCTCGAATGCACCAACGCGAATGGTCCAATTTTCCGAAAGGGTTATTGCATTTTCCCCGACAATTTTTAGATCTTCTTTGCTGTTTGCATTGGCTAAAAATAAAACTGTCAATACAAATAGTGTCACTAATGCGAATACTACTCGCGCATTTCTTTTTTTTATTTTATGGCATGGGTCTTCCATTTTCTTCTCCTGTTACAGTCAATGAATTATAGACATATACTTGATACTATAGATTAATTGCAGGACCATGTCAATGTTGACAGTTTATCAATGATAGTAATTTTTGATCTGTCGTGACATCATAAATGCTTACCGCCAGTTTACTAATCCTCACACGCAACATTCTTAATTACAGCTACTGCGTGATTCATGCTACTTCTTTGCCGATATTAATGAGCACCCCAAGCACACCTTTTTTCCCCATGAGAAAAATCATCGGCACAATAATCATTAGTGCCCCGAAGATAACAATCAGCGGTGAAAGCCCTGTTTCCAGCATAAATTTGGTAACATCATCCCCTTGGGGAACTTCAGTAAAAAAACTGCATATTGGCACCAGAATCCACGCAAACAGAGAAGCAATACTGATCAACGAGAACATGAAATAGAATTGATGATAGACCATCCCTTGCTGGTTTCGTCGATAAAAACACAATAGAAAAAAACTAACGATAATTGGGAATAGTGCCCCTACAGCGTTAAACAAGGCAAACTGAAAGCGGTTAAAAACACCACCTTCATAAGCCATACTGGCACTTATAATGCTGAACTTGGTAATTCTTGCTCCACATGCCATCGCCACAAGACAATGTCCCACTTCATGCAAGATAATATAAACCACAATTGCAATCACTGTAACAAGTATTGTTGATAAAACATACTTCATTTTAATATTCATTTCTAGTTCTCCTTACTTTGATATTTAGGCTTCATTATCCAATCCGATTTTTATCTTGACTCATTTGGTATAATTACTTGAAATATAATCCAGATACATTATAATATTAAATAGGGTTAATATGTAATACCCAACTTAAAATTTATAAGAATGCGAGAAAAAATGAATCCTATAAAGACTGCTTCAAACAATAGCACCGCTAAACAAAAATACCTGGGCGATCGCGGATTGCTCATTTTTTTAGTTTTTTTAAGTGCTTTTGCCCCGCTGTCTACCGATCTTTATCTGCCGGCGCTACCTACTATGACCACTTATTTCAATGTCCCTGAATATCTGACGAATCTGACCCTGATCTTATTTTTCATCTTTTTCAGTGCTGGTATTCTGATTTGGGGACCGCTCAGTGATAAGTATGGCCGCCGGCCGATTTTGCTGATTGGCATCACCTGCTATGCCGCCGCCAGCCTGCTTTGCGCCGCTTCAGGCAGTATTTATCAGCTGATCTTCTTCCGGATCCTGCAAGCCATCGGCGGCGGTTCTGCCAGTGCGGTGGCTACCGCCATTGTTAAAGATGTCTATCTGGAAAGAAAGCGAGAAAAAACCCTGGCGCTGGTTCAATCTATGGTCATTATCGTTCCAGCGGTTGCGCCGGTAATTGGGGCACTGCTTCTGACCTTCACCTCCTGGCGGGGCGTTTTTATCATCCAGGGCCTATTGGGGGTGATCATCCTGACGGGTTCCATCGTTTTCCAGGAAACCTTAGAACACCGGGGTTCCGGAAACATTCTCCATACTTTGGGGCGGCTTGGAGTCGTCCTTAAAAATCCGGGTTTTACTTCCCTGCTGCTTATCTTTTCCCTTTCTAGCATCTCCGGCCTGGCCTTTATTTCCTCATCATCCTATATTTATCAGAATGATTTTGGGACAAGCAGCCAGATTTACAGTTACTTTTTTGCCTTTAACGCCCTGGCGATGCTGCTAGGCCCCTTGATTTATATCAAATTGTCCAACCATTTTAAGCGCTTTTCGATTATAAATCTTTGTTTTGGCATCACCATTTTAAGCGGTCTGGCCATTGTTCTTTTGGGCCAGAGCAATCCCTTTATCTTTGCCCTGACCTTATTCCCAGCTACCCTTGCCCAGAGCTGTTCGCGGCCGCCCAGTGCCTACCTGATGCTGGATCAGCAAGCCGAGGATGCCGGTTCGGCCTCTTCGCTGATGGGCTCTTTTGCCACCATCATGGGAAGCTTTGGGATGATTATTATTTCCTTCAATATGGATCATCTGATTCCTGTCATTGGTGGGCTCAACATCATTCTCGGACTGCTTTCCGGCGGATTATGGCTGGCGGTTACCAAAGCGCCCCTGCACAGTAAAATTAGAGAAGCCTGATTTTCATTCTTGCTCTTTTCGCAAAGAAAACTTCCTTATCCGCAATACTTTGGATAAGGAAGTTTTTCTTTATGCTTCAATAAGGGTTCGGATTTTTTCTATTTTTTCATCGATATGTTCATCCATCTGCTGGAGCGGTTCCTTAAACTGAAACGTGCCGATAATCGTATTTCCATTGAGACTAGTTTTCATTTTTTCAAAACATTTGTCGGCTCCACCGCCCAGGTGGGTTGCGGTCAGAATAATCTTTTTCCCAGTGATGGTGTAATCGTGAAAAAAGGTATTAAGCGGTGGTGTCCAGGTTCCGGCCCAAATAGGTGTGCCAATGACCAGAACCTCGTAGTGATCCAGGTCGATGGTCGGGTTTGTCAGTTTAGGCCGTTCGCCAAAGGTCACACTCTTCCCGCCCCAGAAATATTTGCTGATTTTTCCCGTCGGGTATTCCTTTTGGGGAATCAGCCTGAATAGATCAACGGCTTCATTTTCGCCAATTTTACGGGCGACTAAATCCATATTTCCTTCCAGTGAATAATAAATAACTGCAGTGTTCATTTTTTGACTCCTTTCTAATCATCCTTTTTGATCGTTTCCCTGATTCACCAACCAGCAACACCAGGTTGAATCATTTTTGCAAATCCCGAATTTCTTTTCGCAACTGTGGATCGATTATTGAAAACTCAAACGCCGGCCGCCCCAGATAAAAGCCCTGGGCATAGTCAACGCCCATCTCAATCACGGTGGCCAGATCCATTTGTACTTCAATTCCTTCAGCCACCACCTTGACACCCTTGTTATGACAGAAATGAACCAGATTGCTGACCAGATTTTGTTTGTCCACGTTGTTGTGGATGCCCTGAATCATTTCCATATCAATCTTGATAATATCCGGCAACAGCGATAAAATGCGAATCTCGTTGGAGTAACCGCTGCCAAAATCATCCAAGGCAATCTGGATCCCATTATTGCGGATAAAGTTGATTTTTTTAGCAAGATTCTCGGCATTCCGACTCTCTTCCTCGGTCACCTCAATGACCACCCGTTTAAAATGCTGTGCGTATCGTGTTTCAACGATCAAATGGTCTTCTTCATTCAGTCTCTGACTGGGGATACTGTTGATAAATATTTTGCGCTCGCC
>NZ_JAUSPS010000045.1 GCF_030652775.1 Acetobacterium sp. | reverse complement strand
AAGATATCTCACCAGAAATGGTTAAGGTCCCTGATAGACGATCAGGTAGATAGGCTGGATGTGGAAGTATGGCAACATATGGAGCTGACCAGTACTAATCGACCGAGGTCTTGATCCAATAATTTATACACTGTGCTGTTTTGAGTGGTCGCAAGCGACCATGAATCAAGACAATTGATAAATGCAATCATAACTTAATAGTATTAACTAGTCTAACTAGTTCCGTAATGATGGCGGAAGGGCCACACCTGTTCCCATACCGAACACAGAAGTAAAGTCTTCCAGCGCCGAAAGTACTTGGTGGGCAACTGCCTGGGAGGATAGGACATTGCGGGGTTATATTAAAAAAAAGAGATAAAAAAGCAAAGTGATTTGTTTTTCTATCTCTTTTTTTAATGTTATAATAAACAGATAAAAGTAATAAAAAAATTTCAGTTGATTATACCAATAGGAGCCGATTATGAAAAAAAACTTACCGTTATTAATTCCCGTATTACCGTATCTGATTATGACCTCTTTGATCTTTTTTATCTTGCCTACGTTGGAGCCAAATTCAAGATATTTCTCATTCTTTATGCTGTTGATTATTCCTGTTTATTGTTTTGTTTCTGCTTTTATATACGGACTGAAAAATGGCAATGTCGGGTTTTACCCGATTTTTATGGGCATCATTTTTCTGCCACCAATGTTTTTGATTATTGAAATGAAATCACTGATATATGGGGGCATTTATGGCACGGTTGCATTATTGGGGATGTGCCTTGGCAGTTTGCTGAAAAAAAGAAAAGACGACGATCCGGATTCAGAGAAATGAACACATCGAACAAATGACGTATCGATCATCCCCTAAAATCGCAAATCGGCGAAATAGGGCGCCAACAATGATTGTCGGACGTGATTGAATGTGATAAAATATTTGCGACAAATCATGAAGTTTAAGATAAGATAATCCTTAGGATTAAAACTTGAAGATTGCATAATCTTGAGATTCAAATAAAAATAAATAACTTAGAAGAGGTGCTAAAAATGGATGAAGTTGGTTTTTTAGAAAAGCTACGGTACAAATTTGACAATCTAATGTCAAAAGGAACAGGCATTCTGTTATTGTCGTTAGCCAGTGCTACGGCAATTATGATCGCTATAATTTCACTGATTGTCTGGATTACACAGTCGGGGCCAACTTCAAGTTTTACAGAGCTGCTATGGATGGGGTTAATGCGAGCCATTGACTCTGGAACGGTAAGTGGCGATACTGGAAGTGTCGGTTATATCTTTCTGATGTTTGTTACTACCCTAGGTGGTATCTTCATTCTCAGTATATTAATTGGGATCTTAACAACTGGTATTGAATCAAAACTGGATTCGTTGCGAAAAGGCCGATCCCGAGTGATCGAAAAAGACCAAACGATTATTCTGGGCTGGTCTGAACAGATCTTTACGATTGTTGAAGAATTGATTGAAGCAAACAGTAATCGCAAGCATGCTTGCATTGTCATTATGGGGAATCACGATAAATCCGAGATGGATGATGCCATCAGGGAACGGATCACGGATATGAAAACTACAAGAATAGTCACTCGACAGGGAAATCCAATCGATATTGATGATCTCGAAATCGTCAGTTTAAATACGTCCCGATCAATTATCATTATTCCTGAGGACGATACCAGGGTTATTAAGACGATTCTTGCCATTACGAACAATCCCAATAAACGAAGTCAACCGTACAATATTGTCACCGTTTTAAAAGATCCTGCAAACGTCCAAGTAGCTCAGATTGCTGGTAATAATCATGCGGAAATAATTCTTAGTGATACATTGATTTCGCGTATTATTGCCCAAACCTGTCGTCAGCCGGGTCTTTCAACCGTTTATACTGAACTTTTGGATTTTGGTGGAGATGAAATATATTTCAGCGATTGTCCTGAAATAATTGGAAAAACCTTTGGCGAGGCTCTATTTTTATTTGAAAAATCGACCGTGATCGGTGTCCAGACTCAGGGAAAAACCTACTTAAACCCACCAATGGAAACGATTTTACAGCCGGGAGATCAGATTATTGCCATCTCAGAAGATGATGATACCATCATTGTAAAGCCTGAACAGCAACATAGTATTGATGTGGGGGCGATTCTGCAGACTACAGCAGCAGAATCAGAGAGTCCTGAAAAAACACTGATCTTAGGATGGAATGATAATGCCCACTTAATTATTCAGGAAATTGACAATTATGTTCCTCAGGATTCAATTTTAACCGTTGTTTCGGACTGTGTTGAAGACGAAGATTTCCAGACCGCTCTCAGCCAGGTTGTCAATCAGAAAATCGAATTATTAAAGGGCGATCCCAAAGATCGAACTATTTTAGACGAATTGATGGTTAAAAATTATGACCATGTCATTATCCTATCCAATAATTCTGAACTTGATGTGCAGGAATCCGATGCCAATACCCTTGTGGTCCTGCTTCAACTCCGGGATATTTCTGAAAAACTCAATTGCCGTTTTTCAGTTGTCAGTGAAATGATGGATTTCAGAAACAAGAAATTAGCGGAAGTGACAAAGGTCAACGACTTTATTGTCAGTGAAAAGCTCATCAGCTTAATGTTGACTCAGGTTTCAGAGAACAAAATGGTTAATACGGTATTTGAAGATTTATTTGACGCCGATGGTTCGGAACTTTATATTAAAAAAGCGGCAAAATATATTAAGCCTGACACATCCGTTAATTATTATACTTTGGTTGAAGCGGCAAAAAGAAAGAACGAAATCGTCATCGGATATGTGATTGCTGACGAACAAAAAGATGCTCAAAAGAACTACGGTATTTATATCAATCCTGCTAAAGCAGCAACTGTTACTCTGGTTGAAAAAGACGGTCTAATTGTTATTGCAGAAGATTAATTGGAGATAACAAAAGGAAGACAGATCGTTTGTGAGTTTTGTATTCAGTACAGCCGTCAAAAGAAAAATCTTTTGGCGGCTGCTTTTATTTACATAAAGAAATAACAATTCTTTTTTCCAGGATAGATACACTAAAGTTTTACAATAAAACAGAACTGTTGTCACAAATGGAATCAAAATGGATCAACCATTTAAACAATAGTCTAATTTTTGCTGATGACTATAAGGATGCAGGGGATGCTTGTAGGGCAACTGCAATTTGTTTAGCAAGATTTTCGATATTTTGTGGTATTCCAACTAAACCAGCAGCAGCATCTACGATAATACTTCCAACAATATCGTAGCCGCCAGCGTCTAAAGTAGTTTGCATGGCTGACAAAGCCCCGGCAGCCTGGTTAGGCAGTTCGCTTAAAGGTGACGGAGAATTACAGGCAGTAACGATAGCGGCCCTTTGGCCTATGTGTAAGGGTCGTGGCATTTCCAGACCACTTGAGGAAATTTCTTCAAGCGCTGTTAACGAACGATCAATTAAGGTTCGGAATGGTCCGGTGACATTTCCAAAATAGGTTGGACTTCCAATAACTAAAGCATCCGCATAACGAATTAATTTTGCTATACGATGACCATCATCTTGAGGAAGAATACATGATTTATCAGGTCTGCATTGTAAACAGCCCTGACAGGGTTTAACATTAAGGTTGTTGATATTTATCCACTGGACAATGTGCTCAGAATCCAAGGCGTTTTTGATACATTTCATCGTACCAGCAGTATAGCCATTTAGACGTGGTGATGCATTAAGAAATAGAATATTCATTTAGTTACACTCCAATTCAAACTATTTTAATATAGATATACTTTAACACTTGGGATATACTGGTACCAGAAGTCTATTTATACTGGTATAAATTTTGATAGGATAAAGGTGATATGAGTATGATTAGTAATGAAAAAAGTCGTTATACTGAATTAGGTAATTTTCTTAAAACCCGACGCAATAGCATAATACCGGCTCAAGTGGGACTGCCAGCGGGAATCCGACGGAGAACTCCTGGATTAAGGCGTGAGGAAATAGCGCAATTAGCAGGAATTGGACTGACTTGGTATACATGGCTTGAACAGGGACGCCAAATTAATGTGTCAGACCAGGTTTTAGAGAGTTTATCCAAGGTGCTGATGTTGAACGCAGAAGAACGCAAGCATTTGTTTACCCTTGCAATGAAACCTATTCCAAATGAAAATTACCGTAATGCCGGACAACTTAATGATACACTACAACATGTTCTGGATAGTTTGGAAACCAGCCCTGCATATATTATCGATCAGAGATGGAATATTTGTGGTTGGAATAAAAGTGCCTGCCAGGTTTTTGGTGATTTTAGTCAAATCAATGAATCGGAAAGAAATGTTGTTTACATGATGTTTTGCAAGAATGAGTATATGGAATTATTTGATGATTGGGAATTTCACGCAAAAGGTATTATTGCCAGGTTTAGGGTAATGTGTGGTATAAACATTGACGATCCTTGGATTACTGATTTCACAAATAATCTTAAAGAAAAAAGTTCTGATTTTAATATGTGGTGGTCGATGTATAAAATCCATAGTATGAGTGATATTATAAAAGAACTATCACACCCTGTAGTCGGAAAGTTAGTATTTGAGTTTAACAGTTTTGATGTGTCCGATAATCCAAACTTAAAAATGCTAATTCATACACCCGTCCAGGGAACAGGGACAATCGATAAAATGAAACACCTGGTAAATAGTTAAAGTATCTTATAATTACGCCTAACTGAATAGTGGGTTTTTTAAAGAAAATCTGGCACCTGTAGAAGAAATGATAATGTTTGAATTCGTTTTAATCGTGTTGATTACTGTTCGACAATAAATTTTACGGCAGCAGAATAATTCGTAACCTCTTTGACAATAAAGTGCTTTTTAAACTCTTTGGTCCACATGTTCATTTCTGAAATGATGTCATTGACTTCGTTCATAATAAAAACGACAATCTTACAATCAGTTTTTGACATAGCTGGCAATAAAACTGAAAATCCCCATTTAACATCATCGCTTTCATCTTCAAATCCATTTCGGGCATCAACAACAAAATTACTTCCCGGATACCGATTTAGCAGATCGACCGCAAAGGTGGTTGGATTGCGATAGTTTTTTTTACTGCAGAACTTTTTCCAGGTCAGGAGGACGATATCATCTTCAAATATGTATTCAACATGGCTATACACCGAGTCAAAGTCATTTATTTCAATTATTTTTCGCATTAAGTTAGTTCCTTTCAAATGAACACATTAGTCATAAATAATCGATTAAAAGTGAGTGTGTCTATTATAACTATTTTTGAAACAGATATCTACAGTATAGAAGAAATATACTCATAATTGCTCATAAATTACCAGTTCGAAAATCCGCATGCGATAGTTACACCTCAAGATGGACAAAGTAACCAGTGATAATGTATATTTAACAGAGAAAGTTTATCAATTGAAAAACAATTGAAATAGTGGAGAAATGTTATGTTAATAAAAAAAATAGGATCAGAAAAAGCAGTTGTGATTGTCCCGGAAATTTATGGAATAAACCAATATATAAAAGATTGGGTGGATTTTTTCATCCGCCACGGTTATGACACCTATTGTGTGGATCAAAATGGGCGTGACGGTTGTTATTCATATGCACAGAACGAAGTGGCATATCATCATTTTGTGAACGATGTTGGTTTTGACCAATACAAAGAAGTGGACGGCTATATTATGGAGCTGAGGGATGATTATAAAAAAATCGTCGTTTTTGGATCAAGTGTTGGAGCCACCATCGCCTGGCGATTGACGGAGAGCCAGTGGTGTGATGGAATGATCGGCTATTACGGATCACGAATCCGGGACTATCTGGAGGTCGAACCGGTTTGTCCATGTCTGCTGATATTTCCGGAACAGGAAAAATCCTTTGAGGTACAGTCGATTATTCCAAAACTTGAGCAGAAAAATAAGGTCGAAAGCCATGTTTTGCACGGAAAACATGGCTTTGCTGATCCCTATGGTAAAGATTTTAATGAGTTGTCAGGAAATAAAGCGCTGGATGTGGTAAAATACTTTTTAAGAAAAATAGAACATCTATAAACGTTTTGAGAAAAGAGGCTACATCGTGAACGAGATCGAAATTTTACAGGAAATGACTGAAAAAAGTAAGAACATTGTTTTTTTTGGAGGAGCTGGTGTTTCCACGGAAAGTGGCATTCCAGATTTCAGGAGTGTCGATGGCTTGTACAGCCAGACCTATCAATATCCACCGGAAACGATTCTTTCTCATGAATTCTTTATGAATAATACCGAAGAATTCTATCATTTTTACCGCAATAAAATTCTGTACCTGGAAGCAAAACCAAATGATGCCCATCTAAAATTGGCAGAACTGGAAGCCAATGGGAAATTGAAGGCGGTGATTACGCAGAATATCGATAGCCTTCATCAGCTGGCGGGCAGTAAAAAGGTGCTGGAACTGCATGGGTCGGTTCATCGCAATTATTGTATGAACTGTCATCAGTTTTTTCCGGTTCAGACAATCCAGGAAAGTAGGGGTGTGCCCTTATGCAGTTGTGGTGGAACGATTAAGCCGGATGTGGTATTGTATGGCGAAGGTCTGAATGGCGATATTATGAACCAGTCGGTTGCGGCCATAAAAAGCGCCGACGTTCTGATTATTGGCGGAACCTCTCTGGGTGTTTACCCGGCGGCAGGACTCATCGATTATTATCGGGGACGGAACCTGGTGCTGGTAAACAAATCCTCAACACCGATGGATGCCCGGGCAAATCTCATCATTAAAGGAAGCATTGGCGAAGTATTCAAACAACTAGAAATGGAGTAAAAAATAAATAACAGCTATGGATAGTCAAACTGAACTGAGATATCGACAGAGTAACCGATTATTAAGATTGTTGCTAGATAACCACACCGTGGAAGAGGTAGTGGAAACCATTAGTTATCTGATAGAAAAACCAGTCGTTTTTATTGATATAAATTTTTCAATTCGGGGAATGAGCCGAACCGACGAGATTACCGATCCGTCGTGGAATTTTGCGATTTCTAAAGGATTTTGCAGTCACGAGTTTATTTTCGAAATCGTTAATATTGAAGAGGTCAAACGTTTTCCCAAGGATCGAACACCTTATGTGGTGGGTTTGGAAAGTGAGTCAAAGGTCTTGGTATCACCAGTGATCATTCGCGGTAAATATGCTGGTGCCATGGTGATGTTTTTTGAAAACACGGAAGTGACAAATCAACATTTAGAATTACTGCTGCTTGCCAATGAGGTGCTGACTGAAATTATTTTAAAGATCCCAATGTATAAGTATATTCGTGGAAATATGAATGAAGGGATCCTGATGGATCTGATCGAAGGTAGAGACAAGGAGAATGCTGATTTTAAATCATGGGTCTTGGAATCAGAGCTTAATAGCAGCAATAATCTGTGTGTGCTTGTTTCTGAACAGAATGATGCCAATCCTTATCAGGAGGTTATCAAAGATTCATTGTGCGATGATTTGCATCATGTTTTTCCAAAATCACATGCAATCTTTTATGGCAATCAAATGGTTGTTTTATGTATGGATCTGGAAAAGACAAAAACCGAAAAAGGTATTAGTCGGTTGAAGAATTTTATAGAAAAACATGCATTGCGGATAGGCATGAGCGATTTTTTTCAGGGCATTGAAAATTTTCAAACTTATTATTTTCAGGCTGAAGCAGCCATTCGAATTGGGGCAATAATCGACGAAAATAAAAGTTTTTTCAGTTATGGGGACTACAAATTTTATCATCTTCTGGAGAAAGGCATTGGCAATTCTGGAGCTAATCTCAAAGAGTTTGTTCAAAGGGGTTTGTTAACGCTTGAAAAGTATGACAGACAACATCAATCGGAATTGTTCTATACGTTAAACACGCTCATCGATTATGGGTGTAATTACAAAGTAACTTGCGAAGCCCTCCATATTCATCGCAATACCCTCAGTTATCGTATTGATCGGATCAAGTCTCTGACTCAGCTGGAACTGACTACCCCGAAGGTTCAATTTGATCTGGCGTACTCGTTTCAAATTTTAGAATTTCTAAAACATAAATAAAATTTGCATTTGTGATGGAATCGCAATGCCAGGAAAATTGCAGCGGATATGTGTTTGCCAAGAAACTATAATCTGTGCAGAATGCACAGATTTAGATCGATATTTTGTTAACTATAGCCGATGATTAATTCGGACTAATAGCATATGCTAACACATAGGGATTGTGACCCCTTACTAGTAGGATGTAAAGTTCATACTAGACCCCTTAATCTAAGAGAGCTCAGGCTCTTTTTTTATTTTATGAAATAGTATGGTAAAATAATAAATTTATGCAATGGTCAGTACGGTAGCGTAAGTGGGAAATGGCTGATCATTGTGAATGATGCACAAATAATGATGGATATTTTGGGAATGGTGACCATAGTAAAATTTTGTCCTTCTTGTTAAACTAGTCTTGTAAACATTACCAGTGCCACTCGATTGATTTCATATGTTTACAAAGAAAAATTTATTTTATAAGGAGAAAAGAAATGGACTTAACATTATTAATTGCTGCTTTTGGCGGCGGGTTGTTTGCAGCCGCCATCGGCGGTGTGCCATCATTTATTTTTACCGGGTTAACAGTAGTCGCCGCAATTCTTGCCGGAGATTTTGGAGCGCCAGCCATTGGCATCATCAGCTTTGGATCATGGTTCTCTCCATGTGTCGCTTTTGCCGGTGCTGTAGCAGCAGCCGGTTATGCTAAAAAAATTGGAAAATTAGAAGTTGGTGGAGATATTATCACTCCCCTGGCAGGATTAAAAGATGCCTCAGTATTACTGGTCGGCGGAATCTTTGGTATTATTGGTTATTTATTAAACTTTACTGTCGGCACACTTATTGGGGCAAATGTACTTGGTTCAGCAGCCTGGACCGACACTGTTGCTTTAAGCGTAGTCATTTCTGCAATTCTAGTACGTTTGCTTTTTACCAATTCCGGTTTAACAGGCAAAACCCCAGCTGGTGTAACACGACATTATCTGCCCCAGGGTTCTGATTTGATTTTTACCATCGTGCTGGGCGCCGGATTTGGTATCCTGGTTGGTGGAATTGTGGCAGCCTTCGGAAATATGGCTTTGGCTGGTTCAGATGAAGCCGCCTATATTTTCTCACAGATGGGTGGTTTTGCCTTTGGTATTGCCGCATTTGGACTGATCTTTGCCTGTATGGGACTGCCATTTTACGGTTGCCATCATATCGTATTGCCAGCTGCATCAACAGCCATCGCTGTTTTCTCAGGGACATTAAACCCAGTAGCCGCTATTATTGCAGCCGCCGTCACCGGTATCTTAGGGGCATTAATCGGTGAATTTGCCGGGTTAACCTTTAACAGCTATGCAGACAGCCACATCGACCCTCCGGCCTGCACAATCTGGGTTTTACAATTGATTAACTTTTCAGTACTGCCGTTAATTTTACCTTCTATTATGTAATTTAATCATCGAGTGGTAGGGACTTTTGCTTTGGCAGAAGTCCCTTTTTAGGTTAATGATCATTGTTTCGATGATAAATTCCGCTGTAAATTGACCACAAAATCCTGGATGTTGGTGATGATCGATTTGGCGCTGAGGCTACCCCGGTCTTTGAGTTTATTGACCACAAATTCGGAGATGTCCACAGTATAAAAATAAACCGGCCGAATCACCCCGTTAACCACCTGGTAGGAAGGGGTCATATTGCCAGTGGCAATGGTATGGAGTTGGGTAGCCAGACAGATTATTGTGGTGGCTTTTTTGGTATGCACCCGCAGGGCATCCTGGGCGCTGTAAACATCAGCATAGACGCCGGGTAAGGGTCCATCATCGCGAATCGAACCGGCTAAAACCATGGGGATGCCGTTTTTAATACAGGAACTGACAATACCGTCTGCGATTTTATATTTTTCAATTAAATTTTTCAGGGAACCGCAGCCCCGAGCGCGATTGATGGTTTCGATATGATGATAGTGACCTAAAGACTTATTTTCTTTGGAGTAGATGTCCTGACCCAAGGCGGTGTTAAAAAAGTGAGATTCCAAATCGTGGGTTGCCAGGGCATTTCCGGCGAAGAGGGCATCCACGTAGCCCATTTCGACCAGGTGGGTCATGGCATTTCGGGAGTCCTGATCAAAGGTTACCGCCGGGCCGAGTACCCAGAGAATATAGCCGTTATCCCGTTCAAATTCCAACAGTTCATAGAGTCGGTCATAGTCTCGGGAGTAGGCAGTTTCGCGGGAATTGGAGGTTCGAAACGAAAAATTATCGCCTGCATTTTGTTTTTTACTGAAGGCAAAATGATCGACATAAACACCGTTTCCACCATCTTCATGGCGTCCTACCACAACCGCATCGCCTTTTTTGACATTTCTGAATTCGATGGCATTAGGCCGATCATTGGCAATGACCACCACGCAGTCCATCCGACTTTCAGACATCAGCTGCCAGGTGTCATGGATTTTAAAATATTCGGGGAAGATGGTGGTGGCGTAAAAGTTTTCGGGAACCACCCCATCGATAGGGGCTGGCATCGTTCGGACGCTGGGGGCTTTGACAAAAAAAGTTTCCGTAAAATCAGGAGCTGTATAAGTGGGTAAAGTAAACATCGGCGCACCTCGTCATAAAATTTATCGTAAATAATTTTATTTATTATACCATATCAACGTTATCGATGGCACCGCAAGTGGTAATGGTTGAATGAACAAAAAAACACCACCATGATTAATCTGGACAGATTGATCATGGTGGTGTTTTTTAAATCCAGCGCTGCTAAGATTTTTTGGGCAGTTCGAAATGGGGTTTTTCAAAATCGAAAAGTTTTGCGGCATCGGGTTCATTAAGCAGGAAGGCTTCCATTTCATCACGCTCCATTGACGGAAGCTCTTTTAAAATCAACCGGATACTTTCGCCGGTGGTTTGATTAAAAACGGAAAAAGCCTGTTTTCCTCCTTTAATAAAGAACAGATTGCCTTTTTCGCCAGTACACTCCAGCACCACGCGGATGCCGTCAACACTGCAGGACTCATTTTCCGTTACACAGACGATTTTATCATCTCCGGCCAGATCAAGGGAAAGCGCTTTGATGGCCTCGAGAGAAGCCCGGACACCAATCGCCAGACCGGGACAGTGATGTCCGTGATAGCTTACACATTTTTCCCATAATTCAATATTCATTATTTTGCTCCTTTCGATAAAACAGGAGACCCACAGTTGCGGGTCTCCCAAGTTGCTAATCCGATTGCGTTAGTTTTTAAAGCTGTGAATTGGTGCCGGGATCTGTCCGCCACGATTTACAAAAACCGAACAGTCATTTTTATTAACCGGCATAATCGGTGCTCGACCCAGAAGTCCACCAAATTCGGCGGTATCACCAACGTCTTTTCCGTAAACAGGGATAATCCGAACACCGGTGGTTTTATTATTGATGACACCAATGGCGGCCTCATCAGCTAAGATACCGGAAATGGTGGAAGCCGGCGTATCGCCGGGAATAGCGACCATATCGATGCCGACTGAGCAGACACTGGTCATGGCTTCCAGTTTGTCGAAGGTCAGGGCGCCGCATTCTACCGCTTCGATCATTCCTTCATCTTCACTGACCGGGATAAAGGCACCGCTGAAGCCGCCCACTGAGGTGGAGGCCATAATACCGCCTTTTTTAACGGCATCATTGAGCATCGCCAGAGCTGCGGTGGTACCATGGGTACCACAGTGTTCCAGCCCCATTTCTTCCAGAATTCGGGCCACGCTGTCGCCGACTTCCGGGGTTGGTGCCAGGGATAAATCCAAAATACCAAAGGGAACATTCAGGCGTTCAGCCACCGTCGTACCAACCAGATGGCCAGCCCGGGTGATTTTGAAGGCGGTTTTTTTGATGATTTCAGCCATTTCTCCAAAGGAGGCATCCTGGGCTTTTTCCAGCGCCCGTTTGACAACGCCAGGGCCACTGACCCCAACATTGAGAACCGATTCGGCTTCACCGACGCCGTGGAAGGCGCCAGCCATAAAGGGATTGTCTTCAACCGCATTGGCAAAGGCGACAAACTTGGCACATCCGATCGAATCGGCATCCCGGGTGAGGTAGGCGGTTTCTTTAATTACTTCGCCCAGCCGTTTAACGGCATCCATGTTAATGCCGGCTTTGGAGGAACCAAGATTGACAGATGAACAGACGCAATTGGTGGTTGCTAGGGCTTCAGGGATGGAGTCGATGAGAATCCGATCGCCTTTTGTGAAACCCTTGGGAACAAGCGCCGAAAAACCGCCGATGAAGTTAATGCCGACGGTTGCGGCAGCAGCATCGAGAATTTTAGCATATTCAACATAATTAAGATCATCGCTGCTGCCCGCGATGAGCGCAATTGGGGTTACCGAGATCCGTTTATTAACAATTGGGATCCCCAGTTCATTTTCAATACGTTCCCCTTCTTTGACCAGGTTTTCGGCCAAACGGGTAATTTTTTCATAGATTTTCTGGCGGCTTTTTGCTCCGGAGGAATCAATACAGTCCAGCAATGAAATTCCCATGGTGATGGTGCGGATATCCAATCGCTCTTTTTCGATCATTCTAACCGTCTCGAGGACGTCTTTAAACATTGCCATAATTGCGCCGCCTAAATGGTGTGCATGGCATTGAAAAGATCTTCATGCTGAATACGGATCGACATACCGATGGTTTCACCCGCTTTTTCAAGGGCGGATTTCAGAACGTTAAAATCAACGGACATATTTGTCATGTCCACAAGCATGATCATGGTGAAAAAATCATGCATAACTGTCTGGCTGATGTCTTCAATATTGACATCATTTTCAGCCAGAATTTTAGATACATTATAAATTATTCCGGTGCGGTCTTTTCCAATAACCGTAACTACTGCTCTCATTTTAAATAACTCCTTAATTTTCATTATTTTATTAGTTTAAACCAAAACTCGTACAACCACAAGTTATAATGTAGAATTTAAGAACAAACAACATCTGCTGAATTTATTTTTAAGTTTTTCGATGTAAAATTAATACAAATGTTGGGAATTTTTAACAAAATAAATCTTTGTTTTTTGCTTAATAGCCGGTTTCGTAACTTGTGAAGGGTGGTGGAGTGTGGTATAATGTGGAAGAAAATGGAAGAGCAAAGTAAGAAGGAGGGGGATCTGAATGTTTTTTGGAGAGTATGAACATAATATCGACGACAAGGGACGATTGATCATTCCTTCAAAATTCAGAGAATCTCTGGGCGGGGAATTCGTCTTGACAAAGGGACTGGATTGTTGCCTGTTTGTTTTTTCCATGGAAGAATGGGAAAATTTTGAAAGTAAATTAAAATCTTTGCCTGTATCGGATAAGGATGCGCGAGCATTTACCCGATTTTTCTTCGCTGGCGCCGCCGATTGCGAACTGGATCGACAGGGTCGGGCAAGCATACCACTTTCCCTTCGCAAATATGCAAAAATAACAAAAGAGGTGACCATTATCGGGGTTTCAAATCGCTTGGAAATTTGGGACAGTCAACTTTGGTCCAGTTATAACGACAACGATGATTTAAACTATGAGGACATTGCCAATAACATGGCGATGCTGGGAATATAAATGAAACCACAAACATTTTCACATACCACCGTATTGTTGCGGGAATCCATTGAAGGCCTGGACATCAAACCAAACGGCGTCTACGTGGATTGCACCCTGGGCGGTGGCGGTCATTCCCAATGGATTTGTGAATCACTGGATGATAGCGGCATTTTGGTCGGCATCGATCAGGATGATTATGCTTTGGAGTATGCCAAAAACCGGTTGGCGGCGTTTGCCTGTCAACGTCATTTTGTAAAAAGTAATTTTGCCAGTTTGGCCAAGGTTCTAAAGAGCCTCCATCTCTTTGGAATCGACGGTATTCTATATGACCTCGGGGTTTCGTCATTTCAACTGGATGACGATACCCGAGGCTTTTCTTATCATAACGATGGTCCTCTAGACATGCGGATGAACCAGTCTGCGGAGTTAACCGCCGAAATGGTAGTAAACGACTATGCCCCCGGAGAACTGAAAAAAATACTTTTTCTTTATGGAGAAGAAAAATTTGCCAGTCAAATCGTCAAATCGATCGTTAGAGCCAGAACGCTTAAGCGAATTACTACCACTTTGGAGTTAAGTGAAATTGTCAAAAATGCTTATCCTCCCAAGGAACGTTTTAAAGAAAAACATCCCTCAAGAAAAACATTCCAGGCCATTCGACTGGAAGTTAATGGGGAATTGAAAATATTGGAAGATGCTTTAACCCAGGGTCTTGAAGCCCTGAAACCAGGGGGAAGGATGTGTGTTATCACCTTTCATTCGCTGGAGGATCGGGTTGCGAAGCATCTATTTAAAAACAAAGCCAATCCCTGCACCTGCCCGCCGGATTTCCCCCAATGTGTTTGTGGAAAATCCCCGGAAGTGAAGCTTATTTCAAGAAAACCGATTATTCCGGGGATTGATGAGTTGGAAGAAAATCGGCGTTCTCGAAGTGCAAAACTGCGGATTGTTGAAAAGCTGGGGACAGAAGGTTAAACAAAGGAGCGTTCCATGGCGACCACACAAAAAAGAGTGAAAATACTCAAACAAAAAGAAAAGCATATGACCACAAGCTCTTATGTTATGCTCATTGGCTTGATTGCGTTTGTGGCGATGATCGGCATATTATTTCAACATGCACTGATCACCGAAAAGAATACTGAAATTCGCGAACTCCAGAAAACCCTGGAGGATGCCATACAGGTTAACGATAGTAAAGAAGGTCAGTTGGTAACGAATATGAATCTTCAATCGATTGAGGCTCAAGCCAGAGGTTATGGCATGACCGAACCAGTTCAGGAACAATATCGGCGGGAACTGGTGACCCCCCAAAAGGATGAGTCACTGATGACGGATTCGCAAATTGTCAGGAGCTGGTTTGAAAATTTATTTTAAGTTAGGGTTTATTTAAGCAGAATCAGGTAAGCTTAACTAAATAAAAATTTGGAGAAAAAACGTGAATATAAAAAAGAAGGCACAACGAGAGATTGGACCGGTTGGCAAACAGAATCGCATCATGATTGCCATGGTTGTACTTTCATTGTGCTTAATTATTGTTATTGGGAAATTGTTTTCCCTGCAAATTGTCAATTCGACGGGGAAATATGAAAGGCAGGTCGATCAGCTTGTTGAAGAAGTGCCAATTAAGGCATCCCGAGGGGATATCTATGATCGGAACAAAAATGTTCTGGCCAAAGATTCTTCGGCCACGGCGGTAAACGTCATTCCCTATGAGGTGGAAGATCCCGAGCGGCTGGCCAAAACATTAAGCAGCAAACTGGGTTTGAAGGTTGAAGACATTCAGACAAAAATCGCCGTTCTGGAGAATGACATTGTTGAAGTCAAAACCGGTATCAGTCAGGGCGCCGCAGTTATTGTGCTCAGCCACAATTTTGCCGGCGTGACGATTGAAGACGGTACCTTGTATTTTGAACCGATCAGTATCAAAGATCCAGAAGCGGTGGCATCGGCTATTTCCAAAGATCTGGATTATGATTACGAGTCGCTTTATGACAAAGCCACCCGAAAGGAAAATCAGCCGGTGCTGATTTTAGGGAAGGTCGACAATGCCCTGGCCTTGGAAATCAAGGAATCGGAAGCGATCAAAGATGAGCAAGGCGAAATAGAAAGCTATAACGGTATTGAATTACTGGATGATTACCGGCGTTATTATACCAATGGAAACTTTGCTTCCTATATTCTCGGTTTTACCGGGACGGATTACAGTGGACTCTACGGTGTGGAAGCAACCTATGAGGATGTCTTAAGTGGCGAAGACGGGGTTGTTTATTTTCAGAAAGATGCCGATGGCAACCAGATTCCTTCCCAGACAAAGATTCTCAAAGAACCGGTTCAGGGAGAGGATATCGTCTTAACCATCGACAGCAATATTCAACTGATGGCTGAAAAGGCCGTGGAGGAAGCTGCGGCGACCTGGAAAACAAAAAGTGTTACTGCCATTGTTATGGAAACTAAAACCGGGGAAGTGGTGGCCATGGCGACCACCCCCGATTATAATCTTAATGATCCATTTACCCTGGATCCTAATTTTGTGGCGACTCATGCAGAGGATCTGAACGGAAAGACGGATCAGGAAAAACTGGCCGAAATGTACAAGAACCAGGCTGTCAGTTTTATCTACGAACCGGGTTCGACCTTTAAAGCATTGACCGGGGCAGCCGCCCTGGAAGAAGGGGTGGTCACGCCAGATACGGTTGTGTATTGTGATGGATCGATCCAGATTGGGGATGCGGTGATTAATTGCGCCACCGGACCACATGGAGCCGAGACGGTTTCTGATGCGATTGCCCATTCCTGTAATCCCGGGCTGGTTCAGATTATTGAAAAATTGAATCCGGATGTTTTTTATCAGTATGTATATAATTTTGGACTGGGAGAAACCACCGGGATTGAGTTGGACGGCGAAGAAGCCGGAATTGTCAATCGTTTATCCACGTCTAATGGTGGGATCAATGAAGTGGATTACGCTACCTTTTCATTTGGACAGGGTTTGGCGGTAACGCCGATTCAAATCGTCAGTGCGCTAAATAGTGTCGTCAATAATGGCTATTATGTAAAACCGACGATTATCTCCAGTGAAACCAAGAAGCAAGCAATTGAATCGCCCAAACAGATTATTTCAAAAGAAACATCGGCAGCTACCAGAGAAATCATGCGTAAGGTGGTCGGCTATGACGCCGATATGACAGCTCTTTCAGAAGGCTACAGCATTGGTGGAAAAACAGGGACGGCAGAAAAGTTTATCAATGGTGAATATTCCAGTTCCAAGTATGTGACATCCTTTTATTGTTTTTCGCCAGTGGAAGATCCCAAATATTCGGTTTACGTGGTATTGGACGAACCAGCGGCAGGCGCTTATGGGAGTACCAGTGCGGCGCCAACGGCCATTAGTTTAATGAAACAGGCGCTGAATTATAACTCGGCTGATACCACCCTGAGTGGTGCAGCAACTGAAGAAATTCAAAAGGGAACCATCACTGTTCCTGATCTGGTCGGTCAGAACATCGATTTTGCCGTCAGTATTCTCAAAGAAAAAGGGATAAGATACGTCGTTGATCCGGCTACCAGCGGGACTATGATTGCGAATCAAAGCCTTCCGACTAATTCGATCTATGATCCGAATAGTGAATTGATCCTGGCTTTGGGAAATGCCGACAGCGCAGCTGCCGGAACGGTTATTGTTCCTGACTTAAAAGGATTATCGATTCAAAGCGCCAATGAAATCCTCACCGGATTGGGATTAAATCTTAAGATAACAGGTAATGGTTTTGCATCAAGTCAGACTCCGGCAGCAACAACCGTTGTCGAAAAGGGCAGTGACGTCAGCGTAACGTTTACCCCATAGTAAAGTAACAGAAAAGCGAGGGGAAAATCCTTGCTTTTCTTTATGTTCAAAGTTTGATATAATATTCAGGTCTTTTTGGACAGCGGATTAGAATGCAAAAATTGAGTAAGTGCGGAATAAAATATGAAAGAAAGATCAGGTAGTATCGATGGAAAGTATCAGTATTGATGAAATACTTCACATTACCCGGGGAGAATTGCTTCAGGGAACGCAGTCACTGGCAATTACAAATGTTGCTATTGACAGCCGTAAAATAAACAACAATGACTTATATGTGCCTATTGTTGGGGAAACAAATAACGGCCACGACTACATCAGTCAGGCCTGCTCAAATGGCGGCAGGGTTTGTCTGACCGAGGAAAGAGAGCGCTTGTTTCCGGAAGAAATGACCGTTATCTATGTCGCTTCAACATTAGCGGCCATGAAAGCCCTGGCTGGTTTTAACCGGCATCGTTACCGCATCCCGGTGATTGCCATTACCGGCAGTAGCGGCAAAACAACCACCAA
Source organism: Acetobacterium sp. (assembly GCF_030652775.1). GTDB lineage: Bacteria > Bacillota > Clostridia > Eubacteriales > Eubacteriaceae > Acetobacterium. Next base: position 40,786 of record NZ_JAUSPS010000045.1, on the reverse strand, counting down.
GGATCTGGTGGCAGCAGTACTGTCGCAAAAGTTTCATACCTTGAAAACAGACGGGAACTTTAATAATGAATATGGCATTCCCCAGACCCTGTGTAATTTGGAATCAGACCATCAGATCGCTGTTATCGAAATGGGAATGGACCATCTGGGAGATATCTCGAAATCAATACAGCTGGTTGATCCGGATATCAGCGTGATCACTAATGTGGGACTCAGCCATATTGAGCGCTTAAAAACCCAGGAGAATATATATCTGGCAAAAAAAGAAATCCTGCAGACCTTAACCAGTGAGGGGATTGCCTATATCAATGGCGATGACGAGTTTTTAAAAAAAATAAAAGCAGAAAATAACCGTTACCAGGTTAAAACCTTTGGCTTGCAGGGCGAGCATACCGTTACAGCCCAGAATTACACTTCCCGTCAAACCGGTCTTGAAATACAGGTGGCATGGGAAGATCAAAATGAAGTCTTTACATTTAATTATCCTGGCGAACATAATGTCTATAATTGTCTGGTGGCCATTGGCTTAGGGTATTTCTATGAAATGACCCAATCGGAAATACAAAAAGGGCTTGACGCCTTCGTTCCCAGCGGCAATCGGATGGATATTTTCACAGTTGGGGAAATCAAGGTTATTAATGACTCATACAACGCTAATCCTGATGCCATGCGAGCTTCCCTGGATGTTCTGGCCACCTTGGGCTGTGACTATCAGCGGAAAATTGCGATTCTTGGCGATATGTTGGAAATGGGCGAATATGGGCCAGCTGCCCACCTTGAAGTCGGTAGCTACGCCCGCAATAAGGCCGATATCCTGATCAGTGTCGGCGATCTGGGTCGGTCGATTTGTCAGGGCTATGAAAATGCCGGACAAGTCTACCAGGTTTCGGATGCGCTGGCAGCCGGCGCATGTTTAAAAGAGATCGTCCAGCCGGGAGATATCATTTTGATTAAAGCATCCCGGGGCATGGGTCTGGAACGGGTTATTGATTATATTAAGGAAGGCGGTCAATAATGGAGATAACGATTTTACAAACAGGACTGATCAGTCTGCTGGTTTCCTTTCTGGTAGTATATTTAGTGACACCCCGGTTTATCCCCATGCTCAAACGTCTGAAATTTGGGCAGGCCATTAGAGAGGAAGGACCCCAAAGCCATTTGGAGAAATCAGGAACCCCAACCATGGGCGGGCTGGTTATTCAATTGGGCGTATTGGCAGCTTTTATTCTCATGTCGGCGCTGATTGGAAACTGGGATTTTTTCCCGATTGTGGTGATGCTCTATTTTGGAGCGGTGGGCTTTATTGATGACTATATCAAGGTTGCCAAAAAACATAATCTGGGTCTGCGAGCCTGGCAGAAAATGGTGCTCCAGTGTATTGGGGCTCTGGCCATTGCCCTCTATGCGTATTATTCACCGACAATTGGCTCGGAACTGGTCGTGCCTTTGATGAATCAGAGCGTTGATTTCGGGATCTGGTATGTGCCATTTACCGTTATCGCCGTGGTATCCATCGTCAATGCCGTTAATTTAACGGATGGACTGGATGGACTGGCTTCCGGGGTAAGCCTGATTGTTGCCATTTTCTTTTTTGTCGGTTCGCTGGTTCTGCCCCAGGCCAATACCAGTATTTTTATTGGGGCCATCATTGGCGGCTGCTTGGGTTTCTTAAGACATAATTCAAATCCCGCTGATATCTTTATGGGAGACACTGGTTCGATGGCGTTGGGAGGCGCTATTGTAGTCATGGCCATCATTACCCAGCTGCAGATTTTTCTGCTTATCGCCGGAGCCTTGTTTGTCATCGAGGCCTTATCGGTTGTGATTCAGGTGGGCTACTTTAAATCTACCGGGGGAAAGCGATTTTTTAAGATGGCTCCGATTCATCATCATTTCGAATTGTCTGGTTGGAGCGAAACCCGGGTTGTCACTGTCTTCTGGGTCGCTACTGCCATTTTTGTAACCATTGCATTTATTTGTTTAGGATAGGAGAAGCGCATTATGAGAAAAAGGACTCTGGTGATAGGAGCCGCCCGAAGTGGGGTAGCTGTCACCGAATTATTATTAAATCATGGCGAAGCAGTGGTATTAACCGATACCCGGGCATCGGGCATTGTTTTAAAAGAATTTCCCCAGATTCTGGATTATGAAAAAAATCCCGACTTTGAATCGATTTTTGGCATTCAGCCCAGTCCAGAGATTTTACAAGTGATTGATGAAGTGGTGGTAAGTCCTGGAGTGCCGTTGATTATCCCGATAATTCAAGCAGCCTACGAACAGGGTATTCCTGTCACTGGAGAGGTAGAAGCGGCCTATCGATTGACAAGAACACCTTTTATTGCGATTACCGGAACCAATGGAAAGACCACCACCACCACCCTGTTGGGGGAAATATTCAAAGCCTCAGGCCGGGGAACCTATGTGGTGGGAAATATTGGCGATCCGATTACCAACTACGTCGACAATGCCACAGAAGACGAAGTATTTGTGACCGAGATCAGCAGTTTCCAATTGGAGACCATCGATACTTTTCGGCCTCGGGCGGCAGCGATTCTCAATCTGACCCCAGATCATCTGGATCGTCACCTGACGATGGAAAATTATGTCAATGCCAAAGGCCGGATATTTGAAAATCAAACAAATGAAGACCTGTTGGTATTAAATGGAGATGACCCCTTAGTCTGCGAATTAGGTGCGAAGGCGCATTCGAAAAAAGCTTTTTTTAGTTATCAAAAAACCGTCGATTATGGCGCCTGGTGTTTAAATGGCAAAATCTATATTAACAACGGCCAAGATACGATTTTGGTCTGTCGGGAAGACGAATTAGGTATCATCGGTCCCCATAATACCATGAATGCTCTAGCAGCACTGACCTTGGCCTATTTTTCAGGAGTGGAGCTGGCGGTCATTGTCCAGGTGCTTAAAACCTTTGCCGGAGTGGAGCACCGACTAGAAATGGTGGGCTGTTTTGCGGGCGTGACCTATATCAACGACTCCAAAGGCACGAATACCAATGCCACCATCACGGCCCTTAATGCGGTGGAAGAACCGATTATTCTGCTGGCCGGGGGATATGATAAAAAGGAAGACTATTCCGAGCTGATGGAGCTGGTGGCAAAATGCGTCAAACGACTGATCGTGCTAGGTGTTACCGCTGATGATCTCATTAAAACCGCCAATGCCAAGGGCTTTACGGCCATCACCAAAGTTGACAATTACGAGGAAGCGGTTGCCTGTGCCAAAGCAGCAGCAGAATCCGGTGATACCGTCTTGTTATCACCCGCCTGTGCCAGCTGGGATATGTTTGACAACTATGAAATCCGAGGTCGGGTTTTCAAACGCTTGGTGACCGAAAATCAATAAGAATCCGAGGAGTAAACCATGAAAAATGGAAAAATAGATCGACCCTTTTTGATTGCGCTGATGTTATTGGCGGGCATCGGGGTTATCATGGTATTTAGTGCCAGCATGTACTCATCCACGATTAGTGGGGAAAAAGGTTATGCCCTGTTCTTGAAACAGTTGTTTTTTGTCATTTTGGGCGTGACCGTCATGGGGGTCATGAGCAAGATTGATTACCGGGTTTATAAAAAATACTATCTTGTCGGTATTGTGATTTCTGTTTTTCTCCTGATTATCGTTTTAATCCCGGGAATCGGATTAAAGGTAAATGATGCGAGGCGGTGGATCGATTTGAAAGTGACCACCTTCCAGCCATCGGAATTGGCCAAGGTCGCTGTTATCCTTTATTTCAGTACCATTATTTCCCGAAAACCCGGCATTATCAAAGAAAACATGCCGTTTTTACTGAATTGCATGCTGCCCCTGGGACTGATCTGCGGCCTGACTGCCATTGAACCGTCTTTGAGTGCGGCCATGGCCATTGCCCTGGCCGCTGTTGGGGTGCTTTATTTTGGCGGCATTAAATTTAAACTTTTTTATCCTTATCTGGGTTTTGGATTATTGGCAGTGGCTGGTTTAATGATTGCCGAGCCCTGGCGGTTGGATCGATTTAATGTTTTTTTGGGCAAAGGGGGGTATGATTACCAGATATCCCAGTCGCTTTTAGCGATCGGTACCGGGGGGATCTTTGGCCGCGGTTTGGGCAACGGAAAGCAAAAGTATCTGTTTTTGCCGGAGTTGCAAAATGACTTTATCTTTGCCAATATTGCCGAAGAATTTGGTTTTATCGGCTGTTTGCTGGTTTTGGGTCTGTTTGCTTTTGTTATCTGGCGGGGCTTCCAGATTGCCCAAAAATCCCAGGATACCTTTGCCTATCTGTATACCAGCAGCGTTATGCTGTTGCTGGCGTTCCAGGTTCTGGTTAATGTTGGTGTTGCCGCAGCGATTATCCCGGTAACTGGGATGGCCTTACCTTTTATTAGTGCCGGTGGCTCCTCGATGGTCATTCTGTTTGCGATGATGGGCCCGATTTTAAATATCTCCAGAAATGTTGATCTTGGCAAGAAACTGGAGCAAAACAGAAAACCAGTGCTCAACAAGAAAAAGATTGTGAGGTAGACTGTGAAAGTACTTATTGCAGCGGGCGGAACCGGGGGACATATATACCCGGGACTGGCGATTGCTGAAAAAATAAAAAGCGAAAATCCAGGGGCAGAAATAATCTTTATCGGATCGATGGTGGGGATGGAGAAAAACATTATCCCCCAGTTTGGATATCCGATTGAGTATATTCGGGTCAGAGGATTTGAACGAAAAGCCTCATTGGAAACCCTGGTAGCGATTAAAGGAATTTTTGACGGGCTTAGCGATGCTAAAAAAATAATCAAGAAACATCAGCCGGATCTGGTCATTGGAACTGGCGGCTTTACCGCCGGACCATTGCTCTTGATCGCCAGCCGCCGGAAAATAAAAACAATGATTCATGAACAGAATGCCTATCCCGGCAAAACAAATCTGATGCTGGGAAAACGGGTGGATCGGATTGCCATCAGTTTTAAAGAGGCCGAAAAGTATTTTCCCAGGGAACGAACCTTTCTGGCTGGAAATCCGGTGCGCTCGGAATATCATCAGATTGACCGAGGCGAATTGCGGAAGAACCTGAATCTATCAGATTCACAAAAAATGATCTTAATTATGGGTGGTAGCCAGGGCGCCGGTTCGATCAACCAAAGTGCCCTGTCATTGATTGCATCGTATATAGAGCGAGATGATCGGGTCGTTTATCATTTAACCGGAAAAGATCAGTATGAGTCCATCAAACAAGAAGTGGAAAACCTGGGACGCTCACCATCCGGTCATGTTTTTGTGGAAGCCTACAGCAATGAGGTGCACCGCCTTTTAGGGGCAGCCGATCTGGTGATCAGCCGTTCTGGAGCGATGTCGGTGGCTGAAATCCAGGCCGTAGGGGTACCTTCAATTCTGGTTCCCTACCCCATGGCAGCCGGAAATCATCAGGAATTTAATGCCCGGGTAATTACCGATCCGGGTGGCGGAGTTCTCATCAAGGATCGGGATCTGACCGGAGCGCTGCTTATTCAAACCGTTGAGTCGTTATTGGAGGATGATGAAAAACGCCAGAACATGTGCCGCATTACCAGGGAACAAAGCATTATTAATGCCGGAGATCGGATTTATGATGAAATAAATAAGTTAATGGAGAATTAATGAAACGATCAAAGAAGAAAAAACCCAAAGAAAAAAGCATTAAAAAACCACAACACCACGAGCTGTCAAAGCAGGAACTCCGGGAACAACGGCGGCGGCAGCGAAAAATAAATAAGCGCAAACGACTGATGAAGGGTCTGATTACTATCCTGATCATTTTAGGGGTGATTGGTGTCATCAGCTTCGGTGTTTATCAGGCCGTCAATCTAGGGATCTTTAACGTGGCTGAAATTGAAGTGGTTGGAAATGAGATTGTTGACACTCAGACGGTTGTCGAGGCATCAGGAATAAGCATTGGGGAGAGTATTTTTTTGATTGATGTCAATCAGGCCAATTATAATATTAGTGCTTTGATGAATTTAGATGAATTGGAAATTTTCAAGATCATGCCGAATAAGATTTTGATCCGGATGGCGGAGTCGGTACCAATATGCGCCGTTAATTATGATAACAAGGTTTATTATCTCGCCGACGACAAAAAACTGATTGAAGATGGGGAGTACTTAAGAAAAACTGATATCCCCCTGATTTTTGGCAGTGATGCCGTTACTATTTCAGAAATTGGTAAAGAAGTGGCAGTTGAACCTTATTGGCGTTTTGATACCGTGATGAACATTTTGAAAGACTTGAAAAATGACGGCAATTTAGGGAAAATATCTGAGGTACGGATGACAGACGTGAATACCTATGAAATTGTCACAAAGAATGGGACGGTTTTTATTCTTTGGGATTACAATAATTATCTGGAGAATAAGGCTTATATCCAAACAAATCTGGATAAGAACACCAGCAATATGATTATTAATTTAGCGGCGGGGACAAAGCCAGTCATCAAACCCCGTTAAAAGTCTCGGCACTTCTCACGATTTCTGCTTAATATTTTGTTGAACAATAAAATATCGGCGTTATTTTACTTAATTTATTATTCACTAGTTGAAAAATTTGGAAATAAAGGTTAATATAAAGGGGTGAACATTTCTTTAGCCATAAATACGGGAGAGAAGTGTTATTAAAGATGAAAAGCAACTGAGGCAATTCATGTGTTTCAGGAAAAAAGATACAAGAGATATCAATTTAGAACGAGAAAGCTGTTTAGTAAGAGGAGGAATAAAAGTGTTTGAATTAGATGGGAATTACGATAATTTTGCAAAAATTCGTGTTATAGGTGTTGGTGGTGGCGGAAATAACGCCATTAATCGGATGATTGAAGCCGGGATGAAGGGCGTCGATTTTATTGCGATCAATACCGATAAACAAGCCCTGGCCTTAGCTTTATCCGAAAAGAAGCTTCAAATCGGGGAAAAAATTACTCAAGGACTTGGTTCCGGGGGAAATCCTGAGATTGGTCAGAAAGCCGCAGAAGAAAGCAAAGACGCAATTGCAGATATGATCAAAGACACCGATCTATTGTTTTTAACAGCCGGTATGGGCGGCGGAACCGGATCCGGTGCTGCGCCGATTATTGCAAAAATCGCCAAAGACATGGGCATTTTAACCATTGGTGTGGTCACTAAACCGTTCTCTTTTGAAGGTCGGGTACGGATGCGTAATGCCCAGATTGCCAGTGAATTTTTACAGGAAAATGTCGATTCTCTGGTAACGATCCCCAATGATCGACTATTAAGAATGGCCGATAAATCAACCTCTCTGAAAGATGCGTTTAAATTAGCCGATGATGTATTGCTCCAGGGCGTCAAAAGTATCTCGGATCTGATCGCGATGCCAGGACTGATCAGTCTTGACTTTGCCGATGTTAAAACAATTATGAAAGATACTGGCCTAGCTCATATGGGTGTTGGTCGCGCTACTGGCGATAACCGTGCTGAAGAAGCGGCTAAACAAGCGATTCTCAGTCCGTTGCTGGAAACCCAGATCGATGGGGCAACCGGGGTGCTGCTTAATATCACTGCTGGCGAAGATCTTTCCTTATTTGAAGTCGATAAAGCTGCCAGCATTGCCAGAGAAGCTTCTGACCCAGATGCCAACGTTATTTTTGGGGCAACCATTGATGAATCCTTAGGCGATGAAATCAAAATTACGGTTATTGCGACAGGCTTTTTATCTGGCGGTGAAAAAGAAAAGAAAGCCGTTATTAAAAAAGTTGTTAAGAGTGCCAATGATTCGGTTGGCGAATTTTCAATTCCAGATTTCCTGACCCAAGAATAATACTTATGAAATGTCCGTATTGTGCGTTCGATGACAGCAAGGTGGTCGATTCACGACCATCCGAAGAAGGAACAATGATCCGCAGACGCAGGGAGTGCAATCGCTGCAATAAACGTTTCACGACCTACGAACGGGTCGAAAACATCCCGCTGATTGTTGTTAAAAAAGGCGGTCAGCGAACAGCCTTCGATAAAAATAAAATATTCAATGGCATGATTAAGGCCTGTGAAAAACGGCCGGTTCCCATTGATACCATTAAAACAGTGGTCGATGATCTGGAACGGAGTCTCTATCAGAGTGAAATGAAAGAAGTCCCATCTTCGTTGATCGGAGAACAGGTCATGGTTGCCTTAAAGAGCATGGACCAGGTCGCCTATGTCCGTTTTGCTTCCGTCTATCGGCAGTTTAAGGACGTGGCCTCGTTTATGGATGAGCTGGAACGATTAATTTCAGAAAAACAGGCAGAGGGTGCGCATGAAACAATTTGAAAAAACCGTAAAGAGTGAGGTCATTTATGATGGCCGGATTGTTAAGCTGCGGATTGATGAGGTTTTGCTTCCGGATGGTAGTTTTTCTAAACGGGAGATTGTTGAACACCAGGGAGCGGTAGCTGTTTTAGCAGTTAAAGATGGACAGATGATCTTTGTGAAACAATACCGGATTGCCAGTCAGCAGCTGCTGACGGAAATTCCGGCTGGTTTACTGGAACCTGGTGAAACCCCTGAAGCCGCTGCAATTCGGGAATGCTGCGAAGAAATCGGTTATCGTCCGGTTAATCTTTTTAAGCTGGGAGATTTTATCCCGACCCCGGGTTATTGTTCAGAGAAAATTACCCTGTTTTGTGCCACCGAATTTGTCTGGGATCCCCTGGAAGAAGACCCGGATGAATTCATCCGAGTCATTAAAATACCAGTGCGGACAGCTCGAACCCTGTTTATTAACGGACAGTTCATTGACGGTAAAACCGCCGCGGCGCTGGGCTATTATTTTTCCATTGCCGCAAGAAGACTGATAGCAGAATAATAATGTTCAATGAGGATAGATGGTTTATTTCGATGCAGAGCATTAGAATAAATCATCTATTTTGTATTAAGCATCATAAGCTTCATAGCACATAACTAGCACTTAATGATAAGAGAAACATAGAAAAAAGTTGGTTTGCGTCAGACCGGAATTCACATAGAATCTCAGGTTTGAATAAATCAGACCGATAACGTCAAATTACGAGGTAAGGATAATGTTTAATTTTACACCGGACTATTTTTATAATTTACTATTGAGCCTTCCAGGAATATTGATCGCAATCAGTTTTCACGAAATGGCTCATGGTTACGCCGCTGATTCAATGGGGGATCCAACCCCGAAAAATGCCGGGCGTTTAACCTTAAACCCCCTGAAGCACATTGATCCGCTGGGTTTTATATCGATGCTGTTATTCCGCTTTGGCTGGGCCAAACCGGTGCCGGTAAATCCCGGAAATTTCAAAGATCGGAAAAAGGGGATGATTGTGGTGTCCCTGGCTGGGGTTCTTACCAATCTGCTACTGGCATTCTTTGGAATGGCTGCCTATCTTGCGGTGGTACCTTTGAACAATGAAGTGTTGATGATGGTGTTGCAGTATATTTATATTTACAATATTATGTTTGCGGTCTTTAATATTATTCCCATTCCGCCGCTGGACGGATCCCAGATTCTGGTCTTGTTTTTACCGCCCAAAGCACTGATGACTTATTATAAATATCAGCGCTACGGCATGATCGCGATTTTTGTACTGGCTTTTACCGGTCTGTTGGGAATGATTATCAACCCCGTCATTAATGGAGTATCGAGCCTGTTTTTTGCAATACTTTTGCCAATTTTCAATCTGATCTGGTCCTGATTATGGCATATGCAGTGTGTCTGGAAACCTTTGAAGGCCCCCTGGATCTGTTAATCAATCTGATCCAGAAAAACAAGATCGATATTTGCGATATTCCCATTGCAACGATCACCAATCAATATTTATTGCAGATTCGGACCTGGCAGGACATGGATATGGATGTGGCCAGTGAGTTTATTGTCATGGCCGCCAGACTGCTGGAAATAAAGGCCAAAGCGTTGCTGCCCAAAAATGAAGCGGAACAGGAAGACCCTGAAGATTTGCAGGCCAGACTGGTTCGGCAATTGGTCGAATATAAGATCTTTAAAGAGATCAGCCGCTATTTGCAAACACGGGAACAGGTCGAACTTGGTGCTATTTATCGAGATCCTGAGTATATCCCCCAAAATACTGAAGCGGTACCGCTGGTCATTGATCCCTATTCCCTGGAACAATGCTTTAAACGGCTGTTATTTCAAAAAGAAGAGGAGTTGGAGGCCATCGCCCCGCCCCAGAAGATTATCCGGGAATTATTCAGTATTGAAGAAAAAATCGCCGAAATAACCGATGTCCTGATTCAGGCGGGAGCAGCGGGGGTCAGCTTTTCAGAGCTGCTCCACCCGGATATTTCCCGGGAAGAGGTGGTGGTAACCTTGCTGTCGCTGCTTGAAATGGTTAAAACCAGCGGTTTGCGACTACTTCAAAATCGGGTATTTATTGATTTTCAGATTCACAGGGAGGTGGAGAACAATGAACAGTGATGAACTGGCGGGCATCATCGAAGGCATTCTTTTTGGGGCTGGAGATGGGGTTTCGATGACGGAATTGTGTCGATGCCTGGATAAACCGGTGCCGGAAGTACAATTTGCCATGGAAATACTTAAACAGGATTATCAATCAAAAGCAAGAGGCCTTCGTCTGGTTCAGATCAAGGATACCTATCAGCTTTCGACAAAACCCGACTATTATGGCTATATCAAAGAAATTACCAGACATCAGGAAAAAGCCGGTTTATCGCGGGCCGCCCTGGAAACTCTGGCGATTATTGCCTATCGTCAGCCCGTTACCCGGCTGGCCGTTGATGAACTGCGAGGGGTCAGCTCCAGTAGTGCGATTCAGCGCTTGCTGGATCGGGGACTGATTTGCGATGGAGGTCGGCTGGAAGCTCCGGGGCGACCGATTCTTTATAAAACGACCCATGCTTTTCTGAAAACCATGGGTTTTACCAGTCTTAAAGAGATTCCGGAATTTGAAGTTTTTTCGCAGGGAAAACAGGAAAGCTTTGATCTGGAATTGCTCAAGCGTGAGTCGGAAAGCAATGAGGCATCCAGCGAAGAGTTGCTGGCAGGAATGCTGGAAAAAACCATGGGCGATGCCCGGATTCTGGAGGCGGCGCAGTGAGAATTCAAAAATATATGGCTCAATGCGGGGTTGCTTCCCGGAGAAAATCTGAGGAAATGATTCAAAAAGGACTGGTCCAGGTCAATGGCGTCACCATCCGTGAACCAGGTTTCCCGGTTGATCCGCAAAAAGATGAGATTATCGTCGCGGGAAAAAAATTAAATACAGCGGCAAAAATCTATATCATGGTTAATAAACCCAAAGGGGTCTTATCAACTTCCGCAGACACCCATGGCCGTCAGCGGGTGTTGGATCTGGTGCCGATTAAAGAACGCCTTTACACCGTGGGGCGATTGGATATGGATACTGAAGGGCTGCTGTTATTGACAAATGACGGCGATCTAACCTTCTATCTGACTCATCCCAGCCACGAGTTTGGCAAGACCTATGTGGGTCTGGTCAAGGGTTGCCCGGATAAAAACAGTCTGGAGTCGTTTAGTCATGGCATGGCGATAGAGGATTACCGCACCGCCCCGGCAACCATTAAGATTTTAAAAGTGAATCAGAATACCAGTTTGCTGGAAATGCGGATTCATGAAGGAAAAAAAAGACAGATCCGAAAAATGTGTGCCGCCATGGGTCACCCGATTATTGATTTAAAACGGGTGGCTGTCGGAGACTTGACCATGGGTAACTTGAAACCTGGTGAATGGCGATATTTAAATAATGACGAAATTACTTATTTAAAAGGAGAAAATTAATGGTAAAAATAGGATTTCCAAGAGCGTTTAGTCAAATTCAGGCATTGTTTCCAGAAAAAGAAAAAGAACGGGATTTATATATTGTGGCCGAGGATACGGCCAAGTCGGAAATCCTCGGCGCAGTTCGTTTTTTTTATGGGGAAGAACAGGTTGATATTTACGAGATGATCATGACCATCCAGGGTGATCAGGCGATGGCTGTTTTTGATGGAATTATCCGAACTCTACTTTATAAAATGGCTGAAGAAGGGTGTACGGCCCTGTCGGTTAAGGGCGCCACCGGTGAATTTGCAGCATATTTTAAAGACCATGATTTTACCGAAGCAGGGGATTTACTGATCCATCGGGCTTTTGTTGGAGAGTTTTTCAAGCCCTGTGCAGGCTGCAGTGAAAAATAAACCATTGCGGGTTACCGAGCTGGCCTGGAATTTTTTGAGACCAGTGCTTGAATGCGGCGATATTGTTGTCGATGCTACTGCCGGAACGGGTCAGGAAACCCTCTTTCTCTGCCAATGTGTAGGGGAAACTGGTCGGGTTTTTGCCTTTGATATCCAGGCGGCAGCGTTGCAACACACTAAAGATACCCTCGAAAAAAGTGGATGTGCCGACCAGGTTACCTTGATTCAGCAAAGTCACGAATTGATGGTAACTACATTAAAGGCGGCCGCAATTGGGGAACAAGCGGTCAAAGCGATTATGTTTAACCTGGGCTATTTTCCCGGCGGTGATCAGACCATCACCACCCAGCTTGAAACAACCATGGTTGCACTGGAGGGGGCATTATCCTTATTGGCACCCGGCGGATTAATAACGCTGTGCCTCTATCCCGGGCACCCCAGCGGATGTGCCGAAGCGCAGGCCGTGATTCGCTGGTGCGAGGCTCTGGAATCGCCTTTTGTGGCTCATCATTTTCGGACCTTGAATCGCCAAGCGCCGCCCACACTGGTCATGATCCAGAGAACGAGGTAGATATGAAAGACGTTTCAAGTGTAAAAGAATGCCGAGATATTTTTTCAGCAATTAAGAAGCGTTATGCAAAATTGAGCAAATCCCATAAACTGATTGCTGACTATATGCTGAGTCATTATGAACGCGTTGCTGAAATGTCGGCGGTGACGGTAGCCAAAAGTGTTGGCGTTAGCGAAGCAACCGTGGTTCGTTTTTCGGTTACCTTGGGCTATGAAGGCTACCCGGAATTCCGGCGGGCGATAAAAAATGAAATCAACAGTAAGCTGACAACGATTGAGCGAATTGATATGACCTTGCGAAACGAGCAAAAAGAAAAAGCCTTGCAGGAAACGGTGCATAATGTTCTGAAGTCAGATTTGTCAAATATCAACGCTACCTTTGAGGAATTTGACTATGAGATTTTCAAATCCTGTATTGACTTGATCTTGGGTGCTCGCAAAGTGGTTATCATCGGCTTTCGCACCACCACCCTGTTAACGGAGCATCTGGGTTATTATCTCAATCTGATTCTGGATAATGTCCGGGTGGTCAATTATGGGGTATCCGATATCTATGAGCATTTAATCCGGGTCAATGAAGAAGATGTGGTCATCGCCATCAGTTTTCCCCGTTATGCCCAAAAGACCTATGAAGCGGTTGAATTTTTAAAAAATAAAGGGGTAAAAATTATTACGATCTCGGACAATGAAAATGCTCCGATTAATGTCTTTACCCAACATCGGCTGATTGCCAAAAGCAATGTTTATTCATTTGTGGATTCGTTGGTGGCACCGCTTTCGTTAATCAACGCTCTGGTGATTTCGGTGGGGCTACGAAATATCGGAAAAACAAAAGAAACCTTTAATGAACTTGAAGAAATATGGCGAGAACATTATATCTATACTGGCGATGAATTGGAAAATAGTTCGCGAAAGGACAAAGAATAATCAATGAGTAGAATAGCAGTAATTGGAGGCGGTCCCGGCGGCATGATGGCGGCGGTGGCGGCTGGCGAAAAGGGACATCAGGTTGATTTGTTCGAAAGTAACGAAAAGCTGGGAAAAAAACTGTACATCACCGGAAAGGGTCGTTGCAATCTGACTAATGCCGTTGACATCGGTGATTACTTTGACAGCATTGTCCATAATCACAGCTTTATGTACAGTGCCTTATATTCGTACACAAATACGGATTTTATGGCCTTTCTGGAAAAAAACGGGGTACCCTTAAAAACCGAACGGGGAGATCGGGTTTTTCCGGTCTCGGATAAATCCAGCGATGTGATCAATGGTTTTAAAACGGCATTGAAACACAATCGCTGCCAGGTTCATTTAAATACGAAAATAACCGATCTTTCGATTAGTAATAATATCATTAATGGAATTATCTTTGAAAACGGCGAAATCAGGAAGTATGATGCAGTGATCCTGGCAAGCGGCGGGAAAAGTTATCCATCAACCGGTTCGGATGGTAACTTTTTTAAGATTTTAAAAAATTGCGGTCATCAGATCACGCCCCTGGCGCCGGGTCTGGTACCAGTCAATACCAAAGAAGACTGGCCCCGAGATCTGCAGGGGCTGGCACTTAAAAATGTGGCCTTAACCCTGTCTGAGAAAACACTCAAGGGACAAAAGAAGGTCAAGTCAATGTTGGGTGAGATGCTGTTCACCCATTTTGGTATATCCGGACCGCTGGTTTTATCATTGAGCTCTTATATGATCGGAAATACAAAGGATTTTAGTCTGGAATTGGATTTAAAACCGGCGTTAAGTATGGAACAAATGGATGCCCGGATTCAACGGGACTTCCTTAAATATCAAAATAAGGATTTTGGGAACGCTCTGGGGGATTTATTGCCATCCAAAATGATTCCGGTGATGGTAACCTTGTCTGGAATTGACCCGAACGCCAAGGTCAATCAGATTACCAAAGAGCAGCGAAAAAAGCTGGTGGCGTGTTTTAAACAGTTAGAGATTGGCATTGCCGGACTACGAGATTTTACCGAAGCCATCATCACCGTTGGCGGTGTGAATGTAAAAGAAGTAGATCCGGGGACGATGGAATCAAAACTGATTAGCAATCTTTATATCGCTGGGGAGATGTTGGATGTGGATGCCCTGACGGGTGGCTATAATATCCAAATTGCCGTATCTACCGGCTGGCTGGCCGGGAACTCGGTAAAGTAATTGTTTGTAAGAAGTTGGATGAGGGAGAGTAAGATGCAAATTGCCATTGATGGTCCTGCTGGGGCAGGAAAAAGTACCATAGCAAAAAAAATAGCAGCAACCTATAGAATGACCTATCTCGATACGGGTGCCATGTATCGTTGTATTGCCCATTGCGTTT
Organism: Acetobacterium sp.; assembly: GCF_030652775.1. GTDB lineage: Bacteria > Bacillota > Clostridia > Eubacteriales > Eubacteriaceae > Acetobacterium. The sequence continues at coordinate 25,738 of NZ_JAUSPS010000045.1, read as the reverse complement.
TAAATCAGATTGGTGATCATTTTGATAATGAAGCAGATATTGTCAGAATTGCCCGGGCAACCGTGATTCGATTTGAAGACGATCAGGTGTTTTGCAATGATCAAGACGTTACCAGAGAAATACGAACCCCCCTGGTTTCCCGGCATACCTCCGATGTGGCCAGGATCAAAGAAGTCCGGGAGCTGTTAGTTGCGCAGCAGCGGGAATATGCTAAAGATCATGCGGTGGTCATGGATGGCAGAGACATCGGTTCCGTAGTATTACCAGATGCTGAACTAAAATTTTTTCTGGATGCCGACGTTCGGGAACGGGCACAACGAAGAAAAAAAGAACTGGATGAAAAAGGAAACGGCAAAACCCTGGAAGAAATAAAAAATGATATTGAAAATCGCGATACTAATGACCGAAACCGATCAGAAGGACCATTGATCCAGGTAGCGGACGCTATTGTCATTGATACAACCGGAAAGAGTATTGAAGAAGTTTACGAAGAAATGAAATTGCATATTGACGAGGCGCACCGATGATTTATAAAATCGGCCGTTTTTTAACCTATCTGCTCAGTTTGATGCTCTTTCGGATCACAATTATTGGCAAAGAGAACATCCCGGAGCATGGCGGAGCACTGATCTGTCCTAATCACATCAGCAATATTGATCCGGTGGTGATTTCATTTACAACCCCCCGGGAAATTCATTATATGGCCAAGGCGGAGCTGTTTAATAATCCGCTTTTACGCTGGTTTTTCAAAAAGGTCAACGCTTTTCCGGTTAATCGGGAAAAGGTGGGAGTGGAAACCATCAAGACATCCTTAAGAATTCTAAAGGAAGACAAAATTCTGGGGATATTTCCGGAAGGGCATCGGGTTAATCCGGAAGACCGGACTCCGCCGGCCAGCGGTTTTGTAGTCTTTGCCATCAAGACAAAATCGCCGATTATTCCGGTACGGATTAAAGGAAAATACAGCTTCCGAAGCAAAATCGAAATTATTATTGGTAAGCCGGTTTATCTGGAAGAGTATTATGGCAGAAAACTATCTGACGAAGAAACCCGGCAGTTAAGTGAAAAAATCATGGATGCTGTCTATGGATTGGAATTGACTTGAGGTTAACATGGAAATAATTATAGCGGAGAAGGCTGGCTATTGCTTTGGCATCGAAAATGCCATGAAAATGGTTCGGGAAACCATCGAATCCGGTCAGGAAAAAATATATACCTTAGGTCCGATCAGTCATAACACCCAGGAAACGATGCGCCTGGCCGATCAGGGAGTCGTCATAATTACAGACGACGAGGTGAATGGTTTAGAAACCGGCTGTATTATCCTTCGTTCCCATGGGGTCGGCAAGAAAATTATTGAAACGATTAAAGGGAAAGGCCTCCCGATCATTAATGCCACCTGCCCCTTTGTTCGGGCCGTTCAAAAAAAAGTGGAAAGCTATGATGCTACCGGGTATCAGATTGTCATCGTGGGAAATAAGGATCATCCGGAGGTTATTGGTGCAAATGGCTGGTGCCAGGATAAAGCTTTAATAATTAGTGACATAAATCAGTTGGAAAATATTGAAAGTTATGATAGAATATGTATTGTGGCTCAGACCACCATCATCGAATCCAGATTCAATGAAATTTGTGATGCGATCAGGTCAAGAGTCAATGAAGTAGTTATATTTAATACTATTTGCAGTGCCACCGCTGAAAGACAAGCAGCGGCAGCGAAAACTGCAAAAGAAGTAGAATATATGATCGTAATCGGTGGATACCACAGTTCGAACACACAAAAACTGGCGGATATCTGTAAATCGTATTGCGCAAAAACTTGTCACATAGAAACCATTCGGGACTTAGATCTCGCTGAAGTAATGAAATATCAAAAGATAGGAATTACGGCAGGGGCATCAACACCGGATTGGATCGTTAAGGAGGTATTGGAAGGTATGGAAGAGCAAAACAAAATTGCTGAGGAAAACGTGGTCGTAGAAGTGACGACTGAAGAACAGCCAACTGTTGTAGTTGAGGAAGTGGTGGAAACCATTGAAAAAGACGAATATGATGATGCTAATTTCGATTTCGCTGCAGAAATTGAAGAGTCATTAAAAACAATTCGTCGGGGTGCTGAAATCGAAGGCGAAGTTATTCACATTGCTGAAGATGAAGTGATCTTAAACATTGGCTACAAAGCAGATGGTATCATCAAAAAGAATGATTTCACATGGAGAAGCGATGAGGTATTATCTGAACTTGTACAATTAGGAGACAAAGTTTGGTGTATCGTAACTGATTTAAATGAAGGTTCTGGAAATGTAAAACTTTCAAAAATCAAATATGATAACCGTCTCGTACAAAAACAGTTAAGTGACGCCTTTGATAATAAAACGATCTTGGAAGGAACAATCAAAGATATTTCTGGAAATGGTTTAATTGTTGATATCGGATTTACTGATATTTATATGCCAGCTTCACAATATCATGTTCGTTACGTTAAAGACTTAAACACCCTGATTGGCGAAAAAGTTAAGGGGATCATTATTGATTATAACCCAAAACGACGTCGAGCGATTCTTTCACAGAAAATTATTCTTGAAAAAGATATGAAAGAACGTCGGGAACAAGTTAAAGAAATGAAAGACAAACGTTTTGATGAATTAAACGTGGATGATGTCGTTAAAGGGGTGGTTAAAACCATTACTAATTTCGGAATCTTTGTTGATCTTGACGGAATTGATGGTTTTGTTCATCGTTCAGACCTGACCTGGGAAAAAATTAATGAGCCTAAAGATATTGTCGAAAAAGGCCAGGAAATTGAAGCTAAGGTTATCGCTAAAAATGAAGAAGACAAAAAAATTAAATTAAGCGTAAAAGCATTAATGGATCGTCCTTGGGATGATTTCATTGCTAAATATAATGTTGATGATGAAGTAGAAGTTACCATCACTAATATTTTAGACTTTGGTGCCTTTGCTGAAGTGATTCCAGGCGTTGAAGGTTTAATTCACGTTTCTGAAATCAGCTATAACCGGGTTGAGTCCGTTGCGTCAGTTTTAAACACTGGTGATGTGTTAACTGTAAAAATCATCGGCATTAATCCCGAAAAAGAAAAAATCAGCTTAAGTAAAAAAGCAACCGAAGAAGCTCCCGCTCGTCCTGCTCCAACACAAAGAAGTAGCAGCAACAGCAGCAGTAGCAACGCCGGATCTGGCGATCGCGACAGAACCAGTAACTACGGAGGCGGCGATAGAAATCGTCGACCACAGCAAAACCATAACAGCAACAACAATCGTAATAAAACAGTTTACGAAGAAACCGCCAATGTAACCCTTGGGGATGCATTTGCTGATATGTTCAGCGGTCTTACTTTCGAAGACAGCGAAGACGACAAATAAGAATTGCCTTTTTAAAAGATCCAAGCGCTGGTATTTTTCCCAGAGCTTGGATCTTTTTTAATTTAGAAAATTTTTTTTCGTTTTACTCTTGAAAAATATTTATTTCGTGCTATAATGACATTAAATCCCGGTGGAATACTCGGAAATAATCCAGGGAGGTTTAAACACTTGAGACTTTCAACAAAAGGACGATATGGTGTGCTTGCCATGGTGGAACTGGCGCTGCAATATGGAGATGGACCGGTTTCAATTAAGGAAATCGCCGAAAAACAAAACTTTTCAGATTCATACATGGAACAGCTTTTTTCAACCTTAAAAAACGCCGGACTGGTTAAAAGCATAAGAGGTGCCCGCGGTGGCTATATTTTGGCTCGGGATCCCAGTGATATTACCATTGGTGAAATTATCAGAGCGCTCGAAGGTCCCATCGAACTGGCTGAATGCATCGATGGCGGCGGCAAACTAACCTGTGTCAAATCACCGGAATGTGTGACCAGAGGGCTGTGGAAAGACATTAGTGACAGTATCAGCAATATCATTGATAATCGATCATTACAGGACTTATTAGGCAAATAATGAGAAAGAGGTATAAATTATGAAACGAATATATTTAGATCATGCGGCAACAACTCCAGTTGATCCGGCTGTTGTTGAAACCATGCTTCCATTTTTCACTGAATATTTTGGCAATCCTTCTTCGGTATACACCGAAGGCAGGGGCGTTAAGAAAAGCATTGAGGCGGCGCGGCTGCAGATTGCCAAAGCCATCAATGCCGACCCCCGGGAAATCTATTTTACCGGAAGTGGGTCAGAAGCAGATAACTGGGCCATAAAAGGTATCGCCATGAAGAATCAGGCGAAGGGAAAACACATCATCACCTCCACTATTGAGCATCATGCGGTTCTTCACACCTGCGAATACCTGGAAAAACAGGGGTTTGAAGTAACCTACCTACCGGTTGACGAAGATGGGCTGATATCACTGGATGATTTACGCAATGCGATCAGAAAAGACACCATTTTAGTCACGATCATGTTTGCCAATAATGAAATTGGAACCGTCGAACCGATTAAAGAAATCGGCGAAATTGTTAAGGAAAAAGGGATTATTTTTCATACCGATGCGGTTCAGGCACTGGGCAACATTCCAGTTGACGTCAAGGATTTAAATGTCGATTTACTCTCCATATCGGCTCATAAAATATACGGTCCTAAAGGGATTGGTGCTCTTTTCATCAGAAAAGGAGTGCCGATTGACAATTTAATCCACGGCGGCGCTCAGGAACGAAAAAAACGGGCAGGAACAGAAAATACGGCTGAAATTGTGGCCTTTGGAAAAGCGGCGGAAATGGCAACAGAGCATCTGGCAGAAAATGCCGCCCACATGAAAAAATTAAGAGACCTTCTGATTAAAGGGGTCATGGATAATATTCCGCAGGTTCGTTTAAACGGTCATCCGGAAAAACGCCTGCCCGGGAACGCAAATTTCTGTTTTGATTATATCGAAGGGGAATCAATCCTTCTCAGTTTAGACATTATCGGCATTGCCGGTTCCAGCGGATCGGCCTGTACATCGGGTTCCCTAGACCCATCTCACGTGCTGCTGGCGATTGGTTTACCGGCGGGGGTAGCTCATGGATCGCTGCGACTGACGATTGGAAAACACACAACAGCTGAAGATATTAACTATGTGGTCGACAATCTGATCCAGATTATTGAACGCTTGCGGAAAATGTCCCCGATTAACGCCGATTGTCCGATTGATGATGCTGTTTTTGATAAAGCAGCGCATCACCATCATTAAGAATAAAATCTAGATCAAAATAAATACTAAGGAGAAAAGAAAATGGAATATACAGATGTAGTAATGGAGAACTTTACCTGTCCCAAACATGTGGGCGAGATTGAAGACGCAAATGGTGTTGGTCAGGTTGGAAGCCCGGCTTGTGGCGATATTATGAAAATCTTCCTAAAAATAAACGGTGACGGTGTCATCGAAGATGCATCCTTTAAAACCTTTGGATGCGGTGCAGCAGTGGCCAGTAGCAGCATGGCAACCGATATGATCATCGGTAAAACCATTGAAGAAGCGGGAAAATTTAAAAACTCAGATGTGGTTGATGCTTTGGGTGGATTGCCAGCTGAAAAAATACATTGTTCAGTGTTGGCAGCAGAAGCCATCCAGGCCGCCATTGAAGACTATCACAAAAATAAAGCATAAATAAATTTATAAAGACGTCGCTTCCATTAACATGAGACGATGTCTTTTTTTTTGAAAAAATAAATATAAATCCACGTTGCCATAAAAAAAATAATAGGGTAAGATAAGCATATCACAAAAAACGAAAGGAGCGCAGAATGAAAGCGAACATTTTACTCAATGTGGAAGTTGTTTCTCAAAAGAACGGCCGACGACATGGGTTGGTCAAGAGTCTGGTGGTTGTGAACCATGTTGTCAAGTATCTGGTGATCAATCCCGGTGGAATTCTCTCCAGAGCCCAATTTTTCAAACCAGAAAATATTATTGATGTTAATTATAAACGGTTGGTAATCGAAAATGAAAAAGTCATCATTAAAGCAAAAGGAGAAAAAGTAAAAACGTATCTGGACGAGGCATTTCCACTGATGGATTATCCGGTCGTGGATAAAAATGGGGAGGCCTTTGGTCATGTGGTCAATGCCACCATTGAAGAGGGCACCTTTGCCATTACCGAATACGAAATTTCCCGCAGTTTCTTTGATGATATCGATCATGGCTTTGCAATTATTCCGGCCATCTACCTGGTTTATAAGGATCAAGTGCTTTATTATGAAAAAGAAATGTTTGATCTGGGGTTTAAAAAACAGGGAACCGGCATTGCTAATAAATTACTGGGGGTAAGATAATGGAAGATTCATCCAACAAAAAGCGACTGTTATTGCTTAATCTCATCGTCGTTGCCTTAATTGGGGCACTGTGCTTTTTTGTCTGGCCAACCCTGGCAGGGATGTTTGCCCCATTCTTTTTTGCCATTGTACTGGCTTATTTGCTCAATCCGCTGGTTAGAAATTTTGAGAATAAAGGCCTAAACCGGGGGGCATCCGTTCTGATTGTATTCTTTGCGGTGCTGGCACTGGTGATTGGCGCTTTTATGAGCTTTATTCCCAGTCTGATTACGAATATTGCCAGTATGATTAAGAGTATTCCAAACTTTGTGACCCAAACGCAGACCTACATCACAAATTTGTCGGACTACATTTCAAATTTTACCGGGTACGATATTACCCAGTTTTTTAATCTGGAGCAGGTTCTAGGAAATGTGCTACAGGGTTTTGCAACGGCGCTTCAGGGGATTTCCAATGCCATTCTCCAAAATAGCGGCCAATTGATGAATATCATCATTGTGCCATTGGTGACGATCTTTCTATTGATGGATAAGGAACTCTTTATTAAGGGCATTATGTATCTGGTGCCATTGCAATATCGCAACAGTATGCTTAAAATGTGTTGTGACATCGATCTGGTCATTGGTGGTTTTATTAAGGGACAAGGGCTGACTTCTCTCATTGCCGGGATTGCAACGGGCATTGGAGCCTTTGCACTAGGACTTCCTTACGCAAGTATTATCGGGGTGATTGCCGGCGTTACCACCATGGTTCCTTATTTTGGACCAGCGGTGGGCACGATTGTGATCGTACTGCTGGTGCTGTTCACCAATCCAATGATGATTATCCCGATGCTGATTGTGATTGGCGTGGTTCAGGTGGTCTGTGGTAATTTTCTGGCACCGGCGCTGATGTCTGGAAACGTGGGACTCCACCCAGTGTTTATTATCTTCTCGATCTTCTTTTTTGGTGCCATGTTTGGAGGCGTTGGGATGATTATGGCGGTACCGATGGCTGGAACCATTAAGGTAATTGCTGGATATATTATTTCTCTATTTGCCTCAAAAGACGTCACCGATCTAAAAAAGGATTGACATTTAAATATGAAATTAATATAATCAACATTATAGGTTAATATTAAAATGCATCGAGAACGAAGGCTCTGAAAAACAACGATTGCAGAGAGAGAGACATCGCTGAAAGTCTTTTATGGTTGGTTTAGAGTTGCCCCGTTCGAGCAGCTGAGAAGAAAGTTTGAATAACGTGTCAGGCGAGTACTTTCAGACGGGAAACCGTTATCAATAAAGTGAGTTGCTAATGGATGCAGCTAATTTGGGTGGTACCGCAGATTAAACCGTCCCTTGCAGACTTGCAGGGGATTTTTTTGTTTTTATAACAAATTGGAGAGCAGTAGCTGCTTTTCGATCAGAAGCCAAAAAATTGATAAGGAGAAAAAAATGAAACCATTAGGATTAAATGAAATCAGAGAAAAGTATCTGGCATTTTTTGAAGAAAAAGGACATTTGCGATTAAACAGTTTTCCATTAGTGCCGATTAACGACAAGAGTCTGTTGCTGATCAACTCAGGGATGGCACCGTTGAAACCCTATTTTACCGGAGATGAAATACCACCTCGAAATCGGGTGACAACCTGTCAGAAATGTATTCGTACCCCGGATATTGAAAACGTCGGAAAAACGGCGAGACACGGGACATTTTTTGAAATGCTGGGAAATTTTTCCTTTGGTGATTATTTCAAAAAAGAAGCCATTCCATGGGCCTGGGAATTCTGTACCGAGGTGATGGAAATACCGGAAGATAAGATCTGGATCACTATTTATCTGGATGATGATGAAGCTTTTAAAATCTGGAATGAAGATGTCGGAATTCCTAAAGAAAAAATTGTCCGGTTGGGAAAAGAAGATAATTTCTGGGAACATGGCCTGGGACCCTGTGGCCCCTGTTCCGAGCTATATTTTGACCGCGGCGAAGAATACGGCTGTGACAGCCCCACCTGCAGTGTCGGCTGTGATTGCGACCGTTATGTCGAATTCTGGAACCTGGTATTCACCCAATTTGATAAAGATGAAGCCGGCAACTATAACCTGTTGCCAAAACCAAATATTGATACCGGTATGGGACTGGAACGTCTAGCAGTGGTAATGCAGGGTGTGGGTACCATTTTTGAAATTGATACCGTTGGTCATGTGCTCAATTATATCTGCAAAAAAGCGGCTGTGAATTATGGCGATGATCCGCAGGATGACATCTCCATCCGGGTTATCACTGACCATATTCGCAGTGTTACCTTTATGATCGCTGACGGTGTAATGCCTGGTAATGAAGGCCGCGGTTATGTATTGCGACGTTTGCTTCGCCGAGCCGTTCGTCACGGGAAATTGTTGGGAATCAAGGATCTTTTCCTTTATGATGTAGCGAAAGAAGCGATTCGGGTTTCCGAAGGTGCTTATCCTGAATTACGCGAAAAACAGGATTTCATTCAAAAGTTGATCCGCATTGAAGAAGAGCGCTTTAAAGAAACTATCGATCAGGGTCTGGCGCTGTTAAACAAAGAACTGGATAAAATTATCGAGATGGAAGAAACGGTATTCCCCGGCGGCGGTGCCTTTAAACTCTATGATACCTATGGCTTTCCCTATGATCTGACCAAGGAAATTGTTGAAGAACGGGGACTGACTATTATCGCCGAAGAATTTGAAAAAGAAATGGAGGCTCAGCGGGAACGAGCTCGACAGGATCGACTCAACAGCGATTTAGCAGTATGGGCTGATGATCCTTTTAATCCCCTGGGACCGGATGCAGTAAATACCTTTGTGGGCTATGACAACTTGGATGCCGAAGGTACGATTTTAGGACTCTATGTCAATGAAGCCCTGGTGGACGAAGCCAAAGCTGGGGATGAGGTGCTGGTGCTCTTGGATCAGACATCATTCTATGCTGAAAGCGGTGGCCAAACCGGCGATCATGGTGTCATTCAAAAAGGTGATGGACTGATTGAAATCCGTGATTGTAAAAAAGGGAGTCTGAGCCGACATATTCACTCCGGTACAGTTAAATCGGGAACCTTTAAGGTAGGCGAAAGCGTCATTACCGAGGTCAACAAAGATTTAAGAGACGCAGTACAGCGGAACCATACGTCGACCCATTTATTACAAAAAGCCCTGAAACAGGTTTTAGGTGACCATGTTGAACAGGCCGGATCATTTGTTTCGCCAGAGCGTTTACGCTTTGACTTTAATCATTTCCAGGCGATGACCCGGGATGAAAAACGTCAGGTGGAAGACATTGTTAATACTGCGATCTTAGCGGCTTATGATGTGTCCATCTTTGAAACGAATATTGATCAAGCCAAAGAACTGGGAGCAACGGCTCTATTTGGCGAAAAATACGGTGAAATCGTCCGGGTTGTCAAGGTCGGCGACTTCAGTACCGAGCTTTGCGGCGGCTGTCATATCAGTAATTCGGCTAAGGTCGGGATGTTTAAAATTATCAGTGAAGGCGGTGTTGCTGCCGGAATTCGGCGGATTGAGGCGGCAACTGGTTTTAATGCCTGGCATCTGGTGGAAAAAATGGATGATACCCTGGTTGAGGTATCTAATCTGATGAAAACAAACCCGGATCAATTACTGGAAAAGGTTACGGAGTTGACTGAAATCAGCAAACAGAAGGAACGCACCATTGCCGAACTGAAACAGAAATTTGCCGGTAATGCGATTATGGATATCCATCAGAAAATGGTGATCATCAGTGGCGTTCAGGTTACCATTGCCGAAGTAGAAAATATGCCGATGGAAGAGCTGCGCACCATTGGAGATTTACTGAAAGACCGGATGGGTTCTGGCGTTGTGCTGCTGGGGAGCGCTCTGGAGGGCAAGGTTAATTTTGTGGCAACGGCAACTCCGGATATTGTCAAACGCGGCTTCCATGCTGGCAAAGTCATTAAAGAAGTGGCGGCAATAGCCGGCGGAGGTGGTGGCGGACGTCCAGATATGGCGCAAGCTGGGGGGAAACTTCCGGAAAAACTGGCAGAATCCCTTGTAAAGGGAGAGGCATGCATTCGGGAACAGTTGAATTAATTTATTAAGAAAAAGAAAAATTATGTCATATGACTTGTCTTTTCTTTCGCTTTGGGTTAAAATGATATAAATTGATTGTGAAGGAGGTCAGATGACAATGGGAGAAAATACGGTGATTGATCGAGGAACCATTATGTTTGAGGTCGATAGCGAAAAGTCTCAGAAGATCGACGAAGTGATGCGCAATGTACATAAGGCTCTAGTTGAAAAAGGGTATAACCCCGTCAATCAAATTGTAGGTTATGTCATGTCAGGAGATCCGACCTATATCACAAGTCACAGAGAAGCGCGAAATGCCATACAGAAAATTGAACGGGATGAGTTACTCGAAGAACTTGTTCGACGTTACTTAAAAAGTATTTAGTAGGCTGTTAAATTGGGGCTGTCTCAACCGAGGCAGTCCTATTTTAGTTCAGCAGGGCGATAGAGATTGTATAGGTTGGTTTCATACCACCGTACCGATCAATTGTTAATCTGTTGTATGCTTGCAATTCGTACAGGCTACGCCGTGTTCGCCTTGATGCACACAACAGGATGTAACAATTGTCGGTACTAACGATATCGTTTTAATTACTATATTCTCATTAAACATAACACTTGTGGTTAGGAAACGATCTAAAGATGAAAATCAATACCCTGGGCAATACCGGTATCAAGGTATCCCGAATGTGCTTTGGCAGTTTGACGATTGGTCCGCTGCAAAAAAATAAAACCCTTTTGGAAAGCCGGGAAATCATCGCAGCTGCCTTGGACTGTGGCGTTAATTTTTTTGACACGGCCGATCTGTATAATAATTATGATCACCTGCGGGCGGCAATCGCGATGCAGCAGGATGTGGTTGTTGCGACAAAATCCTATGATTATACAGCAGCGGGAGTTCGTAGCAGCTTAAATCGGGCTCTGACTGAATTGGACCGGGATTATGTTGATCTTTACCTGCTCCATGAGCAGGAGAGCCAAAAAACCATTGAAGGTCATTGGGAAGCCATTGAGGCGCTGATTGCCGAAAAAAAAGCGGGGAAAGTAAGAGCTATCGGCATTTCCACCCATCGGGTGGAAGGTGTTTACGGGGCGAATCGGTTTCCCGAGCTGGATGTGATTCATCCGCTGATCAATTTAACGGGAATCGGCATTGAAGATGGAACCGCTCAGGAAATGGTGGTAGCTATCCATGAAGCCAAAAAACTGGGGAAGGGCATTTATGGCATGAAGCCTTTAGGCGGCGGTAATCTGCTTTCCCGGAAACAAGCCAGTTTCGAGTTTGTTTTGAATAATGCCGATCTGGATGCCATTGCGATTGGGGTTCAATCGGTTAACGAAGTGCTGTATAATGTCAAAATATTCAATGGTGAAAAAATTTCCGAGGATTTGGAGACCGCCGTCTCCAGTGCCGAAAAAACACTGCATATCAGTGACTGGTGCACTGGTTGCGGCGAATGCGTGCGTCGCTGCAACCAGAAAGCCCTGGCCGTAGTTGTGGGAAAAGCCCAAGTTGATGAAAAAAAATGTGTGCTTTGCTGTTATTGCAGCACCGCCTGTAAAGACTTTTGCATTAAAGTGATTTAATACAGTCATAACAAATAGATGGGATAATGAATGGAAAGAATTTTAGGAATTGATGTTGGCGACAAACGGATTGGGGTGGCTGTGACGGATCCGTTGCAGATTACCGCTCAGGGTGTTATGACCCTCAAACGAAAGACCCGGGATGACGATTTAGAAGCATTTCGAGAGCTCATTGCAAAATATGAGATTAAAAAAGTGGTAGCTGGCCTACCGCTGAACATGGATGGTTCAGAATCCGCTCAGACCCGGAAAACAGTGAACTTTTGTCAGTTTATCAAGAAACGGCTGGATATTGAAATCATCTATATTGATGAGCGATTAACCTCAGCCTGGTCTGAAAAAGTATTGATCGAAGGAAATGTTTCCCGGGAGAACCGTAAAGATTATATCGATATGCTGGCGGCTCAGATTATTCTCCAGTCTTATATGGATCGGGCAGTTAAATAATTTGTGAATAATGGATTCTTTAAGCATGAAAAGGTATAATTACAAGATTATGAGCGAAATAAAATAAAATTGAAAGAGAAGTTGATATGGAAGAAAAAATAATTTTAGAAGATGAAAATGGCGTTGCAAGAGAGTTTGATTTAGAAGTTTCGTTTCCTCTGGGTGAAAAGACTTATGTGCTTTTAACAGAAGGCGAAGAAAGTGACGATGTGTTTGCTTTCTTTATCGATGTAGACGAGGATGGTGAAATTCTGGTACCAGTTGAAGATGAAGCCGAATTTGCTTTAATTGAAGCCGAATATGATCGCATCATGGATGAAGAATACGAAGATTTAGAGGATGACGAAGACGATGATGAAGGTGAAGTTGAGTAAGAACCTCCGTGTCAACGGGCGTTCTTAGCCAACCCAATCGTTTCATTCAAGGTAATGATCAACCAGGAAGAGATAGCTGCTCATGTGCCCAATGCCGGTCGCATGAGTGAGCTTCTTGTTTTCTGAGAGTACAACATCTAGCCGAATTAATCAAGGCTCACCAGGAGGGTTACCATACCGGTGTTATTTTTGTTGTGCAACGCAATGATGTCAAATTGTTTCAGTCGGATCAACTAAAGAATCAAAAGTTTTTACGTTTATTGGGTCAATGTCATAGTCTGGGAATAGAGATCCGTGCGCTTTCCTGTGATATTGATGGAGTAAATATAGAAATTATCAGCGAGTTGCCTGTAACTGTTTTATCAGAAGAAACTGAAAAAGAGGTGTGACAACTATGAATAATGAAAAACAAATTGTGGATGCGCTCAGAAAAAGAGGGAACAAAGTAACCCCTCAACGTCTGGTTACCATTGAAGTTCTGATGACCTTCAGGGAGCAGCACTTTAGTGTTGAGGAATTATTCAAGGGTGTTAAACAGCGCAATCCTGATGTGGGAATGTCGACCATTTATCGAACGGTGCAAATATTAGAAGAAATGGGACTCATTACCAAACGTAATTTTGATGATGGCTTTGCTCGGTACGAACTCTGCGAGTTGGATGAAAAACACTGGCATCATCATTTAATCTGCTTAAAATGCGGAAAGGTTATCGAAATGCAAGACGATTTCCTGGAAGCTCTTGAAAAAGAAATAGAAGAAAAGAAGGATTTTATAATAATCAATCACGAACTTAAAGTGTACGGATATTGTTCGGATTGTTATGCAATAACGAAAGGAGAATAATTTGACTGAAAATAAAAACTTAATAACGACGGAAACTCAACGAATGGAGGGCCGCTCACGATCGCGACGAAAACCGCAACCTCAGAAGAACAAAGATAAACTGAGATTGGTTCCATTGGGGGGCTTAGGTGAAATTGGGAAAAACCTGAACGTATTCGAATACAAGGATGATATCATCCTGGTGGATTGCGGTCTGAAGTTTCCCGATGACGACATGTTCGGGATCGATATCGTGCTACCAGATTATAATTATATTCTGGAGAATCAGGATAAGGTTAAGGGAGTTGTCATTACTCATGGGCACGAAGATCATATTGGCGGGCTTGTTTATCTGCTGAGAAAGATCAACATCCCTATTTACGCCACCAAATTCACCATGGGCCTGATTGATAAAAAGCTCAAAGAGCATGGTTTATTAACCAAAACCACCCGAATTATCGTTAAACCAAAAGATCGGATTGATATCGGCGAATTTAACGTTGAGTTTATTCGCGTCAATCACAGTATTGCTGATGCAGTGGGACTGTGTATCAAATGTGCGGCAGCTACCGTTGTCCACACCGGCGATTTTAAAATAGACTACCATCCAATTGGTGGCGAAGTAATCGACTTGCAGCGATTTGCCAAAATTGGATCACAAGGTGTCGATCTGCTGATGTCAGATAGTACCAATGTGGAAGGCACTGGATTTACACAATCTGAGAGCAGTGTTGGGCCAACACTTTTCAATTTATTCAGAAACGCCAAAGGACGAATTATCGTTACGACATTTGCCTCTAATGTTCATCGACTCCAGCAGGTGATTGATGCAGCAGTAGAATATAACCGCAAAGTTATCATTTGTGGACGAAGTATGGAAAATGTCAGCGAAGTGGCGATGGATTTGGGTTATATGAAAATGCCTCCAAATGTGCAGGTTCAGTTACGCGACATAAATAAGTATAAAGACAAAGAATTAGTGATTATTACTACCGGCAGCCAGGGAGAACCGATGGCCGCCCTGGGACGAATGGCATTAGGTGAGCACCGTCATCTGACCATCAAAAAAGAAGACCTCGTTGTCATTTCGGCATCCGCTGTACCGGGAAATGAGAAGATGGTTTCAGAGGTTATCAATAAATTAGTGGAATTGGGATCTGATGTTGTTTATGGGGGATTCGCTGAAATTCATGTTTCCGGTCATGCCCGACAAGAAGAACTGAAACTGATGATTACCCTGGTCAGACCAAAACATTTTCTTCCGGTTCATGGGGAAAGTCGCATGTTAATGAAACATGTAGAACTGGCGCAAAGCGTTGGCATGAAAAAGGAAAAGACCTTTATTGCCGAAAATGGAAATATCCTTGAAATTGATAAACGCAGTATCCAAATTGTCGGTAAAACCCAAGCCGAACCGGTTCTGGTTGATGGACTGGGAGTTGGCGATATTGGCAATATCGTTCTGAACGATCGGAAACGATTGTCAGAAGATGGTCTTTTCATTGTCGTTTGTACGATGCATAAAGGCAAGGCGATTTCAGGGCCGGATATTATCTCCCGGGGATTTGTTTATGTGAGAGAATCGGAAGAACTCATTAATAACGCTCGGGAAGAGGTAAAGAAAGCCTTGATATCTTGTGAAGAAAAGGGTATTATAGACTGGAATTCCATCAAAAATGTTATCCGCGAAAGCCTGTTTAAATATCTCTATGCAAAAACACAGCGGAAACCGATGATCCTGCCCATCTTGATGGAAGTGTAATTTAATAAGGCGATTGTTTAAGACAAATTTCTTATCCAGTTCCCGATAAAATTAAAAAATAGGAGTAACGTATGAACGTATATGATGAAGCCAATAATTTGGCACGAGCACTCAAAGAATCCACCGAATACAAGAATTTTTTAGCAGCAAAAGAAAAATTGGAACAAGATCCCGAAAAATTTGAAATGGCCAAGGACTATATGCGTAAGCAGATGGAAATTCAATCATTTCAAATGCTCGGAAATGAGCTGACTGAAGAGCAGATTACTGCCTATAATGCCGTTGCAAACACCATTATGGGTATTCCGGAAATCGCCGAATTTTTTCAGGCACAAATGTATTTTTCGGTCGTTTTTCAGGATATTACCGACATTATGGCAAAAGCAGTCGATTTGGACATGGGTCTGTTTGATACAGAAGAAGAAGGCTGTGGCGCGTAAACAACCATTTAAATAAAAACAATACAAAAAGAATATAGGTGCCCACCTCAATCGCGGTCCTATATTCTTTTTATGGTTTTAGAAATGAAAGGAAGGTGAAAGGATGAGTAACAGGACAAATCAAACCAGACAGTCGCCCCGAAAAAAAACGGGAAAATTGATTGCCATTATTCTTTTATTATTAGTCGTATTTGGCGCAACTGGGGTGTTCAGTTTTAATTATTTTATTGGCCAAATGCTTACACCAGTGGGAGATGGAGACCTTGTCTATGTGCAAATTGAAGAAGGTTCCGTCATCAGCGATGTGGCAGCACAATTGGCAGAAAACAACCTGATCAGGGATGCTTTTGCTTTTGAGATGTTGGCCAAAAAAGAGAATACTGCTCACCAGATCCAATCCGGCTATTACGCTTTCAGCCCGGCCGAATCGGCCCAGCAGATTCTGGATCGTCTGATAACGGGTGATGTTGCGGATGCTACGGTTACCATTCCTGAAGGACGTAATATTCTAGAATTTGCCGAAATTTTAGAAACAAAAAATGTATGCGATGCCGAGGCATTTATCGAAGAAACAAAAAAAGTGTCAGAATATCAGAAAAACTATCCGATTCTAAGCAATATTCCCCTGTCTGACAAAGACGGGGTCAGCCGAACGCTGGAGGGTTACCTTTTTCCCGATACCTACAGTTTTTCACCAGGCGTTGAGCCATCAGAAGTGGTGACTGCGATGCTGGACCGTTTTGTAGAGGTCTATGATCAAGATTATTTAAAACGAACCAAAGAAATGGGTAAGACAGTCGATGAGATCGTAATTATGGCTTCCATTGTGGAACTGGAAACCAAACTGGTTGAAGACAAGGCTAATGCCGCCAGTGTCTTTTACAATCGAATTGCGGAAAATATGCCGCTTCAGTCAGACATTACCGTGGACTATGCCCGCGGTGAAAAAACTGCGGTATTAACAACAGCGGAAACCCAATTCGCATCACCGTATAATACTTATATCAATACCGGATTACCCTTTGGACCGATTTGTTCCTTCGGGGAAACATCCTTAGAAGCTGCCCTATATCCGGCCGAAACCAAATATTTATATTTTGTTGCCGATATGAGCTCGGGAAAAATCTATTTCAACGAAACCTATGAAGAACATCTCGAGGATGTTGAAAAATACATGGGCAACTAATTAAGACGAACAGATATGTAAGTCAGGCGCCAATAATAAAGGGGCCGTCAATTAAAAAAAGAATGAAGGCCAGACTGTGAGTGAAATTGTACAAGATTACATTGAGGATTATATCAGAAGGCTAATTCCTGCTGATCGTCCCGAAATTGAAGAATTCAGAAAAAGAGCGCTGGACGACGAGATCCCCATCATCCATAAAGAAGTTCAAAAACACATCGAATTATTGATCGCTACTAATAAAATCCAGACCATTTTGGAGGTTGGTACAGCGGTGGGCTTTTCGGCATCAATTTTTGCCGAAGCCATGGGTTCAAAGGGACAAGTGGACACCATTGAACGAAATTTAAACATGGTGGTTCAGGCAGACGAGAATATTACCAGTCTGGGACTGAACCATCAGATCAACCTGATGGTTGGGGATGCCCAGGAAAAACTGGCTGAACTTGATAAGAGCTATGATATGATCTTTTTGGATGGTGCCAAAGGCCATTATATCCATTTGCTAGACGATTGCCTGCGGTGTTTAAAACCCGGCGGACTATTGATTTCCGATAATGTGCTGTTTAAAGGTATGATTGCCAGCAATGATTTGGTCATTCGCCGAAAGATAACCATTGTCAAACGGATGCGGGTGTATCTGGAAACGATCACCAGCCATCCCCAATTAATTACCAGCATTTTGCCATTAGGTGACGGGTTGGCGATTAGCTGGAAAAAAGATCAGTAAGATTTTTAAATAGGTAGTATTAATAGGAAGAGAATTAAAACGAGCGTTAAAGAACGGAGAGACATATGAAAAAACCGGAACTTTTAGCACCGGCAGGAAATTTTGAAAAATTACGGTATGCCTTGCATTATGGAGCCGATGCGGTCTATTGTGCCGGCAAGAAATTTGGGCTCCGGGCAAAAGCGGACAATTTTGATCTGGCCGGACTGGCCGAGGCAGTCGAGTATGTCCGTGAACGTGATAAAAAAATTTATATCACCTTGAACATGATTCCCCACAATGCAGACTTCGACGGTCTGCCCGAATATGTCAGCGAACTCAAAGACCTGGGAATTGACGGCGTTATTGTGGCCGATCCCGGGGTTTTTTCTGTGGTGCAGGAAGTTGCCCCGGATTTAAAAATATCAGTGAGTACCCAGGCCAATAATACCAATTGGCGAAGTGTGGCATTCTGGCATGCCCAGGGCGCCAAACGGATTGTGCTGGCTCGCGAACTGGGACTTAGCGAGATTCAGGAAATTCGCGAAAAAGTGGCTCCGGAAATGGAAATCGAAATTTTTGTTCACGGTGCGATGTGTATTTCCTACTCGGGACGCTGTCTGTTAAGTCATTACATGACTGGCAGAAATTCGAATCAGGGCGATTGCGCCCATCCCTGCCGATGGAAGTATCACCTGATTGAAGAAACCCGGCCAGATGAAGCCTTTTCCATCGAAGAGGATGCCACCGGATCCTTTATTTTCAACTCCAAGGATCTCTGCTTGATCAATGAAATCCCGGCGCTGATGGCGGCCGGGGTGGACAGCTTTAAAATCGAAGGCCGGATGAAAAGCCTTTATTATGTAGCCACCGTCGTATCGGCCTATCGCAGTGCCATTGATTACACGTATGATAATCCCGGGGTGACACAGCTTGATGAGGGCTATTATAATGAGCTGACAAAGGTCAGCCACCGTAATTACACGAAAGGGTTTTTTAGCGGCAAAACAACATCAGATGATCAAAATTACGGTACCAGCAGTTATACCCGGCATTATGATTTTGTCGGTCTGGTTCGGGAATATGACGAAAACACCGGGATGGCCTTAATTGAGCAACGCAACAAGGTATCAATCGGTGACGAGATCGAGATTATGATTCCCGGAAAAGGCTTTGTCAAGCAAAAAATTGCGATAATGACCGACAAATCCGGGGCGGCAATTGAGTCCACACCCCATCCCAAAATGCTTTACTATCTACAGATGGGCGCAGCAGTTAAACCGATGGATATAATCAGAAAACAGGACCAAGTTTGACAGAAAAATAACAGAAAAAACAGACGCTCGTTTACATAAAAAAGCGAATAAAATAGTAATGAAAAGCCATTGACACGTGATTATTAAAGTGCTATAATTCAGAAAGTTTGAAGAGTGTACTAGGTTAACATCAATAGAGATGTTGATTACTCTTGTTTAAGACTCAGACTTATCAAAGGTGATAACAGGTAGAGCCTATCTTGTTATTGCCTTTTTTTTGTGCGATTTTTTATGGAATTCAAAGGAGAAGAAATGTATAATTTTGATCAGTTGCTTACCCTGTTCAGTGTACTGCTTTTGTTAGTGGTCGTGTTTAGTTTTATTAATGAGAAAACAATAAAACTGCCCTATGAAATTGGTCTGGTCGTTTTTGGATTTATCTTTGTTGTTATTTATATAATAGGCCGGAACTTAAATCTTGTCCACTTACCAATGGAGTTTATAAATCTCTACCGGGAATTTGATTTCACCGATTTTCTGTTTAAAGGTATTTTATGCTTTATGCTCTTTAGTGGGGCATCGCGGATCGAATTTGGCGATTTTAGAGCGGACAAATTCCTGATCGGCAGCATGGCAATTATTGGAACCGTGGTATCCACTGTTGTTTATGGTTTGCTTTTTTTCGGTCTGGGCTATCTGATCCATGTTAATATTTCCTTTCTGGAAGCCTGTCTACTTGGCTCAATTGTAGCTCCGACCGATCCGATTTCGGCCATGAGTATTCTGGCAAAGGCCGGATTACCGAAGCGAATCGGCCTGATTATTGAAGGGGAAGCTTTGTTCAATGACGGTGTTGCCGTGGCTATTTTTGCCACCCTGCTAACAGCCTTAAAACTGTCTGCTAACAGTGTCTCCGTAATAAGTTTTGGATGGGGCCTAACCACTGAAATTCTGGGTGCAGTGGCTGTCGGCTTTGTTGTTTCCTTCCTGCTATTTGAAGTCTTCAAACGGTCAAATGACAATTTTATTAAAATATTCACCAGTCTCCTGACTGTGATGCTGGCTTATCTGATTTGTGAATACTTTGTTTTCTCCGGACCGATCGCAGCAGTTATTTGCGGACTTTACTATGCTACCGGAATCGCCGGAATGAAGCGTAAAAATCACAAAGGTATGTCTGAGGAATTACATAACTTATTCTATTCCTTCTGGTCCGTAGTGGATAACCTCTTAAATGGCATCTTATTCCTGTTAGTCGGCGTCATATTGTTGAATATTAAGAACATCAATACCCTCTCAGTCGGAATGATTTTCGCCATCGCAATCGGATCGATCGTATTTAATACGATTGCCAGATTTTTGGGAGTTTACGCTTCGATGATCTTTAACAGAAACCCACCAAAAGGTAAGGGAATGAGAAACTCTAAATTCATTACCTTTATGACCTGGGCCGGTTTAAAAGGCGGTCTTTGTCTGGCCTTGATTATGGGTACCAGCATCTCTCTGGCGACGCCAACCTATAACTTGTTTTTGGTGGCGACCTATGCCATCGTACTGTTTACAACGGTGGTGCAAGGATTATCAGTAGGGAAGGGTTATATATTCCTTAGCAAAAATAAAGTAATTCTGAACCCAAAAAAGAAAAACTTTAAAATAGCCGACAAGCTAATAAAATAAAAGAAAAATGTTAAGATTGCCGGTAGCCCAGCAAAATAAACTGACTTTAGCAATGATTCGATTAGTGTTACAGCACTGTTTTTATGACCGAAAAGATAACCGCTACTTGTGAATGAAATAGGACAGGGTTATAATAAACACAGAGCTTAGAATAAAAAACGCACAAATTGGAGGAATCATGAGAATATATATTGCCGCTTCATGGAAGCATCAGCATGCCGTTGAAATGCTGACCGATTTATTGGAAACCCGGGGCCACACCATCCTATCTTGGATCCGGGAGGGCCGACCGG
Source organism: Acetobacterium sp. (assembly GCF_030652775.1). Lineage (GTDB taxonomy): Bacteria > Bacillota > Clostridia > Eubacteriales > Eubacteriaceae > Acetobacterium. The sequence goes on along the minus strand of NZ_JAUSPS010000045.1, from coordinate 4,863 downwards.
AAGAAGCCTTTCTGTCGCAAAAAGAGCTGACCCATTTTATTGAGTCATCCGAAGGAACACGGGTTTTTGACTTTTGCATCTCATCGGTTACCAGTGCGGATCTGATCATCTACGTCGGGCCATCCGGCTGTGACGCCTGGGCCGAAATCGGTGCGGCTTACGGCTCCAAGATTCCAGTATTTGGACTGCTAGCTAAGGCCGAACAGGTCGGGCTAATGCGCCATATGATTAAAAACTGGTATCGTTCTATTTCGGAGTTGATGACGGCTGTGGATGCCATCAACAAATAATGACTAAAAATTAACAGCATCAATGATGTGTACTGAAGCTTAAAAATAAAACTGAACGCTTTTTTTTAACGCTATCGTATTAACGGTGGCGTTTTTTTATTGTGGATTAAGAAATAGATACATCTTTAGCGGATTAAATAGCGACATTAAACTGGACAGTTGTTTTATTGTCATGTAAAATGATTTTATAAACCATAAAGAGAAGGTGTCCTGAATGTTTAGTATCGCAATCTGTGATGATCAGCGTGGAATCTGTTCGGAAATTGAAAATATTATTCTAGAATATAAAAAATCAACCCTACAGGAAATGCAAATTGAAGTGTTTTATTCGGCTGAAAAACTCGGTATTTATATGGAACATGAACATAATTTTGATTTAATCTTTCTGGACATTGAAATGAAGGGTTTAAATGGTCTTGATCTGGGTCGCAAAATTCGCGAAGAAATGGATAACCAGGTCACCCAAATTGTATATGTTTCAGGAAAAGAAAGTTATTTTAAAGATTTATTTGAAGTTCGACCGATGCATTTTCTGTCAAAACCTGTGGAGCCGGATAAGGTGATCAAAGACGTTGAACTGGCTATGAAATTAGCAAACCGTTTAGGCGGCATTTTCAGCTACAAAAAAGGATCGGATACACATAAGTTTCCCATAAAAAACATCATCTATTTTCAGAGTGTGAACCGAGAAATTAAAATTGTAACCACAACCGGGGAAGAATTATTTTATGGCAAGCTCCAGGAGGTGTTTCGTCAGGTGTCCAAATACCGGTTTATTACCATTCACAAATCGTATATCATCAATTATGAACAGGTAGCCAATTTTAAGTATGAAGAGGTTCTGATGTCAAATTCAGACTGTCTGCCAATTAGTCAGTTAAAACGAAAAGAAGTCAGAGGACTGCAGATGAAATACGAAAGTGAGAGGTTTCTTTAATGGCGCTAAGCACCTATGAAATGGTATATTTGATAACCAATATTTTTGGAACCTATATCGTTTATAAATTTATGCATATTTTCTTTGAGACCAAAGAAGTCAATCATAAGATAGAATTCTTATCCTATGCGGGATATTACATATTTATTGCGCTGGTATATTTGACTATTAATATACCGGTAATTATGATAATCAGTAATATTCTTGTTTTTTTAGGCCTGTCGTTTAACTATAAAGTAGGCTTAAAAAGACGACTTTTGTCAGTATTTTTGATTTATTTAATAGTAATGTGTGTGGAACTGATTGTTGTCTTGTTGTCCGGTTATTCAAATTATTCTTGGCTGTCAGTTAACAACTATTCGTCAGAATATGGTCTGATCATTTTTCAAATCATGCTATACCTAGTCGTTCGCCTCCTAAACAATTATAAGAATATCAGGAAAGGAGAAACAATCCCGCTGGCCAATTGGATCGCAATTATTTTAATCCCGATTTCATCTTTATATATCATTCTAGCCTTATTTCAAGCAACGGGTCTGGTCTGGGAGCAGGTTCTAGTTGGAGTGGTACTGATACTGCTTGTTAATTTCACAATCTTTTATTTATATGATGTCATTTCAGCTTCCATGGTCGATAAAATGGATAAAATCTTGCTAGGACAGCAAAATAAATACTATCAAAAGCAATTCGAACTAATGGAGTCATACTTAAAAACAACGAAAGCAATGCGACATGATCTGCGTAATCATTTATCAGTTATATACGCATTGGTTGAAAAGGGGGAACGAGACACCGCATTAAAACATCTATCAAAGATGACTGATATTTACGACGATACGAGACAATATGCTTACACCGAAAATATCGATATTGACAGTATTCTAAATTTTAAAATTCAGGCAGCAGAGCAACAAAATATAAAAATCGCCCTTGATCTGAGTATTCCAGAAAAAATGTGCATTCCATCATTTGATGTGGCAATAATTTTGGGGAACTTACTGGATAACGCAATTGAGGCCGTTGCTGAGTTAGAAAAAGAAAGAGAGATAAAAACAAAATTAAACTATGATAAAGGGCGGTTAATTATTCTGGTTGAGAATCCATATCAGGGTGAACGCATAAAAGAAGGAAATCGATATCTGACAACAAATAAAGAGCCAAGCAAACATGGCTTAGGTCTGAAAAATGTAAAAAGTGTTTTGCAAAAATACGATGGGACGATGGATATTACCCAGCAGAAAGAGGTCTTCTCGGTTTCCCTGCTGTTGTTTGTATAGGTGGTTGTTGCGAGCATTCTTTTAATAAGGTTGCTCGTTTTATATTTTAATAAAAATAAAAAATTCTTAGTTCACTACAAAAAAATATATTAATTTCAACATAATCTGGCACAAATGAAAATATATGGTAGATTTAGGACAATAAAAGATGAAAAGAGGGGGATGCTTTGAAAAATCTATCATTAAAGTGCTATCGGGTGATTGCGGCTTTGGCTTTGATGGTGACAACATTAAACGTTAATACAGCCTGTTTTGTTTTTATGTACCAACCAAAACTACCTGAGGGTGCAGAAAAACTCAAAAAGTTCAAATGAGAAGCGTAATGGCGGAGAGAATTACAGATATCCTCGTAAGCAATGAAATTATCATAGCTGAGAACAGAAATTTATATGCCTATGGTTTACAGCAAGGACTGTTGATGATCTTCAATATTGCTACGATTATGGGAATCGGGATTGTGTTAAATATGGTATGGGAAAGCATTATTTTCCTTTTAACATTTATTCCACTTCGTTCCAATACCGGTGGCTACCATGCAAAAACACAGTTAAGATGTTATTTGTATTCAGTCGCAATGATTACAGCCACTTTGATGGGTATTAAGATTATCCCATGGACGGGGATTATTTGTATCGCACTGACACTTGTTGCGGGAATGATCATCTTTTTCCTTGCGCCAGTAGAGGCTGTAAATAAACCGTTAGGACAAGTCGAAAAAGCTGTGTATAAAAAGAGAACACGTTTTTTTTTGGTTTTGTTTGTGTTTTTGGTTTTGCTATTTTGTTATATCGGTCAATTAGCGATTTCAGTTTGTATAATGATGGGGAACGTTGTGGTTGGTATTGTGCTTGTATTGGGAAGAGTTAAGTTATCCTAATACATAGTCGTTTTTACACACTAATTTAGACTTGACATTGCTGGTTTATTGGTTGAAGAATTAATTTAAAAAGGAGATAATATAATAAAGATGAAAAAGTTTAAAATTGTTAGTACTATTTTGCTACTTAGTGTGATGATGTTACCGTTTACAAATGTATTTGCATACGCAGAATCAGATTATTACGCTGGACAAAAAATAGAATTAGGAAAATATTCAGGTACGGTTATTGATGAAAAAGATTTACCTGAGGGGATACAACCAATAAAAGTTGATAGTATCAAGGAAGCAGAAGCATTATTAGAAAAAATCGAAGCTGAATTATCTTTAGCCGAGAAGTTATCATTAGCAAAAAAAAATACGCTTGTAAATCCAGTTAACGGTAGTACACTTACAGATTCAAATTTGGCAACTAGAGGAACCGGCTCGCAAATTAATAACTATAGTTTTATATCTGGTTTATACATAAAAGCATATTACACATACTCTACAAATCCTAATAGGTTTGGAAGTTGTACAGATGTTGCATCATATATAAGCGGTCGTCCATATTTGGATTGGAGACAAACAAATGGCTATGGTGTAGTACTTGATTCTGGGCGAACTTTAGGTGTTAGTTATAGCGGTTATCTCGATACCTATATCTTAATAAATTCTAATTTTACAAAAATGTCTACTGATCATTATAGTTTATATACTGAATTTTATTCCATTGGAATATAGATATTCTAAAATAATATCCATTCCTAAAATAATAATATAGTCAAGTCTAAATTAGTGTGTAAATTACAGAATTATTCATACAAACAATAAAATCCATGAAACCAATGAATCCAGTCCATCTTTTTCTGCTTAATGGGTTAAAGTACAAAAGCATGTAATTACCCCGTTACTGACAAAAGTTAACAGATAAACCAAAACCTTTTGAGAATAGATATCAGGATTAATCGATTACACTAAAATCTAGCAAAAATCTGAAAGTCAATTTTAACGGCAAATAATTATAGACCAACCACCGATGTGATCAAACAGCTGATGTATACAACCATTGGTCAGTTGCCATACTGATGTTGTCTCCACCCACTTTTGTTTGATTCTATTTTTCACGCAGTTCCTTGGGAAAAAATCACTGGCATCGTAGTCGATGACTTCCAGATACCTGATTCCCTTAATTTACCAAATCAATGCGATTAAACTCGCGATTCGGGTACGGGACTATATCTATATCAACATGTTTTGATTAAAGGGATTGGCCGTCTCGTTCGCATCGGTCGAGCCACCTGGTTGAAACTCAGTTTTAGTTTTCCCTTTTCTTGATTAGAACAAAAATTTAAAATTATTATAAAAATTATGTGAGGAAAATAGTAGTGATAATAATTATTTTGGTTATATTGATTATACTGGCAAATGACTTAGGTGGATATATATATGGAGTCAAGAAAATCGATTTAGCAGAAGAATACTCGCGTAAGTATAATAATA
>NZ_JAUSPS010000013.1 GCF_030652775.1 Acetobacterium sp. | reverse complement strand
AATGTTATTGCCGCACAAGTGTCTTTCAGATGAAGACAGTCGCCTAATGGAGGACAATATGAATGAATTTATAAATAGTATGGCCGGAGTGGCCTGGAGTATCATCCCGATATTGCTGATCTTTTTTTTGATGTCAGGCATCATGTTTGTATTTTATTTCAAAGTGAAAATTGAAGAAATATCGATCTATTTAAAAAGCATTGCAGCTTCCCTCGAAAGGCTTTCAAATCGGCGAAATGACTATAATGACTATTAGAAAGAGTTTTATGGAGGAATTTATGTTTTTTGAAGAAGTAAAAGTTGCAGATCCTGAGATTTATGAACTCATGGAAAAGGAATTGCATCGACAACAAAGTCATTTAGAGCTGATCGCCTCTGAAAACTTCGTGTCTGACGCAGTGATGATTGCTATGGGAAGCCATTTAACCAATAAATACGCAGAAGGTACCCCGGGACACCGCTTCTACGGCGGCTGTGTTCACGTTGATACCATCGAGCAGGTTGCCATTGACCGGGCCAAGGCATTATTTGGCGCCGAACACGCCAATGTCCAGCCTCATTCTGGTGCCCAGGCAAATACTGCTGTATATATGGGGATTTTAGAACCTGGTGATACCGTTCTAGGGATGCGCCTGGATCAGGGTGGGCATTTAACCCATGGCAGCCCGGCTAATCTGTCCGGAAAATATTATAATTTTATCTCTTATGGTGTCGATCAGGTTACGGAAACCATTGATTATAATGAAATAGAAAAACTGATCAAAGAACATCAGCCCAAATTAGTAGTAGTGGGTGCCAGTTCATACCCCCGTGCCATCGACTTTGAACGCATTTCAAAGATGACTCAGGCCGCCGGTTGTTATCTGATGGTGGACATGGCTCACATTGCCGGTCTGGTGGCCGCTGGACAGCATCAAAGTCCCGTGCCCTATGCTGACTTTGTCACCACCACCACTCACAAAACCTTGCGAGGCCCAAGAGGGGGGATTATTCTATGTAAAAAAGAATATGCCAAACTTATTGATAAGGGTGTTTTTCCAGGAACCCAGGGTGGTCCTCTGGAGCATATGATCGCAGCCAAGGCGGTAGCTTTTAAAGAAGCCGCAACGCCAGAGTTTAAGGCGTATCAGGAACAGGTTGTTAAAAATGCCAAAGTATTGGCAGCCGCTCTTGAAAAACGGGGATTTCGAATAGTTTCCGGCGGAACCGACAATCATCTGATGCTGTTAGATGTCAGTAAGGTGGGCCTGACCGGGAAAGAAGCGGATGAAACCCTGGGAAAAGTCAATATCACTGCTAATAAAAATGCCATTCCTTACGACAAGGAAAGTCCGTTTGTCACCAGCGGAATCCGGGTGGGTACCCCGGCGATTACCACCCGCGGGTTGGTTGAAGCAGACATGGAAGTAGTAGCCGATGCCATCGAAGCGGCGCTGATTAAAAAAGACCTGGAACTGGCTCTTGAAAAAGTCTCCTTTTTAACCGAAAAATATCCTTTATATCCGGGCTTAATGGGCTAAGAACTATAAAAACAGATCATTTTAATACCAGGGTTTGTTGATTCGAACCCCGGTATTTTTTTAAGATATGCCGGTTAAGAGAAAAGGAAAAACATGGACAATTTCATTAATTATATCGTTCTTTATTTAATCATCATTAATCTGATCACTTTTATTTTTTTCTGGAACGACAAAAGACGTTCAAAAAAGGAAGTCTGGCGGATTCCGGAAAAAACCCTGCTTGGCCTATGTCTGATGGGCGGATCCATTGGTGGATTCCTGGCAATGCGGCTATTTCATCATAAGACAAAGCACTTTTTATTTGCCTGGGGAATTCCGATTATTTTGATTCTTCAGATCGGGTTGGGGCTGTTACTCTTTTTTAAAGTATTGAATTAAAAGAGGCAGATAAAAAATCGCTGAAATCAAAAAAAGTTTTAAACAGGCCTTGACAATACACTCAAAAGAGTGTATTCTATATTGGTGTTCAAAATGATTTATGCGAGAGTGTTGGAACTGGCAGACAAGCACGTTTCAGAGGCGTGTGTCGCAAGGCGTACGGGTTCGACTCCCGTTTCTCGCACCATTTAGAATTTACAAAAACGGCATGAAATGGCCGTTTTTTTTATGCCCAAAAGCTGGTTTTGGTCATTTGACATATAAAATGAATAAAGAACTGTTGGAATAGATGAAAATACTATTTCAACAGTTCTTTGATCTGGATCAGAGATTTAAGATTTATGCTTGCGGATCACTGATACACCGAAAATCAGGAGTAAGGAAACGAGTCCTAGTGCCAGAAATAAATAACCCATTGGGATTAAATAGAAGGATTCAATAAGGGTTCCGTCCGGGGCGATTTTTGACCCGATGATGGTGTACGCTATCCAGAAACCCATGCCTAAAACAAGTGACAGCAAGGAAAATAAATACTTTTTCATAAATGCCTCCATATTAATTATTTAAGTCGTCTTTTTCATAAACCAGGATATCTCCTGGTTGACAATCAAGGACTTCACACAATTTTTCCAGGGTCGAAAAACGGATGGCCCTGGCTTTTTCATTTTTCAGGATCGAGAGATTGGCCATGGTGATCCCCACCTTCTGAGACAGTTCGGTGACACTCATTTTTCGTTGAGCCAGTAACACATCAATGCTAATTTTTATTGCCATTTTTCCACCTCAGACTGTTAAATCATTTTCTGATTTTATTTCAAGTGCAGTACGTAAAAGTTCCTGAAGAACTGCCGCAAAGATTGCAATGGATGCGGAAGCGAAGATTATGATGCCGCCCAGCAGGATCAAAATGGGTACGAGTAAATTGATTGTGAAGAGCGCCAGGGAACCAATTCCATAAAGGACAGCGATGGAGATGGCGCATAGTTTGATATAGTTCAAGGATATAACACCCTGCTGGGAAAAAGCATGTTCACGTTCAATATAGACTAGAAGCCGAAAGCCTTCAAAAAGGGCGAGGTAGAAAGGTACTGTCGTAAGATAAATTCCAATTAGCAGTGGATATTTTAAATAGCTTAGCTCAGTGTTCTGCTTTGAAATGTATTCGGCCAGCCAAGGCAGATAGAAGACACAAAGTAAAAGTACGACGAGTCCGATTACCAAAATGGTTATTTTTAAAAAAGTTGTTTTTCGATTGTTCATCAAACCACCTCACATCTTAAGATTGTGTTGATAATAACATAAAATTTATCGAATGTCAATAAATAACTATCGTTTAACAATGCTAATTTAGGGGTTGCTAAGTAATTAAACAGGAAATCATTGCGGTATTTATCTGAAAAAATGCAGTAGTAGTTGCTCCCGCAGTGGATGATTTATTTAACGATCTTCGCAGTACTTGAAACTTGCCATTTATGAGGTCTATGCAAACTTTATCGACAACCTGATCTCTTATGTAACTATCTTAGGGATCGAGTGTCTGGTTTTTCCACCAGGATTAATCAGACTATAAATGGGTAAACTATTTATATAAAAAACTGTAATCGAGTAATTAATCGATAAAACGAATCGAGATTAAGGAAAGCAACGAATATATTTACAAGGGGAGATAAGATGAAATGTGAAAAATGCGGCCACGAAAATGAAGCGTCCAGTCTGTTTTGCCAAAGCTGCGGAAATCCCATCAGAAGTCTGGAAAAGTGGGAGACTCGGGAAACAGTGGTTCCGGAAAAAACTGAAAGCCTGGTTCCGGCAAATAAAACCGTGCATAAGGGGATCATCATTGTGATTGCGGCGGTGGTTGGAGTCTTGATTATTGCTGGTAGCGTTTTTGGATTTCTGAATTTTCAGAAATTCAATGCCATTAACAGTGGTCTGAAAAACGGCGAAGCTCTGCTGGCCGCCCAAAATTATACCGAAGCGCTGGTGGCATTTGATGGGGTCTTGAAGCTGGATCCCAACAATGCCGAGGCAATGTTAGGAAAAGCCCAAGCCTACTCGGGAGCAGACAATTATAAAATGGCCAATACCTTTTTTGAGGAGACCCTTTTAAAAGAAAAAAATAATGAAAAATTAAAGGCAATCTTTGAGGCATACATTGCATCGGAAGTTAAGGCAGGGGTCTCAGAAACCGATCTTTTCGCCTTGCTAGACCGAGCCACCGAAGTCACCGGGGATAGTAAATATGCGGATCAGAAAAGTGATTACGCCGTTAAGTCCCCATCCTTTAACTTGAATTCGGGAACCTATCAGGGTGAACAGTCACTGGAAATCATCAAGGGCGATCAAAACGACCGGGTTTTTTACACCACTGACGGATCCCCGCCCACGGTTAGTTCGGTCGAATACACGGAGCCGATTACCTTAACAAAGGGCGAAAAGACCATTAAAGCGATTGAAATTAATAGCGGTGGTTTTTTCAGTAAAGTAATCGAGGGCAAGTATATAATTAATGATATCCCAACTGCAACCGGAGCCACCGAATCAGGGGGCGTCACTGCCACGGGTAGAGACTATACTAATTTCGGTCTGGTTGCGTCTTCAACCCTGCCGGATATGGCTGGGATCAGTTACTATGTGGGAAACGTGATGGATGGCAGCAATAACACCGCCTGGGTTGAAGGTGTGTCTGGGGATGGGGTTGGTGAATATGTCCAATTCGTTTATAACGGAACATCATCCCTGACCATCCATGGGGTCGCCATCAAAACCGGTTATGTCAAAACGGCCACATCCTTTGCCGAAAATGGCAGTGTTCGAGGGATGGTGATGTATGTTAACACCAGTCCGGTGGCCAATATGATTCTCGAACGGATCCGCGATGAGCAGGTGGTTTCAATCAGTCCCGTTACCATTAATCCGGGCGATTCGGTGGTTTTGGTCATCGACTCAGTGGTACCGGGGCCTGCTGATGGCGAGCATGATACCGCCATCACCGAAATAAGGCTGTTCTGAGATTTAAAAATAACTTCATCAAAAAAATCCAGAGATCAATACTCTGGTCAGATTGTCAAAAAAGATAACCCTGTACCGACAGTTGTTACATTATGTTGTACGCATCGGAGCGAACAGGTTGATAAACCTGTCCAATTCCGCAGCGAACAACAGATTAACAATTGTTCGGTACGGTTGTTTATTGACAACCTCTCCGGAGAACCGGTTCTCCGGATTTTTTTGTTTGAATCGTTTATTTCAGCCTTTTCTTTATCTTTTTCAGGCAAATGATGTTATAATAACCAGGTGACACTAACATCAATTAAATGAAAGAGGTCTTAATGAAGTTTCAGGAGATTTCAGATAAGCTGACACAATTTATAAATAGATACAATTACCTGGCGACGGATCGCAGTGCCAATGTGCTTTTTTTGATGAAGTGTATTGTGCTAAAATATCTGGCGGACAATCAGCGGATTGATTTTGAAGCCTATCAAAAGGACATAAAAAAGAATTTTACCCTGGATTATATCCTGGGGCTCTGGCAGGGAACACCGCTGCGGTTGGCTTTCTGGGAGCAAGATCAGGTAGATCCCCAGCCGATTGGCGATGAGATTTGGGATTGGGTCAGCGACTTGATCGCTGCCTCACCATCATTAGCAGGCGAGAATCCGGGGTTGATTGGTAGCCTTTACGAAACGAGTCTGTTGATCAATCACAAGAAAAACCACGGCATCTTTTATACCCCGGAAAACATCGCTACTTATATGGCTACTGATGTGCTTGGTGCATACAAAATAGGGGACGGAATTGAAGAATTCCGGGTCTTAGACCCAGCTTGTGGGAGTGGATCCCTATTAAGCGCTGTTTACGATACGGTTATTTCCCAAAATGGTGAATTAAGTCCGGGTGAAAAAGAAGCGCAACATCGCCAGCTACTTGAAACCGGTCTGCTGGGCGTCGATCGGGATCCCATTGCCTGTCTGGTGACCCGGCTGATCCTGACCTTAAAAGGAAGCAAATATGTAAAACCGTTGGGGGTTTTTTGCGGAGATATTCTCACCGAAGAATTAGTAAAACCGCAGTCGGTGGATGTGGTAATTGGGAACCCGCCCTATGTGGGTCACAAGGAAATCCAGGCCGAGTATATGAAACTGCTCAAAAATCGCTATGCCGAGGTGTATCGGGATAAGGGCGATCTTTCTTATTGTTTTATTTACCGCGGCTGGGAGTTGCTGAAACCCGAGGGACAATTGATCCATATTACCTCCCGATATTTTATCGAAGCCTTTTACGGAAAACCCTTACGAGCCTTTATCAGAAAAGCTTTTGCGATCCAGGAAATTGTCGATTTCAATGGCTTGCGGGTTATTGAAGGGGTTGGGGTTGATCCGGCGATTATCCGGCTGGCAAAAAAGACCCGGATTGATGACCAGCAAACCATTCAGGTTAAGCGGTTCTTCATCAAAAACCATAAACCGGAAAGCTACCCCCGACTGATCCAATCACTGGATCAAAAAAATCAGCAAGGCGATCTTTATGAGTCGTTTGAACTGCTGCAGGCTCAGTTAAATGATGATTCCTGGCGCTTATATTCGCCGGTTACGCAGGGGATCATTGAAAAGATCGAAAACAAAACACCATTCACCCTGGATAATGTTGTCCAGAGTTTTCAGGGAATTATTAGCGGTAATGACAAGGCCTTTATCTTTGAACAGAATGATCCGGCGCTTTGTGCCTTTGATCCGGTCTTCTTAAAACCCTGGATCAAAAATAAGGATGTCAGGGCCTACCAGGTAACCGAACCGCAAAAGAAAATCCTCTATACCAACATGATCGGGGCGATTGATCAGTATCCTCAGGTGGCAGCGCAACTGGAAAAACATCGGGAAAAGCTTAAGAACCGCCGGGAATGCAAAAACGGCAAGCTGGCCTGGTATAAACTTCAATGGGGGCGGGATCCGGATCATTTTGAAGGGCGAAAGATCGTTTTCCCTTATAAAGCAACTCAAAATCGTTTTGCGATCGATGAAAATAAATGTTATTTCAGTGCAGATGTCTATGGACTGATTCTCAAACCCCGACTTTACCATCAGGTCAATGAGGAGTTTCTGGTGATTCTGTTAAATAGTCGGCTGTATAATTATTACTTTAAGTCCTACGGAAAAAAACTGGGGGACAAGCTTTATGAGTACTATCCAAACACCTTGCTGCGGCTGGGAATACCAGATATAAAGGACGAAACTATTAAGTTTTTTAAAGATTCTTATGATAGAATCGTAGAATTAAAGAAAAATGGAGACACTACCGAATCAGGCAAGATTCTTGCTGAAATCGATAAGTGGTTCTATAATTTTTTTGAGTTAAGTCAGGTAGAAATAGCAGTGATTGAAACGAACCAGTAATTGCGAACGGTCTGTGAGCTTTACAATACCGAGATAGAACGCTATCGTGAAAGGACATTATGCAGGAAAGTTTTTTTAATCAGAATTATGAAGGCCAAATCGCGGATAATGCTCCCCTTGCGGTAAGAATGAGACCCCAGACGCTGGCAGAATTTGTCGGTCAGCAGCATATTATTGGCCGGGGCAAACTCTTGTATCGGCTGATTGAAGCCGATAAATTATCCTCGGTGGTGTTTTATGGACCGCCGGGTACTGGCAAGACCTCATTGGCGAAAATTATTGCCAATCGCACCAATGCGGTGTTTTATGAGCTGAATGCGGTCACCTCGGGAAAAAAAGAAATCACCGAGGTGCTGGATAAGGCCAAAAACAATCTGGGGGTTTATAATAAAAAATCGATCCTCTTTATTGATGAGATCCATCGCTTTAATAAGGCTCAGCAAGACGCCCTGTTACCTAGCGTCGAAAAAGGGCTGGTGACCCTGATTGGCGCCACGACCGAAAACCCCTATTTTGAAATCAACTCACCGCTGCTGTCCCGCTCCACTATTTTTGAGTTTGAAAACCTGACCCCGGACGATATCCGCAATGTGATTGAACGGGCCATCGAGGATCGGGATTGCGGCTATGGCGTGATGAAAATAAAATGTGATCAGGACGCCCTCGATCATTTTGCTGAGGTCGCCAACGGCGATGTCCGTCGCGCCTTGAACGCCCTGGAGCTGGGGATTCTGACGGTCGATAAAAACGCTGACGGGATCATCCATATCGATCTGGAAACAGCGCAGGAGTGCATCCAGCAACGAGCCGTTCAATATGATAAGAATGGTGATAATCATTACGATACGATTTCCGCCTTTATCAAGAGTATCCGGGGTTCCGATCCAGATGCGGCGCTTTACTGGATGGCTAAAATGATCACGGCGGGGGAAGACCCCAAGTTTATTGCCCGCCGGATTGTCATCTCAGCGTCAGAGGACATCGGCAATGCCGAACCGCTGGCCTTAACCGTGGCAATGGCGGCCGCTGATGCGGTTCAGTTTATCGGCATGCCGGAAGCTCGGATTAATCTCGCCCAGGCGGTGGTTTTTCTGGCCTGTGCGCCCAAAAGCAATGCCTCTTACCTGGCGGTGGACGCGGCCATTGATGCGGTCAAGCATCTGTCAAACAGCAATGTTCCGGCGCATTTGCAGGATACTCATTATTCTGGCAGCAAAAAACTGGGTCGCGGCATGACTTATCAGTACCCCCATAATTATCCCAGTCACTATGTTAAACAGCAGTACCTTCCGGATGATCTGGTCGGCACTCATTTTTATGAACCGACGGAAATGGGTCATGAACGCAAAATGAAGGAATATCTCAAGAAAAATGGGATTATTGAATAAATACAAAATAGAGAAGGAGCGACATTTGAAAAAAGAATTACAAGAACAACAGAAAAAAATGTTTAAACTGGAAGAAAATATCCATGGGTTTATCTTGAATAAAGAAGAGTTTGTGGATGAAATAGATGGCTTTGCCCGAACCTTTGTCCATGAAAAAACCGGAGCCCGATTACTATATATATCGGCCGACGATGATAATAAGGTTTTTTCAATCAGCTTTCGAACGCCGTCCACCGATAGCACCGGAGTGCCCCATATTCTGGAGCATTCGGTTTTATGCGGATCAAAAAAATATCCGGTCAAGGAACCCTTTGTGGAGTTGGCCAAGGGATCGTTAAACACCTTCCTGAATGCCATGACTTATCCGGATAAAACGATGTACCCAATTGCCAGCACCAACGCCAAAGATTTTATGAATCTGATGGATGTTTATCTGGATGCGGTTTTTTATCCCAATATTTATGAAAATCCCTATACCTTCCAACAGGAGGGCTGGCATTATCATATTGAAAATGCCGCTGATCCGATTATCTATAATGGGGTGGTTTATAATGAAATGAAGGGCGCCTTCTCCAATCCGGAGGAATTGCTCCAAAATAAAATTTTTGAATCCCTTTATCCCCAGTCCTGCTACCGGTTTGAATCCGGCGGGGATCCGGATGTGATTCCGGAACTGACCTATGAGGATTTTCTGGGTTTCCATAAAAAATATTATCATCCCTCCAACAGCTATATTTATCTTTATGGCGATGGGGATGTCCGGGCGCACTTAAAATATTTAAATGATGAATATCTCAGTGTCTTTGAAAAACAGGCAGTTGACAGTGAGATCATGGCTCAGCCACCGCTTACAGCCCGGGCAGAAATGCGGACATCCTATGGGGTGTCAAAGGAAGAATCGCTGGAAAATAAAGCTTATCTGGCTCTGAATGTGGTGTTAGGTGATAAATTATCCTATGAGGATGCCCTGGCCTTTGATATTCTTGCGCATATCATATTGAATAATAATTCGTCACCGTTAAAAGAAGCCTTATTAGACCTGAAAATAGCTGAAGATGTTAGCTATCATTACAGCAGTTCGCTCAGACAACCCTATTTTTCGATTGTCCTTAAAAATACCGAGGAAAAACATCGCGACTTATTTGTCAATACGGTAGAGACGGTGTTAAACAAGCTGGTCAAAGATGGTCTGGATCCACTGAGCGTGGAAGCGGGCATCAACATCCATGAATTTTCCCACATTGAAGGGGAATACGGTTCTTATCCCAAAGGCCTGATTTATGGAATTGAAATGATGGATGACTGGCTCTATGGTGACGACCCAATCGCCTATCTTAAATACAAAGCAGCCTTTAAAAAATTCAAGGACAGCTGGAAAGACGGCTACTTTGAAAAACTGCTTAAACGGATGCTAATTGACAATACCCACCAGACCCTGGTGACCATTGTACCGGATAATACCCTGCAGGAAAAAGCCGATCAGGCGTTAGCTGAAAAATTGGCGGCTTTTAAAGCTGGCTTGACCGCTAAAGAACTCCAGGACCTGGTTGACGAAACCCAAACTCTGATTGAAAAACAAAATGAAGAGGATGCCCCGGAAGATCTGGAAAAAATTCCCAAGCTTTCGCTTGAAGATATCAGCCGCAATGGCCGAACCTACCCCTTGGAAGTGACCGAAGTGCTGGACACTACGATGCTGTTTCACCCAGGTTTTACCGGCGGGATTTCCTATTTAAAACTTTATTTTGATTACAGCGATCTGCCTCAGGAAGACTTGAAATATTTATCGCTAATGTGTAAAATGCTGGGTAGTCTCAGTACCGAAACCATGGATTTCCGAAGACTGAGTCAGGAAATTGAAATTCATACCGGTGGTCTGTCCTTCGGGATTGAGTCTTATGATGACGTTCATCATTTTGGGGATTTCACCTCCAATTGCTATGTGAAGGGCAAAGCGGTAGCTGAAAATATTCCGACCCTGATCGGTATTATGACCGATGTGATTACCAAGACCTGCTTTCAGGAAAAAAACCTGATCCACGATATGATTCGGGAAATCAAAACCCATAAAGAGACCCAGTTTTTAACCGCCGGCCATGTGGTCGGGGTACAACGACTGCAATCCTACTATTCTCAGTCAGCCCGGCTGTTTGAAGAATTTGGCGGCATTGAGTTCTATCGTTTTATTGCCGATCTGGAAGCTAACTTTGATGAAAAATTTGAAACCCTGGCCGAAAAGCTGGCCAGTATTGCCGCATTGGTGTTCACCCGGAAAAAGCCGCTGATCAGCATTACCGGCACCGAAGAAATTCGGGATCGGACTTTGGTCGCCCTGAGCCCTTATGTGTCGGGAATGGCTTCGAAAAAAGCGGTGAAAAATGCCTTTGCCTTTGAGACTGAAATTGCCAATGAAGGTTTTTTAACGGCAGCCAAGATTCAATATGTTTCCCAGGGTTATAATATCAGAGATTTAGGTTACGAATACGCCGGTTCTCAACTGGTTTTAAAAGGTATTCTGTCGATGGACTATCTCTGGAACAAGGTCAGGGTTCAGGGCGGTGCCTACGGTGCCTTTATGAGCATCGGACGGGGCGGCGACCTGTATTTTGGATCCTACCGTGATCCAAAACTTAAAAAGACTTTTGAAGCCTATCAGGGTGTTGTTGATTATATCAATCAGCTGGATCTCTCCCAACGGGAGCTGGAAAAATATATTATTGGAACCATCAGCAGTAAGGATGTACCGCTGAGTGCCTCGGTGAAAGGCGAAATAGCGGATAATTTCTATTTCAGCGGCGTAACCGCCGAAGATCTGCAAAAAGAGCGGGATGAAATTTTAGAAACCACTGTTGAACAATTAAAAAGCTATGCAAAAATGATTGCGGCGGTGCTGGCCAAAAATGCCATCTGCGTGTTAGGCAGTGAAGAAGCGATTAATGAAGAAAGAGAATTGTTCAAAGTGACCCGCTATATCAAATAGTAGTTTTGAGGGGAGAGGGGATATGAAAAGAAAAATAGGATTATTGTTGATACTTAGCCTGGTCTTTTGCACATCTGGTGTTTTGGCAGCGGGTTTACCCGCCTATGGTGCCGATGAGGGTGTAATCATTTATGAAGTAAATAGTGGTGATATTCTTTTTGCCCAAAAACAGAATGAAAAATTCTATCCGGCCAGTACCACCAAACTAATGACGGCGTTGGTAGCCATTGAGCATGGTGATCTCAACGAGAATTTCACCGTCGGGGAAGAGATCGAAAGTTTAGATGAAGACAGCAGCACCGCTGGTCTTGAAGTGGAAGAGGTAATTTCTCTCAATGAACTGCTTTATGCTTTGCTGTTGCCGTCCGGAAATGATGCGGCAGAAACCATCGCCGTCAATATCGGGAAAAAAATAGCCGGGGATAGCTCAATCAGTTCAGATAAAGCTTATGAAGCTTTTATCGCAGCGATGAATAAAAAAGCCAAAGAAATGGGGATGACCGGTACCAATTTTACCAATCCCCATGGATTACATAGCGAAAAACACTATTCGACCCCGGCAGATATGCTGATTCTAGCCAAAACCGCATTTTCCGATACCACCATCAAAGCAATCACCCGAGCCAAGGTTCATGAGGTTCAAACCAATAAACTCAAACACAAGTGGAATAATTCCAACCTTTTGCTGTATTCTAACTTCACTGAATTATCTGAAGAATACCGGGTGGCCAATAATCTTTCTGGAACTAATCCGGTTTTTAATGGCTATGCGACCAGCGGAAAAACCGGATTTACGGAAGAAGCTAATAAATGCCTGGTTTTTGAAGGTGAAGGCAACGACAAGGATATGATCGGCATCATCTTCAACGCTGATCAGACGGTTATTTTTAAGGAAGCCAGCGATACCATCAATGCCGTTGTCAAAGAATATGAATTGCTGGAATGGTTGGATCCCGAAGATGAAGACCAGGTTGTGCAGGTGGTCAACTATCATGTTTTTGATGGTAATAAACTCAAGTATAAGACCAATGACGCCTTGATTACCGCCGTGCCCCAGGCAAATAAGGATAGCTACTCAGCCAAGGTAAAATGGGATGAAAACAAGGTAATGGGAGATGCAACTCTGGCAAATCTGGAAATGAATATCAAGGCCGGGGAACAGATTGGCGAACTGCAGGTATATAACGGCGAAACCCTTGTCGAGGTCACCCCGCTATACGCAGTAAATGATATGAAAGCCCGAAACTGGACCGATTATCCGATTCTTTACTGGTATGTGACGATCATAGTGATCCTGATGCTGCTGGCCATTCTGCGGATTATGTTTGTTCAGTTTATGCATAAAAATAATATCAAATACAAGAAGATTAAGATTAAGAAAAAGCCGGATTCTTCCAGTGGCAGATCTTCCAGTCAGCCGCCGAAGCGAAGACGGTAGCATAAGTGCAAAAATAACTAGAGCCTGTTGTAAAAAACAACAGACTCCAGTTATTATCGCTTGACATGTATAGACAAGTGATTTATAATTTAGATAGTATTAAGCATTGAAGTGCAGAATATGAATCAATTTTAAGATACGAAAATGATACCATGAAGGTATTTCCAGAGTTGAAACTTGGAGGTGTTCTTCGTGTTTTTTTGTATAGTTTTTTAAATTTTGAGGAGGTTTTATTATGCACATGGCAGATGCTTTAGTTTCTCCGGCAGTCGGAGGAATCATGCTTGCGGCTAGCGCCGGAGCAATCGCCTATTCGGCGTATAAATGTAAAGACGATTTGGATGAAAAGAAAATTCCCTTAATGGGTGTTATGGGAGCAGTGATTTTTGCCGGACAGATGATTAATTTCACCATTCCGGGAACCGGTTCCAGTGGACACATTGGCGGCGGGATTTTACTGGCAGCGCTGTTGGGTCCTTTTCCCGCATTTCTAGCCCTTACTGCGGTATTATTGATTCAGGCATTATTCTTTGCTGACGGCGGTCTTTTGGCCTTAGGTGCAAATATCTGGAATTTGGGTTTTTACGCTTGTTTTTTAGTCTATCCTTTTGTCTTCAGACCGATTATAAAAAAAGCAATAACGCCAACAAGAATTACGGTAGCGTCAATCGTTTCAGTTGTTTTAGCATTGTCTTTAGGCGCTTTTTCGGTTGTTCTTGAAACATTAGCTTCAGGAATCACGGAACTTCCATTTGCAACCTTTGTTGGATTAATGACCCCAATTCATCTGGCTATTGGCTTAGTAGAGGGGATTGTTACTGGCGGAATTTTAGTTTTTGTCTATAAAATGCGACCAGAATTGTTGGAATCATCTGCTGAAAATAAAAAATTACCGATGAACATTTCGATCAAAAAAGTAATCGGAATGCTATTAATATTTGCTGTCGTTATGGGTGGTGGATTATCACTCTTGGCTTCTTCAAATCCTGATGGATTGGAATGGTCAATGGCGGGAGTGGCAGGTACACCTGAACTGGAAGCAGTCGGTGATGTCTATGAAAATGCTGCAAATGTTCAGGAGAGTACGGCTTTTCTACCAGGTTATACATTTAAATCATCTGGTGAGGAGGGCTCGGCAATTGGAACTAGCCTGTCGGGAATCATTGGCGGAGGAATTACCTTGCTTCTTGCAGGGGGCACTGGTTATCTGATTTATGCGGTCAAAAGAAAGAAAGAAAAAGCTGCTTAGCTGGTTCGATAATAATTGATATAATTTTCTATATATGATAACATTAATAAAGTTTTTTAAATAACCTCTGTTTAATAACAGAGGTTATTAATATTTAACTGAAAGGTAAACTCAATGTCAACAATAACAGAATCGCTGAATACGATCAATTCCCTGGAGGAAATGGCCGAGGGCAATACGATTATCCATCGCCTCCATCCGATGGTCAAACTGATTACGACGATGCTTTACCTGGTGCTGGTAATATCGTTTAACCCTTATAATATTACTGGACTGATGGTGTTTGCTTTCTATCCGATAATTTTAATGGCACTGGCTGAGATTCCCTATAAACCCTTGCTGAAAAGGCTATTGGTAGCCTTGCCCTTTTCTTTTTTTGCGGGGTTATCAAATATCATTTTTAATCAGCAACTGGCTCTGATGATTGGGCCGATGCCCGTCAGTTATGGCGTTATCTCTTTTATCTCAATTATGGTTAAAACCATTTTTACGGTTATGGCAGTGCTGATCCTGATTGCCACAACCTCGTTGCCAAAGATTTCTTATCAGCTGTTATCCATCAAAGTACCTAAAATTATTGTGGAGCAAATCATGCTGACCTACCGCTACATTTCGGTGTTGCTGGAACAGGTTTCAAATATGTATACCGCCTATATTTTAAGAGCCCCGGATTCCAAGGGGATCAAAATGAAGGACATGGGTATCTTTGTTGGGCAGTTGCTATTGAAAAGTTTTGACCGGGCGGAAAACATTTATATTGCCATGAAATGTCGCGGATACGACGGTAATTATCTTTATGCCAAACCTAGCCCGCTGGTAAAAATAGATTGGTTGTACCTGCTTTTAGTGAGTGGTATTTTGAGTTTGATGCGATTTTTTGACCTGAGCCAGTTTATCGGCAGTTTTTTATAATGAGGAGTTCTAATGCTAGAAATTGAAAAGTTAAACTATGCCTATCCCGATGGCCATCAGGCCATTCGGGATGTCAATCTAAAAATTAAAGAGGGTGAAAGCATTGCCCTGGTGGGGGCTAACGGAGCGGGAAAATCCAGCTTGTTTAAGCTGATTATCGGTATTTCTGATATTAAAGAAGGGTCAATTAAAGTTGAAGAACTGTTAGTTGAAAAAAAAACACTGAAAGATATTCGCCGAAAAGTCGGGATGGTTTTTCAGAACCCCGATGATCAGCTGTTTATGACAAAGGTTTATGACGACATCGCCTTTGGCCCACGAAATGAACTATTAACCGAGGAAGAAGTCGAAGTGCGGGTGGTCAGCGCCCTGGAGCAGCTGGGAATCACCCATCTCCGGGATCGGATGCCCCATCGCTTATCTGGCGGAGAAAAGCGGGTTATCGCTATTGCCACGGTGTTGGCGATGCATCCCCGGGTCATTTTGTTTGATGAACCGACCTCATTTCTGGATCCTCAAGCCAGAAGAAATGTAATTAATACTCTGGATTCCCTGAAGATGACCAAAATTATTGCCACTCATGATCTGGATATGGCCCTTGATATCTGTGACCGGGTGATTATTTTACACCACGGCAGCGTGTTCGCCGATGGCACCGTCAAAGATATCCTATTAGATGAAAAGCTCTTATCGCAATGTCATCTGGAGCTGCCCTTGTGCATGCAAAAACCGCGGGTTCGATAAGATTTGCCAAGAACTGCCGTACTGACCTATTAGCCGCTACGGCACCGTTAAAAAGCTTGATGCGTTCAAGCTTTTTTTAGATTCAAGACCGATATGTCGAGAAAACAAAAGAATCTTGAATTTATTTAAAGAATAACGCCGGGAATTGGTTTCCTAATTGAAATTTTAAATTTTATAAGATATAATTAATTCAATGTTTGGGAGGACAAACGATGAAAAAAAATGATTATTCAAATATTGGAAATGACATCAAGGATATTGTTCAGAATGCTTTGAATTCAGATGAATTTAAAGAGTTGAACAAGAACATCTCAGAGACAGTTACCCGAGCCATGGATGAAGTCAAACGAAGTGGTCAGTATTGGCAGGAGCAGCAAAGGCAGCAGCGGGAAAACAACCAGGAAACCAGAAAGCAGGCGGCCAATGCCAGAAAGACCCAGGAAAAAATGAACAAACCTCAGATAAAGGAAATGGCTGCCAGAAACAATCTTCAGAATGCCTACAATCCAGTTAAAAAACTGCCAAATAACCTGATTTCAAAATCACCTCATGGTCGGATCTCGGGCATGCTGTTGATGATCTTTGGAAATATCGGCATTGGTGTTTCATTGCTGTTGCTGCTTATATTTTCGGCGGTATTCGGTTTTGCATTTAACAGTATGCCGCTGTTGGGTATCAGTGGCGGGATTCTGTTGCCAATTTTTACGATTAGTGCGCTGATGGCGGCAAAGGGGTCAAACCTGCGGGGGCGAGTGAAACGGTTTCGTCAGTACGCCAGCCGCCTGAAAGGACGACAATTCTGCAAAATCACCGAATTATCAGATCCCATCGGTCGCAGCCGGAAATATGTGGTAAAAGATCTGCGTAAGATGATCAGCCTGGGAATGTTCCCCGAGGGTCGCTTTGATGAGCAGGAAGAATATCTGCTGATCAGTAATGAAGCCTATGAGAATCATTTGAAACTAAAAGAAGGAAAGAAACTCCAGGAAGAAAGTGCCCGATCGGAACAGCAGGCGCTGGATCAGAAAAAGAAACTGGAAGCCGAAAATCCCGAAATGAAGGCGGTTCATGAAGTGATTGCTGAAGGTCAGGATACGATCAGACAAATCAACGAAGCCAATGTAGCCATTGCTGGGGAAGTCATTTCTCAGAAACTGGATCGGCTGGAAAAAGTGATTACCAAGATCTTTGAATTTATTGAAGAAAATCCCGATGGATTGCCGGAAATACGGAAATTTATCGGCTATTATCTACCCACCACCTTAAAACTGGTATCTGTCTATCGCGATTTGGATGCCGAGCTCATTCAGGGAGCCAATATTCTGGCCACTAAAAAAGAAATCGAAGATACCCTGGACACCATCAGTCATGCCTTTGAAAACCTGCTGGACAGTTTTTATGAAGACACCGCCATGGATGTATCAACGGATATTTCGGTACTTAACACGATGCTGGCCCAGGAAGGGCTAACCAAAAGAGATTTTAAAAAATAACCGCTCAGCTTATGATTAAAAGCAAACAAGCTGATGACATTTTAACAATCATCAACATAAATTTATGATACGAGGAGAATAGTGATGGAAGATAATATGAACGATTATTCCCAGGCAACCCCGACCCTGACCTTTGACCCATTTGAAGAACAAAAAACAGTGACGGCCAATGTCCATCAGGAGCTGAAGGGTGAACGGCAAGTATTTGACGAAAGTCGACTGACCCCGGAAGAACGACGAATGGTGGATGATTTTGCCAGCAAAATCGATCTCACCAATTCCAGCCTGGTGATGCAGTTTGGGGTTGGAGCGCAGAAGAAAATTGCCGATTTCTCAGAAACGGCACTCAATAATGTCCGCACCAAAGACATGGGCGAGGTCGGCAAAATGCTCGGTGATATGGTGAATGAACTGCGGAACTTTGATGTGGAGGAGGAAGACAAAGGATTTTTGGGCTTTTTCAAAAAAAGCAGTAATAAGCTAAACTCCATGCAGACCCGCTATGCGACTGCCGAAACCAATGTCAACCGGATTACCGAAGCGCTGGAAAAACATCAGATGCAGCTGTTAAAAGATGTCGCGATGCTGGACAAACTTTATGATGTCAATAAAACCTATTTTAAAGAGCTGTCGATGTATATTATGGCTGGTAAAAAGAAACTCCAGGATGTCGAGGCTAAAGATTTGCCGGAACTGATCAAGCGCTCGCAGCTCAGCGGGCTGCCGGAAGATGCCCAGGCGGTCAACGATTTATCGGCGATGTGCAATCGCTTTGAGAAAAAAATCCACGATCTGGAATTGACCCGGATGATCTCCATTCAGATGGCACCGCAGATCCGGCTGGTTCAGCATAATGACACCTTGATGGCTGAAAAAATCCAGTCCTCAATCGTCAACACTATTCCGCTCTGGAAAAGTCAGATGGTGCTGGCTCTGGGAGTGGTTCATTCCGGACAGGCGGCCAAGGCGCAGCGGGAAGTCACCAATATGACCAACGAATTGTTACGAAAAAATGCCGAAACCCTGAAGATGGAATCCATCGCTACCGCCAAAGAATCGGAACGGGGCATTGTCGATATCGAAACCCTGCGAATCTCCAACGAATCCCTGATTTCGACGTTTGATGAGGTGTTAAGAATCCAGACCGAAGGCCGTCAGAAACGAAAAGAAGTGGAAGTCGAGCTTGAAAAACTAGAAAATGATTTAAAAGTCAAAATGCTGGAAATCAGACGATAGACAAAAAGACAATCAGTAGCTAATGCTGGTTGTTTTTTGATCATCAGGATAAAAATAACGAATATTGTATAATCGTCCAATGGCGCAATCTTTGACTGGCAGGTTAGTAAGTCGATGTCGCCGAGCAGATTCCAGAAGCAAAACTGGAGTTTTTTGAAGATTCCGGTCATATGCTATTTTGGTAAAAAGCGGATAAATTTAATCAGGTTGTTGTTGACTTTATCAAAGCCTGAAACGATTAGCTGCAATAGCACGGGTCATCTAGTTACCCATGCTATTGTTTTTAAGACTTAAGAAATATAATTTAAAGGAGAGCACAAAATGAAAATAGTGATTGCCCCGGACTCTTTTAAAGGATCCTTATCTGCCATTGAGGTTTGTGACATCGTTGAAGGTGCGATTCTTAAAATTATGCCCACTGCCGAGATCATTAAAATTCCCATTTCAGATGGTGGGGAAGGTCTTGTGGAGGTACTGGTCAGATACCGATCTGGTGAGCTTATAAAAATCAAAACAAAAGACCCCTTATCCAAAGAAATAACTGCCGCTTACGGTATTCTGGATGGGGGGGTGGCGGTTATTGAAATGTCGGCCGCTTCCGGCTTACCACTGCTTGCTGCTGGTGAACGCAATCCCCTGAAAACAAGCACTTATGGTACCGGAGAAATGATTGTGGATGCAATTAATCGGGGCTGTCGCAAGATTATTCTAGGTTTGGGCGGTAGCGCCACCAACGATGGTGGATTGGGGGTTGCTAATGCTCTGGGGATCCGGTTTTATGATCAGGACATGGAACTATTAGCGCCTTGCGGTGAAAATTTAAGCCGAGTGATGGACATTGATACCAGCCAGGTAGAGTCATTATTACAGGGAGTGGAGATAATCATTGCTTGTGATGTTGAAAATGTTCTCTGTGGTGTTCAGGGGGCGGCGGCGATTTATGGCCCCCAAAAAGGTGCTGACAGTGAAATGGTGGCTTTGCTGGATCAGGGACTACAGGATTTTGGACGGCTGCTGGAGAAAAAAGCGACCATGAATCTCGTCGAATTAAAGGGAATCGGCGCTGCTGGAGGGATGGCTTTACCATTGGTAGCCCTATTTAAAGCCCAGCTGAAATCTGGGCTGGATATTGTCCTGGACGAAATTGGTTTTGATTCCGCAATCAGCGGGGCAGATATGATTATTACGGGAGAAGGAAAAACCGATGCCCAGAGTGTCATGGGTAAGGTCATTTCTGGGGTTGGTAATCGGGGTAAAAACCAGAATATCCCGGTGGTGGTGGTCTCAGGTGCACTGGACGACGGTTATGAAGCCATTTATAATTATGGGGTGGTAGCCGCTTTTGCCATCTTCAGCAACGATCGGGGTCTGGAGTGGCATATGCAAAATGCCCCCCAATTATTGGAGAAAATCATCTACAACCTCTTTCGTTTTCAGTCAATTATATGTAAGATCCCGCCAAATATGAGGTAGCACAACAAGGCGTGTAGATGCTGGATAAGGAAACTTACGCCTTGGCAGTGGAACCCTATATCCGCAAAAATAAAATGGAGGAATGCCTGGGTTTTCAGCTCAAGTGCAGTGGCAATGACAATCGGCTGTTCATGATTATGCTCAATCATTATGAAAAATTAAAGATCCACCAATCTGGTAAAATTTGTCAGATATTATGGAATTGTAACTAAAAATATGATATTATAGTGACAAATAATATTTGAAAGAGGAATAAAATTGGACGACGTACCATTATCTGAGACACAAACGAAAAAAACAACTCATCTTATCAATTCGGTCATAGGAATGACTGATGGATCTATTTACTGGGAGGAATCTTAGTCGATGGACAGTAGTATTATAGGTTTTATGGCAGTTATGGTAGTGATGTTGCTGATGTCAGCTTATTTTTCGGCAACGGAAACGGCATTCACTTCCCTTAATCGTATTCGCATTAAAAATCTGGCTAAAGACGGAAACAAGAGAGCCGCCCAGGTATTGGCACTTTCTGAGCGATATGATGTCTTATTATCGACGATTCTGATCGGCAATAATATTGTCAATATTGCCTCAGCATCGATTGCCACGGTGGTTTTTGTTCGGTATTTCGGCAATGCCGGGGTGACGATTTCGACGGCCGTGATGACGATACTGGTGCTTATTTTTGGCGAAATTTCGCCAAAAAGTCTGGCCAAGGATTCGCCGGAAAGCTTTGCGATGTTTGCGACTCCGTTTATCCGGCTGCTGATTTTCATTTTAACGCCGGTCAACTTTTTTTTCACGCAATGGAAGAAAATGCTGGATAAATTGTTTAAGGTCAGCAGTGAAAGAAGTATGACCGAAGAAGAGCTACTGACGATTGTCGAAGAAGCCGAAAATGATGGTGGCATCGATCTCCAGGATGGGGAATTGATTCGGAGTGCCATCGAGTTTAACGACCTTGATGTGGATGATATCCTGACCCACCGGGTTGATGTGGTAGCCATTGATGTGGATAATCCCAAGGAAGACATTGCCAAAATATTTTTTGACACCGGCTTTTCCCGGTTGCCAGTTTATCAGGGCACCATTGATCAAATAATCGGTTTTATCAGCTACAAAGACTTTACCCACTATGTGAACAATGGCGACAGTAGCCTTGAGGAAATCATCAATCCGGTGGTATTTATTACCCCGAATATGAAGATATCCAAGCTGTTAACCCTGCTCCAGCAGAAAAAATGCCATATTGCTGTGGTTTCTGACGAATATGGCGGAACTGCCGGAATTGTCACCCTGGAAGATGTCATCGAAGAGTTGGTTGGCGAAATCTGGGATGAACATGATGAGGTTATTGACGAAATTGTAAAAATATCTGAAAATAAATATCGAATTTTAGGAAAAGCAAACCTGGGAAAAATGTTTGATTTGTTCGACATGGACGATGATTTTGATGTGATCACCGTGGGCGGTTGGATTGTTGAATTTTTGGATCGGGTTCCCGATGTCGGCGAGTCCTTTGAGTTTGAGAATCTGACCATTACGGTCATCCAGGCGGATGAACGTCATGTTATCGAGATAAATGTTGTTAAAAACGAAATAACTGAGTCTGAATAAAAATACTACAACAAAAAGCTCCGGAAGGTACTTGCCTTCCGGAGCTTTTTCTATTTTAGGCCATAATTCCATCAACGGTATGATTAAAGACTTCGACATAGTTGTCTCGCTGATCGATACTGAGTTCTCTACTTTTCAGTAAGTAAAGGTAATCTTCAAAAGATTGAACCAGCAGTTGATTGATCAGACGGTATTGCTCCAGGATTACCGGGTCTTTTTTAAAGCTCAGTTCCCAGGTATCCTTCATATAAGAAAAAATATGATTGGTCATATCTCTCATCATCCCGGCCAGCATCGCCACTCGGGGGTTAAGATAATCGGTATCCGCCTCATAGGTAGAGTGCGCCGAAATATTCAGCCGTCCCTGATCCTGCAGAGCTTTGTAGGAGGAGCTACCCTGGAGAATAATCATATGATGATAGAGGACATTGACGCTGATCTCCAGTTTATCTAGTAGGGCGTTTCGTCTTAAAAAGTCGTAGTTGACTTTCAGGTCTTCCAAGGTGGAGTCAGGTTCAAACATAATAAAGCCGACGCTGGGTTCGATGTCGTATTCTCGGAGGATCCTCAGGGCATTTTCATTGTCCGCTACCGTGGTCAGCTTATTCAGCCGTTTAAGCGCTTCGTCCCGGCCGCTTTCCAGACCAATGAGGATGTGCTTAAGACCGGCGTCGGTCAGAGCTTTGATGGTTTCGGCTTCGATATCGTTGGCTCGGGCTTCAATGCCAAAATTGATGTGGCGTTCTTTTAATAAACTGGCCAGTTTTAAAACCCGCTCTTTTCCGGCGCGACCCGGCCCGTAGAAGTTGGGATCCATAAAATAAAAGTAACGGATATCCGTTTCCTGCATCACTGCATCAATTTCGGCGATGATATTTTCAGGACTCCGACCCCGCCATTTCCGCTTTGTATCGCCATAGTAGGGATTGATATAACAGAAGGTGCAGCCGCCGTAACAGCCCCGGCTGCCGGAAATATTGACCTCGCCAAAAGAATAGGAACCCACGCTGCGCAAGGGGAAGGGCAATGAGTCGACATCGATGACCACTTCGCCGCGGGTGGCGACAATACCCTTATCGGTGCGTGCGGCGATTCCCGCCTGAGGAATGGTGGGAAAATTTTCGGCCAGCCTTAAAAAAGTCAGTTCAGCCTCACCTATTAAGGCGCCATCAATGACCGGACAGCGGTTGAGGATTTCTTCATAGGCAAAGGTGGGGTAAAAACCATAAACGCAGACATAGGCAATACCATAGGTTTGTTTGACGTGTTCGATAAACTGATAAAGGGTTTTGTTGTCCTCCCAGTGATAAACCAGGTGAATCCCTAAAATCGTCGGCTCCAGCGCCGCAATTTGTTCTTCAATGGCCGGATAATCCAATTGTTCCAGATAACCATCGACAATGGTCACCTCAATGTTATTGGCAGCCAGCATGCCGCCAATATAGCCGGTGTTCAGGCAGGCTGAAAGGGGGGCGTTGGCAATATCGTTACAGCGGTCGTCGCCGTAGGAGCGCGGATGTTCTAATAGGATGACGTTCATGAGGTGACCTCCTGCCACATAAAGATATTTTTTTTGGTATGATAGATTTCCAGATCGTAGCGAACCCGGTCAAAGGGCGCCGGGTTGTAATAGGTCGGGTAGAGGAGATCGGTTTCCGCAGTGATCACGCCATTTTCCAGAGCCTGTTGTTCGACCTTGGTGCCCGGTAAAATCCGGATATTATTAAGGACGATGGTGCCCAGGGTCTTGGAAGCATGATGGATCTCGTAAATCGCATCGATGAGATCTTTAGCTTCTTGCTGGGTCGCAGCGGTATCTCCGGGCGTATTAACGAGGAAGTGATAAACCGTAACGACACCACTGTTGGCCAGAACCTGGGCGGTATCGAGGATATCCTGAACCCTCATGTGTTTATCCATGGCATCGAGCGCCGTCTGACTCAGGCCGTCGGGGGACAGCGAAAAACATTCGCAGCCGGAGCGGGTATAGAGGGCGACATTTTCCTCGGTTAACAGGTTTTCCCGGAAAAAGCCGCTCCAGTTGATTTTCAGATCCCGACGGATGATTTCGGCACAGATCGAATCGAGATGATCGACAGGAATGTTGACCACCGAATCGGTGAAATGGATCCGCGTGACGCCGTAGGTGTCGTAGAGAAACTGGATTTCGTCGACCACCGCTTCTGGGGTGCGGCAGCGCATTTTAGTCCCCTGCAGCAGCGGATAGGAACAGTAGCCGCAGCTAAAACAGCAGCCTCGTTTGGTTTCCACGCCGATACTTTCGACATATTTATTGACAGTGAGGTAGGGTCGGGGATCGAGCAGATCACGGTTGGGCATCTGATAATCCAGCATATCATAGTCGCCGACTGGCGGAACGATCAATACCGTTTCGTTAGAACGATAGCAAAGCCCCGGCAGATGGGGTGGTGCATCAAGATTTTCCAGCAATGGCACAATGATTTTTTCGGCCTCGCCGGTCACGCCGAAATCAATTTCCGGGTATTCGCTCATCAGCCGTTCCGGGAACAGCGAAAAACCGGTGCCACCGACTAAGATTTTGGCATTGGCCGCGTAGCGTTTAATAAAAGCCAGCGTAACGGCAAAGCCGGGAATCAGCGATGAGGTTTTGTTGCCCAGGGGATCGATGTTTCGTAATGACAGGCAGACCACATCCGGCTGATGGGCATCGAGCTGCAGCCGCAAATCCCCGTAGGGATCGATCGCCATATTCATGTCAAAAAGCTGCAGCTGATGATTGGTTTGGCGCTCGACCTGGGATGCCAGCACGACGATCCCAATCGGATAAACCCGCTCGATGTCAATGCCCTCCATTGAGAGGGCTTGGATGAAAAGTATTTTCATGGTTTCTCCTTGTTATTCCAATAATAATAGTCCGTAGTATTTTACCATTTCTTTTTGGGAGGCCAGCGTTTTTAGCAGTTCACCATTTGCCCGGACGGTTTCAAAAACATCGATACTGGAACCTTCCATCGAGGGACGGCGGTTTTTGGTGTTGGCGCAGGGCTTTTCAGGATTGCAGTCGGGGCAGAGGGCACAGGGGCCGGACCAGAAAGCGAAGGCTTTATGATAACCAGTGGTAAAGGCCAGCTTTTCCGCCGCCAGTACTTGAGATTGAAAATCCCGGGTCGGCGGTTCTCCTTTTAACAGCAGGGCTCTGCTATAATTGGCTAGCAGCCCGATGGTTTCGCTCATTGTCAGGGTGTTGGCATCACAATTTTTCTTGCCATAAAAGTCGCATCCAAAACGGCACTTGCTGTGAACAAACTCGGAGACTACCACCGAAGCGGGTGAAATCTCAAGAACCGTATCAAAGCCGATGGCTTTAATCGGAAAAATCAACTTTTGGATCGGGGTAATCGTACAGGTTTCTAGAATGGCAGCAGACTTTGTTGCAAAAATTAGAGCGGTATCCGTTTCTAAGGGGATCAGCGGAGTGACTACCAGATCATTTTTTTTCAGTTCATTGATCACCCATTCACTGGAAAATATTTTGCCATTGTAGGTATTTATAAACATATTGATATCGGAAAGATGCGCCTTGACAGGGTGATGTTCCGTAAAAAAATCATGGATCAGGATGACGCCATCATCGGATAAATGCTTAGCGGCGGTTTCTAAAATCAGTTCATTTTCGGCTTCGGCATAAGCATGAACGATGTTAGAGAGAATGATCAACTGATATTTTTTAGAAAGTCCCCATTCGGGATCCAGGATATTAGCAGGATGATATTCAACACGATTGGGATAGGGCGTTGCTTCGACAAGCTTTTGGGTTTGGGGAAGCATCTGCTCAATGTCCAGGAGGGTGGCGCTGGTGTCCGGAAAGGTCTCTAAAAAGGCCAGGGCCATAGCCCCGGAGCCGGTCCCCACATCGAGAATAGCGCCGTTTAATGCGGTAAAAAAAGCAGTGCAATCTTTGGCTTTAAGCTTGGCCACATTGTCCATCGCCTTGATATATTTTGCCCGGCGCTGGTTCAGTTCATCTTCACTGATATCATCCGGCAGAAAGTTGACCCGGCCACCAGCGGTTAGGGAAGCTTTCAGGGTATTCCAGTCATCGGTAAGATTTTTGCGCCACAGTAGCGAGTCCCCCTGATAAAGGGGACTCGCTTTCAGTAAAAATTCTTTGGTAATCAATTGGTTATAATAAACATATTGGTAGTGTCCCAACAAGCCCAGGCTGTTTAGCAGCGCCAGATAACGGCCGAGAGCATGTTCATCAGCGCTTAGTTTTTGGGCGAGCTCAAAGAGATTGGCGCCGCCGATCCCGAAATCATCGATGGTCTGAAAAAGATCCATTTCCAACGCCGTGAACAGAGCATCAGAAACCCAGTAGGCGGTGGCCAGGTCTTCTAAATACTGGCCGCCGTTGGTATGAGGATCATACCCCTTCATGACCATTGGTTACTCCTGCATCGGCAAAGGTTAAGACGTCACAGATAACCCGCGCCGAGGATTCCACCAGGTGCATCGCCACCGCTGCTCCGGTACCTTCTCCCAAGCGGAAATTGAGGTTCAGCAGGGGTCGTAATCCCAGGGCTTGCCACATCAGCTGATGTCCCGGTTCTTCACTCTGATGGGAGGGAATCATGTAATCGAGCGATTGGGGACAGAGCGCCTTGGCAATTAGTGCGCCGGCGGTGGAAATAAAGCCGTCCACTAGAACCGGCACCTGATGATAGGCGGCTCCCAGGATCACTCCGGCAATCCCGGCGATCTCGAAGCCCCCGACTTTGGATAGCACATCAATCGGGTCGGTTTTATCGGGCTGATGGCGGTTAATCGAGTCCCGGATCACTTTGATCTTGTTGATCAGGGCGGCGTTATCAATGCCGGTGCCCCGGCCGGTTACCGATGAAACCGGATATTCAGCCATGACGGCTAATATAGCGGCACTGGGGGTCGTGTTGCCGATCCCCATATCGCCGGTGGCCAGCAGGTTGATCCCCTGTTCTTCAATCACCTTGGAAGCCACATTGATCCCGGCTTCCAGGGCGGCAATGGCTTGTTCCCGAGTCATTGCCGGTTCCCGATAAAAGTTTTTGGTACCATGGGCGATCTTGCAATCGATGATGGCGCCTTGTGAAACCAGTTCGGGCATATCGACGGCGATACCCATATCGACGACAATCACTTCGGCGCCAGCGGCTTTGGCTAAAATATTAATGCCAGCGCCGCCTTTGACAAAGTTTTCCACCATTTGCGGGGTCACTTCCTGGGGGAAGGCGGAAACGCCTTCGGCCACCACGCCATGATCCCCGGCCATCGTGATGACCATTTTTTTATCGACATTGGGGCGGATAGTGCGCTGAATCCCGGCCAATTGTTCGGCGACAACCAGCAGCTGACCGAGACTCCAGGGGGGAATCGCTAATTTTTCAATATGCTCCCGGGCGGCCTGACGCCACTGGGGATCAGCCGGTTCGGTAGAGTCGATGACGTGTTTTAAGGTATATTTGGTTTCGATCATGGTATTTATCCCTTCTACTTGGTAACAAATGAAACGTACAATTTATTTTAGCACTTTATTTGTGAGCTTCGTCGGGGCGGCATACCCGCCCGCAACAAATGGTTTATTATTTAGGCCAGTCCAAAAAACTCTGCTGCAACATCGGCCGGACATTTACTGTCGGCACAGACCGCACAGCCATGGGAGGGCTTTTGCGCCGCAAAAGCGGCAACCAGATTGGCCTGATTAATGGCGTTTTTGACCTGTTCCTCCTGGTTTCGGGAAACCCGCGCCCGGGACATCGCCAGATCGCGATTCCAGGCCGCACCGCTGCGCTTTAATACATTGGCGGCATTGGCGGCGATCCGGGTGGTTTCGACACCAATGCGGACATCTTCTTCATTGGGCAGACCCAAATGTTCGGCCGGAGTCAGATAACAAAGGAAATCAGCCCCGTGCATGCCGGCAAAGGCGCCGCCGATGGAACCGGAAATATTATCATAACCGGGAGCCACGTCGGTAGCCAGGAAGCCCAGAATATAGTAGGGGACATCAAAACAAAGCCGTTTTTGCAGTAGCATTGCGGCGGGAATATGATTCAGTGGCACATGGCCAGGACCTTCCACCATCACCTGAACACCAGCGGCCAAGGCTCGCTTGGTCAGCTCACCAGCCACCATTAAGCCGCGCAGGTGCGCTTGATCCAGAGAATCGGCATTGGCACCCGGACGGATAGCGTCACCGATGCTTAACACGGTGTCGGTCGCTTTAAGAATCTCCAGCAGTCGGTCAAATTCAGCATAAAGGGGGTTTTCTTTATCATTATGGAACATCCAACCGGTTAGCAGTGATCCGCCGCGGCTGACCACATCAGCTACCCGGCCGGTTTTCTTTAAAATATTGAGCAGATCCATATTCAGAGCCGAGTGTACGGCCATAAAATCCATGCCGGCCTGGCACTGTTTTTCGACCACTTCAAACAGGTCATCAGAGGTCATATTGACCATCAGACCCCGTTTATCAGCCGCTTCTTTGGCGGCCTGATAAACCGGTACGCAGCCGGCGGCGATATTAGAATTGCTTAAACTCAGGGTCCGCATGGTATCGATATCTTCACCCATACTTAAATCCATAAAGCCATGGGCGCCGGCGGCTTCGATGATTTTCAGTTTTTTGACTTCCATTTCCATATCATCCCGGTCACCAGAGGTGCCCATCAGACCGTTGACTTTGACATCCAGGCCACCACCGATGCCGCAGATATTAGAACGGCTTCGTAATTTATTTTTAGGAATGACGATCCGACCGGCGGCTACTCCGGCGCGGATGAATTCGGGAGTGAAGCCTTCGCTGATCGCCACCATTTCCATTTCTTCGGTAATTTTACCCTGACGGGCTTTTAACATTTGGGTCATGACTAGTTCCTCGCTTCCTGGTTTTCGTCTCGTAAATACTTGCCAACAATTTTCATGGCACAGAAGTCGCCGCACATGCTGCATTCGGATTCGAAGTTGGTACTACGATCCTTCCAGACCTGGGTGGCGGTTTCGGTATCGATCGCCAGTTCCATCTGCCGACCCCAGTTGAGTTCCCGTCGGGCATGGGACATTTCCAGATCCCAGGCAATGGCAGCCGGATGACCTTTGCCGACATCTCCGGCATGGGCGGCAATGCGGCTGGCCATAACGCCCATATAGACATCATCGGCATTCGGCATACCAATATGTTCTGCTGGGGTCACATAGCAGAGGAAGTCGGCGCCGTAATAGGAGGCGATCGCTCCGCCGATGGCACCGGTGACGTGATCCATACCAGCACCGGAATCGGTGGGCAGACAGCCGAAGACGAAGTAGGGTGCTCCGCCGCATAATTGTTTCTGTAATTGGACGGTGGTCTGGATCTGATCCAGGGGCACATGGCCCGGTCCTTTGACCATTACCTGAACCCCGGCCGCCCGGGCCTTTTTAACCAGGCCGCCGAGGATCACCAATTCGTGAACCTGAGCGCCGTCCAGCGAATCGGCGATACAGCCGGGGCGCATGCCGTCGGCAAAGCTCAGCACGACATCATATTTTTTACAGATTTCCAGCACCCGGTCATATTGGGTAAAAAAGGGATTCTCGCAGTGATTATGAACCATCCAGCCAATTAGATGGGAACCCCCATAACTAACCAGTGGATCAATCCGTCCTTCTTCTTTGGCACGGTTGATCACGTCCATGGTGGTGCCGCAGTGCAGGGCTAAAAAGCTGACGCCTTCAGAGGCATGCTTTTCCATCATCGCAAACATGTCGTCGGGAGTCATATCTAAAGCGGTGCCGTATTTTTCCTGAGCCACGGCCAAGGTCTGATAAAGGGGTAGGG
Organism: Acetobacterium sp.; assembly: GCF_030652775.1. Classification (GTDB taxonomy): domain Bacteria; phylum Bacillota; class Clostridia; order Eubacteriales; family Eubacteriaceae; genus Acetobacterium. The sequence continues at coordinate 8,163 of NZ_JAUSPS010000013.1, read as the reverse complement.
TACCGACCGGTCGATCCACTGTGGATAAGACTTTTTCCCGCATTTCATCAATCGGACCGCGGACACTTAAGTCCATCAGCGTATCCACCTTGGCTTTGACGGCCTGGCTGATTTTAGCCATTTCGCCGGCGATCGTGTCATCTATTTCATACATCCCGACGCTGGCTGATACCTTGGTGAATAGACCTTTGCCGACGGCCACCGGGTTGATGTTTGGCCGGGAACTCATCAAGATGACGATTTCACCAGTGGCCACCCCCTGCCGAATCAGCTCGGGATCGATCCCTTCTTTTTCCGCCACATAAATCATTTCTGCGGTGATTTCACCAGCACGTGCTTTTTCCAGAATTGTCATCGTTTCCTCCTGAATGATCGTTGGTATTTAGATCTCAACGAATTTTGGCAAATAAAAAAGTCCACAGCGGTTATTTTTTACAATAACAGCCATGAACTTTACCTTCGTTCATTCAGGATCGATTCATAGGCAGGTCTCCTGACTCGGGGTTCTAGCGCTACGCCACACCTTCCCATTAAAAAACAGTGGTTTTTGTGGTTTGCTCCGCCCTTACAGTGATGGGTTCGTTCAGGACTCTCACCTGATTCCCTATTCTCCTTATTGCTAAGGCACCTATGCTCGCTTTTTTATTCACTTATTCTTAATTATACACACTAAAATCGAATGTGCAAGAAAAAAATAAAAAAAATGATTTCAGTGGTTGAAATAAAAAAATCGAATAAAACTATGTTATAATAAAAGTAAATGAATGAGGGAGGTGAGAGGATGAATATTGTTTTTGTCTGGTTGGTCTTGTTTGTCGTTTTTCTGGTAGCTGAATTAGTTACTGCTGGTGCCCTGGTTTCGATCTGGTTTTGTGTCGGGGCTCTGGTGGCATTGGTAGCCGCTTATTTTGGTGCCGCCTTCTGGTTGCAGATGACGCTTTTCTTTGTGGTCTCCATCGGTTTATTATTGGGAACAAAACCGTTTTTAAAGAAACACCTGGACCCCAAAACAATGGCCACCAATGCCGATCGGATCTTGCAAAACCGGGGGATTGTGGAGGAAGAAATCAATAACCTCAAAGGACAGGGGGCAGTCAAAATTGACGGCAAATCCTGGACGGCTAGAAATATCGATGGCGAAGCTGTCATTCCCGTTAATGCTGAAGTGATCGTGGTAGGAATCGAAGGGGTCAAGGCTATGGTTAAAGTAATGGAAAAAGAAACAGTTTCTGAATAAAAGGAGGAAAAAATTATGTATGGACTTATTGTTTTAGGTGTAATATTTATCATTTTTATTGTTGTGATTATTGTCAATGCCAAAATTGTTCCCCAGGCCAATGCCTATGTGGTGGAACGGCTGGGTGCTTATCACGCCACCTGGGAAACCGGTTTTCATATTGCCATTCCGATTTTTGACCGGATTTCTAAAAGGGTCAGCTTAAAAGAGCGGGTAGCTGATTTTCCGCCGCAACCAGTCATTACCAAAGATAATGTTACGATGCAGATTGATACGGTTATTTATTTGCAGGTAACCGATCCTAAATTCTATATGTATGGGGTGGATAATCCCATGAAAGCGATTGAAAACCTCACCGCCACGACCCTCCGTAACATCATCGGGGATATGGAGCTGGATGCGACACTCACCTCCCGGGACGTCATCAATACCAAAATGCGGGTAATTCTCGATGAAGCCACTGATCCCTGGGGGATTAAAATCAACCGGGTCGAGCTTAAAAATATCATGCCGCCAGAAGCGATTCAAAATGCCATGGAACGACAGATGAAGGCGGAGCGGGAACGTCGGGAAAAAATCCTGCAGGCCGAAGGGGAAAAAGCCAGCGCCGTGCTGGTGGCTGAAGGGGAAAAATCAGCGGCCATTCTTAATGCCGAAGGCTTAAAAGCCGCCGCCATTCTCAGTGCCGAAGCTGATCGCGAAGCGCAGATCAGACGGGCTGAAGGGGAAGCGGAAGCGATTATCAAGGTTCAGGAAGCAGTGGCCCAGGGCGTTAAAATGCTTAATGAAGCCGATCCGATCAAGTCAGTCATTGCCCTGAAGAGCTTGTCCACCTTTGAAAAGGTGGCCGATGGCAAAGCCACCAAGATTATTATTCCCTCTGAGATTCAGGGGTTAGCCGGTCTGGCAACATCGCTCAGTGAAATCATGAAAGATCAGACTAAAGTCAGTCAGTAAAGCTATTTAATCAACGACCATGAATGGGCAATTGGAAAACGCCAGCCGTTTCCCAGTTGCCCATAGTTTTTAAGCGGATGAATTAAGAAAGAAGGGATATTTTGGGGATCAGCAATACGCAACTTATCAAACGTTTCATACCATACTATCAAAAATACAAATGGATTCTGTTATTGGATCTGTTTTGCGCTACCTTGACGACGGTCTGTGATCTGGTTCTGCCGCTGATTGTACGGTTTATTACCAATACCGCCATCAATGAGCTGGCCAGTCTGACGGTCGAAACCATCTTAAAACTGGGGTTGGTTTATCTGGTGCTGCGGCTGATCGATGCGGTGGCCAACTACTTTATGGCCGATGTGGGTCATGTCATGGGTGCCCAGATCGAAACCGATATGCGCCGGGATCTCTTTTCACATCTCCAGAAGCTGTCATTCTCATTTTACAGCGACACTAAAATCGGTCAGCTGATGTCGCGGATCACCTCAGATCTTTTTGATGTCACCGAGTTTGCTCATCATTGTCCGGAGGAGTTTTTTATTGCTGGCTTAAAAATCGGGATTTCTTTTGCGATTCTTGGCTCGGTCAATATCTGGCTGACCCTGATTATATTTACGGCTCTGCCGGTGATGCTGTTGACCACCACCTATTTCCGGAAGAGAATGCGCCGGGAAATGAAGCGTTCCCGGGTCAAGACCGGCGATATCAATGCTCAGGTGGAAGACAATCTGCTGGGGATTCGGGTGGTGAAGTCTTTTGCCAATGAAAACATTGAAGAAATGAAGTTTGAAGTGGGGAACAGTCAATTTCTGGAAATCAAAAGAAAAACCTATCGCTATTTTGCCGGTTTTCAGACCACCACCCGGCTCTTTGATGGGCTGATGTATCTACTGGTGGTGGTCTGCGGGGGGATATTTATGATCAACGGCGCCATTAACCCCGGGGATTATATTGCCTACCTGATGTATGTCACCACCTTGCTGGCTTCAATCCGCCGGATTGTCGAATTTGCGGAGCAGTTTCAGCGAGGCATGACTGGGTTTGAGCGGTTTATTGAAATTCTGGATGAGCCCACTGAATATGAAAATCAGGCCAATGAAGTGGAACTGACCGATGTGGTAGGCGATATCCGCTTTGAAGATGTCAGCTTTCAGTACAACGATGGCGGCGAATCGGTGCTATCCCATATCGATGTCGAGGTGAAAGCCGGGCAGAACATTGCTATTGTTGGGCCTTCTGGCAGCGGCAAAACGACCATGTGCCATCTGATCCCACGGTTTTACAACGTCAGCTCTGGGCGGATTCTGATTGATGGTCAGGATGTTCAGGGTTTGACCCTGCACTCTCTGCGAACCCGGGTCGGGGTTGTCCAGCAGGATGTTTACCTTTTTTCGGGAACGGTTTATGAGAATATCAGCTATGGCCGGTCGGATGCCGACCGAGCCAGCGTGATTCAGGCGGCCAAACACGCCGGAGCTCATGCGTTTATTGAGAAGCTTCCTAAGGGTTATGATACCTATATCGGCGAACGGGGCATCAAGCTTTCCGGTGGCCAGAAGCAGCGGATCAGCATTGCCCGGGTGTTTTTGAAAAACCCACCAATCCTGATTCTCGATGAGGCCACCTCGGCTCTGGATAATGAAAGTGAACGCATTGTCCAGGAATCCCTGAAAGAGCTGACCCGGGGTCGAACCACCTTTACCATCGCCCATCGGCTGACCACCATCAAAAATGCGGACTCGATCTTAGTCCTCACCGAAGACGGGATTGTCGAAAAAGGCTCCCACGAAGAACTGCTCCGGGAAGAAGGGGTTTACTATGACCTCTACCAGATGTACCGGGAACTGGATGAATTGAACGAAGAGTTCTAGATACTAGCCGGACTTGATTATGGGGATAAAGGTTGGCAACCAGCTACCGTACCGACCAATTGTTAATCTATTGTTCGCTGCGGGCTCGAACAGGCATTCGCCGTGTTCGCCCCGATGCGTACAACATGATGTAACAATTGTCGGTACTACGGTATGTTTTTAACCTGAATGATTCAGCCGTTCATATTGCCGCAGTTGTAGCCAGCCAGGTCCAGGGTGATGGTTTTGATCCCGAGATTTTTCAGGGTGGCGATCAGGGCCAGACGGTTTTCGATGATGGCGGTAAAATCGCCGGGATCGCATTCGATTTTAGCGGTATCGCCCAGCAGCCGCAGCCGGTATTGGCTTAAGCCCAGGGCTTTGAGAAAATCCTCGCCGGCTTCAATGGCTGTCAGGGCTGCCGCAGTGATCGGGGTGTTGGTCGGAATCCGGGTGGCCAGGCAGGCCATGGCCGGCTTGGTGGCAGTGGGTAAACCGTAATAAGCTGAGATATCTCGGATATCCTGCTTGGTCAGGCCGGACTCTTTTAACGGACTGAAAACGCCTAGCTCACCCAGGGCTTTGATGCCCGGCCGGTAGTCTTTCATATCATCGAGGTTCGAACCGTCCAGAATCACCTCGTAGCCATTGGCCCGGGCCGTATCTTTGATCTGGGTAAAAATAAATTTCTTGCAATGGTAACAGCGATCGGCCGGGTTCTTGACAAAATTTTCCAACGAAAAAACATCAGCATCAATCACCAGGGGCACCGCCCCAATAGCTTTTGCCAGAAGCTGGGCTTCGGCAAATTCTGAGCTGGGCAGCATCGCACCATTGACGGTGATAGGCAATACATCAGACCCCAGCACGTCAACCGCCACCTGCAGCAGCAGGGTACTGTCGACACCGCCGGAAAAGGCAATGCTGACCTTGGGGAAACGTTTGATATTTTTTTTCAATGCAACCAGTTTTTCGGAAAGAACCGGGGACAGGGTGGAATTTATCTTCATAGTATCTCCTTGGGTGTGTCGTTCGAATTGTTTTATTTTAATAATGGCTATATTATAACTCCTTAAGAGGGTTCCCCGCCAGTAAATATTTTGTTATAATGTTTACATTAAAGGATAGGGGGATTACTGAATGTCCGTAAAAAAAGCCATCTCACTGGGAGTGGGAATTGGAGTTTTGTTTATCATCGTGTTAATCATATATGGGGTCACCCATACATTTAATCAGACCAAAAGTGAGGATCATCTGGTCAAAGGGGTGGATTTATCGGCTTACCAGGGCGAGATCGATTGGAAGCTGCTGGCGGATCAGAACATTGATTTTGCCTTTATCAAGGCCACTGAAGGCAATGATTACGTGGACACTAAGTTTAAGACCAACTGGGAAGAAAGTCAGAAAACCCAACTCAAGGTGGGGGCATATCATTTTTTAAATTACGACACTACCGGCAAAGCCCAAGCCAAGAACTTTATTGATAACGTACCGGTTTCGGATAAAAACTTACCGCCGGTGGTTGATCTGGAATTATATGGGATTTATGAAGACAACGCCTTACCTAAGGAGCAAGTCAAGGTCATCCTCGATGAATTCCTAAAAGAACTGGAAAATCACTATGGAGCCAAGCCGATTATCTACACGACCCAACGGATTTTTAAAATGTATATCGGGACCGACTACAAAGACTATCAAATCTGGATTGTTGATCTGGACAACGCCTGGCCGGAAACCCTGCCAAACGGTGAAACCTTTACTTTCTGGCAATACAGCCATCGGGGCATGATGGATGGTTATGATGGCGATGAAACCTTTATTGACATGAACCTCTACAATGGCACCTATGCTGAATTTATCAAAGAGTTTTTTTAAGAATAGAAAAAAGCTGCCATGACGGCAGCTTTTAGTTTATCGAATTAGTTTTTACAGAGAGTAAGTTAATTATAGACTTGCTTTCCATAAACCATGAAGGTTACAATATTCATAGGCAGCAATGACCTTATCTCCAGGTGTTAAGGCAAATTCAGCTTTGGGGGCACCGGTTTCGGCCAGACATTTTCGTTGGCCGCCTTCGGTTGTTTCTAGATAGACCCAGGCGATATGATGTTCTGGCGTCATTGGATGGGGAATGCTTCCGATATCGACGGTCACGGTATTACCACTAACGGTAATGACTGGAACGTGTTTTTCCTGGGCGGCATCAGTTGTATTAGGAACAACTTCGGTCATTGGATCGCCGCAGCAAATCATTTTTACACCAGATTCATGAATCATACCCACAAAATTCCCACAATGTTTACAGACAAAAAATTTTGGTTCTTTACACATAATAGACCTCCTAAGTCAATGTTAATCTCTTTTGTTATATTCCCAAAAGATAAAGAAATAAACAAATTAGATTAATTCTTGTTTATATTATAGCATAAGATTTAAAAAAGTGAAGACACAAATTGTTAATTTTGAAAGGAGAGAAGCGCAGCTTCGAGAAAAAAATGGAAAAACAATGGCTTGTATGGGCAAGAGAATTACAATCAATCTCTCAGTCAGGATTGACCTACTGCAAAAATGATTATGACTTGGAACGCTATCGTGAAATTGAAAAGTTGTCGAGAGAAATTATCGAAAAACATACTGAGATTTCCCACGAGGTGATCAAGGATTATTATGTCCGCGAAGAGGGCTATCTGACGCCCAAGGTCGATGTCCGGGGCGGGGTCATCGTAGAAAATAAAATCCTGCTGGTTCGGGAAAAGGTTGATGGTCGCTGGTCCCTGCCGGGAGGCTGGGCCGATGTTAACCGGACACCCCAGGAAAATGTTATTAAAGAAGCCTTTGAAGAAGCCGGGGTACTGGTTAAACCGACCCGACTGGTGGGGCTGCTGGATCGCAGTAAATGGGTTCAGGATACCTGCCCCTATACTATTTATAAAATCCTGATGCTTTGTGAACTGTTGGAAGGGGATTTTATATGCAATGCCGAAACCATCGAGAGCGGCTTCTTTGCCATGGATCAGCTTCCGCCGCTGTCGCTGGGTCGAACCACTGAAGCTCAGCTGGCACTCTTTTTTAAAGCCCACCAAAACCCGCAATACCATCCGATTTATGATTAAATGAACAAAAACCACAAGAACCAGCGATCTGCCGGTTCTTGTGGTTTTTATTATACAACAAAAGAGGTTGGTATGTTGGTACAGGTAATGGGGGTGGTGATCATTTTAGCAACACCGCTTTGTCCCTGAGTTTGCAGGGTTTCTTCCCTCGATTTGTTAATGGGGAGGGCACCATTGATCATTTTACCGTCTTCCGAGGCCGGAAAGAAATTTCCGTTCTTACTCAGGAAGGTAGCATAAACCCGGTATTGAGTCGCCCCGTCGGCGTCGGCAAAGGTATAAAAACCATCCTGGCCTTCCACCGGTGCATAGAACCCAAAGGGGAGTTCACCATCGTAAGCAGTGGTAATTCCGTTGGCCTTATCCACCTTGGATAGGGGAGAACTGCTGCTTTTTAAGGACAGGTTAACGCTTTGTTCATCGACCCGATAATCGACCTGGTAAAAACCTTCTCCGATCAGGTGAGACTGGTCACCGTCGATGGATTCTTTTTTTCCATAAACATAGTAAACCGGTTCCCCGGCGGTATTGGTAAAACCAAAGACACCAAACTGGACGGTGGTGGTGGCACCATTGGGATCATCCGGAATGGGGTTGGTGATGCTTAAGATCGAATCGAGATGCAAACCATCAGGTATCGTTGCTTTCGTGGGGACCGTCATCAAGGTGATATAAGCAGTGGTACCGTCATCTTTGTCGCAACCGGCGAATAGTAAAACAATCAGGGAAATAATTATGATAGTTAAGAATCTTTTTTTTGGCATGCCGTCGCTCCTATTTCATGTATGAGTATATTTTATAACACTTTTGGCACAATAGCAATCACACTTTAGTCACAATTATGTCCAAGAATCAAACATTCCTTGTGATTATGATGCTTTTCGTTTAAAATAGTATCAATGGTTGAGGTCATCGGTGAGCTTCCGTACCGACCAATTGTTAATCTGTTGTTTGCTGCGGGATCGGACAGGCTTCGCCGTGTTCGCCCCGATGCAAACAACATGAT
>NZ_JAUSPS010000009.1 GCF_030652775.1 Acetobacterium sp. | reverse complement strand
TCAGGTTGATAGATTTGTTTATAAGCAACTCAATTTTATCACAATCTGGTGAGGAGTTATATTTTTTTATCTAAAAAAATCCCGTAATTATGCGGGCTGTGGCGTTTTGCAAACGCCTAATAAATTAAATATAATGGAGGAGATTTTAGAATGAAATGGTTTTATAATATGAAGATCAGAACAAAGCTTTTAGCCGGATTTATGCTGGTAACAGTCATCATCGGTATTGTCGGCTACATGGGGATCACCAATATAAAAGCGTTGGATGCATCCAGCACGAAACTGTATGAACACGTGACGCTGCCAACCTCGGATAGCGGGAATATGGGTATTGAGTTCGGGAAGATCAATAGCTATATCAGAGATATGATCATTGCCGATGATCCCGCAATCATTGCGGCAACTGGCGATAAAATCGCTTCCAGTAGCGACAAAATCACCAAACTATCCGAGACCTTTGAACAGAATATTCTTGATGAATCGATGCAGCAACTGTATCAGCAGTTCATCGATTCCCAAAGGGTTTATGCGACCGAGCTGGAAGCGGTGATGGCCTTGGCTCGCCAGAATCAGGACGAAGAAGCCCTTGCCCGGATCGCAACTACCGGGGTCGTCGGGATTGCCTCACAGGCTGAACAGGATGCCCTGGAAAAAATCCACGATATGACGGTGGAGGATGGCAAAAAACTGTCCGAGGCCAATCATAACCAGACAAACGACGTCGTGACCACGATGACGGCCTTGATGGTAATCGGCGTTCTGCTGGCTCTGTCCTTAGGTTTTTTCCTCAGTTTAGTCATCAGTCGTCTGCTTAAAAAAGCAGAATATATGATCAAAGAAATGCGGCTGGGGCATTTGGGTGCGCGGCTGAATATGAATAGCCGCGATGAAATCGGCCAGATGGCCATGGCGATGGACGGGCTGGCCGATGATCTCCAAAATGTGGTGATTGCTACCATGAACCAGATTTCCGAAGGTGATGTTTCGGCGACGATTGAAGTCAAAGATGACCAGGACGAAATCTCCCCCGCGCTTATAAAGACCATCGCAACCATCCGGGATCTGATTAGTGAATCAACGATGCTGTCACAAGCCGCCGTGGAAGGACGTCTGGACACCAGAGGTCATGCCGATGCCTTTAATGGCGGCTTTCAGGAAATCGTTCAAGGGGTTAATCAGACCCTGGACGCCGTTGTTGGGCCACTGAATGTGGCGGCCAACTATGTGGAACGGATCAGTAAAGGGGATATCCCAGCAAAAATCACTGACAATTATAATGGCGATTTTAATGAAATCAAGAACAACCTCAATACCTGCATCGATGCGGTGAATGCCCTGGTTGCCGATGCTGGCATGTTGGAACAGGCTGGGGTGGAAGGTCGCTTAAGTACCCGGGCGGATGCCAGTAAGCATGGCGGCGACTTCGCCAAAATTGTCGACGGTGTCAACAACACCCTGGATGCGGTGATTGGACCGCTGAATGTGGCGGCCGATTATGTGGATCACATCAGCAGGGGAGATATCCCGGCAAAAATCACCGACAACTATAATGGCGATTTTAATACCATTAAGAACAACCTTAACACCTGTATTGACGCGGTTAATGCCCTGGTCGCCGACGCCGGGTTGTTGGCTCAGGCCGGCATCGACGGAAAACTGGATACCCGGGCCGATGCCAGCAAACATCAGGGCGATTTTGCCAAAATTGTGGACGGCGTTAATGCCACCCTGGATGCCGTGGTGGCACCGGTTCAGGAAGCCTTGGCGACCCTGCAGGAACTGGCTAAAGGAAACCTGAACACTGGCATGGTGGGCAATTATAACGGTGATTATACGATCATCAAAAACGATATGAACCAGACGGTGGCCTTTCTCAAGCGTTATGTCGATGAAATCACCCATACCCTGGAAGAAATTGGCCGGGGTAACCTGGATCAGCACATCACCGAGGATTATCTCGGTGACTTCCAGGCCATTAAAACAGCCCTGAACGATATCACCACCAGCCTCAGTGCCACCATGTCGGATATTAACATTGCTGCCGGCCAGGTTGAAATTGGCTCCCAGCAGATTTCATCCGGCGGTCAGGCTTTGTCACAGGGGACCACCGAGCAGGCCAGTAGCATTCAGGAGCTGACTGCCTCCATTGAAGAAGTGGCTGGTGAAACCAAGCGCAACGCCATCAATGCCAATCAGGCCAACGAGCTGGCCATGCGGGTGCGCAGCAATGCCGAAGTGGGGAACAGTCAGATGAATAAAATGGTCGCCGCGATGGTGGACATCAATGACTCATCGCAGAGTATTTCCAAGATTATCAAAGTTATCGATGACATCGCCTTCCAGACCAATATTCTGGCCTTAAATGCCGCGGTTGAAGCGGCCCGGGCCGGCCAGCATGGCAAGGGTTTTGCCGTCGTTGCTGAAGAAGTCCGAACCCTGGCGGCCCGTAGTGCCGAAGCGGCCAAGGAAACCACCGGTCTGATCGAAGGCTCCATTGATAAGGTCGAAGCCGGCACGAAAATTGCCGATCAGACCGAAGAAAGTTTAAAAGAGATTCTTCATGAAATTGAGCAGGTAACCGAACTGGTGGGCAGCATTGCCCGAGCCTCCAACGACCAGGCATCAGAAATCGCTCAGATCAACCAGGGGATCGAGCAGGTCTCAACGGTAGTTCAGACCAACTCGGCCACCGCCGAAGAAAGCGCCGCCGCCAGTGAACAGCTGTCCGGACAGGCAGAAATGCTCAAACAAATGGTGGATGCCTTTAAAATTAAAAATGTTAAGACCCAAAGCCGCCAAATGACAGTTGCGGTTTCTCGACCAGAGCAATCCAGCAGTCCATCGCCAACCGAGCCAATCATCGATTTAGATGATCTGGACAAATACTAAAAAAGCGGTCACAACTGCTGCTTGTCAAATAATAAAAAAAAGAGCTGCCGTCAGTCATATCTATTTATGGTCGGCGGTAGTTCCACGAAAAAGCCCACCAATGACAGTCGTCTTTGGTGGGTTTTTATGATTTAAGTTTTACAGCCTAGGCACCGATTTTTTTATCCATGCCGGAAATATGCTTGGTCAGCCAGTCAACCACCATCTGGTTGGCGCCGATGATCACGGCGATATTGCCGCCGGATGTATCGTAGCTACCTTTTAGTTTGGTCGTTAATGTCAAATAGCCTACACATATTTCATACTAAAGATTCATGCGATAATACCTTCATCAGATTAATAAATGGAGGTATTTTTAATGTCCAAAGATGAACTGCACCTATTTCGCCGCCAGCAGATTGAGGATTATCGCAAATCCGGCCAATCAGCAGAAACATGGTGCGATGGGAATGCAATGAAGGTATCCACCCTGCGTTACTGGCTGCGACGAATCAAAGACGCCGATCAGCCGAAGCCAGAACAGACCTGGGCTACCATGAAACTGATTGATAAAGCGTCCACTGCCGAGACAACACCTGTAATGATCCGGGTTAATAACTTTGAAATCAGTCTGCATCCGGGTTTTGAGCCAGCCGTTTTAACCGCTGTAATTCAAACGCTCCAGGGGATATGATTGACACGGCACTGATCGATCAGGTATATGTTGCCTGTTTTCCCTGTGATATGCGAAAATCGATCAATGGGCTCTCGGCGCTCGTACAGCTGACTTTCGATATGGATCCCTTTGCCAATCATCTCTATGTCTTTTTTAACCGTAAAGGTGATAAAGCTAAAATCCTCCGCTGGTCAAACAACGGCTGGTGGCTTTACTATCGTAAGCTCAGCCGGGGCACGTTTAAATGGGTGTTTAATGAATCCCAGACGGTTAAAGGCATTTCCGAACGGCAGCTGCGCTGGCTTCTGGATGGCCTTTCGCTGGAACAGCCGCAAGCCCATCGAGCCGTTCACAAGCGCTTGATAATCTAAGTTTTTCAGCTTCTAAAAGCTCACAAAAATCCCACTGTTATGCGATTTTTGCGATTGTTTAGCTGTTCTTTTCTGAGGCTTTATGGTATAATAAACGTATGAAAAATCAATCGGTATCACCTAAAATTCAACCTTTAATGTCACAATCGATGACTCCTGATGAGCTGCTCAAAACCTGTAACGAACTGCAGGTTCAGTTGATTCAGACGCAAACCCAGCTGGCCTGGGCAATGGAACAGATCCGACTCCTGACCCACCAGAAATTCGGATCTGGCGCTGATAAAGTCGCTTATCCCGAAGGAAGTGATCAACTCTCATTCTTCAACGAACCGGAAGCGGCTGCAGATTTTTCTGTTGCTGAACCGGATCTTGCCGATGTCCTGGCGGATACGAAGAAACCCCGTAATAAAAAATCCAAGGGGAAACGGAAACAGGATTTCTCCAATCTGCCAACGATTGTCATTGAACACGAGCTGCCGGAGTCGGAACGCATCTGTCCCAATTGCAGTCATCCCCTTCATGACATGAAAGTGGAAATCACCCGATTGCTTAAATTTATTCCTGCCCGGTTTGAAGTGGAGGAACATC
>NZ_JAUSPS010000002.1 GCF_030652775.1 Acetobacterium sp. | reverse complement strand
TTTTATTATACCAAGATTTACAACAACGCGAATGCCGGTTTACAAAGAAGAAAAAGCATGGCATATTACTGAGATTTATCAACATGTTTGTGAAAGTAACGACAGGAACAAATTGATTGTGAGGGACATCGAAGAAGCGATTGAAAAAGGTAGAAATCCCTTGGTTTTAACGGAAAGAACCAGCCATATCAAACAATTGGTTGAGCTTCTAAGTGGCAAAAACGTAAACGTTATTGATTTATCAGGCAATTTAACGACGAAGAATAGAAAAAAAGCGGTGGAGAGTATTAGGGCAATAAATAGTGGCGAAAAATACGTGGTCATTGCGACCGGAAAGCTAATCGGCGAAGGCTTTGATGAAGCAAGATTAGACACTTTATTTATGGCCATGCCAATTGCATGGAAAGGGACGATTGCTCAATATGCCGGACGACTTCATCGGAATTATGAAGGTAAAAAGGAAGTGCTTATCTATGACTATGTTGATGTCCATATACCAGTTTTGGAACGGATGTATCATAAACGGTTAACAGCTTATCGATCCTTGGGATACAGTATAAAAATGGGTAGTAGCACAGCCGATCTTGAGAGTGGCATTTTTGATGATTCGAATTATTTGGATCCTGTATTGAAGGATATTGAAAGTGCAAAGAAACATGTTTTAATTTCAAGTCCATATCTGCAGAAAAAGAAAATTGAAAATGTAAAAGACTTGCTTTTAAAAACATATTCATCTGGAATACGAGTAACCTTGTGTACCAATGAAATTGTGGCTTTTCCAGATAAACAAATGAATTACATCAAAGAGATTGTTGAAGAAATAAGCGGAAATGGAATTGATGTGATTCAGATAAAAAACAACCGATATCGGTTCATGATTATTGATAATAGAATTGTCTGGTATGGCGGTATCGATATTCTGGGGAGATGTTTAAATGAGCAATCTTTAATTCGGATTGATAATGAGGCATTGGCAAACGAATTGACTGGTATTATTTATGAACATATCAGTCAATAGATTAAAATACTTACTCCCGGGTGGCATTCCATGATATTCGGTTGGAGATCACCTTGCCAGGGATGCTGTTGGATGAGGTTTCCATATTATAATCAGGTTAAAGATGGAGAAAGTACAAGAAGACAAAAAATGCTGATTGGCATTTGTCTTTATCGTTCGTATAATATATAATATAAACGAACAATAAAGACAAAGAGGTGCTCAAATGACAGATAAAGAAATGATTCTGGACGCTCTAAAAAAGAATAACGGTGTGATCGAGACGAAACAATTTGCTGAGCGGGGGATTGATAATAAGGTCTTCCGCCGATTAGAGGTGGAAGGAAAAATCGAGCGAATCAGCAAAGGAATTTACATTGATGTAGAACAAATGGTAGACGATTATTTAATCATGCAGTATCGCTGTAAAAAAGGAATCTATTCTCATGAAACGGCTTTATTTCTCCATGATTTATGCGATCGATCGCCCTTGAAACTGATGATGACCATTCCCACTGGTTATAATACCCGGTTGTTGAAAATGGACGATCACTATCAATTTTTTTATATGAAAAAAGAATTTCATGGAATTGGTAAAATGAATGTGCAGTCGCCATACGGTCATACGATTGCCGTTTATGATAAAGAGCGAACCATCTGCGATTGCCTGAAAAAAAAGGATAAGCTGGATGCCGATCTTGTTTTAACGGCGGTTCGGCTGTATATGCGTGATCCGGAGCGAGATTTTATTAAACTTCAGTTATATGCCGATGTTTTTAAGATTTCAGCCCTGGTACATCAATACATGGAGGTGTTAGCATGACCATTAATAGCCCTAGACAACTGAAAGATTGGATTAACAATCGCGCCAAGAGAGACGGTGTGATTGCGAACACCTTGCTTCAGAGTTTTATGATGGAACGGCTGTTAGAAAGAATTGCGGTATCGAGCTTTCGGGATAACTTTATTTTAAAAGGCGGTTTTTTAATTGCCGCAATGATTGGAATTGACTTGAGAAGTACGATGGACATGGATACCACGATCAAAGGCATTTCCATCGATCAACCGGAAATTCAAAAGATACTATCAGAAATCATCGCAATCGATCTTGAGGATCATGTTAATTTTAATATTAAAGGAATTAAAAGTATTCATGATACTTCGGAGTATGATGATTTTCGAGTCAGTCTTGAGGCAAATTTCTTTACAATTAAAGTCAATTTAAAAATTGATATCACCACAGGAGACGTGATTATTCCTGGTGAAGTGGATTATGCCTACAAATTAATGTTTGAAGAACGAGAAATCAGCATTAAAGCCTACAATCTAAACACCATCCTGGCGGAAAAGATTGAATCAATATTGGTAAGAAACATCTCCAATACAAGAGCTAGGGACTATTATGACCTTTATATTCTCGCTAAGCTCAACAACTCAGTGTTGGATCGGGATGAACTGAAAGTGGCAATCAGGAAAAAAGCTGAAGAACGTGACAGCACCAAGTATTTAGATGATTACGTTGTTTATCTCGATAGTATTTCTGAAAGTCAGGAACTCCGAAAAATATGGAATGACTACAGCAAGAAATATCCATACGCAGAAAATATTGAATTCGATCAGATCATTGAAACGATTCGCGATTTACTGGCATCATTCACTAATTGAAAGAAATGGGCAGATTTTTCGGGTGAATCTGTTTCGATCTGAGAAAATGACTGTTGGCAAAGTGCCATACATAAAGGATGGCAGTTCCTACGAGATAGCAATTGAAAAAAAGAGCAAAACGTGTCGTAAACATGTCGCATATCATGTAGAAATGTCTGTAATAAGCCATTTACCTACTGTTTCGTAATCAGTAGGTCGGGAGTTCGATTCCGCCCGCTAGCTCCAGTAAATAAATGTTATTTTTCAAAAAGATTAAGTTGATTATTACGAAGGAGTCCAACTCAAAAAAATGGTTGGCTTAGATAATTGTGGGTACATAAATTAAGATAATGTTTTTCTAATTAGATCCCTAATTGACTTCCACTTCAGAAAAACTGTTTGAATAATAATGAGGAGGTTCCATGATGAAAGCAAAAGTTGATCGGGATACTTGTGTGGGATGCGGTTTATGTGAATCAGTTTGTCCAAATGTCTTTGAAATGAACAATGACAGTATCGCTGAAGTGATTGCTGAAGTAATTACTCCAGAAAATGAAGCGTGCGCATTAGAAGCTCAAGATGAGTGTCCAGTAAGCGCCATAACCGTCGATTAAAATCGATTGCGTTAGATAACAGTATCAAAAAAATGTTTGTTTAAATGTGAGTTGAAGAAAACGAAAGCAACATGAGCTGGATTGATATCTGACATGAGAGAGACGATGTTTTATCGAGCAAGCACCGCTTCGTTACGAGCAGTCTTTGTTTAATTTTATGATGTCCCTTTCCTTTTCTTGCAAAGTTTTCTTAAGTGATTTGGATTGGTCAGCCGCTCCGTCACTGGCATTGATCTAGAAATTTGAACAAGCTTAAAACTCTTCAATATGCAAACTTTTTTTCCGCAATAGGTACCTGATTCATTTTCAGTGTTAGCAACGACAATTAAAAAATTATCCTCGCATGATCGGCACTCTGATCGTGATTCAGGCAATAGTTGTACAAATTTTATAACATATTTCCACGCAAACAAGGTGTATTAAGAAACGTTTATTTCAGTTGTGTGTTGGATAATTGATTCATTGGTCGACGGCATCTTTGTGAAGCCGGATGAGCAAGTCGTGGCAGGGCTTTGGTTGCCTTTTTTTTAAGAAATTTGATATTAATTCAATTGTTTGGTATAATATATAAAAAGGCTGAAAATATTGAGAAGAATAATCTGCCAGGGTTTTAATTGAAATTTACCAAATAAACAGTATCGACAATATTATGTGAGAGTTTATTAAAAGGAGAAAATAATATGAACGAAAAAGTAACAATTGCAATTGAAAAAAGAGAAAAGATGAGTGGCAGTGCCGGAAAAAAACTGAGGAAAATAGGTTATATTCCTGGTGCGATCAATCGAAAAGGGCTGGAATCCGTTTCAGTAAAAATAAATAAAGATGTATTAGTAAAAAACATCCATAAATATGGGAAGAATTATTTATATACGCTCGATCTTGAGGGGCAGGAATCATATGCTGCAATGATAAAAGAGATTCAACATGCGCCGATTAAAGGCGAAATTTTGAATGTCGTTTTTCAGGAGGTATCCATTACCGAACCGATTAAGTTTGATCTTAATATTAAAATAATCGGTAAGGAAGCAATCGAATTAAGAGAACTTAATTTTGTTCAGCAAATGGACAAGATCCATGTGACCGGGTTACCACAGGATATACCTGATTATCTCGAAATCGATGTAACGGATCTTAATTTGAATGACAAGATATGTGTCGGTGATATTAATTATCCCAAAGGCATTGAAACAGAAATTGAAGCTGATAAAATAGTATTGGTAATAAATGAAATGAGATTAGAGGATACGATCACAGAAGATGGATCCGATGATAAAAGCTCAGAAGCTGTAACAGAAGAAACTCTGTAAAGTATAATAATTAGGCGTGTAGACCACAATATCAAGGAGTAGGCTTTGCAAAAATATCCTTGTTAACATTTTCGGATTTCGCAAAATGGGTGGTAGCCATAAAGAGTGAAATTGCCCCTGGCATCTTATCAGATGCAGGGGCAATTTCAGTATTGTTTCTGAGCGTTGCGTATTAGTAGGAACAATTATAAAAAAATGATTTTGTGCGAGTATGGTCAGGGGCGGATAAAATACTCCGGGTTTGATGTTGTAAAAACATCGCGTAAATTCGTGACCGTGTCCAGATGCTGATGGAGAGCGCTTCGTCCGTCAAGCGGGCTTCGTTTTTTAATCGCATCAACAATGCTTTGATGATCACGGACTATTTGTTCATAGCGTTTTTCATCACGCAGTTCGAAATTTTTCCAGCGTTTAACATGAACATACGCCTCTTTTAGAAGGTCCAGCACATTGCCTTTTCCGACAGCATTCAGCAGATTACGATGAAAGGCTGTATCGGCAGTATTAAAATCATCAACCGTTATTTCACGGCTGATGATTTTTTTTTGCTCTGTGATATTTGCTTCCAGATTTTCAAGAAGTTCCGTCGTGTCCGAAAGATTCATAACCCGACAGAGCGCTTCCTGTTCTACTGACTCCCGAACGTAAAGAATATCTTCAACTAGTTTCATATCTATTAAACTGACATAGGTCCCGCGTTGGGGGTAAACTGTAATCAAGCCCTGGGCTTTTAGTTGGGTGATGGCATTGCGGACAATGTGGCGGGAGACCCCATATGTCTCACAGAGATCATTTTCACTGATCCGTTCACCAGGCATATAAACAAGCGTTTCGATGTTATGAAATAAATCCTGATAGACCTCTTCTGTTGTTAAAAATTTCCGATTACCTATATTCACAAGTCATCCTCCTTCAGATTTTATCATAGAAAAGTAAAATATTTGAGATGTTTTTAAACCTTTATTATAATATGGGTTGGCGTGATTTGCAATCATACTTTTGGAATCAGATGGTAATATAGCAAAATTACCATCTCAGAGGCGAGTGGATCGAGAAAAAATATTTTAATTTAAATGTTTACATTGTATTAAAAGTATGCTAGTATAAAACCAAATTTGACTTGTCGACAAGTATACAAGAAGACAAGAATACAATGCGAGGAGAAAATTATGTCACTTAAATTATTAGAAGGTGTAAAGGTTTTGGAACTGGCTACGTTCATTGCAGCACCTGCTGCAACACGGGCAATGGCTGATTGGGGTGCTCAAGTTATAAAAATTGAATCCATCGGAGGAGATCCGATCCGCTATGTTGGACCGGGGAATAAAATGCCTTTGGATCAGGATGAAAGTTTAGCATTTGATTTTGAAAACGCCAACAAACAGGGAATCGCCCTAAATCTCAAAAGTGCAAAGGGAATGGAAATTTTCATGAAGCTCCTTGACGATGCTGATATTTTCGTCACCAATCTGAGAACTCAGGCATTGGTAAAACTTGGCATCGATTATGAAACCCTTTCCAGTAAAAAACCGGAATTGGTCTTTGGACAAGTTCTCGGTTATGGTGCTAAAGGCCCATTAAAAGACAAACCAGGATTTGACTTCACTGCTTTTGCAGCTCGCGGCGGATACAGCGGCACCTTATATGAAAAAGGAACCTCTCCAGTAAACATTGTCCCAGGTTTTGGTGACCATGCTTGCGGGATGTACTTGGCAACAGGTCTGCTGGCATCTTATATTCATGCCTTAAAAACAGGTAAAGGTGAAAAAGTTACAGTCAGCTTATATCATGCCGCTGTTTACGGTTTAGCTATTATGATCCATTCGGCACAGTATGGCAACAAGTATCCAATCAGTCGTGAAGATATGCTAAATCCATTGCAATCGACTTTCATCACTAAAGATGAAGTTTGGGTTCAGTTGGCATTACCAGATTATAACCGCACCATCGGAAAATTCAGCGAAGTTATCGGTCAACCAGAATTGGCTAAAGACGAACGGTTCGATACCCTGGCGCATGTATCACAAAACCCTCAGGAACTGAACCGGATCATTTTTGCCGCAATCAAAGAAAAAACTTTGGCAGAGTGCTCAAAAATGTTTGATGAAGCAGATCTTTGTTTTGAAATCTGTCAGACATGGGAACAGGTTGTTGAAGATCCTCAAGCCTGGGAAAGTGATATTTTCGCAAAAGTAGATTATCCATCAGGCCCTAAAGCGATGACTCGAACACCGGTTATGTTTGAAAACGCTGGTTTACCAGATTATGAAAAAGGTCCAACCTATGGTGGCAATACAAATGAAATCTTGAGTAGTATTGGCTTTACCGCTGAAGATATTGACTCAATGAGAGGAAAGGGTGAAATACAATAATACTGACACTGGGAATCGATATTGGGTCAACAACCTCTAAATGCGTTCTGCTGGAAGATGGGGAACGCATTATCGGGACGGAGCTTCTGGTTGCCGGGATTGGGACAATTGGAGCTGAAAAAATCATGGAAACGGTTCTGAAAAAGGCTAAGTTGAGCCGCAATGATATCGACTATGTCATGGCTACCGGCTACGGACGCCGAAATTTTGATCCGGCCAACGGCGAATTAAGTGAGCTGAGCTGCCATGCCAAAGGGGTGCTTTTTACAAACCCCCAGGTTCGGACAATCATTGATATCGGCGGCCAGGATGCCAAGGTGTTGCGGATCAACGACAAAGGGATACTGGAAAACTTCATGATGAATGATAAATGCGCCGCCGGAACCGGAAGGTTTTTGGATGTTATGGCAAACATTCTCCAGATGCCCGTCAATGAATTAGAAAAAAGGGCTGAATTAGCGGAAAAACCGGCTAAAATATCCAGTACCTGTACCGTTTTTGCGGAATCTGAGGTTATTTCTCAGTTAGCGACCGGAGAAACGGTAGAAAACGTCATCGCCGGTATTTGTAATTCGGTAGCAAGCCGGGTTGCCGGGCTGGCAAAGCGCGTTGGTATCAAAGAAGAAGTCTTTATGAGTGGCGGTGTCGCCCAAAACGGCGGGGTCAGAAAAGCATTAGAAAAAGAATTGAAGGTTCCCATCAAGTGGTCAGAAACATCACAGATGATGGGCGCTTTAGGGGCTGCGATCAGTGCCTATGAACAAGTAAAAAAGAGAGGTGTTTTAAATGAGTAATGAAGTAAAGAAAAAAAGTCCACCAGATCCTAATTCGGCAAAATTCAAATTAGGAAAAATTGCCACAGATGCCTACGTTGATGCTCAAGCAGCAAAAGATCGTGGAGAAATGATCGGTTGGTGTTCGTCCAATTTTCCAGTGGAAATACCTGAGACATTAGGGTTGGCAGTATGTTATCCAGAAAATCAGGCAGCCGGAATCGCAGCTCGTGGCGGCGGCGAACGTTTATGTAATGTCAGTGAAGATGATGGTTATTCCAATGATATCTGTGCCTATGCCAGAATCAATTTGGCTTATGCAAAAATAAAAGATACGCCAGAACAAAATATGCCAGAACCAGATTTCTTATTATGCTGCAACAATATCTGTAACTGCATGATCAAATGGTACGAAAACCTGGCTAAAGACCTGAACATTCCGATGATCATCATCGACATTCCCTTTAACCCCGATTATGACGTTTCTGATGCCCAGGTAGCATACGTTAAAGCCCAGTTTATGGAAGCAATTAAACAACTGGAAGAACTGACCGGTAAAAAATGGACTGAGGAAAAATTCCAGGAAGTTATGGAATATTCCGGACGAACAAGCCGGGCATGGTTAGCGGCAACATCTGAAGCGAAACATACACCTTCACCTTTTAATGGCTTTGATCTTTTAAACCACATGGCGGTTATGGTAACAGCCCGAGGTAAAAAAGAAGCAGCTGAAGCGATGGAAGTTCTTCATAAAGAGTATCTGGAAAATGTTGAAACCGGAAACAGTACCTTCCGTGGCGAAGAAAAACATCGGATTATATTCGAAGGAATCGCTTGCTGGCCATATTTGCGGGCAACATCAACAGGCCTGAAAAGCCGTGGCATCAACATGGTAACAACGATCTATGCGGATGCTTTTGGATTCATCTATGATGACTTTGACGGCATGGTAAAAGCTTACTGTAATGTACCAAACGCCATGAATCTGGAACATGCTCGTGATAAACGGGTAAAACTGATCAAAGAAAATCATGTCGAAGGTTTACTGGTTCACACCAATCGCTCATGTAAATTATGGAGCGGCTTCATGGCTGAAATGAGCCGACAGATCGCTGCAGAATGCGAAATCCCTCATGTCGCATTTGACGGGGATCAAGCGGATCCCCGAAATTTCTCAGAAGCTCAATATGAAACCAGAGTACAAGGCTTAACCGAAATTATGGAATCAAAAAAAGGAGGCTGCTAAGATGTCGGGTTTAAAAGAAAGTTTACAAAAATTTCATAAAATTGCATCCTCACCAAAGGAACAATTAAAAAATTATCTTGCTCAAGATAAAAAAGTTGTCATTTGTGCTCCCGTCTACACTCCAGAAGAAATTGTTCATGCCATGGGAATGGTTCCAATGGGCACCTGGGGAGCTGACATAGAAATCAAAGAAGCGAAAACCTATTTTCCAGCATTTATCTGTTCAGTGATGCAGTCAGTATTGGAATTGGGCATCCGCGGCGAATTTGAAGGAGCCTCAGCAATCATTATCCCGTCATTATGCGATTCATTAAAGTGTCTGGGAGAAAACTGGAAATCATCCGTTAAAAATATTCCCTTTATCCCAATGGTCTATCCGCAAAATCGCAAAGCTGACTTTGGCAAAGCATTTACCAAGGCTGGTTACGAACGGGTCATTGCTGATCTGGAAAAAGCCACCGGCCAAAGTTTTGATGATGCCAAGTTGACAGAATCAATCGCCATTTATAACGAACACAATGCCATCATGCGACAATTGTCGGACTGTTTAAATGATTATCCGGAAATTACTGCGGTCGATCGTAATGCCATTTTCCAAAGTGCCTTCTATATGGAAAAATCCGAACACACCGCATTGGTAAAAGACTTAATCAGCGAATTGACAAAAACTGAGAAAACAGCGAACAATAAAATTAAAATTGTCACAACGGGTATTCTGGTTGATGCTGAAGATCTGCTGAAGATATTAGATGATAATGACATGCAAATCGTTGCTGATAATGTCGCCAGCGAATCAAGACAATATCATGTTGACGCCAAACCAGCAGAAACGGCACTGGACAGCCTGTCATGTAAATTTGCTGACATGGATAACTGTTCGGTACTCTTTAATGTTGACAAAGCAATCGCTCAATATACAGTGGGTTTGGTCTCGAAATATCAGGCGAACGGCGTAATTTTCGTTATGACAAAATTCTGTGATCCTGAAGAATTTGACTATGTCATGATTAAAAAAGCTTGTGCAGAAAAGAACATCCCATTATTGCTGGTAGAAATTGATCGTCAAATGACCAACTATGAACAGGTCAGAACAGCGGTAGAAACATTTAAAGAAATACTAAAATAAAGCAATGAAATTAAAATCAATAACAGTGATCCAGCAGTTTCGTCAGGCAGTGGCAGAAAAAAAAGATGAAGCTGCCGTGATCGATGAAACGGAAGCTTTATCATGGAACGATATTGATTTGATTTCAGACCGGTTGGCTCTGGGGCTGGTGGCTGATCATGTTGAAAAAGGAAAACACGTGGCGCTGTGGAGCTTCAATTCACTGGCCTGGATTTGCAGCTATCTTGCCATCGCTAAAATTGGTGCGATATCAGTGTTGGTTAATCCCAAGCTTTCTGCAAGGGAAGCGGATGCGATGATGTCGTTTGCCGATGTCGATTATATCTGCTACGGTGACGATATTTACGGAAAACGGGCAGATTGTCTTTCCGGGGCGTACCCCGGACTGTCAATCGGGCTGGATTTCTGGAAACAACTGCGGCATCAGGCACCATTAACTGGCGCCGAAAGAGACAGTCTCAAAATCCGGGAAGCAGCGATCAGGCCCGATGATATGGCCAGTATGCTCTTCACCTCGGGATCGACGAGTCGCCCCAAGGGGGTTTTACTGACCCATTATCAGTTAATCAATGTGGCTCGGGAAGCGGTTTCATGCATGCACTGGACCGACCAGGATAAGGTCTGCCTGGCGCTGCCGCTCTTTCACAGTTTTGGTTTGTCAACGGGATTGCTGGCGTTATTTGTTCATCGTGGTCGTTTGCATGTAACCCCGGACTGTCATACAAAAACAGTTTTGGGTGTCATTGATCAATATGGCTGTAGTGTATTGAATGCCGTTCCATCACAATTCCTGGCTATTGTGCATCACAAAGAACGAGAAAAATTCAGTTTGAAGAGCCTACGGTCTGGCATCATTGCCGGTTCGTCGGTTTTTCCAAACGATTACCTGAAAATTGCTGAGGACCTGGGCATTTATCATCTGAAGCAGTCCTATGGGCAGACGGAAGCATCGCCGAGTATCTCTTTTTCAAGTTACGATGATTCCCTAGAACGCTGCTCAAAAACGGTGGGGAAAGTCATCAGCAATCTTCAGATACGAATTATTAGTATGGAGACCGGGGAGCCGTTAGGAACGGATCAGCCTGGGCGCATCGAAGTCAGTGGCTACAATGTCATGCAGGGTTACTACAAAGATCAGGATGAAACAGCCAAAGTGCTTACCGAAGACGGTTGGCTGATAACCGGAGATATCGGTTATCTGGATCAGGACGGCAGTTTATATATTGTTGGCCGAATGAAGGAAATGATCATCCGTTCCGGTGAAAATATTTCGCCGAAAGAAATCGAAGCAGTGATTATCAAGCATGAGGGTGTGGTTCAGGCTAAGGTCTTTGGGATCCCGATGTCGGTGGTGCAGGAAGAAATTGTTGCCTGCGTTGAATGTCCGGCGGGGGGCGTCACGGATGAGGCAATCAGAGAATTGATTAGTGACAATCTGGCACCCTATAAAATGCCGAAATTTATTAAATTGTATGAAAAATTTCCCCTGAACGACAGTTGTAAGATTGACGTGAAAAAGATGAAGGAAGAAATTCAATTAGAAATGCAAGAGGAGAGTTTATAGAATGATTTTTAATGAACAACACGAATTAATTCGTAAATTGGCGAGAGATTTTGCCAAAAAGGAACTGACATCTGACGTGTTGGATAAAATAGAAGAGACCGATGTGTTTCCGGAAGAAATCTTGAATAAAATGGGCAAAGCCGGATTCTTTGGAATTAAAATACCAAAAGAATTGGGTGGCGCTGGTTCGGATCACCGGGGTTATGTCGCTGTGATGGAAGAAATCGCCAGAGAAAGTGCGGTTGCAAGTTTGTATGTATCTTCACCAAATTCCCTTGGCGGCGGTCCATTACTGCTGTCGGGTACAGATGAACAACTTAAAAAGTATTTAAAACCGGTTGTTACCGGTGAAAAAATTCTGGCTTTTGCATTAACCGAGCCGGGTGCCGGGTCGGATGCTAGCGGAATGACAACAACGGCTGTGGAAGATGGTGACTACTACGTATTAAATGGACGTAAAACCTTTATCACTATGGCGCCACTGGCAGATTATGCCGTGGTTTATGCCAAAACGGATATGTGCAGAGGCGCAAAAGGGATTACTGCTTTTATTGTTGACATGAAGTCTGAAGGCGTATCTTGTGGGAAATCTGAACATAAGATGGGTCTGATTGGTTGTGCTACCAGCGATATTATTCTGGAAAACGTTCGTGTTCCCAAAGAAGATATGCTGGGTGAACTCAATCAGGGTTTCACCAATGCCATGAAAACTTTGGACGTCGGTCGAATTGGCGTGGCGGCACAATCCATCGGGGTGGCTCAGGCAGCGCTGGACGAAGCGATTAAATACGCCAAGGACAGAAAACAGTTTGGTCGACGGATCGCTGACTTCCAGGGAATCAGTTTTATGATTGCCGAAATGGCCACTAAGCTGCAGGCGGCCAAACATCTGGTTTATGATGCCGCTTATAAGAAAGATACCAATCAGAATGCCACCGTAGCAGCCTCTATGGCCAAGTTTTATGCCTCAGAAGTCTGCAACGAAATCTGTGCCAAAGCGGTTCAGATCCACGGCGGCTACGGCTATATGAAAGAATATCGGGTTGAACGGCTTTATCGTGACTGCCGGGTCTTCACAATTTATGAAGGAACATCCCAGGTACAGCAGATGGTCATTTCCGGCCAATTGCTCAAATAGGTTCGACAGCATGAGCAGAAGACGAATCAGCAAATAGAGGAGAATGTTAAATATGAAAATATTAGTATGTGTTAAACAGGTACCGGATACCAATGAAGTAAAAATAGATCCGGTGAAAGGAACGCTGATACGGGAAGGTGTCCCCAGTATTCTAAATCCGGATGATGCCAATGCCTTAGAAGCAGCCCTGGCAATCAAAGATAATGACCCCAATGTAAAAGTTTCGGTACTAACTATGGGTCCACCTCAGGCCACTGAGATGCTTAGAGAATGCCTGTCCATGGGAGCCGACGATGCTTATCTGCTAAGTGACCGGGCCTTTGGCGGTGCGGACACTTGGTCTACCTCCAATACCCTGGCAGCAGGAATCCGTAAAATTGGCGATCTTGATATTATTTTTGCCGGTCGACAGGCCATTGATGGTGATACTGCCCAGGTCGGTCCTCAAACCGCTCAGCGGCTAAATATACCAGTAGTGACCTATGTTCAGAATGTTGAACTCGCTGGTGATAAGGTCATCGTTCAACGACAGATGGAAGACGGGTATGAACTCATTGAAGTGAAGACACCCTGTCTATTAACGGCTGTAAAGGAATTGAATGAACCGCGATATATGAGCATTTACAATATTGTCGATGCTTGCAGCAAAGAAATTACCGTCTGGGGTCATGAGGACATCAAACTGTCCCCGGAAAACTGCGGTTTGAAAGCTTCACCGACCCAGGTTTTCCGTTCATTTACTCCTCCCACCAAGGGCAAGGGGGAAATGCTCACCGGAACCACGGCAGAAGTGAGCAAAAGCTTGATTTCAAAATTAAAAGGGTTACACGTTATTTAGAAAGGACGAACAATAAATATGGCAGTTAAAGTAATAGTAGAAAAATGCAAAGGATGTTCCATCTGTGTAAATAGTTGTCCTTTCAGTGCAATTGAGATGGAAAATAAA
The DNA here is from genome assembly GCF_030652775.1 of Acetobacterium sp. GTDB lineage: Bacteria > Bacillota > Clostridia > Eubacteriales > Eubacteriaceae > Acetobacterium. Next base: position 21,743 of record NZ_JAUSPS010000002.1, on the reverse strand, counting down.
ATAGCCGTTATCGGCGATGCCTGTACCGGCTGTGGCGTCTGTGTGGATGAGTGTCCCTTTGACGCAATTGAAAAAATAGAAGAAGCGGTCAAGAAGGATTTAAGCGCCTATAAAGGGGTTTGGGTCTTTGCTGAACAACGGGAAGGCAAATTGATGCCAGTTGTTATCGAACTTTTGGGCGAAGCAAAAAAACTGGCTACTGAAATCGGAACTGATGTGAGTGCAGTCCTCTGCGGCGACAAAGTCGATGATCTGACCCAGGAATTATTTGCCTATGGGGCAGACAAGGTTTATTTCGCAGATCATCCCGAATTGAAAAACTATCGGACAGACGCCTATACTAAGGTTATTCAGGAAGCCATTAACCAATATAAACCAGAAATTATTCTGTTGGGTGCTACCCACATTGGACGTGATTTGGGCCCTTGCCTGGCAGTACGATGTGATACTGGTTTAACAGCTGACTGTACCAAACTGGAAATTGATCCAGAAGATAAAAAAATTCGACAGACCCGACCAGCTTTTGGCGGTAACCTGATGGCTACCATTATTTGTCCAAATCACCGACCGCAAATGTCAACGGTACGGCCCGGGGTTATGGATAAGGCTGAATATGTAGCCGGTCGTGAAGGCGTAGCCATTCGTCTGGACGTCAGCTTTGGGGATGATGAAATCCGCACCAAAATTATCAAAATTGTTAAACAAGCAGGAGAACTGGCATCACTGACAGATGCTGAATTCATTGTATCCGGTGGTATGGGTCTGGGAAATCAGGAAGGGTTTGAATTACTTAAAAAACTGGCTGATAAACTGGGCGGCACCATCGGCTCATCAAGAGCCTGTGTCGATTCAGGCTGGATTGACCATTCTTATCAGGTTGGTCAGACGGGAACAACCGTCAAGCCAAAAATATATTTTGCCTGTGGTATTTCCGGAGCGATTCAGCATCTGGCGGGGATGCAGAGTTCGGATTATATTATTGCCATTAATAAAAATGAAAATGCACCCATCTTTGAAGTGGCAGATTATGGAATTGTTGGGGATCTTTACGAAGTGATTCCGGCGATTTTGGAAGCATTATAAAAATCAGTCCACAAAGCATTAAAAATATAAAATTTTAAGGAGAAAAATCATGAGTCAACCATTGAAAAAATCAGTTGTCAACCTCTACGGGTTACCGTCATTCGGGTTTCAGACCCTCGTCACCATCGAGGTCATGTTTTTTGCAGCATTTCTGACCGACTTTGCAAAACTGCCATTAGCATTGGTCAGTACGATCTTATTAGCCACCAGTCTGGTCGATATTTTAGCGGTTCCGACATCCGGGGTCATTTTGGAGAAAAGCAATCTAAAATGGGGGAAATACCGTTCATGGTTATTGGTCGGGCCACCGGTTGCGGCGCTATTTTATGTGCTGCAGTTTACCCAGCTCGGCGGTTCAGCGACAGTTAGTGCAATAATCATTTTTACTGGTTTTGTCGTCAGCCATTTAGTCTGGAATACCTTTTATGCTGCTCATATTTCCCTGAATAATGCGATGACCACCGATCGTGGCGAACGAATTTCTATGGCCAGCAACAGAGGGATGTTTAATGCTCTTGGAACCCTGGCATTTACTTACTTTGGCGTAAAAGCTATTACTGCTATTGGTGTCAGCGTTGGCAACCCGGTTTTAGGTTATACCTACATGGCGGCTATTACTGGCTGTATCATGATTACCTGTAACTGGATCTATTTTGCCCTGACAAAAGACTATGCTTTTAACGGCTGTGCAGCTCCAGTTGGAAAACAAGAAGATAAAATGTCAACGGGTGAAATGTTAAAACAAATCGTTGTCAACCCACCATTAATCGGACTGATGATTGTGGAACTGGGCCGATACCTGGGCCGTTTCATTATCTTCGGTATGGCCTTCTATTACTTTAAATATGTTATCAATGATTTACCGGGCATGGCATTATTTATGACCGGATTAACCGTTGTCAACTTCCTCTCAGCCATGATTGCCGCACCGATAGCCAAACGTCTGGGCGAAAAGAATACCTACCTGATCTCTCTGAGTCTGTTAGTCATTGGTTTATTGATTGTCTGGTTTATCCCGCTTCAAGCTACCGCATTTAAAATTATTATGTTACTGGCTTACATCGGTTATGGCTTGCCTGATTCATTGGGCGTAGCGATGTACTCCGCTACCAGTGATTATGGCGAATGGAAAACTGGAAAGAATGCCCGTGGGTTTGTTATGTCACTAATCAGTTTCCCGATCAAAATATCGATCTTTGTCCGTTCAATGATTATTGCTGCTGTGCTCAGCTCAGTAAACTATGTAGCCGATATGGCGGTTACTCCGGAACTGGTCCAGGGGATCAAAAACGGATTTTCACTGTATCCAGCCATTATAATCATCATTGGTTTACTGTTAATGTTCAAACTATACACTTTAACACCAAAACGAATGGAAGAAATGAGTAAAGAAGTAGCAGAACGAAAACAGGCAACAAACACCCAAGTTTAAAGAATTGTTAGAAAAATAACGTTTGCAAATAAGCTCTTGACAATCTAGAAATGACGAGTATAATAAATATAACAATGTTCTAGAATATAATTCTAGAACATTGTTATATAACGAAAACATATCCTGAAATTTATCATATTATGGATTTTATATGGCTGATAAACTGGGATAGCAAAGTATCAAACGACCGTCAAAAAAGGCGGTAAAAAAAGGAGGATAATAATGAGCAACGGTTACAAAATTGGTATTGTTGGGGCAGGGAATATGGGCGGCGGTATCGCTCAGAAGATGGCACAAGAAGGTTTAAATGTGACATTGGTAGATATGAACGATGCTCAAGTTGAACGCGGCATCGGAATCATCACCAACATGCTGCAACAGGCAGTCGAACGAAACGTTATTACAACTGATAAAATGCAGGAAACATTAAAAAGAATCAAAGGAACAACCTCTTACGAAGATCTTGAAGATATGGATTTGATTGTCGAAGCAATTTTTGAAGATAAGAAAATGAAGGGTGAACTGTTCAAAATGCTGGACGCAATCTGTGATCCCAAAACCATCCTGGCGACAAATACTTCAAGCCTGTATGTACACGAACTGGCAGCATGGACTAGTCGACCGGACAAAGTAGTCGGGATGCATTACTTCTTTCACCCCGCTAAAAACAGACTGCTGGAAGTAATTCCTCATGAAGGAACAAGTGAAGAAACCCTGAACACAGCATTACTGATCGGAAAACTACATGCAAAAACAAACATCATTGTAAAGGATTCACCAGGATTTTGTGTCAATCGAATCTTCATTCCTTTCTATGTATCAGCAGTACGGGTTCTGGAACAAAAGATTGCCAATATCCCTACCATTGAAGCAGCTTGCAAAAAGGCATTTGGAATTGGTATGGGACCTTTTGAATTGATGAATGTTACCGGTATTCCAATTGCCGTCCATTCAGCTAAAACATTGGAAGACGAACTTGGCAATTTCTATGCAGCACCACAACGATTAATTGATCAAGTCGAGTCAAAAGAACTCTTTGACCTAAGCGGTGACGTGGATGAATCAAAAATTCAGGAAGTAACAGATTTCCTTTTCGGCGCTTCATTAGGTGTGGCTTGCCAACTAGTAGATGAAGGGATTGCTTCAATCGAGGATACCGATCGCGGTGCCAAAATTGGTCTGGCCTGGAAATTTGGACCATTTGAAATCATGAATAAACTTGGTATTGAAAAAGTATATGAAGTTGTTGACGCTATGTGTAAGCGTTATCCTGACTTCAAAATGCCAGAATTACTGGTTAAACAACATGAAAGCGGAAAACCATTTGAATTCAAATATGTCGAACTTGAAGTTAAAGAGGATATTGCTTATATTACCATTAACCGACCAGAAGCAATGAATGCCCTGAATGAAACAGTTGTTAATCAACTGGAAAAGAAGTTTGATGAAGCTGAAAGCAATGAAGCGGTTAAAGCCATTGCCATCGCTGGTGCTGGAAAAGCGTTTATTGCTGGAGCGGACATCAAATTTTTCATCGAAAACATGGAAAATAATACCTTAGAACGGACAGTTGAGTTTACCCGCAAAGGTCACGAATTACTGAGACGATTTGAAATGTCAGCTAAACCAACAATCGCAGTTGTTGATGGGCTGTCTCTGGGTGGCGGCAGTGAATTGGCACTGGCATGTCAGTATATTGTAGCTACCGAAGCAGGTTCCTTCGGATTCCCAGAAACCGGAATCGGCATCTATCCAGGTTTGGGTGGCATGATCAGAATGGAACGACTGGTTGGCAAAGATCTGGCTAAATACTATGTTTTCACCGGTAAATCAATCAGTGCTGAAAAAGCACTAAAGATGGGAATGATAACCGAACTGACTACCATCGATAAGCTGGAAGAAACCATTAAAAAGGTTGCTGCTCAGGAAAAACAGGACAAGTACCAGGGAAAAAACGTTAAAGACGGCTTCGAAAACGAAATGGCCATCTTTGCGGCAGACAATCTGGATAAAATTATGAATGGTATCGTTCCAGACGGCGTTGATGCAGACTTTGCTAACGCAACCATTAAAATCATCAGCAAAAAAGCACCGCTGGCCCTCATTGTTGCCAATGAGCTGATGGAAGCCCAATCTAAGGTTTCAATTGACGAAGCGATTACAATGGAACTAGGACGCCTGATCGAAATGTTTACAACTGAAGATGCGTGGGCCGGTTTAACAGCACCTCCGGGAAAAGCACCAGCTTATAAAAAAGCATAGGCTAAATAAAATAAAATTAGTAAAGTAGTTGCGAAAAGAAAGTGAGCTTTACGTTCAGATCCATGTAAACAACGAATAAAGCTCACCGATCTTTCGCAACAGTGAAACAAGAAAATTAAAAAGGAGAAAATAAATGTTCAAAAATGCATATATTCCTTATGGCGGATATTTTAGCACACCATTTTGTAAATGGCAGGGCAGCCTTCAGAATGAAAACTCAATTAAACTAGCTGCGGATACAAGCAAACGGTTCTTCGAAACAAAGGGTTTAGATCTTCAGATGATTGAATTCCTCTATCTTGGACATACCGTTATCCAACCAGGATCCTTCTTTGGCGCATCCTGGGCAGCGAACGAATTGGGCCTTAGTATTCCGGGAATGTCGATTGCTCATGCTTGTGCAACTTCGACAAATACCATGTACTCAGCTGCTTTGGCAGTTGAAACAGGTAATCTGTCAACCGCTTATTGCATGATGTTTGACAAAATTTCCAATGCCCCACATATTATCTGGCCAAATCCTCAGGGCCCAGGCGGCGAAGTGTTGTCAGAAAATGTAAATATGGACAACATCAACCGTGATCCTTCAACTGGTTTTGGCATGCTGACAACAGCAGAAAATGTTGCCAAAGAAGGCGGATTCACCAGAGAAGAAGCCGATGAAGTAACTTTAATGCGATATGAACAATATGCCGATGCCCTGGCAAATGACCGCGCATTCCAGAAAAAATACATGTTCCCGATCGAACTGAAATCCAGAAAAAGTACTTTGGTCATCAGTGAAGATGAGGGCGTTACCCAAACAACTAAAGAAGGTCTGGAAAGACTTCGACCAGTTGCTGAAGGCGGCATTCATACCTTCGGTTCGCAAACCCATCCAGCTGATGGTAATACCGGAATGATCATTACAACTAAGCAAAATGCAGCGGATTTAAGCACTGAAAAAATACCGGTTCAAGTAATTTCCTACGGCTTTAATCGGACTAAAAAAGCATTCATGCCAGCAGCACCGGCTGGAGCCGTGCAGATGGCACTTGATAATGCTGGAATTGGCGTCAATGATTTGGTGGCCATCAAAAACCATAGTCCCTTTATCGCGAATGACCTTCATTTAGCAAAAGCATTAGGGATTGAACAATCACGCATCAACAATTATGGAACCTCACTGGTATTTGGACATCCTCAGGGACCAACAATTGCCCGATTGCTGATGGAAGGCATCGAAGAAGCCGTCATTAAAGGCGGCGGCTATGTACTGGCCTGTGGCTGCGCAGCCGGTGATTCAGCAGCGGCAATCATTGTCAAAGTAGGCTAAATAACAAGCCTGGACTGACCTTGGATCAGACCATCCAGGGTAGTCCAGAGATCATCTTTCAAGATAAACTTCCAATTGTTTTACATAAAAGATTAATAATTTGACTTATTTCTTCAGCCAATGCAGATACACCTCCTGCATTGGTTGGAGCAATTACTGGATTTTTGCACCAAGGGGGATGTAAGCGTTAACAGTGTGTCCTGAAGGATTCAGGAAAGTGGAACGGGGGGAAGTAGAAAATCTGAATTCATGCTTTATAAGAGATGAGAGCAGGCCTCTCGAAATCAACATTCAGGTGTGGGTTTCAAACCGCCTTTGGGTGCTGTAACCAAAAGTTATGGTGCTGAGCGCAAACGGAAAAGGCTGAATAATCAGTCAGGTGTGTGCCATGAAGCTGAACGAAAGTGAAGAGACCGAAGAAGCATCGTTAATACTAAAATGCAGTCAAAACCAACTGTTTTGAAGCACGGTTGGGATAAGTCTGACGGAAACCTGATTACTGGTCAGATGGCTGTCGGTGTATAGGCTCCAGGAGCATGGCATAGGCTCTTATAAGGAACAGGAGAATCCTGAATGATAATGCCAAGCGAAAAATCCAAGCAGCAAAATGACAAGGATGAAAGTAGCGATGAATCATTCAGGTGCGGAAGAATTCGTAGTAGTGATGAAATTCCTGTAATGGGGATGGAGCGAAGGGATTCTGTTATCTATACTTCAAAAATAGAACAACCAGAAATGGGAGGATTTTATGCAAGAAGGAAAGTCGTTTCAAATTTCAAAACATCAAATACTACAGGCCTACAAATGTGTCAAAGCAAATAAAGGGGCAGGTGGGATTGATGGAATCAATTTCGAAGAATATGAAAAAGATCTGAAGAACAATCTTTATAAATTGTGGAACAGAATGTCTTCTGGCAGCTATTTCCCAAAGCCAGTAAAAGGTGTGGAAATACCAAAGAAAAATGGGAAAATGCGGCTATTGGGAATTCCGACGATTGAAGACCGCATTGCACAAATGGTTGTACGGTTGACGTTTGAACCCATCGTAGAACCCATATTCTATGATAACTCATTTGGTTATCGTCCGAACCGATCTGCAATTGATGCAGTTGGTATAACACGTGAACGCTGTTGGAAAATGCCATGGCTGATTGAGTTTGATATTGTAGGACTTTTTGATAATATTGATCACACAAAGATGATGAAAGCAGTCAAATGGCATACCGATGAAAAGTGGGTCATTCTTTATATCGAGAGATTTCTTAAGGCACCAATAGTGATGAACGATGGAGAATTAAAAGAAAGGTCATCCGGTACACCGCAAGGTGGTGTTATTAGCCCGGTTCTTGCAAATCTGTTTATGCACTATGCATTTGACACATGGATTAGTCGAAAATATCCTCAAAATCCATGGGTGCGTTATGCTGATGATGGTATCATACACTGTCAAAGCGAACAGGAAGCATTCAATCTGCTGGAATTCCTAAAGAAAAGAATGTTAGAGTGCGGTTTGGAAATCCATCTGGATAAAACGAAAATAGTTTACTGCCGAAGTGATCGTTATAATAAACGATATGAAAATGAATCGTTTGATTTTCTGGGTTATACGTTTAGAAGAAGATCTGTCAAAAGCAAAAATGGAAATTTCTTTAACACCTTTTCTCCAGCGGTAAGTAAAAGTTCTGCGCAGAGCTTTAGAGATAAAATCCGAAAAATAAGAAAAGCATGCAAAACAAGTTCGCTGGAATCACTGGCTGAAAAGTTAAATCCGATTATTCGAGGATGGATGAATTATTTCACAAAATTCTGTTCCAGAGAAGCACGAAAAGAAATTGATTATGTAAATAAGACACTCGTACAATGGTTAAAGAGAAAATATAAGACAGTCAAGAAAAGCGAAAGAAGAGCGTGGCGAATGTTAGTACATTTAGCCAATTCAAAACCTAAACTCTTTTATCATTGGGAGAAGGGTATCAAACCAACGATTGGATAACAAGAGCCGTATGACGCGAGAGTGTCACGTACGGTTCTGTGAGAGGCTTGGGGTGAAATTCCCCTTGCCTACTCGACAAATCAGGCAATTATTAATGAGATCAGACAAATACTACAATCGGCTCGGGAAAATGTTGCAAGAGCTGTTAATAATGAGCTTTTATTCGCTTACTGGAACATCGGCAAAATCATTGTTGATAATGAACAAGCTGGATCGGAAAAGGCAGAGTATGGAAAACAGTTGTTGAAGTCATTATCAAAAGAACTGACCCGGGAGTTGGGCAAAGGGTTTTTGCGTTCGAATCTACAGAACATGCGATTATTATATTTAAATTATCCAATTTGCCAGTCACTGTCTGGCAAATTGAGTTTTACCCATTACTGCGAATTATTTACGGTATCTGATAAAAACGCAAGATCTTTTTATGAACAAGAAGCATTGAATTCAAACTGGTCAGTGCGTGAAATGAAAAGACAGATTGATACGTCGCTTTTCGAGCGAATGCTTCTCTCGGAAGGAAAAACGAATAAAGAGAAGGTATTGATGTTAGCTAAAGAAGGTATCGTTTATAGGAAACCGAATGATATTTTGAAAGATCCCTATGTTTTTGAATTTCTTGGAATACCGGAAAACAAGCCTATGCTAGAAAAAGACCTGGAAAAAGCGCTAATTATTAAGATTGAAAATTTTTTACTTGAACTTGGGAGAGGATTTATGTTTGTTGGTTCTCAGCAGAGAATTACGCTTGGGAACACACATTATTATGTGGATATGGTTTTTTACAATAAAATACTGAAGGCTTATGTTTTGATTGATCTAAAAATGGGAAGTCTCAAACCTGAAAATATTGGGCAAATGAATATGTATGTTAATTATTATGCTAGTGAAGTAAATGACGAGGACGATGAAAAACCAATGGGTATCATTCTGTGTGCGGATACATCTGAGATCGTTGCAGAATATGCATTGGGTGGACTTGAGAATCAGATTTTTGCTTCCAAATACGTCTACTATATTCCCAATAAACAAGAACTAATTGAACAGGTCCAATCAGTTCTTAATGAAATTGGCGAGAAAAACAAGAAAATTTTGGACTGACACGAAGACAAGGGTGGTTTTAATCCCATTCGATTTCCGCCAAATAAAAAGGGCCAGCATAAACGCCGACCCTGGTTCCCGACAGGACGTAAAACGTCTCGGGCAACTCTGTTAATGTCATTATACCATCAAAATTAGAATAATCAAGATTTGGGTCTGAAACAATTCAGCTTGTGTTGACCTACTTACTTGCTTCCTCAATCGCCACCGCAACAGAAACCGTCGCGCCAACCATTGGGTTATTACCCATTCCGATCAGTCCCATCATTTCAACATGGGCAGGAACAGATGAAGAACCGGCGAATTGAGCGTCGGAGTGCATTCGTCCCATAGTGTCGGTCATCCCGTAGGAAGCTGGGCCTGATCCCATATTGTCAGGATGAAGGGTACGGCCGGTACCGCCACCGGAGGCAACGGAGAAATATTTTTTGCCTTGTTCCAGGGCTTCCTTTTTATAGGTGCCAGCAACAGGGTGTTGGAAACGGGTCGGGTTGGTGGAGTTTCCGGTGATGGAAACATGAACACCTTCGTGATGCATGATGGCAACGCCTTCTTGAACGTCGTTACAGCCATAGCAGTTAACGGCCGCTCGTTCACCGTCGGAATAAGGTGTTTTTGAAACGATGTTAAGTTCGCCTTTAGCAAAATCATAATCGGTTTTAACATAGGTAAAGCCATTGACTCGAGAAATAATCAGAGCAGCGTCTTTTCCCAAACCGTTTAAGATAACTCGTAATGGTTTGACCCGTACCTTATTGGCCGAGCGGGCGATGCCGATGGCACCTTCAGCAGCAGCAAAAGATTCATGTCCAGCGACGAAGGCGAAACATTCGGTGTCTTCTCTTAAGAGCATTGCGCCTAAGTTACCATGGCCTAAACCAACCTTACGTTGTTCCGCAACCGAACCAGGAATACAGAAAGCCTGTAAGCCTTCGCCGATCACTTCGGATGCGTCGGCAGCATTGGTAATGCCGCGTTTAATCGCCAGGGCCGCACCTAAGGTGTAAGCCCAGCAGGCGTTGTCAAAACAGATGGGTTGAATGCTTCTAACAATTTCAGCCACATCAATGCCTTTTTCATCACAAATAGCCTTTGCTTCTTCTAAAGAGGCAATGCCGTTGGCAGCTAAAGTTTCTTCAATTTTAGCGATTCTTCTTTCATAACTTTCAAATAATGCCATGTGATTTCCTCCTATTCTTTTCTTGGATCGATGTATTTGACAGCATCGTCGAATTGTCCGTATTTACCAGAGGCTTTTTCCAAAGCGGCTGCTGGTTCAACGCCGTTATTGATACTTTCCATCATTTTTCCAAGATGGACGAAGGAGTAACCAACAATCTCGTCGTTTTTGTTTAACGCCAATTTTTGGATATAACCTTCGGCAATTTCAAGGTAGCGAGGTCCTTTGGCAAGGGTACCATAGGTAGTCCCAACCTGGCTTCTTAAACCTTTGCCCAAATCTTCAAGTCCGGCTCCAATTGGGAGTCCGCCTTCGGAGAATGCCGTTTGGGTACGGCCATATACGATTTGTAAAAACAATTCCCGCATTGCGGTGTTAATTGCATCACAAACTAAATCTGTGTTTAGTGCTTCTAAGATCGTTTTTCCTGGCATAATTTCAGAGGCCATTGAAGCTGAATGAGTCATTCCCGAACAACCAATGGTTTCAATCAGACATTCCTCGATGATGCCATCCTTTACATTAAGGGTTAATTTACAGGCGCCTTGTTGTGGGGCACACCAGCCAATACCATGAGTTAAACCAGAGATGTCGGTAACATCTTTTGCCTGAACCCATTTTCCCTCCTCTGGGATTGGGGCACAACCGTGGTTTGCATTATTGCCAACGGTACACATTCTTTTAATTTCGTGAGAATATTCCATTCATTAATCTCCCTTCAAAAAATTACTCCTTTAATTATAAACTTTAAAATTCAAAAAAAACAGGTAATATTTTGTTAATTTTAAAAAACGGGGAAAAATACCCGAATTGGACAAAAAGTTTAATTGATGAAATCGGGAAATCGATGTAGAATAGGGCAAGAACCTAAAATAGGTGAATTTTATCTTTGGTTCGGGAACTTATCTTAAAAATTAATTAAATAGAATGATACAGATTTGGTCGATTGATCTGCGGATTGATTGAGAAGGGATGTAAACGAATGGAATTAAAAAACAAACTTAGCCTGGGAGCAAAACGAGTGGAGTACTTAATGGAAGAGTATTTCAATCGCGAAAAAACACTGGGCTTTTGTAAGGCATGTCCAAATTTTTCCAAGTACTGGTCCTGCCCTCCTTACGCATTTGATGAAGCAATCTTTTTAAAACAGTTTAAATATATGCATATTATTGGTAGGCAGTTTGAGGTGCCCCGGGATGATCTGAGAAATGTTCGTGATCCGGAGGCGGTTAAAAACTATAGCACCGACAAGCTCCAGGCGATCAAGGTGATGACCTGGAAAACACTGCTGGAGATTGAAGATGAGGTGGATGGCGTTATCGGCCTGATTCCCGGCAATTGCCCAATTTGCGAAACCCAGGGGATGGAATGCGCCCGAAAAACCAATCAGCCTTGCCGTAACCCGAAGCTGATGCGTTTTTCATTGGAGTCTTTAGGCTTTAATGTGGCGGATCTGCTAAAATACGAAGTCGGGATGACGATTAAATGGGGAGACACCTATCGCTTGCCGGAGGTGCTTACTTCGGTATCGGCGATCCTCTGCAACGAAGAAATTCCCAAGGATATCCTGAAAAAATATTTCCCAGATAAAAAGAAAAGCTGGGAAAAGAAAGATCAGCGAAATCCCGAGACGGAATTTCATACCTCGCAAACCATCAAACCGGAAGAAACCATCCACGGTGGCAGTGCCGCAGTTCTGGCCAAGGCAAAAATCATTGATGATGAGATTCCGCCTTATCGACCGCAGAAAAGCTGGGTCGGCTACAAGGCTGAAAAAAATCCTGAAGATGACGCTATGAAAAAGGGTTATGCTGTCACCATTCAAGGCGAAGAAAAACTGATTCCGGAAAAAACAGCGGAAGAAGTGGAAGTTGAAAAAATCTATGATGAAGATATGGCCCCAGGAGTCAAAGCGGAAGAAGTTGCTGTTGAAGTAGCTGCCGAAGTGGCACCCCCTGAGCCGGAAGCGGCGGAAGTGGTTGAAGAAGAGGATGACACCAAATATCAATGGCTGGGTTTTAAGGCGCCTCTTGACGATAACGAAATTGTCAAACGGCCAATCCCCAAAATGACCGAGCTGATTCTGGAAGGTGAAGAAGTACCGACGGTTGAAGATGTTCAGGAACCGGACAAAAGTGCCGAAGTTGCGCCAGAAGAAGACTGCACCCCGTATTATGATAAAACGGATGCGGAAATGGCAGCGGATGACGCAGCTGTGAAAGAATCGGCGGACAGTTTGGTGGCAGCTGCAGAAGCGGTTGAGAAAGTTGTTGAAGAACCAGTTGAAGAACCAGTTGAAGAAGAGGACGACTCCAAATATCAGTGGCTGGGCTTTAAGGCACCGCTGGATGACGATGAACCGATCGTTAAAAAATCAACCCTGGCCAGCATGAATATTCCCGAATAAAATAAAGTTGATGATCTAGATTGTGTTGGGGATGGGTTTTACCGTCCCGGGCACAATCTAATTTGCGCTAAGGCAGTCGTCACCAGATTATAGATATTCAGACAGTTAGCTCATGAGCGTGATACAATTACCTAAATTAAAACAATTTGAAGGAGAGAAATCATGTATTATTCAGCAGATATTGGAGTTATTGGTGGTTCAGGTCTTTACGAATTAAGTGCAGACGTGAAGAAAATTGAAGTTGATACCCCTTATGGTAAACCTTCAGATGATGTCAGCCTGGTCAAGGTGGGCGAAAAAACCGTGGCCTTTTTACCGCGACATGGAAAAGAACATACATTGAACCCTTCAGAAATTAATTATCGGGCCAATATCTTCGCCTTAAAAAGCCTCGGCGTAAAAGCGATTATTTCGCCCTGTTGTGTCGGCAGTCTTAAATTTGAAATCAAACCCGGCGATTTTGTGGTCACCGATCAGTTTATAAATATGACCTCTGGCCGTAAAGATACGTTTTTTGAAAAACCAAAGGTCAATCATCTCAGCTCGGCCCATCCCTATGACCAGAATCTGAGAGTGCTGGCCATGGAAGCGGCGAAAGAATGCGGCATTACCGCTCATTTTGGTGGCACCGTGATTGTCATCAACGGCCCCCGTTTCTCAACCGTCGCCGAAAGCCGGATGTTTGCGATGATGGGCGCCCATGTCGTTAATATGACCCAATATCCGGAAGGCTATCTCTGTCTGGAACAGGAGATCCCGGTGGTGAACATTGCCCTGGTCACTGATTACGATGCCGGACTGGAAGACCATCCGGATATTAAACCGGTAACCAATGAGGATGTCATCCGGGTTTTAAATGAAAATACTGAAAAAGTAAAAGCGCTGATCTTTAAGCTCATCGACAAATTAGAGGTGTAGGCTTGAAACCAGTTTATTTAGAAGATGGGGAGCTGAAGCTGATTGATCAGACCAAGCTTCCCACCGAGTTTATTGTTCATGCTTATACCGATTATCGAAAAATTGCCAAAGCCATTGTCGATATGATCGTTCGAGGAGCACCGGCCATCGGCGTAACCGCTGGCTACGGTGTTTATTTTGGGGCGTTGGAATATGAAAATGAGCCAAAAGACGTTTTTTATGTTAAAATGAAAGAAGTTTGCGAATTACTGGCGTCCACCCGTCCCACTGCCGTGAATTTATTCTGGGCGATCAAGCGGATGGAAGACGTGATGGCGGCCAATGCCGATAAAGAACCGACTCAGTTGGTTGAGATATTAAAGGATGAAGCTCAGGCCATCTGTGCCGAAGACATTCAGATGTGTCGCGATATGGGCAAACATGGCGCCGAGCTGATCCATCAGAACGATACTCTTTTGACCCACTGCAACGCCGGCGCCTTGGCCACGGCTGATTACGGCACCGCCCTGGGCGTGATCCGGGCAGCGCACGAAGCGGGGAAAAATATTTCTGTCTATGCCGATGAAACCCGACCGTTTTTACAGGGCGCCCGACTGACCGCCTACGAGCTGCACGCCGACGGCATTCCGGTCACGCTGATTACTGACAACATGGCTGGCTGGATGATGAAGCAGGGCAAAATTGATGGCGTTATTGTCGGTGCGGATCGGATTGCTGCTAATGGCGATGTGGCTAATAAAATTGGCACCTATTCGGTTTCGGTATTGGCCAAAGCCCACGGCATCCCGATGTATGTGGCGGCACCGACCTCAACGATAGATTTCGCCATGAAATCTGGCGATGAGATTGTCATTGAACAACGGGACTGCCGGGAGATCAGCCATATTGGCGGGGTTCAGGTAGCACCGGACGGGGTCGCCATGGAAAACCCGGCCTTTGATGTCACGCCTCACCAGAATGTCACCGCCATCATCACCGAAAAGGGTGTGGTCTATCCCCCCTATGACATTAATATTCCCAAGCTGAAAGAACAGTGATCGAATAATTGCAATAAAACAATAAAGCTAAAGGATGAATCATGAAAGTAAATATATTATTTCCCGTTCTTGATGAAGAGCGGCGCCTGGAAAAGGGCATTTTAAGAACCCTGGTTTTTCTCAAAAAAAACAAGCTGTTTGATTATCAGCTAACCATCATTGATAATGGCTCAACTGACGCCACTGCGGCCATCAGCCAACGGCTGTGCGAAAAGTACCAAGAGGTGCATTATCTAAAAACCCCGGAACGGGGGGTGGGGGTCGCCCTACGAACCGGAGCAGCGGACAACAGCTGCGATATTATCGGCTATATGGACATTGATCTTTCCACCAATATCGATCATCTCAGAGAGGTCAAGGATATTTTTGAAAACCAGCCGGATGTAAAAATTATCAAGGGCTCCCGGCTGATGAAAAATTCTGAAGTGATGGGACGCAAGCCATCGCGAGAATTTACCTCGCGGGGACTAAATGGACTCTTGCATGTGGTGTTTAAAAATAAGTTTACCGATGCCCTCTGCGGGTTTGATTTTTACCGAAAAGAGACCTTTGACGAGTTGATTGCTGCTTCCAGCCAGGACAATGGCTGGTTTTATTGCGTTGAGCTGCTGCTGCGAGCCGAGCGCCTGGGCCTCGAAGTTCACGATATTCCGGTGATCTGGGAAGATGATTATGATACTAAGGTAAAGGTTGTTAAAACTGTGGTATCCTATCTCAAGCAGATCAAATTTTTAAAGTCAGAATTTATCAAAGAAGATCGTCACAAGACTAAATCCTGACAGCAGAGGAGACAAGATGAAGGTACCAGCAAATAATTTACTACGACATTATCAAGAACATCAGCAAGAATATGAAAACAAAGCATTGGAAATCTTAAGAAGCGGCAACTATGTTCTCGGGAATGAAGTGGACCGCTTTGAAAAAGATTTTGCAAAATATATCGGCACCAATTACTGCGTCGGCCTGGGGAACTGTTTAGATGCCCTGTGGCTTTCTTTTCGTGTTTTGGGCATTGGCGCCGGCGACGAGGTCATTGTTCAGGCCAACACCTATATTGCCAGCGTGATGGGGATCACGATTAACGATGCCACCCCGGTTTTTGTCGAGCCGGACGCTTTCCATAGTATTGATGCGGATAAAATTGAAGCGATGATTACAGACAAGACCAAGGCCATTCTGGTGGTCCACCTTTACGGCACCAGCTGCGAAATTGATAAGATCGTGGCGATTGCCAGAAAACACAATCTCCGGCTGGTGGAGGATTGCGCCCAAAGCCATGGCGCCACCTATCAAGGGCAGATGACCGGTTCGTTTGGCGATATCGGCTGTTTCAGCTTTTATCCGTCCAAAAATCTCGGTGCTTTCGGCGATGGCGGGGCCATTACCACCAACAGCCCCGAACTGGATCAGGCCTTTCGGATGTATCGTTTTTATGGCAGCGAGAAGCGCTATTATAATAAGGTCGTCGGCACCAATTCGCGGTTGGATGAACTCCAGGCCGGGTTGCTAAACGTCAAGCTTCGTTATCTGGATGCGCTCAATGCTGACCGCAACCGGGTTTGTACGGCCTATCTTAATAAGATGAACAATCCCGTGATTGCGTTGCCCAAACTGCGGGATCACGCCACCACGGTCTGGCATCAGTTTGTCATTACCACTCCCTATCGGGATGAGTTAAAGGATTATCTGGAAGCAGCGGGAATCGGCAGCATCATTCATTATCCGATTCCACCCCATTTGTCGGAAGCCTATGCCTATTTAAATATTGGCCGGGGCAGTCTGCCGATTACCGAAAAACTGGCGGATCAGGTACTTTCTTTGCCATTGTTTTATGGAATGACCGATACCGAAATTGACACCGTTGTGGCGGCCATCAATGCCTTTGTGCCTAGGTTGCTGGAGTCATAAGATGACGGGGAATAAAAACGATTCGAACAAAAACAATTTAAATAAAAACAAATCCAATAAAAACACTTGGGACAAAATCATTATCGGCGCCGGTCTTTACGGTCTTTACGCTGCTAAGACCTGTGGTGAGCGGGGCGAGCGGGTGCTGGTGCTGGAATGGGAAGATGCGCCCTTTAAACGAGCCACCTATATCAACCAGGCCCGGGTTCATATGGGTTACCACTACCCCAGGTCCTATGCCACGGCGATCAAATCGGCCCATTATTTTAATCGTTTTATCAAGGATTATGATTTCTGCATTCACAGCGAATTTGCGCAAGTTTATGCCACCAGCGATAGTTTCAGCTGGACGAACCGGGAACAGTTTACCCAGTTTTGTCAGGCGGCCGAGATTCCCTGTGAAGAATTATTTCCCGAGAAGTATTTTAAAAAGGGGCTCTGTGACGGCGCCTACCTGACCAAAGAATACACCTATGACGCCGGGATACTGGGGCAGTTTTTTATCGATGCCTTGGCAGAAATGAGCAATGTTGAAATCAAATATGGGGTTCGACTTCAAACTATCGAAAAGGGCAGTGATGTCTATGCCCTGACCCTGGAAACCGGCGCAGTCGAAGAAGCCGGTTTTCTTTTGAATGCCACCTACGGATCAACCAATCAGATTTTGGATCTGGCCGGTTTTGAACCGTTTAAAATTAAGTATGAGCTCTGCGAAATCATTCTCTGCCGGCCGGAAAAGAAGCTGCTTGAGGTGGGCATCACGGTGATGGACGGGCCTTTTTTTTCGGTAATGCCCTTTGGCAAAACCGGTTATCATTCCCTGACTTCGGTGACCTTTACTCCCCATCTGTCGTCCTTTGACAGCTTGCCCAAATTTAACTGTCAGGAAAAGAGCCAGGGCTATTGCAGTCCTAAGCAACTGGGAAACTGCAATGATTGCATCGCCAAACCACAATCCGCCTGGCCGTATATGTCCAATATGGCCGAGAAATATCTAAAGGAGGATTATGGCTTTAGCTATGCCGGTTCGCTCTATTCGATGAAGCCGATTTTAAAGGCTTCCGAGGTGGACGATTCGCGCCCCACGGTGGTGCGTAAGGTCAGCGAGAAACCGACCTTTGTATCGGTGTTGTCGGGGAAAATAAATACGGTTTACGATTTGGATGAGGTATTGAAAACATGACAAAACAGCAAGAAAATAAAATAGTAGCTCAGGATCGAGAAAAGAACTTTGTCTCGGCGGTGATCTATATTTATAATGATGAAGAGCGGATCCGGGATTTTCTGGGAAGAATTAACGGGGTTTTAAACGCCAATTTTGAAAACTATCAAATTATCTGCGTCAATGACGCCTCGGATGATAACAGTCTGGCGGTCATCCGGGAGATCGGCAAAAGCATCGCTGGCACGGTCATCAACATCGTCAATATGAGTTTTTACCAGGGCGTTGAACTGGCCATGAATGCCGGAATTGATCTTTCTATCGGCGATTTTGTTTTTGAATTTGACAACATGGTGATGGATTATGATACCAATCTGATGATGACCGTGTATAATCACAGTTTGACCGGGTTTGATATCGTCAATGCCGCCCCGAAAAAATGCGGCCATAAGACCTCCCGGCTTTTTTACACCGTCTTCAACCGTTATTCCCACAGCCCCCATCCGCTGCGGACGGAAAACTTCCGGGTTCTGTCAAGACGGGCGATTAATCGGGTTCATTCGATGAGCAAGACGATTCCCTATCGCAAGGCGGTTTACGCCAACTGTGGTTTGAAGATTGACACCATCGAGTACGACAATAACCGATCCTGCACCAAGGCCTATAACAAGGAAACCCGGCATCAGCGTAAAGAAATGGCTGCCGATTCTCTGATTCTTTTTACCAACGTGGCTTATAAGATGACCCTGCTGGCGGCGGTCTTTATGATGATCGCCACCTTTGGCATCGGCATCTATACCCTGGTCAGCTATGTTACCGAAGAAGTGGTTTCCGGCTATACCTCGATGATGCTCGTCATCGTCTTTGGCTTCTTCGGCGTCTTTGTGATTCTGGCCGTAATCATCAAATACTTATCAATGTTGATGGAACTGGTTTTCAGCAAACAGAAGTACACCATCGAGTCGGTCGAAACGATCAGCGAGTAGGTTGGATTAACAATTGGTCGGTACGGGAGTTGATCGATAAACCTATAGGCCGAGAAGAACGCCGGCTATTGAATTTCTACTTCGGCATTGGGATCAAAGGGATTGGTGCGCAGGTAAAATGAATAAAGAAAAGGGTAGGATTTGCGCAGGTGCATCATATAAAACAGCCATTCCAGTAACAGCAGCTTATAAGCCCGTTCAATATCGCTCATCAGGTGGCGATAATCATTTTCTGGTAGCTGCCCAAGATCTTTGCGGCTTGACAGTTCCTGTTGGGCATGGGTCAGAGCTAAAACAAGGTCGGTAAAGGTGTCGTGTTCTACCAGAATCGGGTTTTCCAGAAGTTTTAAAAAGAGATCCCGTCGGGAATTAAGGAATTCGGAGAGTGTCATCAAACAGTGGGAATTGAAGTTCAAACTAGGATTAAAGCTCCTGATCTGTTTGATGGCTTTTTTATAGTCTTTGGTATCCCATTGTGGCTTTATGGTCAGGCAATCCTGGAATTCCGGCAGATGGGTATCTTCCCTTGAAAAAAATTGCAGTAGTTCAACGCCGGCTTCAGTAAAATAGACCCCGAGAATCATATTGATCTTTTTAAAGCGCTCGTTTTTATCCTTGTCTTCAATGACCTTGTGAAAAATAACGGAAACAAGCAGGACTTCAATCGGCAGAAAAGCAATGTCGCCCAGCAGATAAATAAAGATATGATGGGAATCGTGAAAAAGAAAAAAATGAAAATAGTAAAGCATGGCCGATAACGCAATAAAGCCGATGCCAATCAAGATGCCTTTGTAATGTTTTTTCATAGATTATCTCCAGTTTTAGTTGATTGATTTTAATTGTATTATAACGCAGTTATAAAAAGATGACCAGTATTTCAGTTGTGGTCGTGGGGTAAAATATGAACACCGCCGAAAAATAGTGAAAGAATAGATGTAAAAAATAATTTAGAATGAGAGACCGTTATGAATTATAGTATGTTTTCCTGGTATGGTTATTTTATGAATTTTGAGGATCGGATTAAAATCATTGCTGATGCTGGTTTTGAAGAAACGATGATTTCCTGGGAGGATGAGCTTGAACCCTGGGCAATCAGAAAAGAAGATTTTCCCGAGATTGTCAGAAAAAACGGTTTAGAAATTACTAATATTCATGCACCTTTTATTGGCTACAATGATATTTGGGAGTCATCCCGGATGGAGATTCAGCCAAAGCTGCAGAGGTTTAAGGATTATCTTAAAGATTGCCATGCTTTTGAGATTCCTGCCATGGTCGTGCATACCTGTGATCTCGATGAATTTCAGCCGGATCTTGATAAGGGCTTGGCTTTTTTCTCAGAGCTGGCTGATGCCGCTGAAAAATATGATGTCGATCTGGCGGTGGAAAACGTCTCCCGCCAGCATCTGCTTACTTTTCTGCTGGAGCAGATTGATGCCCCCCGATTTGGGATGTGCTATGACAGCTCCCACGATTTTCTGGAAGAACAGAATCGTGGCCGGATTTTAAAAAAATACAAGCAGCGGATTAAAGCGCTACATTTATCGGACAATGATTTCAATGAGGATCGCCATTGGATCCCTGGTGAAGGTAGCATTCCCTTGAATGAGGTGATGGCGGAGATTCTCACGGTGCCTACCATCAATACCATCTCCTATGAGGTCATCGCCAACGAAGCGTGGCGGGAAAAAGAACCCCGGGATTTTGCTCAGGCGGTGCTTCACAGTCTGGCGGTAAATGATGGAAAATCACGGCAAAAATAATCAATTGAAAAGTTGCCGATTCTATGATACACTTCCACTAATATAATAGAAAATTGATGAGGAAAGGGGTGGAAGACCCCTACAGCCCCCGCTACTGTAATTGCTAACGAGGTTCTTGTACCACTGTCTTAAGGATGGGAAGGGAGAAACCAAGGATACGCATAAGTCAGGACACTCATAATCATTGATATTCTTCGGTGGGAAGAACAGGATTAAACCTTTTGTTTAGTATCCAGCCTCCACAGGAAGCTGGATTTATTTTTGCAAAAAATGCAAAAAAATAAAGAAAAAGAAGGAAGAAAATGAAAAAGAAAAGCATGAGAAGTCTGTTGGCTATTTTAGTTATTTTAGCCTTGATGGTATCCTTTACCGGATGTCAGCAAAGCAAAACGACAGCGGATGGAGCGGGAGTTGAAACAAAAAGTGGTGTTACCACTTACCCGGTAACGGTAACGGATAATGCAGGGACGGCAGTGACCATTGAAAAGGAACCCCAGAAGATTGTATCATTATCTCCGGCAACAACCGAAATCCTGTTTGCCCTGGATCAGGGGGACAAGGTAGTGGGACGGACCAAATACTGTGATTATCCCGAAGCCGCTTTGGCAGTAACGGATATTGGCAGCTTTAACTCACCGACTCTGGAAAAAATTATTGAGCTGGAGCCGGATATTGTGGTGGCGTCGGACTTTGTATCCGATGATATCAAACAACAGCTGGAAGCTACCGGAACCAAGGTCATCACTTTTAATGCCGCCAATATTGACGGGGTCTTGGCCAATATTGTTCAGGCTGGAGAGGTGACCAATGCCAATGATAAAGCTAAAGAAATTGTCGAAAAAATGACCGCCGATCGAAAAGTGTTAATGGAGAAAGCTAAAACAGCTAAAGCTCAAAAATCGGTTTTCATTGATATTGGAAAATTCTATAGTCCGGGTCCCGGTTCCACCCTGGATTCTATGCTTACTGATCTGAATGCAGTAAATATTGCCGCCGACGGAAGCGAGCAATGGCCGCAGCTCAGTACTGAAGAAATCATTGCCGACAACCCCGATGTTTATATTTCTCTGTACACCAAACCAGAGGATGTTAAAGCCACTGCCGGTTTTGACAAGATTAATGCGATTATCAACGATCAGTTGGTTTATTTTGAATACCTGACCCCGGAAAGTGATATGATTCAGCGACCCGGTCCGCGTATT
>NZ_JAUSPS010000032.1 GCF_030652775.1 Acetobacterium sp. | reverse complement strand
TTGGGGATCGGTAAACTTTCAATATCAATCATTTGTTTTATCCAGTATACTAAAAGGATCTTTGTCTGTCCAGCACAAGGTATGTCAGAATAATTGCTACTGAACAAAAGAAATGAAAATAAGAATTATCAACTAATCGGATTAAATCAATATTTAACATTATAATGGGTATAAAAAAAACATCGTTAGAGAATAATACAGAAGAGGTGAGAACAATGAATCGACTAACAAAATCCTGGATCGGATTGATCCTATTAATGAGTACCCTGGTTATTAACGGTTTGGGGGCTTTCGGTTTTTTCAATGGGATGTCCCAGAAGGATATTTCTGACATGAACGGAACCTTGATTACCCCGGCGCCGTCAACCTTCAGTATCTGGAGCGTCATCTATCTGCTGTTAATCAGTGCCGCCGTGATGATGATTGTTAAAAACAAGGATGAATATTACGGCCAGGCTATTGACCGGATCAGTTATCTGTTCTGGCTGTCAAGTGGTTTAAATATGCTTTGGATTGTTTGCTTTTCCTATACCCTGATCGGCATATCGGCGATTGTGATCCTGGCGTTTGCGATCACTTTGAGTTTACTGATTCTGCAACTGGGAAAGATCCAGATCGGGAATCAGTGGTTGTTGCCGGCAGCTTTTGGAATGTATACTGGCTGGCTGCTGATTGCCACGGTGGTCAATATCACCTCCTGGTTGGTGAGTATCAACTGGCAGGGCTTTGGGATTGCCGCTGATGTTTGGGGGATTATAATTTTGATCGTGGCGGTGGTCTTAACGGTGGTGATTACTTGGATCACGAAGAATGCCATTCTTCCCGTACCTGTGGCTTGGGGATATTTCGGTATTTATCAATCCTTAATTTCGATGGATGGTTTTCAAGGCGCCTATCCATCGCTGGCCATGACCGCTCTGGTGGGTATTGGCTTGTTGGTTGTAATGACTGCGATCCAGTTTTATTTAAATCGCTGGCGACTGATGCCCGTGGTTAATGCCGACGCTCCTTAAGACAGGCAGCGAAGCAGCGATATTTAGAAAAATATTAGAGATGATCAGTCGGATTTCCAGCACCAGAAAAAGGTCGGGGGATCCGTTTTTTTAGATTAAACAATGGGGTGGTGATGATATTGTTTAATCAGCACAAAGGATATAAAATTATTTAGGCTAGATGGCCATTGCACCTGGTTTTGGCTGTGCTATAATAACAGACATAAACAAGACAAGGAAGTCGCTTCCCGGTCTTGTTTTTTTTGTGGAACCGCAAGCAAAGCAATGGTGCTTTGACGACAGCGTTTCGCAGTTACTCAGACAGCTAAGAAATGAGGAGATTAAAATGTTAAAAAACGCATTACCAAAAATAATTACCGAACAGGTGCCCGGGCCTAAGGCCACGGCCATCATTGCCAGAAGAGAAACCGCTATTCCCGGCGCGATCAAATGTGTCTATCCGCTGGTCATCGACAAGGGCGAAGGAGCCATGGTTGAAGATGTTGACGGCAATCACTTTGTCGACTGGGTTGGCGGTGTGGGAGTGCTGAACATTGGCTATTCTCATCCCGAAATCGTGGCGGCGGTGAAAGCCCAGTCCGAAAAGTATTTTCATGGCATGTTCAACATCGTCACCCATGAAGGTTATGTGGAGCTGGCTGAAACCATGAATGCGATCGTGCCGGTTCGGGGTGCTGAGAAAATGACCTTTTTTGCCAACAGCGGCGCCGAAGCGGATGAAAATGCCGTGAAAATTGCCAAAGCCTTTACCAAGCGACCCAATATTATTGTCTTTTCCGGGGCATTCCACGGGCGCACGATGCTGACGATGACGATGACGTCAAAAAAAGCTTATGCCCATGGCCTGGGACCATTTCCCGATGGGATTTATCGGGCGCAGTTTCCCTATCTTTATCGGAACCCGGCGGGGATG
This sequence comes from Acetobacterium sp., assembly GCF_030652775.1. GTDB lineage: Bacteria > Bacillota > Clostridia > Eubacteriales > Eubacteriaceae > Acetobacterium. The sequence goes on along the minus strand of NZ_JAUSPS010000032.1, from coordinate 6,123 downwards.
AGCCCAGCGGATGCCATCGCTTATTACACGGACAGCATTTATCGGGTCTTTGAAGAGTCGTCACCAGCCGAACATGTGGCGGCGATTGTAGTAGAGCCTCTCCAGGGCGAGGGCGGCTTTATTCCCGCCCCGTTGGAGTGGATCAAAGCAGTCCGGAAAATCTGTGATGAAAAGGGAATCTTACTGATTGCCGATGAGGTGCAAACCGGATTCTGCCGTACCGGAAAGATGTTTGCTTCAGAATACTGGCAAGCGGTGGGGGCGGAGCCAGATATTATCACCACCGCTAAATCAATCGCAGCCGGATTGCCACTGAGTGCCATCACCGCCAGAAAAGAAATTATGGAATCAGTCAAAGGCGGCACCATCGGGGGAACCTATTGCGGGAATCCCGTTGCCTGCGCCGCCGCCCTGAAAGTCATCGAAGTCATGAAGCGGGATCGCCTGGACGAACGGGCTTGTGAAATCAGCGACGTCATCTTTGAGCGCTTCAATAGCTGGCAAGAAGACTATGCCGTAATCGGCGATGTCCGAGGCCTGGGTGCCATGGTCGGGATTGAATTTGTCAAAGACCGAATCACTAAAGTACCTTATCCGGAACTGGTGTCAGCAATTGTGGGCGAAGCCGCCCAAAACGGCCTGATCATCGAAAGTGCCGGCGTCTACGGCAATGTCATCCGCTTCCTGGCACCCCTGGTCATCACCGACGCCCAGCTTCAAGCCGGCCTGGATATTTTTGAAAAAGCGATCATCAAATGTGTGTAAACCCATATCAATTGGCTATGTATTAAAAAGGCGGGAGCCGGAAAGGAGAAACTATGAAACAATTTGGAATTACCCCGAAGATCCTAGAATTTGAACACTGTCAAGAAGTGGGTGAGCATTTTCAGATCGGTAAGGGGGATCTGGTTTTTATCAGTGACCGAACCTATGAACAATATTTTAACGAAACCATCGGTGCTGAGGCCTATCGGGTCAACTACCGGAACTATGTCAAGGGCGAGCCCACCGATGTGATGGTTGAGGGGATTTTTGCAGATATCAAAGATTATCAGTATAATCGGGTGTTTGGCATCGGCGGCGGCACGATATTGGATGTGGCCAAACTGTTTGCCCTGAAAAATACCGTGCCGGTGGTGGATCTGTTTAATAAAGAACTGGAAATCATCAAAGACAAGGATCTGATTTTGATTCCCACCACCTGCGGCACCGGCAGCGAGGTTACCAATATTTCGATTCTGGAACTCACTGCGATCCACTCAAAATTTGGTTTGGCCGTCGATGAACTGTACGCTGACTACGCTGTCCTGGTACCGGAGCTGCTTAATGATCTGCCGCTGAGCGTCTTTGCCACCAGTTCCATCGATGCTTTTATTCATGCGATAGAATCCTACACCTCTCCTAAGGCCAGTGCCTTTAGCCGGCTGTATTCGAAAAAGGCGATGGAAATGATCATCAGCGGATATCAGACCATTGCTGCCCAGGGCCCGGAAGCCCGAAAACCGCTGCTGAAAGATTTTATGATCGCCTCAACCTTTGCCGGGATTGCCTTTGGCAACGCCGGCTGCGCCGCCGTCCACGCCATGAGCTACCCCCTCGGGGCGGTCTACCACGTGCCCCACGGCGAAGCCAATTACGCGATGTTTACCGCGGTTTACAAAACCTACCAGACCCTCGACCCTAACGGCAGCATCAAAGAACTCAACGCCTTTCTGGCCGCCATGCTCGGCTGCGATCCCAATGCCGTTTATGAAGAAATCGAAACCCTGCTCAATCACATCCTGCCCAAAAAAGCCCTCTGCGACTACGGCGTCACCAAGGCCGATCTGACCAGCTTCACCGAAGCCGTCATGACCAAACAGACCCGGCTGATGGCCAACAATTACGTGCCCCTTACCCAAGAACAAGTTCAGGCTATTTATGAGCAGCTTTATTAATTACTTTTGTATGCAGCTACCGTACCGACCAATTTATTATGGTCCCATTTCACGGTAACTCGTTCTGGAAATCTGTAAATTTCTTTATTAAGCGCCGCAAACTGTAATCTCAAACCTAACCCAGTACCGACAATTTTTACATCATGTTGTACGCATCGGAGCGGACAGGTTGATAAACCTGTCCGAATCCGCAGCGAACAACAGATTAACAATTGGTCGGTACGACAGTTGAGCACCCACCCTAAAGCTATCACCAATACAAAGATTTTGGGGTAGCCGTTGATTTTAACTGGCGGTTAAGATAAACTTAGCCTTAGAGAAAGTCGAGGCGAAGATGATGGATTACTTAAATAAAAATATCTCAATCAATTTAAAGGCGATCCGCCGGGAAAAGGGCATGAGTATGGACGAGGTGGCCGAACAGACCGGGGTCAGCAAAAGCATGTTGGGTCAGATTGAACGGGGCGAAGCCAATCCCACCATTGGGACCCTCGGCAAGATCGTCAGTGGGCTGCGGGTGGATCTGTCCGATCTGACCCGAACCCCGGGGCTTGGTGTCTATGAGGTCGACCGGCAAAAACTGATCCCCTCCAAAGAGGTGCCCGGCCATTATGCCGTCTACACCTATTTTCCCTATGAAAAGAACCGCTTGTTCGAAATCTATGAAATTGAAATTGAACCCGGTGCCTGTTATGTCAGCGGCGCCCATGGCCAGGGAACCAACGAGTACATCGTCGTACACGTTGGTGAATTAACCCTAGAAATCGACAATTCCTTTTATCAGGTCAAAAAAGAAGATGCCATCTGTTTTGGCACGGCGATGAAACATACCTATTGGAATAAGGGCAACGAGCAACTGAAATTTATCACGGTCTTCGTCTTTAAACAGTAGCATAACCGGATATACGCATTGTTTGAGTCCCAATGATGATGGTGAGCATGTGCAGTATAATGCACAAACGATTATATTTTAGTGACATACACCCCTTTAAATAGCGATTTTGAAAATTAATCAAATAAATATACGATGTGTATTGACAATATAGTGCACACGTGTTATATTGTAGATGTCAATTGACAGAACGAAGGCGTTCGAAACATGATGGTTCATGTTCCGGCGTTTTTTTTTGTTTATCCGATAAACAAAGATGTTTGTCAGAAATAAAACACTTACATATCGTTAATGGAAAAGGGAAAGGAAATTTGGAATGAAACTTAAAGACACGGGACTCACAAAAGAGGAATTAAAGCAAAAAGTTGCCACCTATATGATTGAAACTTACGAACGGTTTGATTTTATCGCCGAGACAGCTAAAGATATGTACATTTATGATGAAAATGGCGAGGCCTACCTGGATTTTTATGCCGGAATCGCCGTCAACAGCGCCGGCAACTGCAATGATAAGGTAGTGGCCGCAGTGCAGGATCAGGTCGCCGATGTGATTCACACCTTCAACTATCCCTACACCATCCCCCAGGTGCTGCTGGCCGAAAAGATCTGTACCAGCATTGGCATGGACAAGATCTTTTTTCAGAACTCCGGGGCCGAATCCAATGAAGCGATGATCAAAATGGCCCGGAAATACGGGGTCGAAACCTACGGACCGGAACGCTACAATATCGTTACGGCCAAGATGTCCTTTCATGGCCGCACCTTCGGCGCTATGAGTGCCACTGGTCAGCCGGACAACGCCTGTCAGATCGGTTTTGGCGATATGACTCCTGGTTTCAGCTATGCTGAATTCAATAACCTGCAGTCATTTAAAGATGCTGTCAACGACAATACCATTGCTATTCTCGTTGAACCAGTCCAGGGGGAAGGCGGCGTCCATCCGGCGACGATGGAATTTATGCAAGGTCTGCGAGCCCTCTGTGATGAAAAAGGCCTGCTGTTACTGCTGGATGAGGTTCAAACCGGCTGGTGTCGCACCGGCGCAATTATGTCTTACATGAATTACGACATCAAACCGGATATCGTCTCGATGGCCAAGGCCATGGGCGGGGGCATGCCGATCGGTGCCATCTGTGCCACCGCTGAGGTGGCCAAAGCCTTTACGATGGGTTCTCACGGCACCACCTACGGTGGCCATCCGGTGTCCACTGCCGCCTCGCTGGCGCAGATCACCGAGCTGCTGGACCGCAACCTGGCCGGCAATGCCCGGGAAATGGGTGCCTACTTTATGAACCAACTAAAAGGTCTGCCCAAGGTCAAAGAAGTCCGCGGCCAGGGCCTGCTAATCGGGGTTGAATTTGAAGATGGCATCTCCGGCGTCGATGTCAAACATGGGGTGCTGGAGAAAAAACTGCTGATCACCGCCATCGGCAAAAATATCATCCGGATGATTCCACCGCTGATCGTCTCCAAAGAAGATTGCGATAAGGCTTACGGCATCATCGAAGCAACGGTTAAAGAATTGGTTAATTAAACAAATTACTTGAATTAAATAGAGCACTTAAATTAAATAAAACAGATTATCTAAACAATGGGGTTTTTACAGCTGAACGGCTGCCAGTCTGAATCAACAGACCGATAGCAGCAGGCTTGTGAGGACTCCGCTTTTTTTTGAAACACGCAATTATTTTAGCAAATCCAAAAACGAAAGGAGTGTATGATTCACAATGCGGATCATACAAAAAGAAAAATGAGTGAAAAAACAAACAAGTCAAAATTTGACAAAGTGTTGAGCACCAAAGACATTTTTGTGCTGGCCTTCGGCGCCATGATTGGCTGGGGCTGGGTGGTTAACACCGGTATCTGGATTGAAACCGCTGGTGCTCTGGGAGCGGCGTTAGCCTTTCTCATCGGCGGGGTAATGGTGCTCTTTGTCGGGTTGACCTATGCTGAACTGACCGCGGCGATGCCCCAATGCGGTGGCGAGCATGTCTTTAGTTATAAGGCCATGGGACCGACCGGGTCGTTTATCTGTACCTGGGCGATTATTCTCGGGTATGTCAGCGTGGTAGCCTTTGAAGCCTGCGCCTTTCCCACGGTTATCCAATATCTGAGTCCCAATTTCCTGCAGGGTTATATGTACACCGTGGCTGGATTTGATATTTACGCTTCCTGGGTGGCAGTCGGTGTTGTCACCGCCATTATCATTACCATCATCAATATTCTTGGCGCCAAAACAGCGGCCAAGCTGCAGACTATTTTTACCGCTTTAATTGCCGGAGCTGGACTACTGTTAATCGCCGGATCGGTCATTAATGGTGATCCTGCCAACATTGCCGGAAACATGTTTGGCGGCAGTGTTGAAATGGGCACCACTGCTCTCGGCAGTGTCCTGACTGTTGCCGTAATGACACCCTTCCTTTTTGTCGGCTTTGATGTTATTCCCCAGGCGGCTGAAGAAATCAATGCCGGATTCAAGAAAATCGGCGGCATCATGATTCTGTCGATCCTGATGGCAGTGGCTTTTTATGCGCTGATCATTCTAGCGGTTGCCTATGTGATGCCGGCCAGTGCGATGGCTGATTCAACTCTGGTTACGGCCGATGCGATGGGTCTGGCCTTTAACAGTGCGATCATGACCAAGGTTCTGATTGTCGGCGGAATGGCCGGAATCATCACCAGCTGGAATTCTTTCTTAATCGGCGGCAGTCGGGCAATGTACTCAATGGCTGAATCCAATATGATTCCCAGAGTCTTTGCCAATTTGCACCCTAAATTTAAAACTCCCGTTCTGGCGATTGTCCTGATTGGTGCACTGTCTGTGATTGCTCCTTTCTTCGGCCGAAAAATGCTGGTCTGGATTGTTGATGCTGGAAGCTTCGGCGTTTGCCTGGCTTATGCGATGGTGTCGCTGTCATTCCTGATTTTAAGAAAAAAAGATCCCGGCATGAAACGCCCCTACAAGGTTCGCTTCGGTACCTTTGTGGGCATCGTGGCAGTCGTACTCTCTGGTTTGATGACGTTGTTGTATGTGATTCCGCTGCCGTTTGCTTCCACCGCTCTGGTTATGGAAGAATGGATCATGGCCGGCGGCTGGGCGATCCTCGGCGTGATCTTCTATGGCTACTGCAAGTTCAAATACGGTGATGAGTTTGGCGCCCATATGGACGTGGAATATGAAGACGTCGATGAACAACCGGTCTTTGCTGGCCGAGTTGGCAGCGTGACTGAATAACCCAGCGCTAGAGTGAGTGCGATGTGGACTGCCGTACCGACCAATTGTTAATCTGTTGT
>NZ_JAUSPS010000091.1 GCF_030652775.1 Acetobacterium sp. | reverse complement strand
TAATGATGTCTACTTAACACAACTTGCAGCGGAAACGGGAATTGATCACATTTATTGGTATAACGTCGGCGGAGAGATCATCAATGCTGCCAATGGTGAATACCTAGGATGGAAGGCGGAGCCGGGGGATCCCATTCATAATTTTATGATCAGCGGTGCACCGGAGTTGATGGAAGAAATTAGGAAGAGCACGGAAACCGATGAGAACTTTAAATATGGTTATGTGCGGAGCAGCACTGGTGAATTTGTTCAGGCCGGGGTATCGGCTGACCGAGTACTAGAATTAACAGAAAAGTTTGGCTATCAGGCATTGATTGATGAATTGGCATCGGATGAAAGCATTGTTTATGCCAGTTTTATTGACAAGGGCTTAATCGGGGTTGCTGATAGTAACAAGGATAATCTCGGCAAAGGCTATCAGGATGATGTGAACGTTAAAATGGTCGCACTTGAAGGCGAAATGAGTGCAAGAGAATTTTTTTATGAACCAGAAAATACCAATGTTTATGATGTCTTATATCCGGTTGTCATAAATGGGGAAAACCAGGGCGCATTGAATATTGGATATTCCATGCGTGCCGTTCAATCGGCAATCACTAAAAATATTTTACTTATTGCCCTTGCGGGGTTGATTGTTTTTCTTGTTCTAGGATTTATCTTATATAAGCTTTCAACTTCCATCACTAAACCCATTGCCAACATTAACCATATGATCAAAGAAATGGGAAAAGGTCATCTTGGTATTCGTTTAAATTTGGATTCGCAGGATGAAATCGGCGAAATGGCAATAACCATGGATGCATTTGCCGACGATCTTCAGAATAAGGTGATCGGTGCCATGAATCAAATTTCAGCTGGGGATGTATCTGCTAATATTGAAGAAAAAGATGATTTGGATGAGATCACTCCGGCACTGAAACGGACCATTGAAACGATTCGTAATTTAATTCAGGAATCAACTCGATTGTCGCAGGCAGCAGTAGCGGGAAAATTAGAAACACGAGGCAATGCAGAAGCATTTGCCGGGGGCTTCAGGGATATTGTCGAAGGTGTCAATGCGACCCTCGATGCGGTTGTGGGTCCCCTCAATATAGCTGCCGAATATGTGAATCAGATTGGTCAGGGGGAAATTCCTGACAAGATCAAAAAATCCTATGAAGGTGATTTTGACAAACTGAAACAAAGCATTAATGCGTGTATCGACGGATTAGGGGCTTTACAAGAAGGCAATCGGATCCTTACGCTAATGAGTAAAAATGACTTGAGCCAAAACATTGAGAATCAATACATGGGAATATATGGAGAAATCGGTGAAGGGATTAACGCTGTTCACGGTCAGTTGGTGAAGATTGTTAATATTGCCAATCACATTGAAGCCGGTGAACTCAGTGATCTCAGTGAATTGAAGGCAATCGGAAATAGAAGTGAAAAAGATACGCTGATCCCAAGCCTGATTGGAATGATGGAAAATATCGTTTTATTGGTAGAAGAGACTCAAAAAATGACAATCACGGCAGTTACGGGTGATTTGAGTTTCAGAGGTGATCAAACGCGATTCTCAGGCGAGTATGCAAAAGTCATTGAGGGATTCAACAAGACATTAGATGCGATCATTCGTCCAATTAACGAAGCATCAGAAACGCTGAAAGAATTAGCAGCCGGAAATCTGAATACGCAAATGAATGGTGACTATCAGGGTGATCATGCCATTATTAAAGAAGATATGAACCAGACCATTACCAATTTGAAGGGTTACGTCAAGGAAATTACCAGTACACTTGAAGAAATAAGTCAAGGAAACCTGGATCAGGAAATAAACTCTGTTTATCGGGGCGACTTCCAGGCGATCAAGGAAGCGTTGAATGGAATCAGTTCAAGCTTGAGCACAACTATGTCAGATATCGATGATGCAGCGGCTCAGGTGGAACTTGGAGCCAGACAGATTTCTGATGGTGGTCAGGCGCTGGCTCAGGGAACTACCGAACAGGCCAGCTCCATTCAGGAATTAACCGCCTCTATTGAAGAAGTAGCGGGTGAAACAAAACAGAATGCCGTCCGGGCCAATGATGCTAATGAACTGACGGTCAGAGTCCGGAAAAATGCGGAAGTAGGCAATCGACAAATGAAAAAAATGATTTCGGCTATGGGTGATATTGACGAATCATCCAATAATATTTCCAAAATTATTAAAGTAATTGATGATATTGCCTTCCAGACCAATATTTTGGCACTGAATGCTGCCGTTGAGGCGGCTCGAGCCGGGCAACATGGCAAAGGTTTTGCGGTGGTGGCGGAAGAAGTCCGAACTCTAGCAGCTCGAAGTGCCGAAGCGGCCAAGGAAACAACCGGCCTGATTGAGGGATCCATCGAAAAAGTTGGGGTAGGGACAAAAATTGCTGATGAAACAGCGGAAAGTCTTAAAGAAATATTAGACGAAATTGAAAAAGTAACCAGCTTAGTCGGAAATATCGCTAGGGCGTCTAACGATCAGGCATCAGAAATTGCCCAGATTACTCAAGGGATTGAGCAGGTTTCTCAGGTTGTTCAAACCAATTCCGCAACGGCCGAAGAAAGTGCGGCTTCGAGTGAAGAGTTATCCGGACAGGCAGAAATGCTGAAAGTAATGGTTGGTGCATTTAAACTTAAAGATCAGACCAATCAGAAAAAAGAAAGGGCAATCAGTAAAAAAGAGGTTTCATCTCAACCCCAGATCATTTTAGACGAGTTGGAAGTGGATAAGTATTAATATCGAGATGTTCAGATGAAAAACAATATTGATGTTACGGTAGTTATTGGTTTTGGGATGACTAGAACTGAATAAATTAGGTTTTTGATGAACAAAAATAGAGACGAATCACATTCTGTGACTGTCTCTATTTTAAATTGGCTTAAATAATGGAGCGAAGATGTTTTTATAATTTAGCCAGCAATTCCTGTTTTTTCTGGTTGAATTCTTCCTCGCTGATGATCCCCTTTTCTTTCAAACCCGCCAATTTTTCGATCATCGCAATGGGATCTTCCGGGGCTGGTTCGGCAGTTGCGGTGACTGTTTGGGACGGCCCAGTAGCAGACTGATCCGGGGCTGTTGGAGCGCCCCCTTGTGGTTTATGGGCATTATAAATCTGGATGACCCGTTCGGCTTCCCGGGCATAGAGGATACTGATGGTTTCGATGGCATCAGTCGTTTTTATCTCCATATCATTGGGGTTCATCCCCAGGGTTAGGGACAGGTCCAGAAAAGAAACGGTACTGGGTTGGGTGGTCAGGGACAAAATCTGGTCGTAGGGAAAACTTTTCTTTGAGCTCAAATCCCGGTCGTAGAGAACAATTTTACGGTTGGTACAAGTGATGAACTTCTTTGAGACCAGGCTGCCCAGTCCCCAGGCAAAATAGACCAGTTTTTCATCAGGCTCGAGAAAGCTTTTGACAATCTCTCGTGTGGTGGGGTCCAGTTTGGTAGCGATGAAGGCATCAACCTGGGCATCATCAATGACAAAATCATTATTGGTCAGGCGCCATAGATATTCAGTTAAAGTGATGATATCAATGGTTTTGATTTCTTCAGCCGGAGTGGTGATCAGGGTGATGGCATTAACAAGGAGGGCACAGTCCTCATCGCCCTTATTAATGGTTAGGCAAAAGAGCTTTTCGCTGGGAATGGAGCTCACCGCAAAAAATGACAGGTTCTCCGGGAACTGAATTTTAAAATAAAAGTTGCTGGTGGTCAGTAACAGGATTTGACCTTTGGAATCTTTAAATTGGAATAAGAACTTTTCTTGCATATTGTAGGTTGGAAAAGTTTTTAATATATTTTTTAAGGCCTTTTCTTCATAGGGGTACATGTCGATTTTGGTCGCCGCCGGGCTGTTGGCTGGCAATAACAGTTGTTCACAGAAATTCCTGGTAAATTCGACGACTTCATCATCCCCGGCATTGATCAGGGAGCTGGCAGGGGCATCCACTGGATTAAGAAGCTGCTCCACCAGGGTAGCGGTATAGGCTTTGATCCGCTGATCCATTTCTGCTCGCAATCGTTCCTGTTCTTCTTTTTTCAGGGCAATTTCTGTTTGAATTGAATCAATACTTTCCTTGGCCAGATCGGTAACATCTTTAAATAGATCTTTTAATCCCATGATTGGTCTCCTTTTGATTGAATAATTACTTTTTGATTAAGTACTTTCATTTTACATGTGGATCAATAAAATAGCAAATTAAAACAGCCTTCTGAACTTATCTTTAAGATAAATTCAGAAGGCTGAGAAAAAAATTATTTAGTTAATACTGCCTAGCCTTTTAAAATAGAAAGGGCTTCTTCACGACCACATTCCATCAGGTAAGGAATCTTGGTTACTTTGGCACACTCTTCAGTCAGGGACATCAGTTCGTTGCGGGTGATGCTGTCAGTATTAAAGCAGCGGGCACCGGCCATTAACTGTTGTAAACCAACCCGGATTTTGTCAGAGTAGCTGTAGATCCCGATGGCTCCCAAAGGAATGTTTTTAATTTCTTTAGCACCGACGATTTCTTTGACTGCTTCGTAGCAGACAAAAATCTCTTCAGGTGTAGAACCGAATTCACTGACTGTTTTAGGCAGGTTGTTTTCTTTCATCCACTGGTCGATGTTTTTTCCAACCATCCCGGGAATCATCAGGGCCCGGCCCATACAAACGGCTTTAACGTAAGGGGCACCAAGTGCTAAAGCTTTGAAAACACCGTCTTCGCTGCTGAATCCACCAGCAAAAGCCAGATCAGGAACGCGTTCGCCCTGGGATTCTAGAATTTGAGCAAATTCTACAGCGGCTGAATGCAGGTAAATTGAAGGCATACCCCATTCTTCCATCATTCTCCAGGGGCTCATCCCGGTTCCGCCGGGAGCGCCGTCAATGGTTAACAGGTCGATTTTAGCTTTAGAACACCATTTCATAGCCATCGCCAGTTCTCTTAAACCGTATGCGCCGGTTTTTAAGGTGATCCGTTTATAACCTAAGGCTCTTAAACGTTCAACCTCGGCCATAAAACCATCTTCACTGATAAAACCCAGACGGCTGTGTCGTTCAAATTCGTGAATAGCGCCATCATTAAAGGCGGCCTGAATAACGGGATCCATTGGATCAGGAGTGACGATGTAGCCACGTTTTTGAAGCTCCATGGCCCGTTCGATGGTATTAACTTTAATTTCGCCACCGATACATTTAGCGCCCTGACCCCATTTCAGCTCAATGGTTTCAATTTTATGTTTGTTAATGATATATTCAGCAACACCCAGACGGGTATCTTCAACGTTCATCTGGATCAGGATTTCGCCTTTGCCGGTGTGATATTTTTTATAGGCTTCGATACGGCGATCCATATCAGGCGCTTCGATAACCATATTGTTTTTGTCCAGAACCAGACGTGGGTCAATTCCGCAGACGTTTTCACCACAGACGATGGTAACGCCGGAAACAGCAGCACCTACGGCAAAGTGATCCCAGTTTTTACGGGCGATTTCAGTAGATCCCAGAGCGCCGGTAAAAATCGGAACGTTCATGGCTACTTTGCTATCCCAACCATAAGCACATTCGGTGCTGACATTTGGGAAACGGGCGTTGTCAGGTGTGCCCACTTCGCCGTTAGGCAAACCTTTGGCACCCAGGGCATAACCTTGAATATTAAGATGGGAATAATCGACAGGATAGTCTTTGTCACCGCCAGCGGTTACATCACCGAAAGGACCTGGATAAATTAGTTCCCGGCCTCGGAAAGTGGCTTTGAAAACTTCACAATTTCCGCGACATCCATCCACACAGCGTGAACAGAGACCAGAACATGGGACAATACTTTTAGAACGGTTGAAGGTACCGGTGGCATCATTGCCATTAGGTCGTTGAAGATTCATAAATTTTCCCCCTTGAAAATTCTTTTTTGTAAAATGTGTAAATTTCTTATGACAATTTGCACCATTGAAAATTATCAATTCAGCCTTACATTCGACTAAAAACTTACTTTATCATTATAAATCAAATACGAAGATTGTCAATAGAGTCTGGATATGACTGGATGAAAACATATACAGTGACGTTAGTTAGTTTTGTTTTCATTTTGACGACAGATAGATAAGAAATAAACCATTCAAACACAATTGCACTAATATGGCGGACAATTGCATTCAAATGGTTAAGGAATAGTTTTTTTTTACGATAAAAAATTATATATAAACTTTTTCATCGATGACTTCAGTATTGAGGACAATGCTTAAGTTGCCGTTTCGACACCGTAACTTGTCAATGAATTCCTTTTGATCTGCATCATTTTTCAGGCAGATACAATAGATAATTTCAAAGAGGGCACCAAAGTCACTGGTTTTAACCCGTTGAATTTTGTGACTGACGGTATATTGTTTCAAAATATCATCAAAACAGTTCTGAAAATCAATATCCTCAGGAATGGTGATTTTTAATTGCATGTTTTTAACTTTGGGTTTGCCGTATTTGGTGATGTTGATGATCACCATCACGGTGCAAAGAATAATCGCAAAGATGGCGCCATAGAAAATATAACCCATACCACAGGCCAGACCTACTGCCAGGGTAAAGAATACATAGGAGATATCGATGGGATCGCCAGGCGCACTTCTGAAGCGGATCAGGCTGAAGGCACCGGCCAGACTGAAGGCCCGGGCGACGTTGTTGCCGACTAACAGAATGATGATGGCGATAATCGCTGGCAGCATGATCAGGGTGACCACAAAGCCGGGGGAATAACCGTCTTTGCCCCGGGTTCGGGTGTAGACAAAGCTGATAAACAAACCCATGAACAGGGAAGCAAAAATGACACTTAAGGCCGTTTGGATGGTCAGGGTTTCGGTGAGGGTGGTTGAAAAGAGTGATTCAATCATGATGTTCTCCTTTAGTTATTAACACAGGGTGTCAATTTATTATTGATATTATTATTGGTGTAAATCGGTAGGTTGATCAGTTTGCCGATACTCTGCTGGCGGTAATCTTTATAGGCTTTTCCGTATTTTGAAAAACTGCTGCTGTATATTTCCAGTTCGGACAGGGCATGAGTCAGCCACAGCGGGATGGCCCCCAGAATTTTAACCTCCATCAGATATTGATCCGCGGGGATCAGAAAATGTCCGAAATCCCCTTTGTCCAGGGACAGACTATGCTGCCGGCTTTTTAAGTTGTAGTCAAAGGTTACCCGCAGTTCAGGGTCGTCTTTTCCGACAAAGGCAATCCGTTCATAGCCAATGTAGGTTTTAGGGGTCACCGGATGGTTTTTTAAGAAAAATTCAATTTCTTCCAGTACCAACTGATTCATGGTATTGATTTCTTTGGGGTATTCCAATTTGGAAATAAAGCGGGATGCCTCGTTGAGGCTGAGGGTAGCCCGGCGCTTGTTGACAACCCCGCCGATTTTCTTTTTCAGTTCCAGAAAAACCTGATCATCGGGAGAGGTAGGGATGGCATAGCTTCGTAACCGGAGCTTTTCTTTGTAATAGGGTTTGGAAAGGGAATGGCGGATGATATCGTAGTTATCCGTATCATAATAGATATTGTAAATGGAATAGCCGTCATTTTTGGATGTGTAGGCATCTGGTTTCATTTGGGTTAACAGCATTGGCATCAGTTGTTTGAGTTGGCTTTCGTTTAACTGATATTTATTTTCAAAGCGTTTAAAAGTTTTAGTGATCATTGTTAGTACCTCCATAAAGTTTTTTATTTAATATCGCTGCTTTTCTAAAGTATACTCGACCAGTTTGTTAAGCGTTTGTTAACTTTGTGTTTTTTTTGTGAACATTCTGAAAATAAAAAAAAGATACACCAAAGGTGCATCTTTTTTTGAAGCGGTATTAAATTTTTAAAGTAAACCAGAAAACCGAGCCTTCATTGAGTTTTGAGGTGACGCCATAATCACCGTGGTGCATATCGAGGATCGATTTGACAATGGACAGGCCCAGACCGGTACCGGTGACCGCTCGCTTGTGGGTTTTATCAACCTTGTAATAGCGATCCCAGATGTAGGGAAGGTCTTCTGCGGCAATCCCTTCGCCGGAATCAGCCACTTCTATTTTGACCCAGTCGGCCAGGTCATCGGCCGGGTTTGGGAAAATAGTTTGGGTGACGGTGATTTTTTTATCCTCGCCGGTATAGTTGATGGCATTGGTCAACAGGTTGTAAAAGGCCTGGGAAATCCGGGTTTCATCGGCCGCCAGGGTAACTTGCCGGTCAGCGATAAAATCAATCTCGTAGCCATCCATTTCCATCAGTTTATTCATCCGGTTAATCGAGTCACCCAGGCTGGCTGTTAGATTATAGGGTTGGCGATGGATGCTGATATTGCCGGTTTGCAGCTTGGAAATATCCATGACGTCATTGACTAGGGTGGTTAACCGTTTGGTTTCATCGACAATAATCTGGGCATTTTCGGAATTGTTTTCATCGGGTAAATCTCGCATCGCTTCGGCATATCCGCTGATCAGGGTTAACGGGGTGCGTAAATCGTGGGAGATATTGGCAATTAACTCCTGACGCAGCAACTCAACTTTGGAAAGCTCTTTGGCGGTATAGTTGAGCGTGTCGGAGAGCTCAGCAATTTCTTTATAACCAGTGCCCTTGAACCGGGTGGAATAGTCGCCGGTGGCGAGCATTTTGGCGCTGTTGTTGATGGCTTCAATCGGACGAGAGATCCATTTGGCAATCACCAGGGCCAGGATAACCGAAAACAGAATCATAAAAGCGGTAATATAATAAAGTTGTACCCGCAGGGTATTAACCGTGGCATTCACCGGAGAAATCATTGAGTTAAGCACCAGGGTTAATTCCTCATCGTTGGCGTTGATGATAGTTTTAGAGTAAATAAGGGTATCTTTTTCTTTCTCTTTTTCTTCCGCTGGCGGTTTATCCTGAGTTTGCGTGTTATCAGTTTGAGTCGCATCAGAATCGGGTGCGGGCTCTGGTTCGGTTTCTCTGCTGTAACCATCATGATTGTAATATTGAAACAATTCGCCGTCATTATTGGTCACCTCTGAGGGCAGGGCTTTTTCATCAAAGTCTGGTTTACTATGGATCAGGCATCCCTTGACAACATGCGAAGAATAAAGGGTATCGCCTGAACTTGATAAAACGAGAACACAAATATCGTTGTTTTCTGAAATAGTGGAAATGATGGTTTCAATGTTTTCTTCATTAATACTCTTTTCAATAGTATTGGCAGTCGCTTTGATGGCATTGATTTTGATCTCTTTATAAAAACTGTTCAAAAAAACAACCTGAAATAACCAGAGCAGCATCAGTAATACACCACAAAAGCCGAGCAGAAAAAGAAAAATTTTCCATTTGATACTGATTTGTTGGGGTTTGTTTTTTTTCTGAGATGATAGCTTGTTTTTTTTCAATGGCCTAACCTTCAAACCGGTAGCCCACTCCCCGGAGGGTGGTGATCAGTCCGGCATATTCTCCGAGGCTTTTGCGGAGTAATTTTATGTGGGTATCCAGGGTCCGGTCATCTCCGTAGAAATCATAGCCCCAAACCTCAGTAATCAGTTTTTCCCGGGTTAAGGCGATATTTTTGTTCCGGATCATATAAAAAATCAGGTCAAATTCTTTTGGCGACATCTCAATGTTTTCGTCATCGATGAGGATTCTTCTGGCCGTAAAGTCAGCGGTCAGGCCGTCTTTCACAAAGATGTCGTGCTCCTGGGGCTGATCCCGGGCGGCCCGCTTCATAATCGCATCAATACGCATCATTAATTCTTTGGGCGAAAAGGGCTTCACCACATAATCGTCAATGCCCAGCTCAAAGCCATGAATCTTATCATATTCTTCACCCCGAGCCGAAAGCATTAACACCGGAATATTTTGGGTTTTTCGAATTTCTTTGACAGCAGAAAAACCATCCAGCTCCGGCATCATGATATCCATAATAATAATGTCAAAAGCTTCTTTGCGGCACAGTTCTACGGCTTCCATCCCGTTGGAGGCTTCAACAGCCGTATGACCTTCAAAGATTGCATATTTTTTTATCAGTGCTCTGATTTTTTCTTCATCATCAGTTATTAATATCTTATACATCCACTTCACCTCTTTTTCTAATTATAATATAAATAGGATAATATTGCTAAGTGTTTATTACGTGAACAGGCGCTGATTAATGGCTGAAAAATTCTTCGGATATTTTTATAATTTATGTGACATCATCACAGAAAAAACTTGGGAAAGGCGATAAGATAGAGACATAACAAAGAAGATTTAAAATTTACACCAATAAATGATTTAAAGGAAGGTATTATTATGTTAAACTTATTATCAAGAAAATCAGAATCTAAAAATTCGGTTAAAAGAATATCCCCAGATGAGGCTAAAAAACGATTGGATGCCAATGAACCGATTGTACTACTCGATGTCAGAGAAAAAGCCGAGTATGCCAATCAGCATATTCCAAACAGCATTAATCTGCCATTAAGTCAGATTCAGACAGTGGCTGAATTCTTACCGGATAAAAATGCCACCATCTTTGTTTATTGCTTAAGCGGTGGCAGATCCCAAAATGCTGCCAGTCAACTGGTCAAGATGGGATATCAGAACATTTATAATCTTGGCGGCATCAGCGGTTGGAAATATGGAACCGTCAGTGGCAGTCATTAAAAACTGAAAAATTTGAGGTGGGTATGGGAGATCAGAAGATTCATGCATTAACCAGAAAGATATTTTTAAAAATTTCTCCGCCGGGAAACGGTGATATTATTGGTGACCAGGAACGCATTCTGAACGCATTGACCCAGGAATATGGGGCGGTGCGTTTTTCTCGTCATCTGTTGAAAAAAGTATACCCGCTGTGCCGGGAGGCCAATTGGGAGATTAGTCTGACCCTGGTAAAAAACGGCACCACCTGGGAGCTGGTGGAACTGGAATCAGGGGATCAGCGGCATCGTCATTATGGCGTAGCGGTGGATTTAGGCAGTACCTCAGTGGCCATGAAGATGGTGGATCTGAATACCGGTAGGGTACTGGGCGAAGAAAGTATCTTAAACCATCAGATCCAGTATGGCGATGATATTCTCAGCCGCATCTTTTACGCCAAAAATAAACCTGATCATCTCATCGCGGTGCAGCAAGCAACTGTCAGCACCTTTAATGCGCTGCTTCATCGGCTGGAAGAAGTGACCGGGATCAATGCTGAGGAATCTTGTATGATGGTTGTTTCCGGCAATACGACGATGATCCACTTTTTATTGGGTATTGATCCCTGGCCTGTTTTTGAATATCCCTTCGCGCCGGTGTTTAACCATACCGGTTATCTGGAGGCCCAGGATCTTGGTCTCAATACCAGGGGCTATCTTTATTGTCTGCCCTCGGTGGCCAACTATTTAGGCGGCGATACCGTCAGTGGGTTGCTGGTGGCGGGTCTTCACGAAAAAGATGAATTGGGTCTATTTATCGATATTGGCACCAATGGCGAAATGGTGTTAGGAAACAAGAGTTTTCTGGTGGCCGGAGCCGGAGCGGCCGGACCGGCACTGGAAGGCGGCATCAGTAAAAATGGCATGAAGGCCACTGCGGGTGCCGTGGACTCAGTCATCATTGCCAAAGATGAACTCAGGCTGACAACCATCGGCGGGCAGCGGCCGCTGGGCATTTGCGGATCCGGAATTGTTGATCTGATTGCTCAGATGCTGTTAAGTGGCTGGATTGATTTTTCCGGTCGCTTTAATCCCGAGAAATCCCCGCGGATCGTCATTCGTGATGGGGAATATGGGGTGCTATACGCCAGTCGGGAAGAATCCGGCAATGGCGAAGAACTGCTTTTTACCCAGCGTGATATGAGCCAGTTCATCGATACCAAAGCTGCCGCCAGCACCATGGTTGCCTATCTGCTGGAACGACTGGGCGTGGAGCCGCTGGACGTCGATCGCTTATATATTTCCGGCGCCTTTGGAACTTATATCAATCTGGAGTCAGCGATCACCATTGGCCTTTATCCTGATTTACCGAGAGAACGTTTTGTTTCATTAGGAAACAGTTCGTTAAAGGGGGCCTATGCGCTGTTAACCAATGGCGAAAAAATGGAAGAGGTCGCGATGCTGCAGGAACGGATTGAATATCTGGAATTCGGTGCGGCGACCGATTTTATCTCGCGGATGTATGCCGCCCGGTTTCTGCCCCATACCGACTTTGATCTTTATCCGACCGTCAAGGCGGCCCTAAAAAAACAGGGACGCTTACGATAATCAGCACAAAAAAGGCCGCCCGGTAATGGAAATCATCCATTACCGGGCGGCTTTTGTTTTGTAAGTAATTTATTTCATGTAATTAATCGCAAGTAATTATTTTTGTTCGATCTGGGGCAGACTGTCAAAGCCGACTTGAAGATCTTCGTCAGTGGGAACATAATCGGTCATATTGCCGGCATTGTAATTCATATAAGCGGTCATATCAAAGTAGCCGGTACCGGTTAAACCAAAGATAATGGTTTTCTTTTCCCCGGATTCTTTGCAGGCCAGCGCTTCGTCAATGGCGGCTTTAATGGCATGGGCGGATTCAGGGGCGGGTAAAATTCCTTCAATTCGGGCAAATCGAGTGGCGGCCTCAAAGACTTCATTTTGGGTATAAGATTTGGCCCGGATATAGCCGTCATGGTAAAGCTTGGAAATAATCGGACTCATACCATGGTAGCGTAATCCGCCGGCGTGGTTGGGCGATGGCATGAAGCCGCTACCCAGGGTGTACATCCGAATCAACGGCGTGGTTTTCCCGGTGTCACCAAAATCCAGGGCATAACGTCCCCGGGTTAAAGATGGGCAGGACGCCGGTTCGACAGCCAAAAAGTCAATGTCATTTTTGCCTTCAATTCGGTCAGCCATAAAAGGGGCAATCAGACCCAGTAAATTGGAGCCGCCGCCGGCACAACCGATGATGATATCCGGTTTAATGTCATATTTGTCGCAGGCGATCTTGGTTTCCAGTCCGATAATGGACTGGTGCAGACCGACATGGTTTAAGACACTGCCCAAAACATATTTGCAACTGTCGGTGGTGACGGCCACTTCAATGGCTTCGCTGATCGCACAGCCCAGCGATCCGTTGGTGTCCGGGGTTTCAGCTAAGATTTTTCGTCCGGCGTTGGTGGTGTTGGAAGGGGATGCAATCACCTTGGCCCCATAGGTTTCCATGACGGCCCGACGGTGGGGTTTCTGTTCGGCAGAAACTTTAACCATATAAACAGACAAATCCAGATTATAGTAGGCACAGGCCATGGAAAGGGCGGTGCCCCATTGTCCGGCCCCGGTTTCGGTGGTTAATGAGGTTAAACCCTGTTTTTTGGCATAGTAGGCCTGGGCTGCAGCAGAATTCAGTTTGTGCGAACCAGAGGTGTTGGTACCCTCATACTTATAGTAGATTTCGGCTGGAGTGTCCAATTCTTTTTCCAGACAATAGGCCCGAACCAGCGGTGATGGCCGGAACATTTTGTAGAAACTTTGGATTTCTTCAGGAATTTCGATGTACTCATCGGTGGTATTCAGTTCCTGATCCACCAGCTCTTCGCAGAATACGGGAAGCAGTTCCTCTTTGGTGCAATATTCGCCGGTGCCGGGATTCACAAAAGGCTCAGGCAGCTCCTTCATTTTGGACCGGAGATTGAACCAGTATTTCGGCATCTCATCTTCACTTAAATAAATCTTATAAGGTATCTTTTCCATGGCGGTTTCCTTTCTTTCTGTTGTTAACTCATTACAGACAGCTGCCTGTAAATACAAAAAACTCGTCCTCTACTAAACGTAAAGGACGAGTATAACGACTCGTGGTGCCACCTTTTTTCACAGGATCAAACCTGCCTCTGCAGAATACTAACATATTCCTCAACACTGACGTAGTTGTCACGTCATGGAATACTCGGCGTCAGCCTTTGACCATGCCCTCAACGGTCCATTTGATGGATTGCGTTCTGCAAGGCTCTCAGCCCACCTCGCTCTCTGTTAGTGCATCTTCCACCGTTATCTCCGCATCAACGGTTTGTTTTTATCTAATTGGATATATTCTAAATGAAAAATTAAGAAAAGTCAATTAGTAAATTCTAATCTTGACAATTATCCAGAAATGAAGTACAATCGATTTGTAAAGAAATTGTAACAAAACGGAGTTTCGATCTGAGGATTGAAATGGTAATGGAGGTTTTATGATAGAAAAAGAGAATAAAAATCCTAACAAAAGAAAGAAGTCACTTCTTAAAATAGGTATGGCCAGCGTGATCATCACCTGTGTGGTGGGAACGGCCAGTTCCTTTGTTTTTGCCAAGGAGATCAAAGTAACCGTTGATGATAAGGAAAGAGTGCTTAGCGGCGGCATGTTCCAGAATGTCGGCGAAGTGCTGGAAAACAATGGCATTGAACTGGGCGATCAATATACCGTTAATGTAGATACCAACTCGGTGCTGTTTGCCGTTGATAATATCGAAGTGAAAAGCAAAGCCAGTGGCGAACTGTCATTTGATGGGAAAACCATTATTTATCAGACCGAAGCAAAAACGGTGGGCGATTTGCTTAAAGAGTATAAGATTGAACTGGGCGACCTTGATCGGGTCGAACCGGGACAGTCAACCGCCCTGGAAGATGTGGAGGAAGTTGACGTGATCCGAGTTGAGGTTGCTGAACTGCCAAGCCGACAGGTTATTACCTACACAACTCAAAAGAAAGACAATCCGGAAATGGAAGCTGGCAAAACCAAGGTTGTCCAGGTTGGCGTTGACGGAGAATCCAGTCAGGTTGAACGGGTGCTTTATGAAAACGGTGTGGAAGTCAAACGTGAGATTATTTACGATGAGATTGTCACTGCACCGATTCCTGAAATTGTTGAAGTTGGGACCAAAGCCGTTGTTGTGACACCGGCTCCGGTAGCTGAAACTCCGGCAGTGGTTGAAACCCCGGCAGCGGTTCAGAAACCGGTTACCGAAGCCCCAGCGGCAGTGCCGGCGCCAGTGGTCGAAACTCCGGCTCCGGCAACTACCACTAATACGATTCCCGAAGGTGCGGTAAAAACGGTGATCCAGTGTACGGCCTATACGGCAACTGGAAATGCCACCGCATCGGGTGTGATGCCAACCGCCAACCACACGGTAGCAGCCTGGAGCGGCCTGCCCTTTGGTACCAAGATTTACATCCCGGCAATGGGCACCACCTATACCGTTGAAGATCGGGGCGGGGCGGTAACCGAAGGAATTGTCGATATTTATATGGATTCCTACGAAGCCTGTATACAATTTGGACGACAGAACCTGGAAGCCTATATTGTTTATTAAAATGAACTAAACGTAAAAAGGATGTGCTGCGGCGCATCCTTTTTTATCTTCATTTTTGTGGGCACTAAAAGAGCACTAAAAAAGCAGAAACCTCTCACGCGGTTTCTGCTTTAATTTTTTAGATGTCTTAAGACCAGGGCACGATAGTCGAAGGGATTGGTAATATCCCGGGTGTAGGGAATCGATGCGATGTTAAGCTTCACATCAGGTTCAATCGCTTCATATTCCGAAATCAGCGCATTGAAGGCATCGGTAATCTCCTGATTAATCAGCAATTGATTTTTAACGGAGGTGTTTTCCATGAGAATACTAAAAACACTGCCATCGAGAATATAAATCAGGTGGGTGCTGTAGCAATGGGTCTTGATAATCTTTAAGGTTTTATAGAGAATCTCGTCCCAGAACCGTGAACCGTTCATGGTTTTAAGTTCGTCAAGATGGCGAACCGTAATCATTTCGAGGGTCAGAATGGTTTCACCTCGGGAAGCGCGATCCATGGCATATTTAAGATCCTTGTAATATGCTTTTTCAATGGTCAGTCCCGGACTTTCTTCCAGATTATCGTAGGAAGCAATCTGTTGCTCCAGATTTTTTTTGAAATGGAAAAGCTCCCGGACCTTTCTGATCAATAAGGCAGAACTCCATAAAATCATCGGAATCACGACCAGCCAGCCGACCTGATAAAATTCAAAGGGAATGTCAAGGTAGAAAACAGAAATGAGCGATAAAACCACATAACTGCATAGCAACAAGATCATAAAAAAGATACTGGCGCCGTAGGGCATGGCAATCGTAAAGATCAGACAGGTGAATAAAATAAACACCACACTGTAATCAATAAAATTAAATTCTGAAGCGGTGAAAATCAGAAAAGCGCCAAAAACCATCAGTCCCATAAAGAAAAAAACAAGCGGCGGCACCATATCGGTAAAGCTGGGCTTTTTCAGGGGAAGGTGGTTTGTTTTTTTAGGTGGTTTGGTCTTTTGCTGTTTGGCAGCCTTATCTTTGGTCTTCGCCGGCTTTCTTTTTTCTGGTGGCAGTGGTTTTTCCTGAACCGGCGCTGCCACAGTCAGAATCGGTTTATCCGGAGTGGCCTCCGGCGCTTGTTTAAGGACCGGTGGCGGGGAGGGCTTCTGCGCTTCTAACACAGCTTCGGGAGGAGGCTGAGCTTCGGCCATTTCGGAAAATCTGGATTTGAGAATCGCGTCAACGGTATTTGATGTGGATTGATCAGCATCGTTTGATTCGACTGACACCCTGGAAATGGAGGCGGTGCGCTCCGATTCATAAGCGTAGGGGGTGGTTCGACCCAGTATCTTTGACAAGGTGGGCAGCTCTTCATCATCCTCGATTTCGCCGATGGGGGTGGAAAAGCCAGCCGACTCATTGAGCGGCGATGGTTGATTGGTGAGACGATCACCATCAAAAGCCAGCCGGTTGGTCCGAGTTTCGAAAGGACGGGAATTGAGAACAGCTTGGTCCAGAGCATCGTCATCCGAGATATCAACACCGGAAAGAAAATGTTCACCGGGTTGGTAGGGATCCTGAATGGCTGCTTCAAAAACCTCGGCGTTCACTTCACGGGAAATGAAACCGTCATCAATGAGTGAAGCCAGCTTTGCATCAATTCGTATTTCGCATTCTTGGATGGTGGCATCCAGATGCTGTTTTTTTTCGAGAATAATATCCAATTTACTCGGCTGGATTTTGTCATTATTCATATGTATCCATCGCTTTCGCAAGTAATTTCATTGCAATATTTTTTGGTCATTGACTTTATCATCATAATCGTGGATGATAAAGGAGCTTTTAGAGGCAGGTGAATCATTACAATTAATTAGAAATAGTCCTCTACAACTACACATTATAGCAAAGATTTTGCTTACATAAAAGGGAAAATCGAAAAAAGGCAGTGAATTCAGAAAAAATATTTTTTATCAACAGGCAATGATATCGAAAATCATCATAAATAGAAGTCAAAACCGCCTGTTTACAGGATTATGATCATTTGGATGATAAGTATCAACTGATGCCTGTGTATATGTGGATAAGTTATTAAAAAACAATCAACAGACCGACTGAAAAAAAGAAAATCATAAGAGCCCATGGTTAGGGAAGTTTTAGCGAAAAGGTTGATTATTTACAATACTTATCCACAGATAGTGGATAGAATCGCTAAAACTGTGGATAAGTCTGTTGATTACTTGTGAAAATTATAAAACTATGCGTATAGAAGGAGTTAAATGTGGATAACTTTTTGAAAAAAGGCGAAAGAATCGAGGATTTAGGTCTTGAAAATATAAGGATAATCCAGAATCCGGATTATTTCTGTTTTGGAATGGATGCTGTTTTGTTATCCTGGTTTGTTTCCCGGCGAACAAAGGGGGCTCCCCACATCATCGATCTGGGAACCGGGACGGGGATTATACCACTATTGCTTTATGGCAAAACGAAGGCGGCCTCCATCACCGGGCTGGAAATACAGGAACCCCTGGTGGAAATGGCCAGACGGAGTATGGCCTTGAATGGGTTATCAGCCCAGATCAAGATCATTGCCGGCGATATTAAAGACCCGGGCAGTGAGATTCTTCCCAACACTTATGATGTAGTGGTTAGTAATCCGCCCTATATGCGGGCCCAGGCTGGACTCAAGAACAATTGTGAGACAAAAACAATTTCCCGGCATGAAATTTTATGCAACATTGAAGATATTCTCATTTTTAGCAAGCGGATGCTGAAGGATCGGGGCCGCTTGTTTCTGGTTCACCGGCCGGAACGGCTGGGGGATATTATTTCACTGATGCGGTTTTATAAAATTGAAGTCAAGCATTTGCAATTCGTTTATCCGTCCATCAAAAAAGAAGCCAATCTGGTCTTGATTGAGGGGCGAAAAAGCGGGAAGCCGGGGTTGAAAACAGATGCCCCGCTGATTGTTTATCATGAAGATGGAGAGTATACTCAGCAAATTTATGATATTTATGGGATGGCTAAGCCCGAATAGTCAGTGAAACTAATTTTTTGATAGCTCCGGAAACACGCAGGCGCCCATGCCTTTTACTAAACAGAAAAAATATTGGGAGGATTCGATGGCATTTACTTATTTTTTTAGAGATTTACATACCCTGGAACTGATCTGCGACCACGCCATTCCAGACTTTCGCTCAAAGCCGGAGCTTAAGATCTGGGATGCCGGCTGTGCCATGGGGCCGGAACCTTATACCCTGGCGATGCTGTTGCGGGACCGGATGGGTCAGTTTGATTTTGAAAAGGTTAAAATACAGGCAACCGATATTGATGGCAGTGACCTTTTTGATAAGATTATATTAGCCGCCGAATACCCCCGGGAACAGGTGCAGCGGATCCCCCCCGAAATTTTTGAAAAATATTTTATCAAGGTTGAAAACCGGGATTCTTATCGGCTCACCGCTGAGATCCGGGGCGCGGTAACCTTTCAGAAGCATAATCTGTTGACCTTGAACAGCATTGGGAAAGACTTTGGACTGATTTTATGTAAAAATGTTTTGCTTCATTTTAATGAGCAGGAACGCATCAATGTGATCCGGATGTTTTATGAGGCTCTGATGGAGGGCGGCTATCTGGCCATGGAACAAACCCAGAAGCTGCCAGCTGAATTAGTACATCAATTTGAGCCGGTGGTGTCGAATGCCCGCATTTATCAGAAACGCAGCGATCAAAATTAAAAAAAGGTGTCCGGAGCTCAGTCCGGACACCTTTTTTAGGATCGGCCCCGTCGGGCCTTAAGAATACGAATGTCTTCCCCTAAAAAGGGAATGGTTTTAAAATTGCCTGAGATCCGGGAGGAAAGCCGTTCGTCATAAATTGTCTTAATTTTGAGCACCGTCAGATTACTGGAGATGATCATCTTTTTTTCGGCATTAAGGCGGCTATCGATCACCTCGTAGAGCTGTTTCTGGCTGTATTCCGAAGAAAATTCAGCCCCTAAATCATCGATAATCAGGAGGTCGCAGAGTAGCAGTGGTTCATAAATTTCGGTAGAGGTTTTCTTCTCCCGGAACAGCTGATCCTGAATGCTGGCGACCAGGTGAGCCGCGGTGACGTAGACAATCCCATAACCTTTTTCGGTCAATTTGTTGACGATGCAGTTGGACATAAAGGTTTTGCCGACCCCAGGCGGTCCGGTAAAAAGCAGCTGGTCTTCAATATTTTCAAAATTCTGACAATATTTCAGCATATTGTTTTTAATGTTGAGGGCATTAGAGCGATGGCTGGCAGATCCGGAAGCGATCGGTTGATCAGAATAATAGTCAGGATTAAAGGTCTCAAAGGTTTCGCGCTGGGCCCGGGTTTTCAGGTCATAGCTGGAAAAACTGATTTCTGCCAGACATTGGTTCAGACAGGAGCAGATCCCCTCCGGTAGAATCCCCGCGTCCTGACAAAGTGAACAATAATAGGAATGGGTTAGTAGGGCAGCCTTTTCTCCGGCCAGGACTTTTTTTCTGGCCTCGATCTCGCTCATCTGTAGACGGATGGCGGCGGTTTTATCCAGCTCCTTGGCGATGGTAGCCCGGGTCAGGGCAACCCCCAGGCGGTTGATTTCATTATCCAGAGCCGAAAGCTCGGGAATCTGACCATAAAGGGCTTCCTTTTTTTTGCGCTGTTTGAATTGATAGGCACTCTGTTTTTCCTGCAGCAGGGCAAAGGCGTCATTATAGGTCTTCATCGTTTATCTCCAGTTCCGGCCATAAATCTTCGGCATAATCGACTTCCATATCCAGGTAAGCCTGTTTACGGGAATCACTCATGGGTTCAAGGGACTCTTTATGATCAAATTTTGGTTTCGGTTTGTCATTTTTAATGTCTTCCAGGGTTTTAAAGCCCTGTTCGTGCCAATTTTTCAAAATTCCATCAATATATTTCATATTGGGTTTGTTGGTTCGAGATAAAGCCTGGACAATGATTTCCATCGAAAAACCATAGTCATTAAACCAGGTATCCATCATCTGCCGCTCAGAAACCATGGGGTTTCGCTGGATGCCCAGATATTTGAAAATCTGGAAATAGCTGGTACGTTTATGGGCGGAGTCTTTAATATGGGCCTCAGCCTCGATGTGATCGCGGACCTGGGCGGTATAAAAACCCTTGGCGACGGTTTCCAGATAAGAGACTACCTGGGCCGGGGTAAAGGTGCGGTCTTTTTTATTGATCATGTTAATGGAATACTCCACAATCAGAATGACGGCTTCCGGAGTGAAATTATATTCATCGAGCCAGCGTTTGAACAGCAGGGTTTCTTTTTTAGTGATGGTCCGGCTTTCGTACATATCCTGAATAGTTGTGTACATTCTTTGAATCCGGTCTTCCATGCTGTTGGAAGATTGGGCATTTTTGGGAACGGTGGTTTCCGGAATCGCCTCATTTTTATAGAGAATCGTACCGGTAATGTTATAAAAACGAACCAGCGCATCCCGGGTGCCGGTGTATTCAATGGCGATGATTTTTTCAGAAGCCCAATAATCCCAGGCTTTTTTCACATCGGTTTCTAATAAATTCAGATCTTTGGCGATATCTTCGTTGCTGATGGGGGTCAGCCCCTGATTAAAGCATCGCTTTAAGCCGTAAAGATAGACCTTCACGTAGTCCCCCCGAGCCATGGGCATATAGTGATTGATAAAAATATTCTCAATAGGCGTCACACCCAGGTCATCATGGCTGGAAACTAATTCAAAACGATTCATTTTTTACCTCGAGTTATGGATTGATAATCTTTTTTTGCTAAAAAATCTTTAGATTGCATAAATACAATTATGTTATTATATCACATCACATTTAATTTGTGAGGAATTCCTGTTTTCTTTAAACAGGGCAAAGAATTCTTAAAGAGTATAAGAAAAACCGCTTTACTGATAAAAAAATGGCGTAAAATCACGAGATTTCTTGATAAAAATGAAACTTATGATATAATAACCAATTGGATATTGCATATACACTTGCACTGAAAGGAATAAATATGGATGCTTTTATTATAGAAGGAGGTAACCCCCTACAAGGCGAGGTTACGATCTCCGGGGCAAAAAATGCGGTGCTGGGAATTATTCCGGCGGCAGTACTTTGTGCCTGCTCAAGTAAGATAGAAAATGTTCCCGATATTAAAGATGTTAACAAAATGATTGTTATTCTTGAAAAATTGGGCGCTGAAATATATAGAGAAAAAGATACCCTGATTATTAATACCGAAAAACCGATTTCATATGATGTGTCAGACTATGAAGAGGAAACTGGCCAGATGCGGGCCTCCTATTATCTGCTGGGAGCTTTACTGGGACGTTATCGTAAAGCGATTGTACCATTACCTGGCGGATGTAACATCGGCGATCGACCGATTGACCAGCATATCAAAGGCTTCCAGGCTTTGGGAGCAACCGTGGTGATTGAACATGGACAGGTAAAAATGGAGGCGCCGGAACTCAGAGGTGCCCATATCTTCATGGATGTGGTCAGCGTCGGCGCCACCATCAACATCATGCTGGCGGCCGTTCGGGCCGATGGTAAAACAATTATTGAAAATGCTGCCAAAGAACCCCACATCGTTGATGTGGCTAACTTTTTGAACCTGATGGGAGCAAATATCAAGGGTGCGGGAACAGATGTCATTAAAATCGTCGGCGTTGAAGAAATGCATGGCTGCGAATATTCGGTTATACCGGATCAAATCACCACTGGCACCTATATGATGGCAGCTGCGGCCACCGAAGGGGATGTTTTAATTAAAAATGTTATTCCCAAGCATATGGAGGCGATCACGGCCAAACTCAGTGAAATGGGGGTCATCGTCCTCGAAGAAGACGACGGGATTCGGGTTATCGGGAAGCATCCGCTGAAGGCTGTGAACGTGAAGACTATGCCTTACCCGGGGTTTCCTACAGATCTCCAACAACCGATGGCGGTGTTAATGACGATTGCCCAGGGCACCAGTACGATTACTGAAAGTATTTTTGAAAGTCGCTTTAAATATGTTGATGAATTGCGCCGGATGGGCGCCAATATTTCGATTAACAGCCGGACGGCAAGTATTACCGGGGTTAAGGCCTTATCGGCGACAAAAATCAGAACTACCGATTTAAGAGCCGGGGCAGCCATGGTTATTGCCGGGTTAATTGCCGATGGCGAAACAAAAATCACGGAGATTGTTCATATTGACCGGGGCTACGAAAATCTTCAGGAAAATCTGCGAAATCTGGGGGCTGATATCCGCCGGATTTCCGAGAAAGATCCTGCTTGCCTTTAGTAGAATTAAGGTTGACGAAGCAGTAGGGGACAACGATTACCTTAAAGCTCGTAAAGTTAGGTTAAGTCAGGTTTAAGCATCATTCGCTAGGATAAACCTAACAATCCAGCTGGCCCTTGGCGCATTTAAAGGGATGTTTTATAAAGTTTTTTAAAATGAACAAGGGAGCGACGATTGAAATTTTGTAGTTTATATAGTGGAAGTTCAGGAAACAGTTTATTTGTCTCAAACAACAGCACCAAAATACTGATTGACGCTGGCCTCAGCGGAAAACGGATCCAGAGTGCCCTGGACGCCATTGAAGAGGATCCCCGGGAAATCGGCGGCATTATAGTGACCCACGAACATAGTGATCATATTCATGGGGTTGGGGTATTGTCCCGGCGTTTTGACCTGCCGGTTTATGCCAATGAAAAAACCTGGGCAGCAATGATGAAAGATCTGGGCAAAATCGCCGAGCATAATGTTAAAATCTTTGATTTTGAAAAACCTTTTGATATTCAGGATCTTCAAATCGAAGCCTTTAAAACATCTCATGATGCGGCGGATTCGGCTGGCTTTGTCATCTCTGACGGAAAAAATCGGCTGGGAATCGCCACTGACTCGGGAATTATTACCATGGATATGCGTAATGCCTTATGTGGCTGTGATTTGGTGGTGCTGGAGTCCAATCACGACGTGTCGATGCTGGAGGCCGGATCATATCCCTTCTACCTCAAACAGCGGATAAAAAGCGACTTTGGTCATCTGTCCAATGAGACGGCTGGTGATCTGGCCCTGGCGCTGGTCGAGAAAGGCACCCGGCAACTGGTGCTGGCCCATCTCAGTCAGGAAAACAATTACCCCCTGTTGGCCTATGAAACAACAGCCCGGATATTGACTGGGGCTGGCGTGGTGCTGGACGGGGATGTAAAACTTTGTGTGGCAAAAAGAAGCAGTGCGAGCGAGACAATCGACCTGTAAAAGAACTTCACCTAAGATTGAGGTGAAACGATGAATGACGATCTAAAAAAAGAGAAAAAAACGAGTTCCCTGATCATCGGCATGATCGGTGCAATTATCGGCGGTGTGATTGTGGGCGCTTTATTTCTTGGTGTCAACTTTTTCTTTGATAACAGCACTGTGATACAGGGCGCCAAAAATGAAATTGTTGTCAGCGAGGGTTCCGCGGACACAGTGGTGGAAGCCATTGCCCAGACGGTGCCCCCATCGGTGGTCGGGATTGAGACAACCGGGGTGGCGATGACCACTTACGGACCTCAGGAAGCAACCGGAGTCGGTTCCGGTTTTATTTTAACCAGCGATGGTTACATTGCCACCAATCAACATGTGGCGTCAGATGATATTTCGGCCATGAAGGTATCACTGGCTGACGGGAATACCTATGATGCCAAACTGGTCTGGTCGGATGCCAGCCTGGATCTGGCGATTATAAAAATTGATGCCAAAGATTTGCCGGTACTGGAACTGGGCGACTCAGACAATGTGGTTGTCGGTGAGTTGGCAGTGGCAGTTGGCAATCCGATGGGACTGAACTTCGAACGAACGGTTACCTCCGGAATCATATCAGCCCTGAATCGGAGCATTCCGCTGGATAATGGCTTGGCGGAAGATCTGCTTCAAACCGATGCTTCCATTAATTCGGGAAACAGTGGCGGTCCGCTGGTCAATAAAGCTGGCGAGGTGATCGGCATCAATACCTATAAACTGACCACCGGCGAAGGGATGGGTTTTGCCATTCCGATTAATATTTTAAAACCGATTCTTAATGAAATTGTGGCAACCGGTAAGTTCAATTCCACCGTAATGGGCATCACCGCTTATGACCGGGCTATTGCCGATTATTACCTGACCGATAGTGATGTCAACTTTAATGAGGGTATCTATATTGCCTCGGTGCAACAGGGTGGCGGTGCCGCAAATGCCGGCCTGGCAGCCGGAGATATCATTAAAGAAATCAATGGGGTCAAAACCAATACCATGCTTAAGATGAAAGAGATTCTTTATGCGGTCAATGCTGGGGAGAAGGTGAGTGTTACCTTTGAACGGAATGGCCAAAGTCAGACAAAAGATGTGGTAGTGACGGCCGGGCAATAAAAAGAAAATCGTTTTTAGTTGAAAATTTATGAAAATAAAGAGAAAATCCCATTGACAGTGGATTTTTATGGTGCTATAATCAAAAACATCTTAAGGTTAGCTTAACAGTAGTCAATGAAGACAGGATTGTTAGGATTGATACTTCATGATTTTTAAATGCTTATCAAAGGTGATAACAGGAAACCCTGTTATCACCTTTTTTTATTCAAACCAAATAGACCCAGCAATTTATCAAAGGCGATAACAGTCATGAATGTTATCGCTTTTTTATATTTGATGGATTATCTTTGTTTTGTCGTTTGAATGGACATAAGAAAAATAAATCGCCAATCAAATAAGAAAGCTATGGCGGCTTCAAAAGAAAAGGACAGAAATTATAAATTACCTAAAAAGGCGGCCTTAATTGTTATAAGATCGTCATGGTCAAGTCATTTGATCAAAATAATTCAGAAAAGAGGAAGTTAAAATGATTAATTCTGGTGATGTCGCATTTGTTCTGATCGGTTCAATGCTGGTATTCTTTATGACTCCAGGCCTGGGATTGTTCTATGGTGGGATGGTTCGCAGAAAAAATGTGATCAATACATTAATGTCGGTACTATTCTGTTGTGGCTTGGCAACGGTGATGTGGTTTGCCGTCGGTTATTCAATTTCATTTGGTGAAGATGTGGGCGGACTGGGTGTTGTCGGAAATCTAAGCAATGCTTTTTTCAGCGGTGTCAGTGCTACTGAAGCCGGTCCCTATGCAGCCAATATCCCCGGCGCACTATTTGCCATATTTCAATTGATGTTCTGTATTATTACACCAGCCATTCTGGTGGGTGCCTTAGAAGGCCGGATGAAATTCTCAGCGATGTTTATTTTTATCACCTTCTGGTTGCTGTTGGTCTATTACCCTCTGGCGCATATGGTATGGGGCGTAGGCGGTTTTATCGCCGGACTGGGAGCAGTTGACTTTGCCGGCGGTAATGTTATACATATCAGCTCTGGGGTTTCCGGCTTAATCGCCTGTCTCATCCTTGGTAAAAGAAAAGGTTATGGAATTTTAGCTTACCATCCCCATAATATTCCAATGATTTTCACCGGTGGCGCCATCTTGTGGGTGGGCTGGTTCGCCTTCAATGGGGCGTCAGCTTTAGCCGCTAACGGATTGGCCGTTCAGGCCATGGGCAACACGATGATCGCTTCGGCAGCAGCGATGTTAAGCTGGATGCTGATGGAATCGATTCTTTATAAAAAAGTGACGGTCCTGGGTGCCGTGACTGGTGCCGTTATCGGTTTGGTGGCTATTACTCCGGGTTCTGGTTATGTACCATTTGGGGCAGCCCTGGTGATTGGTGCCCTGGTTAGTCCAATCTGCTTATTTTTTATGACCAAGGTCAAACAAAAATTCGGATATGATGATTCGCTGGATGCCTTCGGCTGTCATGGAATTGGCGGAATCTGGGGTGGTATTGCCACCGGTTTATTTGCCCAATCAGCGATTAACCCTGTTGCGCAATGGGATGGTTTATTCTTCGGAGCCACCGAATTATTTGTGGCGCAATTAATGGCGGTAGCTATTTCCGTTATCTACTCGGCCGTTATGACCGGGGCAATTATGCTAGTCCTTAAAAAAGTGATGAATATCCGCGTTTCACCGGAAGCCGAATCATTGGGTCTGGATATCAGTGAACACAGTGAACAAGGTTACCCAGCTTTCTCGGGAATTGATCAATAGAACGATATTGAAATACGGTTGGGGAGCCATGTCATCATGGCTTCACAATCAGTAAAGAAAGGAAAAAAATTATGAAACTGATTGAAGCAATTATCCGTCCGGAAAAGTTGGAACCTTTAAAGGATGCGTTTTTAGAAGCAAAGGTTAATGGCATGAATGTCCGTCAGATTCTCGGATGTGGGAATCAATTTGGATGGGTGGCCCATAATCGGGGAACCTCGGTCATGATGAACATGCTTCCTAAAATTGAAATAAAAGTAGTGGTTGCCGACGACAAGGTCGAGGAAATCGTCCAACTGATTATGAATACCGTCCGCACCGGAGAAATCGGGGATGGAAAAATCTTTGTCAAACCAGTGGAGGAATGTATTCGGATCCGAACTGGCGAGCGCGGTGATATTGCGCTTTAAAAGAATCTGTAAAATATTGACAGCGTTGATAAGCGATTATATTTAATGTTTAATATAATCGCTTTTTTTTGCGCGTTTTTTGAAATAACGCGAAAGATTCCAGCTCTGATAAATTCAAGGATTGACTCCAGGGATGACAAATGCTATAATTCGACTTGCTGAGTCAGAAATGAGTCGGCAAAAATTAAATTAAATATTAAAATCAACCTTAAATAATAGCGAAAAGGTTCAGTCGACTAGTCAATGAAGAGTAGCGGCGAAAAAATGAACCGGGTATATCATTTAGAGTATCAAAGGCGATAACGGTTTTTTTGTTGTCGTCTTTTTTTGCGTTGAGCGTCTGCAATTATTGTTTTAAAAGTCAGATAATTGCACCCACTTATCAAAGGGGATAAGCGTAGCGGTCGGCCTGTCAAGGGCTGGTTTTAAAGTGGGTTGATCGGATAATCATTGGACCGTTTTCAGTGATTGGCATAAATAACGATAACAGAGAATTATGGAGGAAATTATGATTAATTCTGGAGATGTGGCATTTATTCTGATTTGTACAATGCTGGTATTTTTTATGACCCCGGGGCTGGCATTGTTCTATGCCGGGATGGTGCGACGAAAAAATGTGCTCAACACCATCATGTCGGTGGTATTTTGCTGTGGACTGGCCACGGTGATGTGGTATGTGGTGGGGTATTCGATATCCTTTGGCCCGGATCTGGGTGGGTTTGGTTTTATCGGTGATTTTAGCAACGTTTTTTTTAGAGGCATCAGTGCTTCTGAACCGGGACCTTATGCCAGCAGTATTCCCGGTCAGCTGTTTGCCATTTTTCAACTGGTGTTCTGTATGGTCACCCCAGCCATTGTGGTGGGTTCCCTGTCGGGCCGAATGCGATTTTCAGCGCTGTTTATTTTTGTAACCTTCTGGATGCTGCTGGTCTATTATCCGATGGCCCATATGGTTTGGGGTCAGGGCGGTTTGATCGCTGGTCTCGGCGCGGTGGATTTTGCCGGGGGATTGGTCATCGAAGTCAGCTCGGGGATTTCAGGTCTGGTGGCCTGTATTATTCTGGGTTCCCGAAAAGGTTACGGCATCAAGTCCTATCATCCCCATAATATTCCGCTATTTGTTATCGGCGGGGCGATTTTATGGGTAGGCTGGTTTGCCTTTAACGGCGGATCGGCCCTGGCCGCTAACGGACTGGCGGTGCATGCGGTGGTGACCACCTTGCTGGCTTCAGCAGCGGCGATGTTAACCTGGATGCTGGTTGAAATGGTGGTTTATAAAAAAGTCACTGTTATGGGGGCCATCACCGGATCAATTGTCGGCCTGGTTTCAATTACACCCGGGGCTGGTTTTGTTCCAACCGAAGCAGCCCTATTTATTGGCGGTGTGGTGAGCCCGATCTGTTTCTTCTTTTTAACAAAGGTGAAGGTCCGGTTTGGTTATGATGATACTTTGGATGCTTTTGGCTGTCATGGCATCAGTGGGATCTGGGGAGTCATTGCGACCGGACTATTTGCCCAGACGGCGATTAACCCGGTTGCCCAATGGAATGGTTTGTTCTTCGGTGATACCCAGTTATTTGTCGCCCAGATCACAGCGCTGTTAATTGCGGTGCTTTATTCGGGCACGATGACTGCGGTAATTATGCTAGTCCTCAAGAAGGTTATGGCCATTCGGGTCGCCCCTGAAGCAGAAGCGCTGGGTCTTGATATCAGTGAACATAGTGAAGAAGGATATCCGGCATTTTCGGGAATTGACCAATAGCAGTTTATCGACTAAAATACGAAGTGGAAGTCAGCATCGGCCACCAGGAACACTCAACATAAAGCAGGATGTGCGATTGTTTTGAATTCCTGATGACCGGGTTATTTTAAGCAAGAAAGGAAAATGCTATGAAACAGATCGAAGCGATTATCCGTCCCGAAAAACTGGAACCGTTGAAGGATGCGTTTTTGGCGGCAAAGGTCAATGGCATGAACATTCGTCAGGTACTGGGCTGTGGCAACCAGTACGGTTGGATTGCCCATAACCGGGGCACCTCGGTGATGATGAATATGATTCCCAAAATTGAGATAAAAATTGTGGTAGCCGACGATAAGGTGGAAGAAATCGTTCAATTGATTATGAGCGTGGTTAGAACCGGCGAAATTGGTGATGGAAAAATTTTCATCAAACCAGTGGAAGAATGTATCCGGATCCGAACCGGCGAAAGAGGAGATATCGCATTATAAAAAATGCAGTCTTCAATAAATTAAGAAGGCCCGCTCGTTACATCTGCAACGAGCGGGCTTTTTAAATGGTTATTTTTTACAAATCCAACGAAATGATTGACTTTTTCATCAAAAACAATATAATTAAACAATAATTACAAAATTTCAGAAACGAATAAAAAGAAAAGTATCAGGATTGCGAAGCTCACGGCAGTTTCGCAGAACCTAAAAAAACAGAAACAGGGAGGTGACCGGATGAAAAAGGTAGTGGATGATGAGCGTCTGATGGTGAAGATCTGTGAGATGTACTATAATCAGGACATCAATCAAAAGCTGATCGCAACGGAATTAGGTTTGTCCCGGCCAACGGTGTCTCGGATTCTTCAGAACGCCCGGGAGCGGGGCATTGTCAAAATAATTATCGATCCTATTTTTGGCAACAATTATGTGGATCTGGAAAAAAAGCTGGAAAGCCGCTATGGTTTAAAAGAAGTTTTTATCGTCGATATGAAGCAGGATAACCGGGATCAGAAGGATGAGCTGGCCAAGGCCACGGCCAACTATCTGGAGCGGCTGATCAAAGATGATACCATTATCGGGGTTTCTATGGGTTCGTCAATTGGCCAGATCTATCGTTTTGTGTCCAAGGGTACCTCAAAGCGGGTGACCTTTATCCCCCTTATCGGCGGGATCGGACATCTGGGTATGGAGCTACATTCCAATACCATTGTGGAAGCTCTGGCCAAGGCTTTCGGCGGTGTCTCCTATCTGCTGCATGCACCGGCCCGGGTGTCCGGAGTCAAGATCAAAGAGGAATTGATGAAGGAACCGGATATTCGACGGATCATCAAAATGGGTGACGGTCTGGATGTGGCAGTGGTTGGGATCGGGGTGCCCAATCGGGGATCGGCGATTATGGCCACCGGTTATTATGACGAAAAAGACATGGAAATCATGCGCCAGAAAAATGTGGTGGGGGATGTCTGCATGCAGTTTTTTGATATCAATGGTAGCACCGAAGCCTTTGAGGCTGATAACTGTGTGATTGGGGTTGATATTAAAAAACTCCGGCGGGTCCCCCATTCGATTGGAGTGGCCAGCGGTCCTGAAAAAGCTCAGGCCATCCAGGGCGCCATCAAAGGCGGATTCATTAATGTCCTGGTCACCGATGTGGAATGTGGAAAAAGACTGCTGGAACTCGATGAAGTCACCGAACCGGCAAGCGGGTCTGGGATGACAGAAACAGAAACCGAGGAGATTGACGAAAAATGATCATGCCGAAAAAAGATGCACTAAAAGATGTGAAATTATTTGCCCTGGATATGGACGGTACGGTTTATCTGGGTAATGGTTTAATTGACGGCGCTCTGGACTTTATCGAAGCCCTGCGGGCACAACAAAAAGATTTTATTTTTATTACCAACAATTCATCACGAGGACCCAGCTTTTATCAGGAAAAGCTGAAGAAAATGGGGTGTATTGTGGAAGTCGATCGGATCATTACCTCTGGAGATGTGACCATTGAATATTTAAAAACCTATTATCCCGGACAATCTGTTTATCTGATGGGTACACCGCTGCTGGAGGAGAGTTTCCGGAAGCACGGTATTAACCTGGTCCAGGAGCAGCCGGATGTGGCAGTGGCCAGCTTTGACACAACCCTGACCTACGAAAAGCTGGAGAAAATCTGCACCTTTATCTTAAACGGCGCGGTTTTTTTGTCCACCCATCTGGATTTAGTCTGTCCCACCGAAACCGGTTTTATCCCCGATTGCGGTTCCATGTGTGCCCTGATTACCAAATCCACCGGGGTGGAACCCAAATATTTAGGCAAGCCCTTTCCCGAAACCATGGAAATGGTCCTGGCCATTACCGGCCATAAAAAAGAGGATGTGGCCTTTGTCGGGGATCGGATCTACACCGATGTGGCCACCGGCGTTAATAACGGCGGCAAAGGTTTTCTGGTGCTGACCGGAGAAACTAAAATGGCCGACCTGAAAAATTCGGAGGTCGTTCCGGATTGTGTTTTTGACTCGCTGAAAGAAATGACGAACTATTTATAAGCCTGTTTATTTTATCGGAAACGGGGAAGATAATAAGAACAAAGATCATCACAAAAATGTGGCCGAAAAGAATAAATGGAAAGGAATGAAAGATTCATTAACAGGTAGGAGTATGCATTCGAAAACAGTTACAATTATTAATCCCACAGGTTTACACGCACGACCTGCGGCAGAGTTTTGTCAGAAGGCCGGAGAATTCAAAGCTAATATCGGAATTAAAAAATTAGGGGACAATCCCAAAGAGGGCGAGGCAAAATCATTGCTGAGTATTATGGCAACGGGGATTGGCCAGGGCGACGTGGTTGAAATTTTTGCCGCGGGTGAGGATGAAATGCTGGCGGTGGAAACCCTGGTGGCATTGATCGGCAGTGGCTTTGGCGAAGTGTAATTATTATAAGATATAAGAGGCACCTGAACAGCAGCCTAATGTGAGGTTGGTGATAGTACCGTACCGACCAATTGTTAATCTGTTGTTCGCTGCGGGTTCGAACAGGCTATCGCCGTGTTCGCCCCGATGCGTACAACATGATGTAACAATTGTCGGTACTAGGTTAGTATTATGACAAGCCCACACTGCAAACACTGCAGGTGCTTTTTTTATGTTTGTAATCAGGACCGATCAGGCATAGGCCAGTTTATTTTTATAAATGATCGATTTTAGATCGGCCTGTCGCCACTGGAGTTCGTCCAGGCTGATGCCGAAGTCAAGTTGACCCTGGGTGGCGATCAGGAGGTGTTCGAGGTTGCAGTTGCCGGCCCGTTCGCCGATGCCGAAAAGGGTGGAGTCGGCATATTTGGCGCCGGAGCGGAGTCCCTGGATGGAATTGGCCACCGCCATGCCCAGATCGTTGTGCATGTGCACCTCAATGTCGATGTTGTCAGGAATCCGGCTGATCGTGGCCTTGCAGAGGCTGGGCGACATGATCCCCACGGTATCTGAAAAACGCAGAGTGGTGGCCCCCAGATCCCGGGCGGTTTCAATCAACAAAACGACGAAATCCCAGTCTGCCCGGGAGGCATCCTCCAAACCGATGGTCAGTTCTCTTCTTTCGGCGTGAATGGCCGCGGCGCAGATGCACAGGGTTTCCAGCACCTGGGATCGGGTGCTGCGCAGCTTTTCGCGAATCAGCAGATCCGAAGCGGGGACACAAACATGGATAATGTCGGCGCCGCAGCCGATGGACTGACTGATATCGCCAAGATTCATTCGGTTCCAGCCAATAATTTTGGCCTTCTGACAGGCCAGCTTGATTTTTTCAAAGGCCCGGCATTCTTCTCTGCCCATGGCCGGGGTACCGGCTTCGATCCGGCTGACCCCCAGGGCGTCCAGAGATTTGGCGATGGTGACTTTTTCCCGGATCGAAAAGGCCATCCCAGGGCTTTGTTCGCCGTCTCTTAAGGTTGTGTCAACAATATATTTCTGTCTGTTTGTCATTTTGCACCTCACTGGCAAGGGTTCGCAGTTCCCGATCGGACAGGTTTCGGCCTAATTGGGTGCAGCGGGATTTAATATGTTTTAAAATGCTATGGGCGGCCGATTCGGATAATTCCGAATCGTTTAGCTTATACAACAGGCTTTGCCGGCCGGAGTGTTTGCCCAGGACAATTTCCCGCTGGTTACCAACGGTTTGGGGATTAAAGGGTTCATAGATGTGGGGGTTTTTTAATACCCCATCGACATGAATACCGGATTCGACCTTGAAAATATCGGTTCCGATGATCGCTTTCATTTTGTTCACCGGCTGGCCGGCCAGCTTTTCATAAAGGTCACGCAGCTCACTTAAAACCGATAAGTCACCGGTAAATAAATCAGGCTGGCTTAGTTTCAGGCCCATCAAGACTTCTTCCAACGGTGGAAAATGATGGTGGTTGGTAAAACCGCAGCTGATACTCTGGCCGCCGGCCAATAGCCATTCCAGGGCGATGGCAGTGGCACAATGCTGCTGGTTGCCGGGGCATAGGTCCAGGGTGTCAATACCGCTGTTCAGCAGGGCCTTGAAAACTGCTGGATAATCCCGGGTCATCAGGTCTTCCAGCCCGGTAATCCGGATTTTTTGATGGGTCCGGGGATTTAATTTGCTGACGGGGATGTTTTTTTCCACCAACTCATTGGGCTCAAGTCTCCAGAGGGGTTTTGGTTCTTTTATCCCCGGGCCATCCGAAGCGAGTAGATCGGGAAGAATCTGGCTCAGGAAAAAACGTCGTCCCCCCAGCCATTGTTTTAAACCGGCAGCAGTGACGGGAAAACTCAGCTGGTCAACCAGATCCGGGGTCAATTCGATTTTTGTAACGCCACAGGTAAAAAGCAGATCACAGAAATGGTTAAGATCCCGGCCGGTTATCCCGGCCGTATTAAAGGTTGTCAGTGTCCGATCAATAATAGTAACCATTTGTGTACCCCGCTTTCGTTTGTTCGCTTTTAAAAGTTTGGTCATGATATCCCGTACCGACCAATTGTTAATCTGTTGTATGCGCGCAATTCGTACAGTTGCAATAAGAGTTGATCATAAGTAAATAAGTTAGTTTGCAACTGTTCGCCTTGAGGCACACAAC
>NZ_JAUSPS010000084.1 GCF_030652775.1 Acetobacterium sp. | reverse complement strand
ATCGGCAATAATGAAGATTAAATCCCCGGGCTGGGCATCGGTTTTTTCAAAAATTGCTGCTTTTTCTTCCTCAGAGATAAATTTAAGGATTGGTGATTTCATTTCGTCTTCGGAAACATCGATCCAGGCTAAACCTTTGGCTTTATAAATTTTAGCAAAATTTTCCAGCCCTTTGATGCCTTTTTTGCTCAATTTAGCCTGAGCGCCTTTGGCATTAATCGCACGAACACTTCCGCCTTTTTTAACTGCCCCGGAAAAGACTTTGAACTCGGAGTTTTCGACAATCTCAGATAAGTCAATCAGTTTTAATCCGAATCGGGTATCTGGTTTATCTGATCCGTATTGATCCATCGCTTCCTGATAAGTCATTCTTACCATCGGCGTTTGGACCTCTACCCCTTTTACTTCCTTCATGATCTTCGCAATCATTTCTTCGTTAATGCCAATGATGTCATCTTTATCAATAAAAGACATTTCCATATCAATTTGACTGAACTCAGGCTGACGATCCTGTCTTAAATCTTCATCACGGAAACATTTGGCAATCTGATAATAACGGTCAACTCCTGAAATCATTAAAATCTGTTTATATAACTGGGGTGACTGAGGCAATCCAAAGAATTTTCCTTTTTGCACCCGCGACGGCACCAGAAAATCTCGGGCTCCCTCTGGGGTTGGTTTGGCTAGCATCGGAGTTTCAACTTCTAAAAAGCCCTTTTCATTGAGAAAATTTCTGGCAATGGCAGCGGTCTGATGCCGGGTTCTTAGAATTTTCTGATATTTTGGTTTTCTCAGATCGAGATACCGATATTTTAGCCGCACGGCTTCATTGGTCTGATCGTTATCTTCAATATAAATCGGTGGTGTTTCCGACGAATCCAGAATTTTTAGTTCGATGATCTCGACTTCAATTTCACCGGTTGGGATATTTTTATTGACATTTTCTGGACTGCGCAAAACAACCTTGCCTTTAACCGATAAGACATATTCATTTCTGACCTTTTCAGCAATCTCAAAGGCTTCAGGTCGTTCTTCGTTGACAACCAACTGAATTTTTCCGGAACGGTCTCTTAAATCAATAAAAAGCACCCCGCCAAGGTTTCGACGATTATCCGCCCAACCAGCCAGTTCTACTACCTGACCAACATCATTTGCTGTTAATTCTCCACACATGGTATTTCTATAATAAGTATTCATACTACCTCCAATGTATATAGTGATTTATTTATCTTCTTAACCTTTATATTATAATGAAGTTGCTGGGATGATGTCAAGCAGGAAAGCTGAAAAACGATTCTAAATACGGTGTTTTATAGAGCCGTCTTAAAGTAAGAACTGTTTGTCAGAAAAATCAATCCGATAAATTTAAAAATCGGAATATCTCTATTCCGATCCGATTAAACAATGATATCCGTTTCTTTGTTCGCAGTAAAAGAAAGATAAGCCTTAGTTTTCTTCGCCACAATCTCCTCAAACCGCTCATTATAAGTCTTCACGTCCTTAACCGTAAATACCTTGGTAATATTATTCGTGATCGGATCATAGAGGTTTCCGGTCGCTCCAGCTCCGATGCCTAAGGTGGACTGACACTCGGCCATCATCAGAATATTATAAATCCCTTCATGACCCGGCTTAGCATAGCCAATATTCTCACTGTTGTCTCTGGTATATTTTAAGCGATACAGATAATAGGGCTCGAATTCTTCACTACTCAGACGGCTTTTCACTGCCTGATAAAAGTTTTCACCATATCCCTCTTTAACGACAATTCCATTTTGATCTTTGATTCTGGAGCCCTTTTTAATCGATAGATTATGGATGGTTATATTTTCAGGTTCGAGTGCAATAATAGCGTCCAGTGATCGCAAAAAATCATCCGGGGTTTCATTTCCTAATCCCACAATCAGATCCATATTTAAGGTTTTAAACCCGAAGGATTTAATTAACGCTACCTGTTTTTCGATCAGCCCCGCTTCCCAGGGTCTACTGACGCTTAATAGCGTTTGCGGATTCATGGATTGGGGATTCAGGCAAATCCGCTCCACACCATGCGCTTTTGCAGTTTCCAGTTTTTCCCGGTTAATGGTTTCAGGTCGGCCTGCTTCTAGGGTATATTCCCTGAGATGGGATAAATCAAAACATTCTTCTAATAATGACATCAGAATGTCCAACTGACTGGCACTTAACACGGTCGGCGTTCCACCGCCGATATATAAGGCATCAATTCGCAAATCACAGTTTCTTAGTATTTCTCCAGTTTTCTGGATTTCAACGAGCAAGTGATCAAAGTACTGCTGTAAATTTCCACCCTTTTTATCCACGATGGTCGATACAAAAGAGCAATAGTCGCATTTAGAGGGACAGAGGGGAATCCCCACATATAAACTGATCCGGTGCTGAGCCCCGCACTCCCGTTCGCCGGGAATAAAATTCGCCTGTTTTTTTGCGATCCGTATCAATAATTCGGTGCGGTCACTGCTAACCCGATAGTACTCTCTAAATCTATTTCTGATTTTGCTTGGACTCCAGCCCAGTTCAGCATAATTTTGCACCATTTTAACCGGTCTGATTCCTGTTAAAGTTCCCCATTCCAGCTGTTTATCAAAGTATTCACATAAAAAATCATAAAGAAACCCCTTGTAAATACTATTTTCAAGAGGATCATCACTGTTATTGAATTGATAGGCCCGATTTAATGTTTTTCCATCTTCCCATACCAGATTAAGAATAACTTGATTCCCCACATTTTTTTGGGATAACACACCATCTGCTGTTCCTGACACGGTATTTTTTACCCCCGGGTCGAAAGCTTGATATAACTCATGAAAATAATACTCCAACTCCGGTCGTTCTAAATCAAATCGCAGTACTCTCATTGGCTCTCTCCTAGAAACGCCCCTTTAGAAAAGGATTGTTCGTTTTTTCGTACCCAATGGTCGTATTTTCTCCATGTCCCGGCAATACAGTGGTTGCATCATCCAATATAAACAATTTTGAGGAAATCCCATTCAGCAATTCTTTCA
This sequence comes from Acetobacterium sp., assembly GCF_030652775.1. Taxonomy (GTDB): domain Bacteria; phylum Bacillota; class Clostridia; order Eubacteriales; family Eubacteriaceae; genus Acetobacterium. The sequence continues at coordinate 9,300 of NZ_JAUSPS010000084.1, read as the reverse complement.
AGTCGCCATCGGCAAAGTCAGTCCGACCGATGGAGGTGCTAAAAAGTGTATCTCCGGCAAAAAGCTGATCTTCAGCCAGAAGACAGACACCACCTTTTGAGTGGCCAGGTGTGTGTATCACCTGGATAACAATCTCACCTAAGGTAATCGTCTCCTTTTCATCTAAAAAACCATCAGCCGGTTCCAGTACCATCGCCATGCCTGCCAGAACTGAAAGGTTACGGCTTGGATCAAGGAGACAATCGGCATCACTCTGATGAATAAGCACCTTGGCTCCGGTTAGTTGTTTGATCTGATTGACGCCACCGAGATGGTCAAAATGGCCATGAGTCAGTAGAATGTACTTGACCTGTAGTTTATTTTCATTAATGATCGCATTAATTCGCTGATCCTCAAACCCAGGATCAATAACAGCCGCTTCCAAGGTTTTTTCATCCCAAACCACATAACAGTTTGTTCCCATTTGTCCCAGGGATTTTTTTATTACTTCCATATTCTTTCCTTATCTATCTAAAAAATCTTTTCACTGTCCAGTAACAGGGTTACCGGACCATCATTGACGATTAAAACTTCCATTTCGGCCTGAAAAACACCGGTCGCAATTTTTTTTATCGGTTGATTTTTAAGTTTATCAACAAAAATAGCGTATTTCTTTTCTGCTTGATCCACCGGCCCACTGCGTGTAAAGCCTGGCCTCCGCCCTTTTCGGCAATCACCGTAAAGCGTAAATTGAGAAACCAGCAGTAGTTCTCCGTCCACATCTAGAATGGATCGGTTCATTTTGCCATCGGCATCTTCAAATATTCTCAAGTTGACCAATTTGTTAATAATATAATCCATGTCGGTTTCGGTATCGTCATCCTTAATCCCCAGCAGGACGTTGAGCCCATGAGCAATTTTTCCCACCGACTCGTTGTTGATCCGCACTTCTGAAGATGACACCCGCTGTATCACTGCCCGCATAACGTCTCCTTATACTCGATAAATCTGGGTAATTTCTTTTATTTTGTTCAAATTCTTTATCAGTAAATTCAGTTCCCGACGGCTTTTAACCTCAAGGGTTGCCGAAAAGAAATCATATTCGTTTTTCTCATTTTTCGCATTGAGCGCCGTCACAGGAATACCCATATCCAGAAAGGTCTTTGAAATCTGAATGATCGTTCCGGGCGATTCATTGGCTTTAATGTGAATCTCTGCCGTAAACGAACCAGTACTGTATTTATTCCATTCCACTTCCACAATCCGATTAGGATCCGTGAGATTTAAAACATTGGAGCAATCCGCCCGATGGACAGAGATCCCCCGGCCTTTGGTAATGTACCCGACGATTTTATCCCCAGGCACCGGGTTACAGCATTTAGCAAAATGCACATCAATTTCGTTATGTCCAGCAACGATGACGGTGCTGCTGGTTTTTTTGGCATCCTTGATTGGTTTCTTGAGAACAATTTCTTCAACTTCTTCTGGAAATTCCTTGGGAAATAACAGTTTCATTTTCTGAAAAACAGTACCGATTTTCATCCCGTTATAACCAATGGCCGCATAAAAATCGTTGAGGCTTTTATAACTGCACTTTTCGGCCAGAAGCTCGAGATTGTTCAAGTTCAATAAATTGGAGTGCTGCAAACCCTCACGTTTGATTTCCCGCTCCAGAATACTGCGGCCTTTTTGAATATTCTCGTCTTTTTCTTCTTTTTTAAAGTACTGCTTGATCTTGTTCCGGGCATGGGGACTTTTGACGAAGCTCAGCCAGTCCCGGCTGGGACCATTTGAATTCTTGGAGGTCATGACTTCAACAATGTCCCCGCTTTTTAAGGGACTATTCAGCGGCACAATTTTATTGTTTACCCGCGCCCCGACGCAACTGTTTCCGATATCGCTATGAATTCGGTAGGCAAAATCCAGGGGACATGATCCGGCTGGCAGCGGAACCACCGCACCTTTGGGTGAAAAGACGTAGACCTCTTCATTGAGAAGATCCACTTTGATGGTTTCCACCAATTCCCCGGCATCCTCCGAGTCTCGCTGCAGTTCAAGCATTTGGCGCAGCCAGGACATCTGGACTTCGTATTTGTTGTCCTTGGCATCCATTCGACCTTCTTTATATTTCCAATGTGCGGCAATCCCATATTCTGCGGTTTCATGCATTTCTCTGGTGCGAATCTGAATTTCAAAGGGCTCACCTTTTGGCCCCATAACCGTTGTATGAATGGATTGATAGAGGTTGGGTTTAGGCATGGCGATATAATCTTTAAACCGTCCGGGTATCGGCGTCCATTGTGAATGAACCACCCCCAGCACCCCATAACAATCTTTTAGCGAATCGACAATAACCCGAACTGCGATTAGATCATAGATTTCGTCAAAGCTACGGTTCTGACTTTTCATTTTTCGGTAGATACTGTAAAAATGTTTCGATCGACCATATATCTCGGCATGGGTGCCGACTTTTTCAATTTCTTTAGACAAAACCTCAATCACATCGGCAATATAGGCTTCGCGGGCGCTTTTTTTGATCTTTATTTTCTGAACTAAATCATAATATCCATCTGGATCTAGATACTTAAGCGCCAGATCTTCCAGTTCCCACTTGATCGTGGAAATCCCCAACCGATTAGCCAGCGGGGCATAGATATCCAATGTTTCCTTAGCTTTTTCAACCTGTTTTGCTTCCCGCATGTATTCCAGGGTGCGCATATTATGCAGCCGGTCAACCAGCTTGATTAAGATAACCCGAATATCTTTGGACATCGCCAAAATCATTTTACGGAGATTTTCGGCCTGACTTTCTTCTTTGGATTGAAACCCAATCCGTCCGATTTTTGTGACACCTTCCACCAGATCAGCGATATCCTGATTAAATTCTTCCTTAATATAATCGTAGGAGTAGATTGTATCTTCAATTACATCATGTAAAATGGCAGCAACAATTGTTTCTGTATCCATTTGCATTTCAGCCAAAATGTAAGCAACAGAAACCGGATGAATTACATAGTCCTCTCCAGACAGCCGTTTCTGATCTTTATGGGCTTCCCTTGCCAGGTCATAGGCCTTATAGATCATCGCCGTTTCAGCATCTGGATTGTTTGCTTTTACCAGGTTTATTACATTGTCAATTTTTCCTCTTACTGCGTCATTATCCATATCGTTTCTGCCTTTTTAATTAATAAGTGCTTTTTTAGTAGGGGTAAGTCACAATCGAGTGTACAAAATATTTTTTAAGGAGATCACGACCACCTAATTCTGTGAGTTCAATCAGCGTGATGATACCTGAAACTTCCCCACCCAAGTTTTCGATCAGTTTGGTAGCCGCCATCATGGTTCCCCCAGTGGCCAATAAATCATCCACAATGATCACCCGGTCTCCGGGTCTGATGGCATTTTTTTGAATTTCGACGATATTTGAGCCATATTCCAGATCATAAGCTTCTGATGAGACTTCACCTGGTAATTTACCTGGCTTTCGGACTGGTACCAGACCGGCGCCAATTAAGTAAGCCAGCGGTGTGCCAAAGATGTACCCCCTGGCTTCCGGAATCACGATGATATTTGCATCGAGCGCTTTTGCAACCTTAGCCATTTCGTCAATGACATGTTGAAAAGCTTTGGGGTTTAAAATCAGGCTGTTAATATCCTTAAAACTAATGCCTTCTTTTGGAAAATCTTCGTAAATACCAATGTTTTCTTTTAGATCCATTATAAATCTCCCTTATCAATCACTAATCATTTTTTCTAATTTTATCATTAGTTTCGTGTTTTGAATATCCTTTTTTTCCCTTGTTTCTATTATTTTGGAAAAAATCAATCCATCCTTAAGTCCATAAGCAATTAACCCTGCTTCTCTGAGTATTTCGCATGACATCAGCACATGAAATGGAGACAGTTCGTGATTCTTTTCCGATTGAATTGATACCCCGCTTCCATCTGCATTTTTAAGTAGCAGATAAACTCGTTTAACGGTCTCCCGCAGCAAACGCAAGTCATTGGGATTAATGTCTTCAATTGTCAAATCAACTTCTGCTTTGGGATTTTCTGATTGGACAATCGACCTGATCAAAAACATCGCTATTTCAGAATTCCAGATAGGATTTTGCCGGATATCTTTAATTAGCAATTGCAGTGTTTTATTGCCACGATATTCATTAACGTCCAACCGACATAGCAGCGCTACTCCTTGATAACCATTTGCCACCAATTCTGGTGTGACATTATAAAAGTCGCCAAGACCAAACCCGACTCCTCTAATCTCATTTCTCAAACCGAGACGCAAATGATTGCTTTCCTTTCCCATCGTGCCCATTGAAATAATCTCCGGTTTGCTGATGACAAACTGTACCCCGGGATTACCCAGGCCACAGGGTTCAAAATGCGAACAGTCATTAAAAAGTTCCCAGGTGATTTCTTCTACTTCAATAATTGCGTCATAGGGAATTCTTTTAATCAAGTGCTTTTTTATACCCACGGATTCGCCGTAATTTTTTATTTTTTCAATCATTGAGCTAATGTTCTCAGCTTTGATACTAAAACCAGCGGCCTGATCGTGACCGCCATAGCTGGTGAAAACCTCGCCGCAGGATTGCAACGCTGCAAAAATATTAAACCCTTCAACACTTCGGCAGGATGCTTTTCCAATGCCATCATCAACACTGATAACAATCACCGGATTATAGTACTTCTCCTGAATCCGGCTAGCCACAATTCCGATCACCCCAGCGTGCCAGTTTTCTCCAACCGCAATAATGATATCATCCTTGTTTAGCTCCTGGGATTCGACCTGTGCCAGCGCATCTTCCAAAATAGTTGCTTCCAGATCCTGACGCTTGCGATTCTCCTCACTTAAGAATTGTGCCAGCTCCAACAGCTTCACGGGATCGGTTCCGGTTAGCAAGTCAACGATGTGATTAGCCTCGCCAAGACGTCCTGCCGCATTAATCTTGGGACCCAACACAAAGCCAAAATGCCAGGCTTTTAACTGAGTCAGTTCACTGACTTCAATTAATGCCTGAATACCGGGATTCCGGGATTTTGAATTGAGATAATCAAGTCCCATGGCAACCAGACTGCGATTCTCGTTCTGTAGCGGAACCAGATCGGCTACTGTGGCCAAAGCCACGCACTCCACGGCATTCTGAATATCAAAAGACACCATTAATCGGATACTTAAGGCTTGAACCAGTTTAAACGCAACCCCGGCACCACATAATTCTTTAAATGGATAGCTTGAGCCGGGCACCTTGGGGTTGATGATTCCAAATGCTGCTGGAAGCGTCCCGTGGCACTCATGATGATCGGTAACAATAACATTCAGATTGTGCAAATTGCAGAAAGCAATCTGGTCGTTGGCCGAAATCCCATTATCGACGGTAATTAGCAGCCCTACCCCCGCATCGATTAATTCCTGCAAGGGATCAATGTGCAGTCCATAACCTGTGATCAAGCGATTGGGAATAAAATAGGAAACATTAAAGCCGTTGCTTTTTAAAAAACTGAACAGGATCGATACCCCGGTTGTACCGTCGGCGTCGTAGTCGCCATAGATACAAATTTTTTCGTTTGCTGCTTTTGCTTTTGCAATCCGATCTACAACTTTTTCCATATCATCAAAGAGAAATGGATCATGAAGATCATCCAGAGCGGGATTGAGATAACGCTGGGTTTCCGCAACCGAAGTCATCCCGCGATTGATCAAAATTTCAGCCGTTCGGTTCCCCAATTTGAGATCCTGTATCATCTCGTTTTTTAAGCATTCATACTCTGAAGTGCTTAAATGACTGTTTTTGTTTTTTCGTAATATCCATTTCGTTTTAACTGACATATTCACCTCAAGATTGAATCAATTGATAAAACTTCCGTATCTGATTATAATTTGACACCCTAAAACGAAAGCGTCAGGGAGTTGCCTCCTTGACGCCAGATCGTTTTGCAGCTAGTTCTATATTATATTCTTTTAATTAACTTTTAACCGCAGCTCTTTTGCTGGCCTGAAACTCTTTGATTTTACACCAAAGCGCACTGGCCACAAAGATTGATGAATAGGTTCCGCTCACAATACCGACCATTAATGGCAGTGCGAAATCCTGTACTGCCGGCACCCCAAATGTATATAAGGCTCCGATTGCCAGCAAGGTGGTAAAGGAAGTATTAATACTTCGTCGCAGGGTTTGAGTTACGCTGGTATCGACTAAATTAGCAAAATCGTACTTTCCGAATTTAGGACGATTTTCCCGGATGCGGTCAAAGACAACGATGGTATCATTGATCGAATAACCCAATATCGTCAGCAAAGCGGCGATCAGTGGTGAATTAACCTGAATCTGGAAGATCGAATAAACCCCCAACACAATAATCAGGTCATGAATTAAGGCAATTACAGCTGCCAAGCCAAACATAAATTCGAAGCGGAAGGTAATGTACACCAACATCAGTAAGACTGCAACAACTGCAGCAATCATCGAACTATTGGCCATTTCCGCACCGATTGAAGGGCTAACGGTGTCAATCGATAACAGGTCAGTATCTTCTAAATTATATTTTTCCTGAAATTTAGAAAATAACGCCTGTCTTTCTGCGGTTGATAAGTCTTTTTTGGTGGAAATAATCACCTGGGTTTTGGCTTCCCCGGCATAGGTCACGTCGGCACTGGTATCATACTCTTCAATCAATGCTTTAGCATCACTGGTTTCAAAAGGTGTATTGAGTTCAATGGTTACGATGGTTCCACCAATAAAGTCAATCCCAAAATTCAACCCGTTTATAAACAGGGAACCAATACTGATGGCAATGAGAATTAACGAGAAGGCAAACCATATTTTACTTTTTTCTGCTATTTGAATGTTCTTTTTCATTATGGTCTCCTTTCTATATTCCGTAAAACGTATTGCTTTTAAACAATTCCGTTTTGACAAGTAGAATTATCAGCTGTTTGGTAATGACAACGGCGGTGAACATACTCACGAGAATACCTAAAATCAATGTGACGGCAAATCCCTGGACACTCCCGCTTCCTAAAAAGAAGAGGACAAAACCAGCAATTAAGGTGGTGACATTTGAGTCCAAGATCGTTTTAAATGCTCTTGAAAAACCGTTATCGATGGCTGTTAGCAATGATTTTCCTAACCGTGCCTCCTCTTTGACTCGCTCAAAAATAATAACATTGGCATCGACTGCCATCCCAATGGTGAGAATCAGTCCGGCAATACCTGGCAGAGTCAGGGTGACGTTGAGAGCTGTTAAAATAATCATAAAAATAATGATAAAGATAATTAGAGCCAAGTCAGCAATGATTCCCAATCCCCGGTAAAAAATCAGCATAAAAATGAGAACCAGACCAATCCCGATCATTCCGGCATAGATGCTCTTATCTAGGGAGTTCTGGCCTAATGTCGGACCGACTGTTCTTACTTCAATTGGTACAAGCTTAACCGGCAGAGCGCCACCGCGAATGAGGGAGGCTAAATTGCCTGCTTCTTCGATGTCGCCAATGCCTTCAATAACCGCTTCTCCGTTGGTGATCGCCACATTGACGGTTGGCGATGAAATGATTTCGTCATCTAATTTGATCTTAATCGCCTGGCCAATATATTTTTGGGTAGCATCAGCAAAAAGCTTTGTGCCTTCCTCACTGAATTTCAAAGTAACTACCGCTTTTTCTAAACCTGTGCTGTCGGTCTGCATAACACCCTTGGAGTCCACCACGTCTTTACCGGTTAAAATAACCGTTTCGTCGGGGCCGACAAATTCCAGCTGAGCTGTTTTTCCGATCAGATCCAGAGCTTCTTCCTGGTCACTAACCGATGGAATCGAAACCCGGATGCGGTTATCACCCTGTTTGGTGATGGTCGGTTCTGAGACCCCCAGGGTATCAATTCGCTGCCGAATAGTCAGCATGGCTGATTCAATTTTTTCAGCTGTAACCGGGTCATCATCAGTTGCCTGGGCTTCCAAAACCACATTTACCCCGCCTGTTAAATCCAGCCCGTAGTTGATGTTATTGCTGACATTACCAATGTCATAAACACCCACCGACACCCCATTAAAGAGTACATATCCCACTAACGCAATAAACAGCGTGATCAGGATCAATAGCATTCCGCTTTTCGTCTTATTGTTTGTTTTTTGCTTACTCATGTACTTTCCTCCTTGTCTAATTTATTTATTATTGCATAATCGATGCGACTGACTTGATGCGGCTTATAACCTCATCTTTTCCCAGCACATCCATAATTAATGTCAGATCCGGCCCATGCATTTCACCCGTAATCATGATCCGGCTAGGCATAAAGAGCATTTTCCCTTTTATTTTTTCCTCTTTTTGAATTTCTTTAAGGATGGCTTTTCCTCGGGCAGCGTCTAACATTTCTGTCGCTTCAATCTTAGCAATCAGGGCCTGATAGAGACGTTTTGATGACTCTTCATGCAATAGTGCCAACGCTTCCTCATCTTCAATCATAAAATCACTTTTGAATATCATTTCCAGTTCTTCGGGCGCCTGGGCAAAGTATTCAATCCGATCTCTTAAAATCTCCCCGATTTTGAATAACCATTCCTGTTTTACAGCCACTTCTTCTTCGGTTATCACCCCGCCATTTACCAAAAATGGTGTCAGATGGCTAACCAATTCTTCAATCGGCAATTCTTTGATATAATGGGCATTCATCCAGTTAAGCTTGGCTCGATCAAAAACAGCTCCGGATTTATTGATTCGGGAAAGATCAAAGGCCTGAATCAATTCATCCATCGAAAATATTTCTTGTTCATTCTCTGGACTCCAACCGAGTAGTGCCAGAAAATTGACTAATGCTTCCGGTAAATAGCCTTTTGCCAGAAAATCGCCTACTGATACATCGCCCTGACGTTTACTGAGTTTTTTTCGGTCATCATTCAGGATATTGGGCAAATGAACAAACTGCGGCATCTCCCAACCAAAACATTCATAAAGGTAGGCGTGTTTTGGCGTGGATGGCAACCACTCCTCGCCACGAATGACGTGAGTAATCGCCATTAGATGATCATCGACGACTACCGCCATATGGTATGTCGGGAATCCGTCTGCTTTTAACAGTACCTGATCATCCAAATCATTGGTATTCATCTCGATGACACCGCGAACCAGATCATTAAAGGTGATTACGTGGTTTTCCGGTAATTTTAATCGGATCGTAAAAGGTAGTCCCGCTTCAATGTTTGCAGCGACTTCTTCCTTCTTCAATTCTCGGCATTTTCCATCGTATTTTGGGGTTTCGCCCTGTTCTTTCTGGGCATTTCTATCTTCAGCCAGCCGTTCTGTGGTACAGAAACAAT
>NZ_JAUSPS010000076.1 GCF_030652775.1 Acetobacterium sp. | reverse complement strand
GTGCGGCAATAACATTTACTATTGTAACACTAAATTCTGATAATGCAATACACATTCGATCATTTTTTGTGATTTGTTCTGTCTCTGGAAAAATTTATGGTAAATGATTTTAATCTGATTACTCCACAACTTCGATGGTATCACCGGCTTTGATGGTGCCACCTTCCAAAATTATTGTAAAAATACCTTCTCGTGGCATCACACAATCGCCAACCTGTTGGGCAATTTCGCATCCAGCATGACATTCTTTACCGATCTGGGTCACTTCCTGAAGGGTTTCGCCGATTTTAAGCTTAGTCCCCACCGGCAGTTCATAGACACAGATTCCGGTGGTGGTGATATTTTCGGCAAAATTTCCGGCGCATAGTCCCGCTGCTCCCATGGCGATCATCTTATCAATGCTCTCCTGGCCTAACAGACTGACCTGCCGATGCCATTTGCCGGCATGGGCGTCATCCTCAAGACCAAAGTCCTTAATAAAATTCCCGACTGGAATCGGTTTTTTCATCACACCTTTTTTCTCACTGATATTAATTGCTATTACTTTTCCACTCATTACATTTCTCCTGTTAATTTTATTGATGTTTGGGATTTATAAACTCGCCGGATTTACCACCGGTTTTTTTAGCCAGATAGATTGCTTCGATGGTCATTTCTTTGTCGACCGCTTTGCACATGTCATAAATGGTCAGGGCGGCCACAGAAACCGCTGTTAAAGCTTCCATTTCCACCCCGGTCTGGCCAGTATTTTTAACCGTCGCTTCAATTAAAATCCGGGAATTCGGCTCATCGATTTCAAAGTCGATGTCGCTGCCGGAAATGAAAATATTATGGCACATTGGAATCAGATCAGCAGTCCGCTTAACGCCCATAATTCCGGCAACTTGAGCTACTCCCAGAACGTCCCCTTTTTTCATCTGTCCGGCGATGACTTTTTGCAGGGTCTCTTTTTTCATGGTGATGGCTCCCTTGGCAACTGCTACCCGATCGGAGCTTTTTTTCTCGGTGACATCCACCATTTTACTGCGGCCCGCTTCATTAAAATGGGTGAACTCTAATACTTCCTTGTCCATATCATCCTCCAATTTCGTTCATATTTCTTAGCAACTGTTTTTCATGTTCGTTGATATGATGTTTCTCCGGTTTTTCATTAATCGCCTGTAAGAGAATCTCTTGATAGGTCTTTCCGGATTGATGCAATGCCACCAGGTCAATTTCGTAGTCTGAATGAAGACAAGGTTTGATCTTGCCGTCGGTAGTAACCCGGATCCGGTTACATGCGCTGCAGAAATGTTTGCTGATGGGATTAATCAGTCCCACTCGGCCCTTGGCACCGGGCAGCTGATAATACTCTGCTGGTCCGGTTTTGTCCGGTTCCAGAAGCGGCATTAAAGCCGGCATTCTTTTTAACACCTCATCATTAGACAAGTATTTATTTTCCGCAAAACCACTGGACTCACCCAGCGGCATCAGTTCAATAAACCGGATATCGACGTCTTCCTCTCTGGTGTAATTCACAAAGGTTTCTATTTCATTGTCATTAAAACCCTTAATCAGCACCGTATTAATTTTAATAGGATGCATCCCCACTGCCTCGGCAGCGGCAATCCCCGCAAGAACATCTTCCAGATGGCCCCACCGGGTAATCTCATGAAATTTGACCGGATCAAAGGTATCCAGGCTGATATTCACCCGGTTTAAGCCGGCTGCCTTTAAATCTTTGGCGTATTTTGGCAAAAGAATCCCATTAGTGGTCATGGTCAAATCGTCAATTCCGGGGATTTCCCCGATTCTTCTGACTAAATCCACAATCCCATGGCGTACCAGCGGTTCTCCGCCGGTTAGCCGAATCTTATTGACCCCCAAGCTCACCCCGGCTTTTATCAGATCCAGAATTTCTTCAAAGGACAGATTTTTCTGATGGGGGTGTTTCTCAACCCCTTCTTCTGGCATACAGTAGACACATCTTAAATTGCATAAATCGGTGATGGAGATACGCATGTAATTTATTTTTCTTCCATAATTATCCTTCATCTGCTTCCTGCTTTCTCCCTTGTGATGTCTAGGGTTCGACTATTTCTCCCGGCTGTTCCAGTCCATATCCCCCCAGCCGCTTCAGGGCATCTTTAAATTCCTGGGATTTAAGCACCTTGATGAAAATCTGTACCCGGGGATCCCGCAGATTTTCTTTTAAAATAACAAAGTCATAGGCTTCATCGCCGATCGGGATAAAATCCAGTTCCATCATATTGGCGGCCGATAAAACCCCAATCCCAACATCGCAGGAACCGGATTTCACTGCCGAAGCTACCATCATATGGGTGTTCATTTCCCGACTATAACCCAAAACCTGATTGGCATCAAGTTGGGCTGTTTTTAATAAATAATCCAGCAGTACCCGGGTTCCCGACCCCCGCTGGCGGTTGACGAAGCTGATATCATCACGAATCAAATCTTCAATCCCCTGAATGTTTTTAGGATTACCTTTGGGGATGATCATCCCCTGGGTACGTTTGACCCCTTTGATCAGCACCACATCGTCGTCAGCGAGATAGCGTTTTAAGTAGGCCAGATTGTAAATCCCGGTTTCCTCATCCAAAAGGTGGATGGGAGCAATATGACATTCGCCTTTTTTAATGGCCATAATCCCACCTAAACTGCCCACATGAGCCGAAGAAAGGTTTACCAGTTTTTTATTTTTATGAATGATATTTGATATAATATCCATTAGGACATCGTGACTGCCAATCGAAACTAGGGTATTTTCAATTTCTTCTCGAGGCCGCATTAGAATCAGCTCGACCTCTTCGCCAACTTCATAGCCTTCCACATTTTTGGGGATCTTTAAAATCCCGTCGGCATTGACCAGTGACATCGTGACACCAGCACCCCGATCAAGCGGTGTTGCCACAAATTGATCATTCACCCGGCCACATTTCATCCGCACAAACTCCAAGTATTTCAGCGATGACATCAACCGTTTGGACAGCACCGCTTTGATAGTGACGCCTTCCACAAAGGTCTGGTGGTTAAATGCCAGTATCACGGGTTTCACAAAACTCTCAAAAACAAAGTAAGCCGATACTGGATAGCCGGGGATACCGATTACCGGCTTTCCCTGAATTAAGCCTAAAACCACTGGTTTGCCCGGTTTAATGGCCACCCCGTGAACCACCACTTCACCTAATTCTTCGATGAGCTTGCGAGTATAGTCTTCGGTTCCAGCCGAGGAACCAGCCGAAATCAGCACCATATCGTTTTCATCTACAGCTTTAATAATGGCGTTTTTGATCAGCTCATACTCATCCCGAACCGTCGGATAGCGCTGAGCTGCTCCTCCATACTCTTTAACAAGCCCAACAAACATATGCGTATTGGAATCCACAATTTTCCCCACTGCCATGGCCTCTCCGGCTTCAACCAGTTCAGTACCGGTGGGGATAATTCCAACTTGCGGTTTTTGCATGACTTCAATTTCGGTAATACCGCCAGCTAGCAGTGCCCCCAGATCGATCGGACGGATCCGATGAAAGGCGGGGATGATCAGTTCACCGGCAACAATATCTTCACCAATGGGACGGACATTCTGCCACAGGGAAACAGGATTGTTAACGCTTACCTCATCGTCGTTTTTTATAATGACATCTTCGATCATCACCACAGCATTGTAGGGATCAGTAATCACATCCCCAGTATCCACAAAATTAAAATCGTTTCCTTTGATCAGGATTTTGGGATGGCGTTCATCCACACCGATCATTTCCATCGCATCCACACAGATGCCATCCATCGCTGAGGCATTATAATATGGAGAAGAAATTTTCGCAAATACAGGCTCGCTGGTCACCCAGCCCTGGGATTCGATCACCGGTAACACCCGACCTTTTTCCTGAACTTTTTCAAAGGATAATAACGCCAGATACCTGGCGACCGCCACATCCAAATCTTCATTTTTTAAATATAAATTACGTTCATCTTTCTTCCCTATGTTTTCGGTATTCATTCTTCCCTCCATTTGTGATACGGTAATGGTCAATACTATCTAAAACATGGTGACTTCAACCCGATCCCCGATGTTTTTTCCTTCTTCGTTTTCGGTAATTTCAATGTATCCGTCCGAATAGGATAAGAGCGTAATCATCCCGGATTTGCCTTGGGTTGGTCGGACTTCTATTCCGTTTTCTGTTTCTTTGACAGACACGGTCTTAAAAGTGCGTCGTCCTGGCGCAGCATGGATATTTTCCATTATAACACCCTGCACGGTCTGATATTTAAAAGAATCCCGACCATAATACAGGTTCATAAATTCTTGAAGGACGATCATCATCACCATAATAGCTGCTGCCGGTTGGCCGGGTAAACCGATTACCGGTTTTTTATGAACAGTTCCTAAAATCGTCGGTTTTCCAGGTTTAATAGCCAGACCATGAAGGAGAACTTCGCCGAGTTCAGCAATGACCTTTACCGTGTAATCCTTTTCTCCCATGGAACTCCCCCCAGAGAGAATGACCATATCACCATTTTTCAAACCGTTTTCAATGGCTTCCTGAATCTCCTGAAGATTATCTCTAGCATAGGATGTCGCAACTACATCAGCACCCAGTCGCTTTGCCACCGCAGCCAATGCTGGCGTATTGATGTCAATCACTTCCCCTGGTTTAGGTCTCTCACCGGGGCGGATAATTTCGTCCCCGGTGGAAATGATGCTGAGTCGGGGGCGTTTAAAAACTTCAATTTGAAGGTAACCCAAAGCTGATAAAACGCCAATATCTTGGGGTCTTAACAAATGCCCGCTGGAAAAAACCTGTTCCCCGTTTCTGATATCATCACCAATCAACATCATATTCTCATTGGCTCCGGCATTGATATAAATTGCCAGGTCTTTTTCGCCCAGTTTTTCAGTATATTCGATCATAATCATCGCTTCAGTACCTGAAGGTACCATCCCCCCAGTTGGAACGTAGACGGTTTCACCCTGACTGAGGCTAAGTGTTGTTTGCTTGCCCATCTGGACTTCTCCGGTTATTCTCAAAAATCCCGGTATCGCATTAGATGCACCTTGAACGTCGGTAAGCTTCACCGCATAACCATCCACCACTGATCGATCAAAATGAGGAACATCCATGGTAGATATAATATCTGCTGATAATACCCGACCCAAACCATTGCTGATATCAATGGTTTCATTCTCTAAACTTAGGTCTTTAAATGTCTCATTGATAATTTTTTTCATCTCATCAATGGTTTTTACCTTCAGCAACTCCATTTTTTCTCCTTGTATATTGAAAACCATTGTAAATACTAAGTTTTCATTTGATTTTTTATTTACTATAATCTGTCTAGACGCTATGGATTAGTGGTTTCTCCTTACCGATCAAATTTCATCATTTTTTGTCTACCTTCTATTCTAACGATTTTTGTCAGAAAAAACAATATCAATTCAAGACTTTAATTATTCGTTAAAAATTGTTATACTGGTGTTAATTGTTATATTGGGATACGAGGAGGTGGCACAATGTCACGTTATGAACGAAATTTTCCAGCTTTTTCTGCCAAAGAATTTGAACTCATCCAACATGCAACGGTTTGTGTGGTAGGCTGCGGCGGTTTGGGCGGCTATATTATCGAAATGCTAGCTCGAGTCGGGATTGGTTCCCTGATTTTGATTGATGGTGATGTTTTTGAAGATTCCAACCAAAATCGACAGATTTTTTCCACCGAAAAAAATCTGGGTACTCCCAAGGCTAAAGCGGCAGCGGCCCGGGTTAAGTTGATTAATAAAGATGTAACAACCACTTATTATCACGATTTTCTGGACGAAGAAAATGGCTCCGCCCTGATTGGCGCAGCCGATCTGGTGGTGGATGCCTTGGATAATGTGCCCGCCCGGCTCACCGTGCAAACCTTATGCAAAGAAAAGGACATCCCTTTAATCCACGGCGCAATTGGTGGCTGGTTCGCCCAGATCACCACCGTTTTCCCGGAAGACGATACCCTGTCTCGCCTCTATGCCGGCGAAAAAGAGTACGACTCCAAGGCTCTGGGCAACCCCTCTTTCACCCCAGCGCTGGCTGCTTCGCTGGAAGTTTCCGAAGCCTTAAAAGTCCTCACCGGGAAAGAAGAAATATTGCGGAACAAACTTTTATATATCGATTTATTGGCCAACGACTTTTTTACATTTAATATTTAGGAGGATCTTATGTATCGAACTGGAATAATGACCTTAAGCGATCTGGGCTCAAAGGGTCAACGGGAAGACAAAAGCGGCCCAATGATAAAGACGATGCTGGCAGAAACCAAACTCTATGAGGTCGTCAAAACCATCATCCTGCCGGATGATCTAGAAACCATCAAAGCGTCCCTGATTACCTGGGCTGATGATGATCAGCTGGATCTGATTCTGACCACCGGCGGCACTGGTTTTTCGCAGCGGGACTGGACCCCGGAAGCCACCATTGCCGTCTGTGACCGGATGACCCCCGGGATCCCTGAAGCAATGCGTTACCATAGCCTGCAGATCACCCCTAAAGCGATGCTCAGCCGCAGCGCCGCCGGCATCCGCAAGCAAACCCTGATTATCAACCTCCCCGGCAGCCCCAAGGCTGTCAAAGAAAACCTCGAAGCCATTCTCCCCGCCCTGGACCACGGCCTTGAAATGCTCTTAAGCACCGGTTCCGCCAATTGTGCCGAACCGATTAAATAACCACGATTCCGCTCCGCTCCATCTTTGATTCATAGGCAGTCGCCAACTACAAGCAAGCTTGTGATTGGCGACTGCCTTCACGCAAAACAGCGTATCTCACTATCTGGTGAGATACGCTGTTTTTTACTACATCTTTTGCTAAAGTTCCATCCCGTTTAAGATATCACGCAATTGGACCAGCTCATCGGCGGTCAGTGTGATTCCCTTCCGCATTTTTTCGTGGTCAACATTCCAATCCCGAATATCATATTTGGGATCCCGTTCGTTCCAGCTCACCAGATTCAGTTCTTTCTGCCATCCGCTGGGTAATTCGCTGAGAACACCGATTTCTTCTACAACCTTAAATGTTATTGCTGCCATCTTAACCTCACCTTATAATAACTCATCAAGTTTACCGCTAAACTCGATTTCTTTAAGTTCCGAAAAACCGCCTACAAATGTCTCTCCAACAAAGACAAAAGGCACAGTATAATGACTTGTCTGTTCCTGCAATTGACGGCGGGTCTCCGCATCATTGTAAATATCAATTTCCGTATACTTCAACCCCTTGTCATCCAGAAGTTGTTTGGCGGCTCGGCAATATGGACAGTGGGCCCAAGTATATAATTTAATTTCTTTCAATTTTCAGGTCACCTTCCTTTTTAAAATTTATTTAATGCTTAAATTTAATCGTATTATTTCATTTTAACCCTAATTTCCCAAGTGTCAACAAATAATTCTTAAATAATTGTAGAATTATTCAGTCAATTATCGTATTATTAATCTAATAAACAATAAAAGGAGATTACCCATGCAAAATGTAACCATAGTGGATCACCCACTTGTCATGCACAAATTAACCCACCTTCGCAAGATGGAAACCCCTTCCCGGGAGTTTAGAGAACTGGTGAAGGAACTGTCCAGCCTAATGGCCTGGGAGGTTACCAAACATTTTCCGCTTAAAGAAATTGAAATCGAGACCCCCATCTGCAAAACCACCCAAAAAGTTCTGGCCGAAAAAGATGTGGTCATTGTCCCTATTCTACGGGCAGGTTTGGGAATGGTGGAAGGCTTTACCAATATTATCCCCAAGGCCAAAATCGGTCATATCGGCTTATACCGAGACCCCGAAACCCTTCAGGCGGTAGAATATTACAAAAAACTACCTTCTGACATTGCTGAAAGAGAAGCAATTATTGTCGACCCGATGCTGGCCACCGGGGTCTCCGTGATTCACACCATTCGCCTTTTAAAAGAAGCCAATTGCCCCAATATCAAGGTGGTTCATATTCTGGCCTGCCCCGAAGGTATTAAAGCCGTCACCACCGCTTATCCCGAAATCCCTATTTTTTGTGCTGCCATTGACGATCACTTAAATGACCATGCTTACATTGTGCCTGGTTTAGGCGATGCCGGCGACCGGCTTTTTGGTACAAAATAAATCCCAAAATCATTTTTTCGGCAATAAAAAAGAAATCACACCAAGGCTTTTCCTTAATTGCCGGAAATCCTAACCCTGGAGGTTGCCATGCAAAAGTCACGATACAATTTATTTACCGCCATCGCTCTAATTGTTGGCGTGGTTATCGGTTCTGGTATTTTTTTCAAAAGCGATAATATTCTCATCGCCACCGGCGGAAGTGTTGTTTTAGGTATTCTGGTCTTTGTCGTTGCGGCCATCAGTATTGTCTTTGGCTGTTTAACCATTGCCGAACTGGCCGCCCGAACCGATCGGCCCGGTGGCGTTCTTTCTTATGCCAAAGAATTTATCAGCCCCAGCATGGGTTCGGCCTATGGCTGGTTTCAAACCTTTATTTATTTACCGACCATTACCGCCATCCTGGCCTGGGTTTCCGGCATCTACTTCTGTATCCTCTTTAATATCGAACAAACTCTGGAAATTCAGATATTAGCAGGAATCGGCTGTTTTCTGGTGCTTTATGCCACCAATATTTTTTCCGCCAAAATCGGCGGGCATTTCCAGAGTGCCGCCATGGTCATCAAACTGATTCCGCTGGTGATCATCGGTTTTGCCGGTTTGCTATTTGGTGGCACTGGTGAATATTTCACCAGTGCGGCGGTTTCAGAAATTGGCTCGACCGGCTGGATTGCGGCCATTGCACCAATTGCTTTTTCATTTGATGGCTGGATTATTTCCACCTCAGTAGCCTATGAGATTAAAAACAGCAAACGGAATCTGCCGCTGGCGCTGGTTATCAGCCCGCTGATTATTCTGGTTCTGTATATCATTTATTTTGTGGGGATTTCCAATCTGGTGGGACCTACCGAAATTATGAACACCGGTGATGCCCATCTTGATTTTGCGGCCAACATGATTTTTGGTTCCAGCGGCGCAAAAATACTGATGCTGTTTGTTTTTATCTCGGTGCTGGGAACCCTCAATGGCCTGGTGATGGCGATGATCCGGATGCCCTATGCTTTAGGACTGGACCAGATGATCCCCAAATCCAGGGCTATGACGACGATCTCCTCACGGTTTGATTTTCCGGTTAATTCAGCGTTTTTGGCGCTCTTGATTGTCGGTTTCTGGTTAACTGTCCATTATTTTTCCCAGAAATACACCCTGTTCCCTAATTCCGACATTTCCGAAATCGCCATTGTAACCAGTTATCTGCTGTATCTGGGTCTGTATTACAAGGTTTTTGTCTTATGGAAAAAAAAGGAAATCAAAAGCGTCTTCAGAGGACTGATCTGTCCCATTCTGGCTTCTCTCGGTTCGCTGATTATTTTCTCCGGCGGTATCCAGAATCCCTTATTTGGACTTTATTTTGCTATCTGCGCCGTTGTTTTTGGAGCCGGGTACGCTTATTACCATTATGGCGTCTTGAAAAAACAAACGAAATAAAAAATATTTTTTTTATTTTTGTGTTAATTAAAATATTTTGGGTAAATAAGTTATATAGCTTTTCTCCTCAAAGCATATTATTTAGAAGCGGAGCACCCTCACCGGGGTGTTCCGCTTCTCTTTTTGCTCGATTATTATCTTTGAACTACTGTCTATTAAACATAGATGATATTAACTTCTTTATTGATGCTACGCAGCATATCGATGAGTTTCTGAGTCACCCGCCATTTGGTGGTGAGTTCCTCGGGAAAGTCCGGGTTTTGATGAGCCGGATTAATGGAATTCCCCATAATCAAATCAATGGTGGTGCATTCGTTCATTAAAATATTCGCCAGCATTGAGGCGCCGTTTTTTTCGTGAAAGATTTCCCGGCCACAACGATTATTCATATAGTCGTCACAAATCCGCAAGGTTTCCTGAAGGGTCAGTACCCCTTCTGTCACTAAATCAATCCCTTTAATTGTGGCAATCGGCGGCACCCGGTCTGACATGGTGGAAAAGTCAACCGTAATTTCTTCCCCGAATTCCCGGGCGACAATATTGGCTGCCGTCCCGCCACAAACAATTTTCTTGCCCCGAGCCCGTTCCAGCAACCGTTTAATCTCGGCATCCTTTTCCTGATCCAGCGGCGGTCCAGAAAAAATGGTGATGTATTTTCGTTCTTCAACCTTAATCACGGCCACGGTGGTATCATCCCCTGGTTCTTCACCATAGAGATTATAGCAGGTATCCACCAGCGCCATCGAAATCTCCTTGGCCTTTTTATTCTCGTAGGATCGAGCTAAAATGTAATCCGACGCCTCTTCCCATTGCCATCCGAAATTTAACAGATGACCGATGCCGGCATGAATCACGCCGTCACTGAAAAAAGCCATAATATCACCTTTTTCAATTTCCTTGGTGGTTTCATAAACAGATTTTCCCTGGAATTCGATTTCTTTCCGCTCCAATGCAATGATCTCGCCATCCCGGATAAACACCAGGGGCGGGTTATCAAATTCCAAAATATAGGCCATCCGGTTCCTGAAAACCTGAACAATCGTAAAGGTGGAATAGGCCATATGGCGGACGCTGCATTTTGGCAGCGTCGCTTCCAGCGTTTCTAACACATCCATGATCCCCATTTTTTCTTCCAGCATGGTGGCCGCAATGGTAGAGGTCAGAGTGGCCAGAATATTAGCTTTAACCCCGCTGCCCATGCCATCAGCCAGCACCACAATGACGCTTTCATCATTAATTCGCACTTCCACATTATCGCCGCAAAGCTCTTCATGAACCTTGTTGACACTATCGCTGGCAATATCCATAAATAAAGGCATTAAAGTTCAACCTCCCGACTGGTCACGACTTTCTGGAGTTTGGTCAGCGTCACCTTGGTTTCAGCCGTGGTTTCTCCCAGTAGCCCGGCGATTTCATGGGCAACTCGCATTTGCTTATCAATAACCCGTTGCGCCATTTTCAGGGTTTCTTCCTGGATTTTCTGCATGTCCTGTTCCTGCTTTTCCTGCCTGGAGATATCAATAAAAATGCCCATATATAATTCCTGTTCTGGAATATAGGTTAAGATCTCCATAAAGGTTCGGTTTTCTTTTTCATACTGGCCTTTCCCGGTATAGGTATTCCCCCGGTCATGATCCAGTTTTCGGAAGGGGTTATAATCCAGGGCATCAACAAAATTGTAGCGCATCACATCTTCCTTTTTCATATTAAAAAGGCGTTCGGCGGCGGCATTAAACTCAATGATCCGGAACTTTTTATCCAGCACCGCAATGGCGTTGGGGGTAGTCGTGATAATCAGATTGGAAATGGCTTCGGTTTTACTGGTGATCAGTGGCAGGCACATATCCATTTCTGCCATATTCCAGTACACCGCTCTGGCTTTATCGCGACATGTTTCATAGCCGCAGGTGCCGCAATTCAGCTCATCCCGTTCAGTGAATTTGGACATCTGGTTTAAGATTTTTTCCAG
Organism: Acetobacterium sp.; assembly: GCF_030652775.1. Taxonomy (GTDB): domain Bacteria; phylum Bacillota; class Clostridia; order Eubacteriales; family Eubacteriaceae; genus Acetobacterium. The sequence continues at coordinate 27,017 of NZ_JAUSPS010000076.1, read as the reverse complement.
TTCATCCTCAGGCACTTCGCCCAGATGATGAACCGGCCGTTTGTGGAAAGACCGTATGGTATCCATCTGGGGAATATCGGCGGAGGGCTCCTTTTTACTGTTCAGGTCGATATAGGTCTGCAGCATTTCCACCTTTTCATATTTTGACAGAGGGCTGTGAATATTTCCCGGGCCATTAACACAGCCCTCTTCACAGGCATTCATTTCAATCCAGTATTTCTTGTCCAGCTGATGAATTTCATCCAGGAAATCCATGCAATCCTTAACTCCGTCGATGCGCAGAATTTTCCGGCTGCCGTCCAGATTTTCGACGCTGTTTTTAGCCAGCCCCCCGGTAATCGGATACAGCCGTCCGGTGTTGGTGCCGATTGCGTTAAATTCTTCCATCGGCATTTTGCTGGGTAAGATATTTTCCTCTTTGATCCATGCATCGATTTCATCAAAAGTCAAGACTCCGTCAATGATACCGCGGACATCTTTATCATGGACTTCCATTTTTTTAGCCAGGCAGGAACCTGCGTAAACAATTTTGGCATCCGGATATTTTTCCCGGAGAATCATGCCATGGGCAATCATCGGCGAAACCTGTCGGCTCAGAGATGACAAATACTGTGGATAATAGATTTCGATCAGGTTTTTAATGGCTGCACAGGATGACGAGATAACAAACTTTTTATCGCTGCGATACTCATCAGCGTAGGCTTTGGCCACTACCTCCGCCCCGATGGAGGTTTCCTCAATAATGGTAAAACCCAGTTCCCGAAGAATCCCCAGATATTGTCGGGGATGCTCCAGATAATAAGCCGTCGGGAATACTGCTGACAAACTCAGAACCACCTGTTCTGTTTTCAGCCATTCCTTAATGGTTTTGACATCACTGTGGATTTCTTTGGCGTTATGGGGACAGGTTGCAATACAGACCCCGCAACCAATGCACATAGACTGAATAATCTGGGCGTGTTTGTCCTTCAGCTTAATGGCCTTCACCGGACAATTCCGGATACACTTATAACAATTACGGCATTTATCTTTTGAAAAATTGATAATACTCAATTACTTTCCCCCCAATATTTTTTCGAAGATTTCTTCGACATTTTCAACTGAAACAGCGTAGATGATGTCGTCACATTCCACGGCCACACCCTCAGTACATTTGCCCATGCAAAATGACCCCACCAGTTCAACCTCATTCTTTAGTTCCCGCTGATCAATGAGCTGATTCAAGGCCTTGACCACCTTATACGATCCATTTACATGACACGAACTGCCAACACATATTCTTATTGTCTTCATCACATTTTCCTTTTTAAAAAATAATCTAAATAACTCTGATTGGTTCATGGTATCATCAGATTTTTTGTCTGTCAACGGCTAGGCAAAAATGTCATGGTTAAAAGGCTTTAAAAAAAAGCATTATAAAATAAGGATAAAAAAAAGTACAGTTTCTGATCAAATATTCGTATTTTTTGTCATTTTTCACATCTTTTTATCATAGTCACTTCGATTCTTTTGATTCGTTCATCAGTTATTGGGTACATTAATAAACAAAGATCACAAATTCTCAGTAGACTTGACTCAGACTATCTGATTTGATAGAATAAAACCAATTAAATATGGTTTCGCAGTGAAAACAAAACAATCCGAATTGATGAGCCTACGGTTTTCTATGGTTTTTCAATCGATAGAGTATCGTTAGAAATGACAATGCTTTCCAATGTGTAAAGGATGGTTAACTCAGAATTTTCGATTGTTTTTTGAGCAATCGATTATTTTTTTTGTATTCACTTCTTTTTTTGTCATCTCAAGAGTTTGTGCTCTTTTGATAATTATTCAGGAGGAAGAAAATGAAAAAGAATCTGTCAGTATTGGTTATTGCTTTATTTGTCTGTACCATTGCACTCAGTGCCTTGGGCTGCACCCCGGCAAAGAAAGATTTAGAACCCGGTTCCAACGGGGAGATCATTCTTGCTACTACCACCAGCACCCAGGATAGCGGTTTGCTGGAAGTGATCCTGCCGGATTTTGAAGCCCAAACCGGGATCGCCGTTAAGGTTGTCGCCGTGGGAACCGGTAAGGCCATGGAAATGGGCAAAGCGGGTGAAGCCGACGTGCTTCTGGTTCATGCCCGATCTCAGGAAGATCAATTTATAACCGATGGTTATGGGGTGGAACGTTTTGATGTTATGTACAACGACTTTGTGGTGCTGGGACCAAAAGAAGATCCTGCGAATGTAAAAACAACTGCCGCTGCTGATGCTACTAAAGCATTCACAGCCATCGCTGCTGTTCCATCAACCTTTGTCTCCCGGGATGATAAATCCGGTACCAATACCAAGGAACTGGCGATCTGGAAAGATGCCAACATTACCCCCACCGGCGACTGGTATTTAAAAACCGGAACCGGTATGGGCGAAACTCTGACGGTCGCCAACGAAAAGCTGGGCTACACCCTGGCTGACCGGGCAACCTATGCCAACATGAAAGATACTATGTCCAATCTGGAGATTGTCTGCGAAGGCGATGAGATGCTAAGCAATCCTTATGGGGTTATTGCCGTCTCGCCAACCATCAATTCTCAGATTAATGCCGAAGGTGCTCAGGCTTTTGTGGATTGGATCCTTTCACCTGAAGCGCAGAAACTGATTGGTTCATACAAAATTAATGGGGATCCACTGTTTACCCCTAACGCCACCCAAAAATAAAAACTCAACCGGGATCCTGGGAGAATTGCCTTCTTCCAGGATCTCATTATGGAGAAATCAATGGATTACATACTCAATGGTTTTGTTGAAGCCTTTCGGCTCATTTTTTCCTTTGACCCTGAAATTATTCAAATCGTGTTATTATCGCTTTTCGTATCTTTTTCATCCACCCTTTATGGCACCCTGGTTGGGGTTCCGCTTGGCATTCTGCTGGGAATCAACAACTTTAAAGGCAAGAAAATGGTATCTCGTTTTCTGTACACCTTTATGTCATTTCCACCGGTTATCATTGGTTTGTTTACCGCTCTCTTTTTAGCCCGTTCCGGACCTTTCGGTCAGTATCAACTGATGTATACCTCTACCGCCATGATCATTGCCCAAACGATTCTGGTTACCCCGGTCATCATGGGCATCGTCTTTAACCATGCCAGCACCAGTGGTTATGAGGTGGTTCAAGCCGGCAAAACATTGGGAGCTCAAGGGTGGAATATTCTGATCTTGCTGGTTTTAGAATTGAAAGGCGTCATTATGATCGCTCTAGTCACCGGTTTTGGGCGAGCCATATCTGAAGTCGGCGCCGTCATGATTGTGGGCGGAAATATCCGCGGCTTCACCCGGGTGATGACCACCTTCATCGCCATGAATAACAATATGGGGCAATATAGTGTTTCCATTGCCATGGGACTTATCCTGATGACCATATCGTTTCTTACTAATTCGGTTTTATACCATTTTATCATAGGGGATCAAAATGAATATCGAGACTAGAAATATAATAAAAACTTACCAAGAAAAAACGGTCCTCAACCTGGAAGATAAAAACCGTAACCTGCTTTTTGGATCCGGGAAAATTCATGGCATTATTGGTCCTAACGGATCGGGAAAAACCACTCTGATGAAAATAATGGCCGGTCTCATCGCCCCGTCCGCCGGGGATGTGCTTTATAATGGCCAGTCCTTAGACCAGGACATCCTTTCTGTAATGACCTATTCCACCCACACGCCCACCCTTTTTTCCCGATCTGTTTATGAAAATATTGCTTATCCGTTAAAAATCCGCAAACGGGATAAAGACGAGATCCATCAAATCGTATCGCAACTGTTGGAAGAGTTCGAAATTGACGATATTCGGGATCAGAGTGCCCGGCATCTTTCTGGCGGCGAAGCCCAAAAAACAGCTCTGGCCCGAGCCTTATCCTTTTCGCCCCAAGTTCTTTTTTTAGATGAGCCCACCGCGAATATCGATCCCAAAAGCATCCAGATTATCGAAGCGGCGCTGCAAAAACGAAATTGCGAACAAGGACTGTCAATTATTATTATCACCCATAATCTCAGTCAGGCTTTTCGAATCTGTAACCACCTGACTTTTCTGGATCAGGGATCCTGCCTGTTTTCAGACACCCCGGAAAAAATCATGGCATCCGACCATCCGATCATTGATGAATTTATCTCATTCAATCGATTTTAAGGTTTTATTGTCTGAACTTAACTCATACAATCTTAATTACCTTCTTTGCACTCTTCTTTTTTATCATTGTCAGGAAATTTTGATTGCAAAAACAAGGGTCTTATAGTTATAATTATTACTTAGTCCAGACTTTATAAAGGGTCATTATATTGGGAGGAAAACCATGAGATACGTACCAACATTTTGCCTGCGTGAAGGAATGATGTTAGGAAACAATCTTTGGGGTGAACGGGGCGAGTTGATTCTTGCCAAAGATACTGTTCTCACTGAGGATTACATCGAACGAATTAAAAAATTGAATTATAACGGCATATATGTTGAAGATGATCTGACCAAAGATATCCAAATCATAAATATCATAAACGACCGTGTCCGGGCCGAAACGGTTAAATGTGTTAAGGATGTCTTTATTACCACTGAGAATAAAGGGCAATTAAAAAAGAGTACCTTTAATGATATGCAAAAGCAAATCGAAAATATTGTCGATGAAATTCTTCAAAACAGCAGCATGGTCATCAATATGGTCGATCTGAAGGTTTTTGATGATTATACCTATTTCCATTCAGTAAATGTGGCGGTTCTTTCCATTGTTCTGGGTACAGCGCTGGGTCTGCGCCGGGAGCAATTATGCGATCTCGGCATCGGCGCCATCCTCCACGATATCGGAAAGGTTTTTGTCAAAAAAGATATTCTCTGCAAAGCAGGAATTCTTTCCGATGATGAATCCTGTGAAATGCAGAACCACTCGACCCTGGGTTATGATTATATCAAAAAAGTGTCAAACATCACTATGTCAGCCCGGATCGGGATTCTCGATCACCACGAGAAATTCGGTGGCGGCGGTTATCCCAACGATTTAAAGGAAGAGAAAATTTCCTTGTTTGGACGAATCATTGCCATCGCTGATGTTTACGATGCCATGACTTCTGACCGACCCTACCGCAAAGCCATCATCCCCTCAGAAGTCATCGAATATATTATGGGAGCCTCCCATACCCTATTTGATCCGGATCTGGTGAACATCTTTATCCGAAAAATCGCCCCCTATCCAATTGGCACCTGTGTGGAACTGAGTAACCGGCTAACCGGAATTATCATCGAAAACTATGAAAGCTTCTCGATGCGTCCCCGGGTTCGGATTTTCAGAAAAGACGGCGAAGACATTGCTCCTTTTGAACTCAATCTCAGTGACCGGGCATTCCTGAATATCACCGTTACCAGCATCTTATAAATGTCCTGACCTAAAACGTCGATACAGAGTGTTGTTCCTACGCATGGAACAGCACTCTGATTTTATGCTAATTTAAAAATCCCGGTTCGTAAACCTAATTTCATTGCCAAAGGTTTCATTACATGTTAGAATAAATCTATTGTAATAGAGCTTGTTAAGTAAGCAACGAACTGCTTAATCAACCCTGGGGAAAGCCTGGGGATTTTTTTGCTTAAATTTATCGTATCGATACAGACGGAGGATTTATGAATTGAAAAAAAATACCGAAAAAATTATTCAAGTTAAAAACCTGGTCAAATTCTACGGGGATAAAACCATCATCGACGAAATCAATTTTCACATTCGCGCCAATGAATTCCTGACCATTCTCGGCCCCAGCGGCTGCGGAAAAACCACCCTGCTGCGGATGATTGGCGGTTTTGAAACCCCCGATGACGGCGACATCCTTTTTGAAGGAAAATCACTGCTCAATATTCCGGCCAACAAACGACCCATTAATACCGTTTTCCAGAAATATGCCCTGTTTCCCCATTTGAATGTTTATGATAACGTTGCCTTTGGGTTGAAAATTCAAAAAAAACCATCGGCCGAAATAGCTAGCCTGGTTCAGGAAATGCTACGGATGGTCAATCTCCAGGGGCAGGAACAGCGGGATGTCAATTCCTTAAGCGGCGGCGAGCAGCAGCGGGTAGCCATTGCCCGCGCTTTGGTCAATCACCCCCAGGTACTGCTGCTGGACGAACCCCTGGGTGCTCTGGATCTCAAACTTCGTAAAAATATGCAAATGGAGCTGAAGAATCTTCAGAAAAAAACTGGTATCACCTTTATTTATGTCACCCACGACCAGGAAGAAGCGATGACTATGTCCGATACCATCATCATTATGAACCGCGGCCGGATCCAGCAGATCGGATCGCCAGTGGATATTTACAACGAACCCCGCAACGCCTTTGCCGCAGATTTTATTGGCGAAAGCAATATTCTCGATTCGATCATGCTCAAAGACTGTCTGGTCAAGCTTCAGGATGTTGAGTTCCCCTGCGTCGACAAGGGTTTTGAAGAAAACGAAGCGGTGCTCACCGTGATCCGGCCCGAGGATATTGATATTCTCCCCCCCGGCAGCGGTTTTCTGGACGGTGTCATTGAATCGGTGACCTTTCTGGGTATGCACTATGAAATTGTCATGAACTGTAAGGGCATCAACTGGCTGATTCACACTACCCGGGAGTTTTTTGCCGGCGATCAGATCAGTATCCAGGTTGACCCCAATAATATTCATATTATGAAGAAGGAAAAAGACCATGAAATCATTTAAGGAATACATTGCCTATCCCTATGGTTTGTGGATGCTTATTTTTATTGCGGTCCCGCTACTGGTGGTGGTCTGGTTCAGCTTTTTATCCAATCCGGATTTTAAAGCCGGGGTCTACACCTTTACCCTGGACAATTATCAGGAGTTTATGGATCCGGTGTATCTTGAGCTTCTGTACCGCTCGTTTTTATATGCCGTCATTGCCACTGTGATTTGTTTTATCATTGCCTATCCACTGGGGAATCTGATCATATCGCTACCCGGGCATCGCCAGAATCTGATGATCGTGTTAATGATCATCCCGATGTGGGTCAATTTCCTGCTGAGAACCTATGCCTGGATGGTGCTGCTCAGCGGTAGCGGGTTGATCTCACAATTTCTGGGGATGTTGGGTTTCCAGGATGTTTCCCTGCTGTATACCCAATCCGCCGTTATTTTGGGGATGGTATATAACTTTTTTCCCTATATGCTGTTACCGATTTATACATCCCTTAAAAAAATCGATCCCGATCTGTTACGGGCCGCCACTGATCTGGGCGCCAACCATTTCCAGATGTTTGTAAAAATCAAGCTTCCGCTCAGTCTGCCCGGCATCGTCTCTGGCTCGATGATGGTCTTTATGCCTGCGGTGAGTACCTTTGTTATTTCCAACCTGTTGGGCGGCGGAAAATATATGCTGGTCGGAAATCTGATTGAGCAGCAGTTTTTAACCCTCAACAACTGGAACTTCGGCTCAGCCATTTCGATGGTACTGATGACGATTATCTTTTTGGTTCTCGGCATCGCCCGTTTAATCACCGGGAAAGAACTCGATACCGGAGGTCAGCTGCTATGAAAAAGATTTTCAGAAATCTGGCCTTTGGCCTGATCCTGCTGTTTTTATACGCCCCCATTTTAGTGTTGATTGTTTATTCGTTTAATGATTCTAAAATTATGGGACCCTGGGCGGGCTTTACCCTTAAATGGTATGTGATGCTTTTTCAGGATCGCTATATCCTTCAGGCCTTGTACTATACCCTGATTATTGCGGTCGTGGCGACCACCGTTTCGACCATCGTGGGGACCATCTCGGCGCTGGGCATTTACCGGATGCGTTCCAAGCTAAAAAGACCCTATCTGTTATTAAATAACATCCCGGTTCTGGTGCCAGATATCGTCATGGGAATCACCTTGATGTCGCTATTTATTTTTGCTGGCATGAAAATGGGTTTAACCACCATTATTATCGCCCACATCACCTTTTGCATTCCCTATGTCATTTTGGCGGTACTGCCTCGCTTTAACCGGTTACCGGAGAACATTTTTGAGGCTGCCCTGGATCTGGGAGCAACCCCGCGCCAAGCTTTCTGGAAGGTGCTGTTCCCGGAAATTCTACCCGGTGTTACCTCTGGCGCCCTGATTGCCTTTACCCTGTCCATCGATGATTTTGTGATCAGCTTTTTTACCGCCGGAAACGGCGTCAGCAATCTGTCCATCACCATCTACTCGATGGCCAAGGCCGGCATCAACCCCAAAATAAATGCCTTGTCAACCATCATGTTCGGCTGTATCATGGTCTTATTGATCCTTATCAATATCCGCAGTGAAAAAGGAATTAAACATATCCAATAAAAAACAAGGAGAGTGAAATGAAAAAAATCTTATTAATTTTGTTGTTACTATGTCTGCCTTTTCTGGCCGGCGGCTGTGGCTCCGATGATCGGGCTGAGCTCACGGTTTATAACTGGGGCGACTATATGGATCCTGAGGTCATCGCCCAGTTTGAAGAAGAATACAATTGTCGGGTCAATTACGAAACCTTTACCTCCAATGAGGACATGTACGTCAAGGTCAAGAATTCATCGGATACCTACGATGTACTGGTACCTTCCGATTATATGATTGAACGGCTGATCAGCGAAGACATGCTCCAACCGATTACCAAAGATAATATTCCCAATCTGGCTAACCTCGATGCTGCGGCCCAAGATCTGGCCTTTGATCCCGGCAATCAATACTCGGTGCCCTATTTCTACGGGGTTTTAGGGATTGTTTATAACACCACTCAGGTCACCGACCCGGTGGATAGCTGGAATATTCTCTGGAATGATAAATACGCATCCAAAATTTTAATGTATGACAGCATTCGTGACAGCATGGGTTCCTCCCTGAAACGGCTGGGGTTCTCGATGAATGAAACTAATGAAGCCAATATCAATGCTGCCCGTGACGCCCTGATTGTCCAGAAACCACTGGTCATGGCCTATGTCACCGATAACGTCAAAAGCCTGATGGCCAGCGGTGACGCCGCCATGGCGGTAGTTTACTCCGGTGATGCCGCAATTATCATGAGTGAAACCGATAATCTCGATTTTGCCGTTCCCAAAGAAGGTTCCAATGCCTTTTATGATAATTTTGTAATTCCTAAAAATGCCCAGAATCCGGAACTGGCCGAACAATTCATCAATTTCATGCTGACCCCCGAAATTGCCGCCAAGAATATTGAATATGTCGGTTATTCCTCGCCGAATACCCCGGCTCTAGCGCTGCTTGACGCCAGCTGGTCAGCCAATGCCGGTTTTAACATCAGCAAAGAAGATCTGGCTCGCAGCGAGATCTTCAAGGATCTGCCTAGTGATGTGATGGACATCTACAACCGCGCCTGGACCGAAATTAACGTATCTAAATAATGAAGCGATCACCCCGCCGGTCGATCGCCTTGTTTCTAACCATCATCTGAAATAAGGCGCTGGCTCCAGCCAATATTAAAAAAAAGATCTGAGCATGATGCTCAGATCTTTTTATTTTCACGCTAATTTAATTATCTACTGAAACCCCAATCCACTTGGGCACTGGAATGGCACCGCCGATGACTGCGCCGATGGTCATCGGAATGATGCCATTAATGGGAAAACAAATTAATAGCAGTAAAATAACGGCTAGTGGTTTTCGCATAATAGTGGCCGTTAAGGCCGAAGTCACTACCGCCACACAAAAAATGGGATCGATGGGAAGCAACAAGGCACAAGCATAACCAATGGCTACCCCCGAAAAAATGGTGGGAAAAATGTTACCACCCCGCCAACCCATTTCGTGACAGATATTACCCATTAATAGTTTGACAATTCCGGTTAAGAGCAGCACCGCAAAACCCATGCTCGACCAGGAATTCATCACCTCAACCATTTCGTGCTCACCGGAAAACATCGTATAAGGCAGGAAAATCCCCACTCCACCAAGTATCACGCCGCCGAGAATGCCCCGGATCACAATCTTCTGCGCCAATGGTTTAACCGCCGCTTTGGCCATCTTCATAAACAGATAGTAAAGCATTCCCACTGCTACCCCAACTAGTGCCAGGGGAATCGCCGCTGCCCATTCGGCGCCCGATATTTTTTCAATAGCCGGAAAATGTCCCAAACCCAGCCTTCCGCCAAAAAGGTTCTGCAGTATCGTTAAAACGCCATATCCACTGATAATCCCTACAAAGTACATAAACATTTTCTGATTTTTAGGAATCGCCGCCGGTTTGTTTTCATCTTCAATCTGTTGCACAAAGGCAAACAGCGGCGCTCCGAAGATAACCCCAATGGTTGCGGCCATGCCAATCTGAGGCAGCTCATCTGTTTCTGAAATAATATACTTAAACCGATCCGAAAACCAGAAACATAACCCGACAATCACGCCGGTTAAACCGGCTTCCGGCCCCAGGCTTCCCCCAAATATCAGCGGCAACAAAGCTGATATGCCAATAATGTGTAAATTATTGTAGGGAATCCGTTCCCCTTTTTTAACATCCTTCAAAATCTCCGCCATCTCCCGGGGGTAGGCGCCAAAGCGCTGCTCCCACAGCCCAATGAGCAGACCGCCAAAGGCGCAGATAATCACCGGATACAGGCTAAGATTGACCGCATTTCTAACATCTGTCCATAAAAAATTGATACCCAGGTTCATGATGAAAAGCAGCGCCCAGGTAATCCCGCCGATGGTTCCGCCCAGCACCGCTACAAATAGGCTCATCACGGCTATTTCTTTAAATTTAATCCCCACGCTGTCCTCCTGTCAATCGGTACTTACACCCGTTCATTAATGAATTGCACTCTGTTTTTTCCGAATTCTTTCGCCTTGTACATTGCGATGTCAGAATAGTTTAGCAACTCGGCGGCGTTGATCCCATCCCGGGGATAGAGAGCAATGCCGAAGCTGGCGCTGATATTCAATTCCATATTTTCAACCACAAAGGGTTCCAGTATAGCGGTTCGAATTTTTTCGACATATTCAAAAATTTCTATTTCACTTAAATCACGTTGGATTTTCAGGGTAAATTCATCCCCTCCTAAACGCCCCAGCATATCCTGTTGATAAACGATTTTTTTAATTTTATCGGCAATCGATTTCAATAATAAATCGCCGATATAATGACCCTTATAGTCATTGATCTTTTTAAAATCATCCAGATCAATAAAAACCACAGTAAAATGCGCTTGCTTTTCCTGAGCACGTTCCACTAGAAAATCCAGCTTGTTGATCAACATTTCGCGGTTTGGGAGTCCGGTTAAAACATCGGTATAAGCAAGATAATTAAGCCTGACCTCGCGCTGTTTCATCTTTCTATTGAGATCCTTCAGCCTGACATTCTGCTGTAAAATTTCTTTTTCCGTACCTGCCAGTTCATCGTAGAGGGTACTGAGTTCTTTTTTTTGTGCGGTTACTTCTGTCAGCTTGATTTCAAAACTTTTTTCATAAAACGAAATAATACTGATAGTGATGATGGTGCAGAAGGGTATGACCACCCCTGGTATGGCATCCAGATTTCCGGTCAAAAATACGATTCTAATGCTGATAATTAAGGATACCAGAATATTGATACCAACTGCAATCTGGTACCCCTTATTTCTGACTGCAACAACCAGATAGACCGATACCATCACCTGAATCTGAGCGATAACACCGGCAATATTTGTTGTGCTAGCAAATCGGATCTGTAGAAACAAAGCGGTTAAGTATAAAAGCAGACAAATACCAATTTTGATCCCTGAAGCCACCCTGTTTTCCCCAGCCATCTTTTTATTTACTAAGTAATCGTTCTTCACATTTGTGATGAAATTTCTTGTATTTCCCATGAAATCCTCTCCTGGTACAGAATTCTGGTTCGCTGTGCAGACGATCGCTCAGGTTTTCACATACACCTCAGCACAATGCTCAAGCAGTAATCATCTTACGGCAATAGTTAATGACGTCTTCTCGTTCTTTTTGTATTAACATTTTTTCACCTACTCAACTTATACGCTCGATCTTCTACATCATCGCAACTATCAACGCCAATACCACCCCAAGCATTGGTAAAAAGTATCGATGCACTGCCCAGAAATGTTTGCCCTTCAGAAAGAGATAAATACCATAACCCAGAATCATACCGATCATATTGTGGAAAATATCATCCCACTCAAATAAACCCGTTCTGGTAAAAAGTTGCAGACACTCAACTGAAACTGATACAATCAGTCCAAACAGCAGTACAGTATTCCGCTTTTTAACCTCATCCTCATGCAAAAAATTTTCATAAGCCCAGGGCACCAATATCCCAACTGGTATAAACATCAGGCAATTTAATAGAACTTGCAAGACGATTCTGAACTCATGGGTCGAAAAAATATGCTGATAAGACCAGAAAGGCATCAGGTTATAGTCCACCTCACTTTTTCCCGTCCTGGCTATAAAGGTATACAGAAAAATCAAATAAAGATAAAACCAGATAGCTACTTTAAAGCATTTTTCCTGGGTAGTCCATTTTTCTTTATTGAGAATCAATAAAGAAATCAGGATTAAGATCACCAGGATTGTAATCACCATTGTTTTCCGGCTGGAAAACGGCCCAGTTTCCATGAAAAATCTATAATATAACTGTATCGCATTCATCGATATTCTTTCACCGAGTATTACCTGATTTAAGCCTTTCTTTCTTCGACTATAATTATTAACAACGCTTCGTTACCGGTATTATACTACAAGAACGCACAAAAATAAACACTTCAGAACAATTGGAAACTTTTATCACCATCAAAAAAGCCAGTTACAAAAAATACATCCTGCTCTCTTACCAAAAGCGGAAAAGGTTACCTTGCGTTCCATTCCAACATCCGCCCAAACCTTTCCATCACCGTAAATGACCTTGCTTACAGCTTGTCTTCCCAATTAGCCATGTGACAGGTCTTCTTTCAGACCATTAGCCCGGCAACATGCCTCGCAAACAAAAAAAGATGAATCTATTGTAAGATTCATCTCAGATTACATTTGTCATATTTCTTATTCGTAATAAATCTCGTCAATGGCACAGCCAGCCGGGACGATCGGGTAAACTCCTTCTTCGTTGGAAATCTTGACATGCACCAGTAATGGTCCTGGCTGATCTTTGATCGCCTCCAACGTTTCTTCTAGTTCGGCCATGGTGGTGACCTTGTAGCCGGGAATCCCGCTGGCGGCAGCCAGCATGATGTAGTCGGTGCACTGGACGATATCGGTTTGAGCATAGCGTTTGTCACTAAAGAGCTTCTGCCATTGCCTGACCATCCCCAAAGCTTCGTTGTCAAAGAGGAAGATCTTTAACGGGACCTTGTATTTACTGACGGTGATCAATTCCTGACAGTTCATTCTAAAACTGCCATCTCCGGCAATCAGTAATACATCGGCATCGGGATTGGCCAGTTTGACTCCGATGGAAGCCCCCAGGCCGTAGCCCATGGTCCCTAAACCGCCGGAGGTAATAAACTGCGCCGGACGCTTGACGTTCCAATATTGTCCCACCCACATCTGATGCTGACCGACCTCGGTGACCACAAAGGCTTCCGGGTAGGCGGCGTTAATGGTGTTAAGAATATTTTTGGGGTGGTAGTTCCCTTTTTCGACACAGGGAATGATCCAGCCTTTAATTTTTTCGGTCCATTCCGGGTAGGATTTTTCTTCAATGCCTTCCGTCAGCAGCGGCAAGACATCTTTGATGTTGCCCTGAATCTGGATTTCCGCCGGGATATTTTTGGCAAACTCGGTGGGATCCACATCAATGTGAATGATTGTTTTATTGCGGACAAAGGCGTCACAGTTCCCGGTGACCCGATCACTGAAGCGGGCGCCGATGGCAATCAGCAGATCTGAATTGATGACCGCCAGATTGGTTTCCTGGAAGCCGTGCATCCCCACCATCCCTACCGACAGCTCATGATCTCGGGGAATGCCGCCTAAGCCCATTAGGGAATTGGCCACCGGAATCCCGGATTTTTCGGCAAAAGCCAGCAGTTCTTCGTGGGCCTTAGATTTAAGCACCCCGCCGCCAGCATAGATCATCGGCCGTTCGGCAGCATTAATGGCGGCAATCGATTCAAATATCTTTGATTCCTTAATTTCCGGATAGATCTGCCGCAGCTTTGGTATAAACATTTTTTCGTATTCGGTTTTGGCCAAAAATATATCTTTGGGAATATCGATTACAACCGGACCGGGTCGTCCCGATTTAGCGATCACAAAGGCCTCCCGGATGGTGTCGGCCAGGTCATTAACGTCAGTGACCAGATAATTATGCTTGGTAATCTGCATGGTCACGCTGGTGATGTCAATTTCCTGGAAGGAATCCTTGCCTAGCAAAGGCGAAGCAACCTGTCCGGTGATGACAACCAGAGGCACAGAATCCAGATAGGCATTGGCAATCCCGGTAATGGCATTGGTTGCGCCCGGTCCGGAGGTGGTAATGGCAACCCCCACCGTATCGCTGGTTCTGGCATAGCCGTCGGCGGCATGGACACCATTTTGTTCGTGACAGGGGCCAATTTCGGTAATATCGTGGTCGAGTCGGTAAAAGGCGTCGAATAATGGAATCACGACGCCGCCAGGGAATGAAAAGACATGTTTGATACCCTGCTCTTCCAGACAGCGGACGGTGATTTCCGACCCTAATAATTGTTCTTTGTTATTCAAAATTTCACTTCCTTTCTTTTTTGGTTAGCTTATCGGGTCGTTTGCGGGCGATTGATAATCGCCCCTACGAACCGGAATTGAGGTTGTTGTTTTTATTTTACCAAGCGTTAACTTTCTTTATTTTTCAAAGACGGCGCCAGTTGATGCCGAGGTCACCAGTCTGGCATAACGGGACAGATAGCCGGTTTTGATTTTTGGTTCGATGGGAACCCAGGCGGCTTTTCGTTCGGCCAGTACAGCGTCATCCACTTTTACGGCAATTGAGCGGTTGGGGATATCAATGGCGATGATGTCACCTTCTTCGATCAGACCGATGGTTCCGCCAGCGGCTGCTTCTGGAGAAATATGGCCGATACAGGCGCCGCGGGTAGCTCCCGAGAAACGGCCGTCGGTGATTAAGGCCACATCTTTGTCCAATCCCATGCCTGCGATGGCGGAGGTTGGGAACAACATTTCCCGCATCCCCGGGCCACCTTTGGGGCCTTCATAGCGGATCACAACGACGTCGCCGGCGACAATTTTGCCGGCCTTGATGGCTTCCGTAGCTTCTTCTTCGGAGTTAAATACTCGGGCTGGGCCTTCATGTTTTAACATTTCCGGCGCTACTGCCCCCTGTTTAACGACGCCGCCGTCTGGTGCCAGGTTGCCGAAAAGAACGGCTAAACCGCCGGTTTGACTGTAGGGGTTAGCTAGTGGTCGGATCACTTCCGGGTTTTTATTGAATACTCCGGTCAGGTTTTCGGCAATCGTTTTGCCGGTTACCGTCATCAGGCTGGTATCGATCAGCTTGGCATCGGCTAAAGTTTTCATCAACGCCTGAATGCCCCCAGCGTAGTACAGATCTTCCAGATGGTGATTTCCGGCGGGTGCCAGCTTGCACAGATGAGGGGTTTTAGCGGAGATCTCGTTGACTTCCTGAAGGTCAATACAGACCCCGGCTTCGTTGGCAATCGCTGGTAAATGCAGGATGCTGTTGGTGGAACAACCCAGAGCCATATCACAGGCCAAGGCGTTTCTGAAGTTTGCATCAGTCATGATATCCCGGGGTTTAATATCCCGTTTCCACATTTCCATCACCTGAATCCCAGCTTTTTTGGCTAGCCGAACCCGCTCGGCAAAAACAGCGGGAATGGTGCCGTTGCCAGGCAGCCCCATGCCCAACACTTCGGTCAGGCAGTTCATGCTGTTGGCAGTGAACATTCCCGAGCAGGAACCGCAGCCGGGGCAAACGGAGTCTTCAAAGGATTTAAGCTCTTTTTCATCAATCTTGCCGGCGTTGAAGGCACCTACTGCTTCAAAAGCAGTATTTAAATCGGTGTCCTTCTGACCCACGGCTTTTCCGGTGAGCATTGGGCCGCCGCTGACTACCACGGCCGGAATATTCAGCCGGGCGGCAGCCATCAGCATGCCAGGGACAACCTTATCGCAATTGGGAATCAAAACCAGCGCATCAAGGGAATGAGCGGTAGCCATGATTTCAATCGAATCGGCAATCAGTTCGCGGGAAGCGAGGGAATATTTCATCCCCACATGACCCATGGCGATACCGTCACAAACTCCGATGGCCGGGAATTCGATGGGGGTTCCCCCAGCCATGCGAACGCCGTCCTTAACCGCTTTAGTGATAGTATTTAAATGAATATGTCCGGGAATGATTTCATTAAAGGAATTAACCACGCCAATTAAGGGTTGCTCCAGTTCTTCGTCGATATAACCCATGGCTTTGAATAAAGAGCGCTGGGGAGTTGTTTCAACTCCTTTTTTTACACGATCACTTTTCATTTGATATCCTTTCTTTTGTGGTTTTGATGTTTTCAAATTAATATTGTTCCGGTTTGCGGGCGATTGATAATCGCCCCTACTAATAATTATGAACGTTTGGTTTTTAGTTTAAATAATTTTACAGGTTTTCGATGATTTTCTGGCCCATTTCGACGGTGCCAACCAGGGTCATACCAGCTGAGAAGATGTCGCCGGTGCGGTAGCCTTGTGCCAGGGTTTTTTGAACGGCAGCTTCGATGGCATCGGCTTCGGTAATCAGATCCAGCGAGTATCGTAGCATCATCGCTACCGATACGATGGTCGCAATCGGATTGGCTTTGTTCTGGTTGGCAATATCGGGGGCGGAACCATGAATTGGTTCAAACATTCCGAATTTGCCGTCGGCCATACTGGCTGATGGCAACATCCCGATGGAACCGGTGATCATGCTCGCTTCGTCAGATAAGATATCGCCAAACAGGTTACCGGTAACGATGACGTCAAACTGTTTGGGGTTGATAACCAGTTGCATCGCAGCGTTATCGACATATAAATGGTTCAATTCCACCTCAGGATAGTCTTTGGCCACTTCTTCCACACAGCTTCGCCAGAATCGGGAAACTTCCAGGACATTGGCTTTATCGACGTTGGTCACTTTCTTACCACGTTTCATGGCAATTTCAAAAGCTTTTTTAGCAATCCGCAGGACTTCTGGTCGGGTATATTTCATAATATCCCAGGCGGCAAAATCGCCGTCACGGCCTTTTTCACCAAAATATACATCGCCAGTCAGCTCCCGAACCACCATAATATCCAGACCGTCAGCAATGATTTCTGGTTTTAACGGACAGGCGGCTTTCAATTCTTCATAAAGAATGGCTGGTCTCAGGTTGGCATAAAGACCCAGGCTTTTTCTTAAACCCAGCAGACCGGCTTCCGGTCGTTTATCACCAGGAAGGTTATCCCATTTTGGTCCGCCCAGGGCGCCTAGTAAAACGGCATCACTAGCCAGACAAATATCCACGGTTTCCTGAGGCAGTGGGTTATCACAGGCGTCAATGGCGGCGCCACCGGCTAATACCTCGGTATAGTTAAAGGTATGGTCAAACTTTTCAGCAATTTTATCTAAGACTTTGATACTGGCCCCGACAATTTCAGGGCCGATTCCGTCTCCGGGAATTACGGCTATTTTATAATTCATTTG
Source organism: Acetobacterium sp. (assembly GCF_030652775.1). Taxonomy (GTDB): domain Bacteria; phylum Bacillota; class Clostridia; order Eubacteriales; family Eubacteriaceae; genus Acetobacterium. The sequence continues at coordinate 9,392 of NZ_JAUSPS010000076.1, read as the reverse complement.
TTCTCCTCGTTATCTTTATTTGGTGATGATTGGCTTTGCTGTTTTTATAATTGAATGACGTTGGCGGGCGATTGATAATCGCCCCTACGAACCGCTACTAATCGTTGTTTGTTTATTTTTCTCGTTCCTCATCGTTTAACAGTTTGTATTCGATGGAATCGATCAGAGCGATCAGACTGGCTTCGATAATATCGGTGGAAACTCCGACGTTAGTCCAGATGTCCACGCCGTCGGAGCTTTCAATCAGCACCCGAACCTTGGAGGCGGTGGCTGATTTGGAATCGATGACCCGAACCTTAAAGTCGGTCAGGCGAACCTCGCTGATTTTGGGGTAAAAGACTTCCAGCGCTTTTCTGAGCGCCTTATCTAGCGCATTGACCGGGCCATCCCCTTCGGCGGCATTGATTTCCGATTGACCGTCGACGTTAATTTTGACCACGGCGGAGGAGCTGAGGGCTTCTTTGGTATGGGTTTGTTCGCCAATGGTTTTGAAATCTTCCAGGGTGAAAAATGGTTTGTGCATCCCCAGCTCTTTGCGGATCAGCAATTTGACACTACTTTCGGCTCCTTCAAACTGATAGCCTTGGTATTCCAGCTCTTTGATGCGATCCATCACCCGGGTGGTTTCGTCAGATTTCTTGGTGAGACTTGGATCGACCTCGTTGATCAGTTGAATAATAGTGCTGCGGCCGGAAACCTCGGACATTAAAATTCGTCGTTCGTTTCCTACCGCTTCCGGCGTTACATGCTCAAAAGAGGCCGGGTTTTTTATGACGGCGTCGATATGCATGCCGCCCTTGTGAGCAAAGGCTGATTTCCCGACAAAGGGTTCGCGGCCGGTGAGGGCATAATTGGAAATCTCAGCAATCCGAATCGCTGAGGATGTGAGTTTTTTAAGCTCCGTATCGGCCAGACAATGGAATCCCATTTTTAGCTGCAGATTAGGGATAATGGTGGCGAGATTAGCATTTCCACAGCGTTCGCCATAGCCCAGGAAGGTTCCCTGAACCTGACGGGCGCCGGCGTGAACGGCCATCAATGAGTTGGCCACAGCCAGGCCACTGTCATTATGGCAATGGATCCCCAGGGGAATCCGTAATTTCTGGCGCACATCGTTAACGATTTCCAGAATTTCATAGGGCAGGGTGCCGCCGTTGGTGTCACAGAGAGCCAGACAATCGGCTCCCCCTTCCTGGGCAGCCAGCAGAGCTTCGATGGCATAGGCCGGATCGTTCTTATAGCCATCAAAAAAATGTTCCGCATCAAAGGTTACATCTTTTCCCTGGGCTTTGAGATAGGCCATGGTTTCTTCGATCATTTTCAGGTTTTCGGCCAGGGTGGTTTTGATGATATCAGTGATGTGAAAGGTCCAGCTTTTTCCAAAAATGGCTACCCCCGGGGTTTCTGTTTCGAGAATGGCCTTTAGATTGGCATCATCCTCAACGGCAATACCGCCCCGTCGGGTGCTGCCAAAGGCAACCAACTTGGCATGTTTAAGGTGGATGCCTTTGATGCGATTGAAAAACTCGATGTCTTTTGGGTTGGAGCCGGGGTTTCCGGCTTCAATATAATCAATCCCCATTTTATCCAGGGTTTCGACCACGCGGATTTTGTCTTCCACAGAGAAGGAAATTCCTTCGGCCTGGGCCCCATCTCTGAGGGTAGAATCAAAGACTAATATTTTTTCTGACATTCCAATTCCCCCTTATCACGGTTTTTTACTTGCTTGTTCCTGGGTTTCTTTACTTTGACTATCATTTATATAAAGCATCTGGTTCACGGCGTCAACATAGGCTTTTAAACTGGCATCGATGATGTCAGTGCTTAGTCCCCGGCCATGATACACATGGGTGCCATCGGATATTTTAACCTGCGCCTCGCCCTGAGCATCGGTGCCATCGGTGACGGCAGTGACCCCATAATCTATCAGGGTCAGATCACAGTCAACTAATTCGCTGATGGCTTTGAACCCGGCGCTGATCGGGCCGTCTGCCAGCGATACGCCTTCGATAAGATCGCCGTTTTTTCGTAACCTGATGGTTGCGGCGGTCGAAATGGTATTCCCGGTACTGATAACAAACCGATCCAGAGAGTAAACTTCGGGAATGGCCAATTGTTTTTGTTCAACCAGCGCCAGAATGTCTTTATCCGAAACGACTTTTTTCTTATCAGCCAGGATCTTGAACTGATTAAATAAATCCAATACTTCTTCATCACTTAAGGTATAGCCCAGCGAGGTCAGTTTATCAACAAAGGCATGCTTACCGGAGTGTTTGCCCAGCACCATTTTATTTTCTTTTAAGCCGATCGATTCCGGCGTCATAATTTCGTAGGTTTCCTTATTGGCCATCATGCCATGCTGGTGGATGCCTGACTCATGGGCGAAGGCATTTTCGCCGACAATGGCTTTATTAGGCTGTACTCGAACTCCAGTCAACTTAGATAACAAACGGCTGGAGCGATAGATTTGGGTGGTGTCGATATTGGTATCCACCTGGTAAACATCGTAGCGGGTTTTAAGCGCCATAACAATTTCTTCCAGGGCGGCATTTCCGGCCCGTTCGCCGATCCCGTTAACGGTACATTCCACCTGGCCGGCGCCGGCCTGAATGGCTGCCAAGGAGTTGGCCACACCCAGCCCCAGATCGTCATGAACATGAACGGAAATGGTGGCCTTATCGATGTTCGGCACGTTGTTGCGGATGCCTTCGATAAATTTGAAATATTCACCGGGGGTGGTATAACCCACCGTATCCGGGACGTTGACTATGGTAACCCCTTGATTGATAACCCCTTCCAGCACCTGGTATAAGAATTCCGGTCGGGTTCGGGAAGCATCTTCGGCTGAAAACTCTACTTCACCGCACAGGTTTCTGGCAAATTTTGCCATTGCAATGGCCTTTTCCAGTACCGTTTCCGGCGACATCCGCAGCTTGTATTCCATGTGAATGTCCGAGGTTGCCAAAAAGTAATGAATGCGCGGGTTCACCGCACCTTTTAAGGCTTCATAGGCGGTGGTTATATCTTTTTCGGTACTACGAGCCAGGCTGGCGACAGTGGCATTTTTAATCTCATTGGCAACCAGTTGAACCGACTCAAAATCACCAGGAGATGCAATGGCAAATCCGGCTTCAATGACGTCAATTCTCAGACGTTCGAGTTGTTTCGCCATCTCTAATTTTTCTTTCAGGTTCATACTGCAACCCGGTGACTGTTCCCCATCTCGAAGGGTGGTATCAAATATTTTAACGATTCTGCTCATTGCATCTCCTCCTAATTATTTTATGATGATCAATTAATTATTGCATTCGTAGGGGCGATTGATAATCGCCCCTACAAATTTACATAAAAAACGATTTAGTAAATTCATGATTGCTTCTAAAACAATCTTTGTTTTTTTGTTTTAAAAAAAGGCAGAAGGTCTTCTGCCTTTTTATTATGTCTAATATGTTTTTTTAATGCTTATTTTTTAATCCAGGACATCATGGTTCGTAATTCAGCGCCGACTTTTTCAACCTGAGTTTCAGTTTCAATCCGTCTGACGGCATTGAAGTATGGTCGGTTTGCCTGGTTTTCAAGGATCCAGTTACGGGCAAAGGTACCATCCTGAATGTCATTAAGAACACCCTTCATGGCTTTTTTAGTGTCTTCAGTGATGATTTTGCTGCCAGTGATGTAATCACCATACTCAGCCGTATCACTGATGGAATAACGCATATAGCCTAATCCACCCTGAACAACTAAATCGATGATCAGTTTCATTTCGTGAACACATTCAAAATATGCGCTTTCTGGTTGGTATCCAGCTTCTACCAGAGTATCAAAACCAGCTTTCATCAGCGCTGTTACCCCGCCACAAAGAACCGCTTGTTCACCGAATAAATCAGTTTCGGTTTCTTCTTTGAAAGTTGTTTCAAGGATACCGGCACGGCCGCCGCCGATTCCGGAAGCATAAGCTAAGCCCAGATCATGGGTGTTGCCTGTTGGATCCTGGTAAACGGCAATCAGACAGGGAACGCCGCGGCCTTCCTGATATTGGCTTCTGACGGTGTGTCCTGGTCCTTTTGGTGCGATCATGAAGACATTGACGTCAGCTGGTGGAATGATCTGACCATAATGAATATTGAAACCATGGGCAAAGACAAGGCTGTTGCCTGCTTCTAGGTTTGGTAAAATACTTTCTTTGTAGATCGCTGCCTGTCTTTCATCGGGAAGCAGAATCATTACGATATCCGCTACTTTTGTAGCATCGGCTGCGGTCATTACTTTTAAACCAGCTTCTTCAGCGATTGGCCAGGATTTGCTGCCTTCATAAAGACCAACAATAACATTCACACCTGATTCTTTCAGATTTAGTGCATGAGCATGCCCCTGACTTCCGTATCCAATAATTGCAACTGTTTTTCCATCGAGTAACCCCAGATTACAATCTGCGTCATAAAATAATTTTGCCATTCGTTAATTTCCTCCTTGAAATGTTTTAATAGTTTGATCTTTAAATTATATAAATCCACTTAATGTGACCATTATATACTCACGTATGTTGTGTAAATCGTACCGACCAATTGTTAATCTGTTGTTTGCTGCAGAATCGGACACTAATAAGAAATAAAAAATTTCTCATTAGTCGCGAGCAGTCGCCAACTACAAGCAAGCTTGTGATTGGCTCGTTGCTTTCGCGGAGCCTACGGCGTGTCCGCTCTGATGCAAACAACATGATGTAACAATTGTCGGTACTTACTTTTTGTTTATTCAACTTACTTAACCGCATAGCTTTATAAATTAAAAAAATCCGCCTCTGTAAAAAACAGAGGCGGATATAAGTATCCACGGTACCACTCTAAAATTTGAAATAACCTCACAATTATTTCCTCTTCTGGTCTGATCGCAAGACGAACCTAACCATAGTCATTTAACGTTGACATCCCGGATGGGATCACGGCCTTCCCTACTAATTGGGTAAATTTTCAGGTTGGCAGCTCGCAAGTGAGTATTACATACCATTGTATTATTGGAATCACACCATCCTCCAACTCTCTTAAATACAATTTTTGGTATCTTTCTCTTGGTCATAGCAGTTATTTTATTTGATTATTTTTAATTAAAACTTTTTGTATTTGAGTCATTATATCTATTTATTTTGCCTTTGTCAATCACAAAATATCAAAGAAATCATGATATCGGTTTCTAGATTGAACCATTGTAAAGCCAGCTCTTAAACCTCGGTAATTTCGTATTCCTTATTGCCCAGACCCAGCTTGACAGCATGATCAACACAGACCTTCCAGTTTGTATCCGGGTGAACCAGGGTAAAGACATCCAGTTCAGACAGATCCTGAACTTCGTTTTCGATAATTCGTTCCTCAGCACAACTGCCCCGCAGAATCCGGGCGTTGTTGCAGGCATCAGCACAAGCCATATCCAGAGCCACCGGATCGATTGATGCAAAAATACCGACATCCTGAATGATCGGCAGATCGTTTTCGACATGGCAGTCGCAGTTAGGTGAAACATCGATGACAAAACTGATGTGGAAATGGGGTCGTCCGTCTAACACGGCCTGGCTATATTCGGCGATTTTTTTATTGAGGATATCATTGCTCTCATCGTATTTGGGTGAAATAGCATCAAAGGGACAGACCCCAATACAGCGTCCGCAACCCACGCAAATGTCGTGGTTGATGCTGGCTTTGCCATCTTCTTGACCATATGAAATGGCCTGCACGGCACAGATCTTGCCGCACATTTCACAACTCCGACACTTCTTTTCCTTAACAAAGGGTTTACTGTTGGAATGCATTTCCATTTTTCCCCGCCGTGAACCGCAACCCATGCCGATGTTTTTCAGCACGCCGCCAAAGCCAGTATTTTCGTGGCCTTTGAAATGAGTCATCGAGATAAAGACATCGGCATCCATTATCGCTCGGCCGATTTTAGCCGCAGCCACACATTCGCCGCCAGCCAGTGGCACCTCAATATCATCGGTGCCCTTCAGGCCATCCCCAATAATCACATGACAGCCGGTGACAAAGGGGTTATAACCATTTTCGTAGGCCGCATCGAGGTGCTCCAAAGCATCTTTTCGTCGTCCTACATATAGAGTATTGCAATCGGTCAGAAACGGTTTCCCACCTCTTTCTTTGATCATATCCACAATGACACGGGAATAATTAGGTCTAAGATAGGCCAGATTTCCCGGTTCGCCCAGATGGATCTTAATCGCCGCAAATTTGTTTTCAAAATCGATATCGGTCATGCCGGCGGCGGTGACCAATTTTTCTAATTTTTTTAATATATTGTTAGAGCCGGTGGTCCGTAATGTTGTAAAGTACACCTTGGATTTCTGATTCATTCGTGTTTCTCCTATTCTAAATCTTTTTTAGTCAAACCGAGTATTGTTTAGACAATCATCTTAAAATTGTTTTCACCTCGAATACACATGTCTTTCATTTAAGAACATTTTATCATATCCTCTTATTTAATTCAATACCCAATTAAACGGCATATTTCCCATGTCCTCTTGAACTTTCAAAGTTACATTTCAATTCTTCTTTTCTCAAAAAATGCTTTCAGTAATTCTTCGCATTCTTGCTCACAGATACCGGCGTAAATTTCCATCTGTTTGGGAAGCATCGGGTGTTGCCCCAGCCAGGCGGTGGACTCGACCCCCCCGAATTTCTTTTCGGCGGCACCATAGACCAGCAAGGGGATTCGGGCCTGGATAATAGCTCCCATACACATCACGCAGGGTTCGGCGGTGACATACAGTTGACAGTCGCCAAGTCGCCAGCGGCCCAATTTTTCTGCCCCTGCCCGAATCACCAGCATTTCGGCATGGGCGGTGGGATCCGCCAGACTTTCCTTCTGATTATGAGCCCGGGCAATAATCCTGCCGTCGCAAACCAGCACCGCCCCGATCGGCACCTCGCCCCTGGATGCTCCTTCTTTTGCAGTCTCAATTGCCAGGGTCATGATCTCCTGGAGGTTGTTTTTTTTGTTTATGATAACCTCTCCTCTATCAGACATAAAAAACCGATCTGAGCATAATCGTCCAAGGCCATGGCTCATAGCCTGTTCTAGGATTGTTGGATGACTGTTTTTGTATTGGTTGAACCGGCTGAGGATTAGGTACCGGTTGAGGTACTGTACCTGGGGTCACGTTGGGGGTGTTGATGGCCGCCATAAAACGGTCATTACCAGCGTTCTGTAGATAACTGATAAAGGCTTCATCACAGGCTGAATACTCATTGATGATGGCGGCGTCCTGTAAACCCGGGTAATCGCTGCTGGTGGCCAGATAATTATTGCAGGCAATGGTATACATCCGGTTGGGATCCAGATCTGCAGCTCCGACCTTGGCTATGTATACCCGCTGACCCACTGGTTTGGTTAAATCATACTGGGCGGTGATGCCGCTCCATTGCAGATAACTGCCACTGTTGCTGGGCCAGGAATTATCATTTTTATCATTGGCAATCCGGTTATTGATGCCGATTTCGATGCTAGTTTCCAGCATTTTTTTAATATTCGCTCCAGAAACTGACTTGGTTACCAGATAATTCCCAAAGGGCAGCACGTCGATGACCTGACCCTTATTGATATCGCCGGCGGGAATCTGAGCCCGGATTCCCCCGGCATTTTCAGCGGCGATCTCAGCACCGGTAACAAAACGGTAACTGTCGGACAGGGCTCGACCCAGATTCAGTTCATTCAGCCGGACATCCTGCCAGATATTGTCAGTGCTCCCACCCAGTTTTACAGGGGTATTTCCAACCACCTGTTTTTTAATGGGATCTTCCCGGGCTTCAATTTCCGCTGTCAGGGCTGCCACCGTCGGGTCTGCCGGAATGACATCATCCGTTGCTTGGGCAACGGTTGTCAGGGTTTCTGTTTTGTTTACAACCGTATAGGTTACTTCCACTCCATTGGTTGCGATATATTCCGCCGCCTGCACCAATGCCTCTTCTCCATCCAAATTTTCCTGAATGATGGCTTCGGCATTTATTTCTTCTGCCTGGTTTTCTACCAAAGTGTCTTCAGTTGCTAAGATTTCTTCAACCGTTATTTCAGACTCAAGAATTTCTGTTGTTAATTCATCTGATGCTGTTTCTGCGGCTGGTACTGCTTCAGTATTTCCAGCTTCCGGGGGTTCAATCCGGGCTGCCAGTGCTACTGCTTTTTTCAGGGTAATCTCAACCTCCCCCACCGCACTGGAATAACAGCCGGTTTGGACGATCAGGGTACCATTGACTTCCCGGTTTTCCACATCATGGGTGTGACCATCGACAATCACATCGATTCCCGGTGCGCCCTGGGCAATGGCGTCACTGCGCATTAAGGTGCCATTATCGGAGTCCCCAATATGAGTCAGGGCAACGATCACGTCACAACCCTGGGCTTCCAGCGCCGCTACTGATTGCTGAGCGGTAGCAATCACCGATTCCCGGGTGCCAAAGGTCAGTCCGGCTACATTGGCCGGAGCCGTATCCCCATAAATATCCGGACTGATCAGTCCAAATACGCCGATTTTAATGATTACACCATCTACCGCAATTTCCTTGATTAGATAGTCATCCGCAAAAAAAGCTTCCCCGGTCGCAGTGAAAACCACATTGTTTCCCAGGATTTTGGTGTTAGCCATGGTTCCCAGCTCCAGCAATCGTGCGCTTCCATAATTAAAATCGTGATTCCCCGGAGCGATAGCATCAAAACCCACTGCTGTCATCAATTCAGCAATCGAACCGCCGGTTTCGATGGTGGCAAAGGACTGACCGTGAAAGATATCCCCAGCATCCACGGTTAAATCAGGGCTTTCCTGATTGATAATGGTCTTGAGTTTGGCATAGCCGATCGTGTTGTTTTTGACACTGTAGGTATAACGGGAATGAGTGTCGTTAGTGTGAATGATTTTTAGGGTAATGGTCTGATCATCATTGACAGTGGCTGCGAACGCTACGGAACCAAAGCAATTAAATATCAATAACAGCATCAATAATAAGGTCAGTTCTTTTTTGAATTTTTTCATCTACACATCCCTCTTTCAACAGTTTTCGTTTTCTTATTAGTCTATTATATAGTCTTTTAACCCAGATTCAAAGTAATAAAAAATCGCATCGGAAAAGTTTTTCCAACACAATTTTAGCACGAATCTACAATAGTCGAAATTTTCCGAGATCTTTGAAAACCCTATTTTTTTTAAATGCCTAATATCCAACTATTCACTGTTTTTTCATCTATTATGCTTTTGCTATTTAACGATCAGCTATGTTGTGCGCAAATTATGACATCGGGATGTTTCGAGACCTACGTCAGTGTTCCTGATGATGATATTACTTTTTAGCCACCTGCCTATAAAGGTACATAGAACTGGATAAAACGCAGGTAAAAACAAG
>NZ_JAUSPS010000069.1 GCF_030652775.1 Acetobacterium sp. | reverse complement strand
TCCGGATAGAGATGCTGTCTTTCATCATTTTCTCCCAGAAAAACAATTAAACTTTCATCATGTCCCAATGAAACTGCCGATGTGATTACTTGCAAATGACTGACAAATTCATTATGTTGATCATGTGTCGCATTTAATCCGAATGATAACACCCCACCAAAACCTGCATTCATCTGTTTTTGGGCAATTTCATGTCCTTTATTACTGGGAAGTCCCGGATATGCGACAAAACTGACCGTATCATGCCTTTCTAAAAACTGCGCCACTTTCAAGGCATTTTCATTATGTTGTTTCATCCGTAGTGGAAAGGTAACCGCTCCGCGCATAATCAGCCAGGCGTTAAAGGGACTGATCGTGCCGCCTAAATTCACTTGGGACCGAAAACGGATTTTGTCCAAATCTTCCTTACGCCCCGCAATGGCTCCCCCCATAGCATCACCATGTCCGTTAATAAACTTTGTTAAGCTTTCGATTGAAAAATCTGCGCCCAACTCGATGGGTCTTTGATTATATGGCGAAGCGAAGGTGTTATCTACCGATAAAAGTGCACCATTTAGATGAGCCAGCTTGGCAATTTCTTCAATATCTGAAATTTGAATCGTTGGATTCCCCGGTGTTTCAATATGGATCAGTTTCGTATTTGGCCTGATTGCCGCATATAATGCATTCAGATCAGTCGAATCAACAATGGTTGTTTCCACTTTAAATTTGTTGTTTAATAATTCATTCAAGAGCCGATATGCTGCAACATAGGTTACATTTGAAAAAACAACATGATCACCCGATTCTAACAGCGCAAAAAATAGTCCAGACAGGGCGGCCACCCCAGATGCCAAAACGATACAGTCCTCACTATTTTCAAATGCCGCAATTTTTTCTTCCAAATATTTTTGATTGGTACCACCATTGCGCGTATATAAACTTTTATCGGAGCTGCTCCAATTTATATCAGTGGGATCATAGGGTAATTCATAACTGTTGGCCATCGTAATGGGTCGTTTAATGGCACCAGACTCCAGATCGACATCATTCCCGGTATGCACAGCCCGTGTTTGTAAACCAAATTCACTGCCATATTTTCGTTTGCTCATGCCTGTCTCCTCTACTTCTGTCTCATTGAGATTTTTATTTTTAATCCCCTTATTGAACGGCTGCTTTATATTCATTCGAGATTTCTTTAGTGGTGTTGTTCATTGCTAATTCATAAAAACGTTTTAGTAAAGCCACACCATATGTTTGATGTTCGTGTGTATTGCAAAATAAATCACCAATACATTCTGGGTGAAATTGAACACCCCAGACATTTTCTTTGTATCTCAATGCATGGGTTGATTCAAAATCATTTTTCGCTAAAATCGTAGTGTCTTTGGGTAATTTTGTCACTGTCTGAAAGTGAGACGCATAGGCACTGAAGTGCTCAGGTAATACCCCCAGCAAAGAGTCTTTTTTGCCTTCTTCGGTTAGATGAATCTCAACTTCACCCTTTTCTTCTCCCTGTTCATGATAGTCAACCGAACCGCCAAAGGTATGGGCAAGCAATTGATGTCCAAAACAGATGCCTAAAACGGGAATGTTCTTTTTAACAACCTGTTTTAACCATTGAGCGGTGGCAACTCCCCAAGGCTCCAAATCAGTTACCATTGAAGGGGAACCAGTAATAATAATGCCGGCAATATCATCCGGCAGAATTGGTACTGCATTTTCATAGACCGAAATCACACGGACGTCATCATATGGTATCCCAATACATTGGGCAATGCGCACGTCGCAATCGCCACATTTGTTGATCACATGTTGATCCGATGATCCGGTCTTTATAATGAGTAGTTTTTTCATAGTAGTTCCTCCTCCAATTAACGGTTGTTTCATACTTTTCCTATATGATATTCATTATATGCAAATATAAGGCAATTGTCAATAGAAACGACCAGTAAAATGCATAAATTTTTATTCATATTATTTTTATATGTTTTATGTGTTTTGCTCTTGCAAAAACTAATGGTTGCTGCTATAATAAAGCACATTAAACATATTAATTTACTATGATATGAAAGGTGGTGAGCTTATGAGGAAGTCCCTGAGTTGTCTTATGTGTTAATTATATGCGTATATTAAACCAACTGAAATTTTATGATTAGAAAAGAGAGGATATCAAATGAAAACTAAACGAATTATCGGATTTATTACAATTATAAGTATCTTACTTATCGCCCTCACTGGTTGTTCTTCATCAACTGCTGCGACAGCCGAACCTGAAAAAGTTTTGAAAGTAGGCGTGTGTGCCGGACCTTACGGAGATATGTTCACCGAAGCAATTCAACCGTCCTTAGAAGAAAAAGGCTACTCGGTTGAAATTGTCGAATTCTCGGACTACGTTCAGCCAAACAAAGCCTTAGCCGCAGGTGAAATTGATCTCAACCTGTTTCAGCATTCAACGTACCTAACTAACTTTGCCAAAGAAAATAGCTTAGATTTAGCCTTCATTAAAGAAGTCCCAACTGCGGCAATGGGAATTTTTTCAGAAAAGTATAAAACCATTAATGATATCGAAGACGGCGCTACCGTTGCGATACCAAATGATGCCACTAACTTATCCCGCGCCATTAGAGTCTTGGCTCAAACCAATATTATTACCATCGACCCTGCTGTTGATCCTAAAACAGCCACTCAAAACACCCTTTCCAGCAATCCTAAAAACCTTCAATTTGTCGAAATCGAAGCGCCACAATTACCAAGAAGTCTTGATAGCGTCGGTATTGCCGTGATTAACGGCAATTATGCCTTAAGTTCTGGGCTCAAGCTTTCAGATGCGCTTTATAATGAAAAACTATCTGAAGGTTATATCAATGGTGTCGCTGTCCGAACCGAAGATAAGGATTCAGATTTTGCTAAAGATGTCATTACCGTAATCGAGTCTGATGCCTTTAAAAAGGTCATTGAAGATCCATCCAAACAGTATGTATCATTCCAAAGACCATCTGATTATTAAAACTTTTACAAAGCTCAGTTGATTTAACAAACTGAGCTTTTCTCCTAAATTTTTACAGAAAAAGGTAGATAATATGATCGAATTTAAAAACGTTTCAGTCAGCTTTAAACAGGATAAACAAATATTTGAGGCTGTTAATGATGCAAATTTTAAGATTGAAAAGGGTGAGATCTTCGGCATCGCCGGTTCTAGCGGTGCTGGTAAAAGCACCCTGCTCCGCACCATCAATTTATTACAATCTGTTTCATCCGGAGAAATATTGGTGGATGGCGAAAATGTTACCAATTATCAGCGAACTCAGTTGCGAATACTCCGCCGCAATATCGGGATGATTTTTCAACACTTTAATCTAGCCCGTAATCTAACTGTCTATCAAAATATTGCCTTTGTTTTAAAGGCCGCTGGGAAATCTAAAGTCGAAACCGAAATCCGGGTCAATGAATTATTGGATCTGGTCAATTTGTCTGATAAGTCAAATTCCTATCCGGCCAACCTTTCTGGTGGCGAAAAACAACGGGTTGCGATTGCTCGGGCGCTGGCTAATGATGCCAAGATTCTCCTCTGTGATGAGCCGACATCGGCCCTTGATTTGGAAACAACCTCATCCATTTTGAGCTTATTAAAAGATTTAAATAAAAAATTTGGTATCACCATTGTCATCATCACCCATGAGCTGGATGTTATAAAAAGCATCTGTACCCGATGCGCGGTGATGAACAAGGGCTCAGTCGTTGAGATTGGCGATGTATATGCGGTTTTCACAAAGCCGAGGGAAGAATTCACCAGACAGTTATTAAGTCATACCAATCATTTCAATTTGCCCGAGGAAATTATCCGTAAGATGCAAGGTCCAATCATCCGTCTCACTTTTAAGGGTGACAATGCCAACAACCCGATTCTCTCTTACGCTGCCAACACTTTTCAAATTGGCTTTAATATTTTATTGGGAAAGATCGAATACATCAACGGTTTGCCCCTCGGGATACTCTATGTTGAGCTAATTGGCGAAGCGGATACCATTAAACTGGCAATTGAATATCTTGCCGCAAATACGGCCGATTTGGAGGTAATCAATCATGGACTTTGATTTAAAAGCAGCACTGCTTCTGACCTTTGGTCAAACCATGCAGATGGTCATTTCATCGCTTTTAGCCGCAATCATCATCGGTGGCAGTATTGGGCTACTATTGTTTTTAACATCCAATACTCTTTTTCTCAAAAACCGGATCATCAATCAAATTGTCGGTGTCATTATTAATATCACCCGTTCAATCCCCTTTTTGATTTTGCTTGTGTTGATGATTCCCGTTTCAAAAGCGATCGTGCATACATCCATCGGTCCCAATGCCGTGGTGATTCCCCTGGCAGTAGCGGCCATCGCTTTTTTCGGACGACTTTCGGAAGCGTCCTTTTCAGATGTAGATAATGGTGTTCTGGAGGCAGCCATTGCTTCTGGAGCCAGTAAATTGTCGATTGTACTAAAGATTCTGCTGCCGGAATCCTTGCCATCGCTGATTAAAAATATCACGGTGACCGCGGTATCTTTAATCGGTTTTTCGGCCATGGCCGGAACCGTTGGCGGCGGTGGAATTGGTGATCTGGCCATTCGTTACGGCTATCAGCGCTATGAACCCGAAGTGATGCTTATTTGCGTGATCGTTCTAGTGCTGCTGGTGCAGATCTTCCAGATAATTGGCGATTCATCCGCAAAACAACTGGACAAATCCAGTAAATAAACATAAGAATCGAGGAATCATTATGATTGAAATACGATGGCACGGACGAGGCGGACAAGGTGCCTTCACCGCTGCTAAAATTCTGGGAGCCGCATCATTAATCGATAATAAATTTTCGTTGGCTTTTCCTTCCTTTGGTCCTGAACGCCGCGGTGCGCCAATTCAGGCTTTTAATAAAATTGATGGTAAAGCAATTATTGATCGGAGTGAAATTAAAGCATGTGATTATTTGATTTTTCTGGATGAAAGCTTGTTTTCTACTGACTATTTAAAGGATCTTAAAGACGATGGTATCGCCCTCATTAATACCGCAACCCCAGAAAAATTCAGCGCTTTCTCGCAAATCCAGACAATTGATGCAAATCAGATTGCCCTCAAAATCATCAGGAAGCCGATCAGTAACACGGCGATGCTCGGGGCCCTGGCGAGTATCTCAGACGATGTTTCGCTATCATCATTACAGCAAGCCAGTGATTTGTATTTATCAGCTGCCAGTGCGGCCAAAAATCAATTGATTCTAAAAGAGTCCTTTGAGTATTTTAAGGAGGTTCGCTGACATGAACAAGCCCACTTTGCGATCCTATCAAAAGCCCCAAAAATTGTCGGATTACCCCTTAGGTACCGCCAGCGAAGCCGGACATCTGGTCACCAAAAATAGCGGTTGGCGAAATGAACGGCCGATTATTACAGATGCCTGCATCAACTGCCTGCAATGTTATCTCTACTGTCCTGATGGCGTTATTTTAAAAACCGAGCACGGTTTGGATATCGACTATGACTTTTGCAAAGGCTGCGGCATCTGTGAAAAAATCTGTCCTAAACAAGCTATTAAAATGGAGGTGGAATAGCATGACTAAAGCATTTTTATCGGGCAATGATGCCTTTGCCGAAGGGGTTAGGCTGGCGCGTCCTCAGGTTATTTCGATTTACCCCATCACCCCGCAGACAACAGTGGTTGAAAGACTTTCGGAAATGGTCGAAGACAGCAGCTTAGCAAGTGAACTCATCCATGTTGAATCAGAACACTCCGCTTTGTCCTGTGCCATTGGCGCCAGTGCCATGGGTGCCCGCACTTTTACGGCAACCTCTTCTCAGGGACTGTTATACATGGCAGAATGTCTGCAGTATGCCAGCGGCGGCCGATTCCCCATCGTGATGATGAACGCCAATCGCTCCACCGCCTTACCTTGGAATATTTATGGTGACCAACGGGATTCGCTTTCACAGCTTGACTGTGGCTGGATCCAGGTGTACGTGGAAGATGCCCAGGAAAGCCTGGACATGGCGCTGCAAAGTTACCATATTGCCGAAAACCCACTGGTTTCAACCCCCGTTATGGTCAATCTGGATGGGTTTGTCCTTACCCATACCTACGAAACCGTAGAAATTCCAAGTCAGACGGACGCTGACCGCTTTTTGCCACCATTTCAAACCGAAAATAAAATGAGTTTGGACAACCCGAAAAACCTGGCATTCAGCGTTGGTCCGGACAATAATATGGAATTTAAATATATCCAACACAAAGCGATGCTGGACAGCAGACGAGTTATCGAAGAAACCGATGCAAAATTTGCCGAAATTTTTGGCCGCAGTTATGGCGGACTGACCCAGGATTACCGTATTGACGATGCCGATTATATCCTGATTACCCTGGGCAGCATCACCGGCCTTTGCCGGGAGGTGGTTGATGAACTGCGAGAACGCGGCGAAAAGGTCGGCCTGCTGAAGCTTCGCTTTTTACGGCCCTTTCCCAGTGATGATCTGGTTGCGGCACTGGAATCAGCCAAAGCCATTGGAGTATTAGAAAAAGATATTTCCTTTGGCTATGAAGGTACCGTCTATACAAATGTAAACTCGGTTATTGCAAAGAACGGTTTGCACCTGGAAACATATAATTTTATTGCTGGTCTCGGCGGGCGTGATATCAGCCGGGAAAACATCAAAGAAATCTTTCGCCATCTTCAAACCGGTGGCCAACACGTTAATTTTATCGGACTGGGGGTGAGCATTGATGAGTAATCAAATAACTGCAAAAACGATCACGGACAGTGAATTTTTTTATGGCCATAAGGCCTGTTCCGGTTGCGGTGGTAGCCTAGCCGTGCGGATCGCTCTTAAAGTTCTGGGCGAAGGGGCTATCTCGGTGCTCCCAGCTGGCTGTATGTCAGCCGTTGGGTTTAATTATCCGCATTTATGTTTTAGCAATAATTCGATCATTTCCACCTTTGCCGGAACCGCTTCGATGCTGACTGGTGTGGAAGCCGGCGCCCGGGCGGTTGGGATCAAGAATTTCAAAGCTGTCGGATTGGCCGGCGATGGCGGCACTGCCGATATCGGCATCCAGGCCTTATCCGGAGCCATTGATCGCAACGATGATATTCTCTATATCTGCTACGATAATGAAGCTTATATGAATACCGGCATCCAAAAGAGCGGTTTAACGCCTTTTGGTGCCAAGACAACCACGACCCCAAGCGGTGAAAATATTCACGGAAATATCCGACCCAAGAAGAATCTTTTTGAGATTGTGGCTGCCCATGATATTCCTTATGCCGCCACCGCCAGTATCGGGAATCTAAAAGATTTTATGAATAAGATCGAGAAGGCTTCAAAAATAAAAGGGACAGCCTATATCCATGTTGTCGCCCCCTGCCCGATTGGTTGGGGCATCCCCGTCAATGAAACCATCGACATCGCCCGTAAAATGATGGATTGCGGTTTGTGGTACCTGGCCGAATATGAAAATGGCCAGTTTAAGCTAAACAAAAACCCCCGCGAATTTTCATCGATTAAAGATTACCTGCTTTCCCAGGGTCGCTTTAAACATTTAGACGATGCAGATATCGAAATACTGGCCGCACAGCGGGATGCTAAGTGGGCGGCGATACGAAAAAATTGGAATACCACCGAGGAGGAACTATGAGTGAGAAAAAATATTGGGACGAAAAAATCGAAACCCTGCCACGAGCAGAGCTGGAAGAATTACAACGCCGCGAATTAAAGGAAATGCTGACATTTGCCTACAGTAATTCCACCTATTATAAAGAAGCTTTTGACAAGGCCGGACTAAGCCCGGCTGATTTTAATCAGCTGGAAGATATTCAAAAATTCCCATTTACCAATAAGGCCACCCAACGGGAACGGCAGGCCAAAGGCGGTCTCTTAGGCGACATGATTGCGGTCAGTGAAGATGATGTGGTTTTTGTATCCGCTTCCAGCGGATCAACCGGGGTGCCGACCCTCAGCCCCTTTACCAAACAGGATTTTGACGAATGGCAGGAAGTTGAGAGCCGCTTGTTTTATGGTGCCGGGATGCGAAAACATGATCGCTATGTTCATGCCCTGAACTTTTCACTATTTGTCGGCGGACCTGATGTTATTGGAGCTCAAAATTTGGGTGCCCTTTGTATCTGGGCCGGAACCGTGCCGTCAGAACGACTGCTTTTCATTTTAAAAGAATTTCAACCGACGATCATCTGGACAACCCCATCCTATGCTTTATATCTTGGCGAAACAGCGCTTAAAATGGGAATTGATCCAGCTAAGGATCTGGCCATTCGCACCATTATTGTGGCCGGTGAGCCCGGTGGCTCGATTGGAACCACCCGGGAGACAATTGAAAAAGTCTGGGGCGCAGAACTGTATGACTTTTTTGGGTTATCAGATATCTTCGGAGCCTGTGCCGGTATGTGCGAAGCCAAAGATGGCCTTCATATCGTCGAAGATCATATCTTAGTGGAAGTTCTGGATGTTGAAACCAGCCAACCAGTGGCCGATGGTGAACGGGGTGAACTTGTTTACACCACCCTGCGCAAAAAAGCCCGACCGCTGATCCGTTTCAGAACCGGGGACATTGGTTCAGTTAACCGCGAACCCTGCAGCTGCGGCAGAACCCACGCCCGGATCAAAATTCATGGCCGCCTGGATGATATGTTTATTGTCTCCGGGGTTAATATCTTCCCCAGTGATATTGAGTTTGTCATCCGAGGAACAGCGGGCATCACTGGCGAATACCTAATTCGTTTATATGAGCAGAATCACTCGGTTAAATATCGGCTTGAAATCGAAAAATCTGAAGATAACGATGAACCAGACGAAAGCTTAAAAGAACGGGTTGCCGCTTCGCTAAAAACCCGTTTAGGGGTAAAACCCGGTGACGTCACGATCTTAAACGATGGTGATTTGGAGCGGGCTACTCATAAAGCGAAACGCTTAATCGATGAGCGAACCTTAATCTATGAAATTTAAAGAAGGTGCATGATGAAACCACTTAGTAACCGAACCGCTGACTTTACCGATTCTGTAATTCGAAGAATGACCCGTATATCCAATACGTATAATGCGGTCAACCTATCCCAGGGATTCCCTGACTTTGATCCGCCGATACAAATCCTTGAAGCCCTGGAAAAAGCCGCCCATCAGGGTCCGCATCAATATTCCATTACCTGCGGAGCTCAAAATTTCCGGGAAGCCCTGGCACAAAAGCAATCCCGGTTGATGGGCCGATCAATAAATCCTGATACCGAAATTGTGGTGACCTGCGGGAGCACCGAGGCGATGATGGCTGCAATGATGACCGTCGCTAATCCTGGTGACAAAGTCATTGTTTTCTCGCCTTTCTATGAGAACTATGGTGCTGATACCATTTTATCTGGTGCTATTCCGATCTATGTCCCCCTTCATCCGCCAGAGTTTAACTTTAATGCGGATGAATTGGAAACGGCCTTTAAACAAGATCCCAAGGCACTGATTCTGTGCAACCCTTCTAACCCCACCGGTAAAGTTTTTAACCGGGAAGAACTGACAACTATTGCTGATTTGGCTAAAAAATACGATACCTATGTGATCACCGATGAAGTTTATGAGCACATTGTTTACGAGCCTCATGAGCACATTTATCTGGCCTCTTTGCCTGGTATGTTTGAGCGCACCATTTCCTGCAGCTCTTTATCAAAGACCTATTCCATTACCGGCTGGCGCATAGGCTATATTATCGCACCGGAGCCGATTATTGATGTGGCAAAAAAGGTTCATGACTTCTTAACCGTTGGTGCGGCGGCACCACTTCAGGAAGCCGCCACCGTTGGGCTGCAATTTGGTAATGACTACTACACCGATCTGCAGAAGAAGTATACCAAAAAAAGAACGCTGTTTTTAGCTGGCCTCGATGATATTGGGCTCACCTACAGTACTCCCCAGGGCGCCTATTATGTGATGATTGATATTTCTAAATACAAGTCCGACGATGATCTAGCCTTTTGTACCTGGCTGGCCGAGCATGTTGGGGTTGGTGCGGTTCCAGGTTCAACTTTTTTCAGAGAAAACGTCAATCATTTAATCCGTCTGCATTTTGCAAAAAAAGAAGATACACTTAATGAAGCATTGAATCGGTTATCACAAATAGACAAAAAATGGCAAAGCACTTCTTTTTAAGAAGTGCTGAGGTTGTCGATAAACTACCGTACCGACCAATTTGTTAATCTGTTGTTCGCCGCGGCATCGGACAGGCTCTGCCGTGTCCGCTCCGATGCGTACAACATGATGTAACAATTGTCGGTACTGGGTTATCATTTGGCAGTCTGAGCACTTCATTTTAAGAAGTGCTTTGCCTTTTTTATTATTGCTTATTTCTCATTGATGGCCCGCTCCAGCTGGGTCAATGCCTGCTCCAGGATCAATCTTGGGGCGGCAATATTAATCCGCTGAAAACCATCGCCACCGGCGCCAAACATGGTGCCGGCATCCAGCCAGAGACCGGCTTTATTAATAATTAAGTTTTCTAACTGTTCCTCATTTAATCCCAGTTCGCTAAAATCAAGCCAGATCAGATAGGTTCCTTCCGGTTCGATGAGCTTAACCTGGGGGAGCTGTTCGTTTAAAAAGGCTCGGATGAAATCCAGATTTTCGCCAAGATAGATTTTTAATTCCTCCAACCACTTGCGACCTTTCGAATAGGCGGCCGTACAGGCGACAATACCCATAATATTGATCTCATTATAGCCCCCCTTTTGCATTTCTTTTTTGAACTTTCTTTTTATTTCCTTATTTGCGATAAAAATATTAGAAACCTGAAGCCCTGCCAGATTGAAGGTTTTACTGGGGGCTGTACAGGTAATGGTGCTCCCTAAAAACTCTGGTTTTAAATCTGCAAATACCAGATGTTTATGGCCTGGATAGACAAAATCCTGATGGATCTCATCTGATATGACCGTTACCCCATGTTTGAGGCAAATATCGCCTAAGCGAACCAGTTCTTCTCTTGTCCAAACCCGACCAACCGGGTTGTGAGGATTGCAGAGAATAAAAATTTTGACCCCGTTATCAATGATCTTATTTTCGAAATCAGTAAAATCAATCGAATATCGACCATTTTCATAGACCAGTTGGTTCACAACCAGCTGGCGCTCATTAATGGTGATGGTATCAGCAAAAGGATAGTAAACCGGCTGTTGAATAATAATACTATCACCGACCTCCGTTAGACTACGGATTGCCGTGGCAATGGCATAAACCACCCCTGGAGTCGTAACCAGCCATTCCGGTTGGATATTCCAGTCAAACCGCGTTTTAAACCAATCCTTTAACGTAAAAAAATAGTCCTGGCCGCCTTCAGAATAACCAAAGATGCCATGCTTACTTTTTTCCACCAGGGCCTCCACCACCGGCGCCGGGGTTTTAAAATCCATATCAGCCACCCAGAGCGGCAGCAGCCCCTCCGGCTTGCCGCGACGGTTGGCAAAATCGTATTTGATGGAATTGGTGTTATCCCGCTGTACAATTTCATTAAAATTATATTTCAAGTCTTATTCCCCCTTTATTACCCTGGCTAATTCAGTAATTAAATCCTGTGCGCTTTCAATTCCCACCGATAATCTCAGTAAACGGTTGTTGATCCCCTTTGCTTCCCGTTCCTGTTCCGGGATATCCCCATGGGTCTGCAGCATCGGATAGGTTATCAGCGTTTCCACCCCACCGAGACTCTCGGCATATTGAATAATTGAAACCCCTTCTAAAATTTGTCGAGCTGTTTCTTCACTGTCCACCTCAAAAGAAATCATCCCGCCAAAACCGGTGGCCTGGCGTTTAGAAATTTCATAACCTTCATGGGTCGGAAGCCCGACATAGTGGACTGCGGTGATTTTCTCCTGTTGACACAACCAATTGGCAATTTTTTCGGCGTTTTCCTGTTGTTTGTCCATCCGGATCGGCAGGGTTTTTATTCCCCGGATTAAAAGCCAACTGTCAAAAGGTGATAGACAAGCCCCGGTAGTCTTATATATAAATCGCAGCCGCTCAGCGATTTCCTCATCGTTCACAATTGCAAAGCCTGCCAGGGTATCATTATGTCCACCTAAATACTTGGTGCCGCTATGGATCACTATGTCTGCTCCCAATTTAAGCGGCTTTTGAAAATAGGGAGTCAGAAAGGTGTTATCGACAATTAATAAAAGCTGATGTTTTCTGGCAATCTCTGCCACTGCCGCAATATCGGTTACCTGCATCATCGGGTTGGTTGGCGTTTCAACAAAGAGTGCTTTGGTATTGGGTCGGATGAGTCCTTCAAGCAAAGAAAGCTCCGATGTATTGACCAGATCAAAATCGATTCCGTTTTTCATTGAGATATGATGAAATAAACGGTGTGAGCCCCCATAAAGATCATCAGAGGCAATGATATGATCACCTGGTGAAAATAGCTCCATGACGCCTCTGATGGCCGCCATGCCGGTAGCAAAGGCAATCGCATCGACGCCACCCTCGAGTTTTTTGATAACGTTCTCCAGGTGCTCCCGGGTCGGGTTTTGCTGTCGGGTATAATCATAACCGGTACTTTCGCCCACCCCCGGGTGAGCAAAGGTTGCTGACTGAAAAATCGGAACGCTGACAGCTCCAGTAATATCGTATTTTTCTGTGTTTCCATGTATACAAAGGGTGCTAAAATCCATAATCTTTCTCCATTTCCGGGTTATATTCATAGTCGTTCAGTATGTTTAATAAATACTACCTGAATGCGGTATTTTTGTCAAGTTGCAGCTTATTTTTGAGTCTATTATAACATATCTGTTGTCATTAATTCCGCCTGCCATACCAGTTAATATAAAGCTTAAAATTTCTAATCCTGGTTGTATTTCATATTAATTCCATAGTATAATTATGTTATCTTATACGGAGGTACCCTATGTACAATGATACAGTACTCGACCATTTTGCCAACCCCCGAAATGTTGGCAGTATCCCTGATGCTGACGGCCTCGGGATATCCGGGAATCCAGTTGATGGCGATAAAATAACGATTTATATAAAAGTTCAACAAAATGTTTTAACCGCTGTTAAATTTAAAACCTTTGGCTGTGGCGCAGCCATCGCAGCCAGCAGTATGCTAACAGTCCTTGCCACTGGCAAAACGTTAAACGAAGCTCTTACAATCACTAATGCTGATGTAGCTGAAGCTTTAGGTGGTCTCCCCGAACAGAAATTGCTTTGTTCAAATATCGCCGCCGATGCCTTGCATGCTGCTATTAATGATTATACCAATAAAAATGTAAATCTAACTGACTATCAAACTACTGCCACGACTTTATTTGAAACTGAAAATACTGAGCCTGTTCTTTCAGAAAAAATTGAAGGCCTAACCGATGCCAATCAAATTAAACGTTATTTGCGTCATATCATCATGCCGGATATTGGCGGCCGGGGACAAAAGAAGCTTCTTGATACCCGGATGCTTATCTGTGCCGCCGATGCTGAAGGTTGTGATCTGCTTCTCCGATATCTTACTGCCATTGGCATTGGCCATATCCACTGCCATTTTGAAAGCAATGATGGTTGGGAGGAGGCCCTTAAAGCATTGAATGATCTCAATCCTGACGTAACTGTTAAACTGACAGATGACTCTTTCGCCGAAGCAAACTTAACGATTATTATCGGAAATTCCGACTATGCGACTCAAACGGCAGCGCAGCTGATAAATTCATCAAGTCCACAAATTTCGCCAACCTTTATTTCAGTAAACTCAGCCTGGCAGGGTTGTTTCGGCCTGTGTCAGAACCGCAATGAACTATCTGTATTTCTCAATGATATCGAGAAGAAAGGCTTCTCTGCGCAAAACGACTGCAACGATAAGCATTTTTCTGATCAACTGGGTTTGCTGCTGAGTTCTTGTTTTGTGGGGACATTGTTAGCAATCGAAACCGTCAAATTCCGTCTTAAAATCGGTGTTCCACTGACTGATATTTTTTATTTTGATTTAATAAATCATGCCTTTGACAACAATTTTTCAACGAGTGATCAGGTTTTTGTCGAATTTGACTTATCGTCTTATGAAAGCGAAATTAAAAATAAATTAGCGGACGCAAACATCTTAACCATCGGCGCTGGTGGTCTTGGTTGTCCGGCCAATTTAGTATTGGCTAAAGCGGGTGTCACAAAACTGAGTATGATCGATTTTGATCATGTCGAAATCAGCAATTTAAACCGTCAGATTCTCCATTCTACCGCTACCATCGGGCGATTGAAGGTTGAGTCTGCTAAACAGGCTCTGGAAGCCATGAATCCAGCTCTTCAGGTAACCACCTATTCCAGCGCTTTTGCAAAAGAAAATGCCCGGGAAATCATCAAAAAACATGATCTTGTCATTGACGGACTGGACAATTTACCGACCCGTTATCTGTTGAATGACGCCTGCTATTTTGAAAAAAAACCGCTGGTAGAAGCAGGCGCTTTAGCTTTTTACGGACAAGTGACGACCATTGTTCCCAATGAGGGGCCATGTTTTCGATGCCTATTTCCTGAAACCAATAATCAGACTGCCGGTAGTTGTTCTGAAACCGGCGTTTTAGGACCAGTCCCGGGCGTAATCGGAGTGCTGGAAGCCATCGAAGCAATTAAACTGATTATCGGAATCCCGGCAACTTTAAAGGGTCGCCTCTTGATGATTGATGTCCTGGAAACATCTTTTGACCGTTTCACCTATAGAAAAGATCAGGACTGCCCACTTTGCGGCGAACACCCTACCTTCCATGAACTTGGCGATTTCACGTTTGTCTGCGAAACGGCTCAAACCAACGCTAACGAATAATAACATAAACTGGTGGCGGAATCAGGAACGTGGCAATTGATTATTTTTACTATCGCCAACATTTAAGAGAGCTATTATTAGCTCTTTTTTTATTCCCTTAAAATAGTATCGCAGCTAAAATAATCTACTACTACATTGACGTTTCTTCAGATTTGCGATATTATACTATGCATATATATATATAGTATGTTTTATATTTTGGAGAAGAGGACGGAATGATGGGGATTGTAATTATTGGAGGACACGATCGCATGGTATGCAAATACAAAGAAATCTGTAAAAATCACAAATGCAAAGTGAAGGTTTTTACCCAAATACCCGGAGATATGAAAAATATGATCGGCAGTCCGGATCTTCTTGTTCTTTTCACAAATACGGTGTCACATAAAATGGTTCATAATGCCTTAAAAAGTGGCGAAAAAACCGGCGCTGATATCATCCGTTCACATAGCAGCAGCGCCTGTGCATT
>NZ_JAUSPS010000053.1 GCF_030652775.1 Acetobacterium sp. | reverse complement strand
TGTCTAAATTCTTGTTTTTTTCGCGCAACTCTTCATAAAAAAAATCATCCGGTTCCCACATTAAGATGTTTCTGCAAATAATAATACCGGCATATTTTTCGTCAATCATCAACGGTGCCGCAAAGGCAAGGATGCCGGCATGGCACATGAAAATATAGGGTTCCGCATATTTCAAGGCCTGAAGCCCGGCATTTTTATAGCTGATCTGACATTTTGTTTTGCCTCCATGGGAGTTCTGGACGATCTCACAAAAACTGACGCAATTGCCGCAATCCCCTGGGATAATCTGTTTTCCATCAATATCTAAAATGACCGCATTGAATTCTGTTGCGCATTCAAAAGCATTGATGATCTTCAGCAGCGTCTCTTTATGCTCCAAATTTTCAAAATTTTCAATTTTACTCATTACGCCCTCATCTTTGCATAAATCACTCTTACCTAAAACAGTTATCCATAATTCACTTAGTAAGTCTATCCCCTCTTTACTTCAATCGATTACATTGAGCGATTCCTTAATTCCACTACTATAAAAATGTCGAATAAGAACTTCCATTCTTCACAGAGTCAGAATTTTCAAAAAAACAATCTCTTTATCCGCATCTTTTGTTTAGTTTAACCTGTGTTTCTTTATATTACAATAACATTCTTTTCAGCTTTTCCGGCCTCTTGATGAGAATATGCTTTTGATTCAGTTATCTACTTTTAAGGTATTATTTTTATACCAAGATATTCCTTTTATAGCTCATTTATTTCTAACTGTCTGTTTAGATAAATGATTGCTATTCTACTTCTACATCAATATTTTGACATTTTGCAACTATTTCCTGGCTATGCTCTTTTTTGGCATAAAGCCAGAATGGAACAAACAGGAATAGCACCAGAATCCCAATTAGTGCTGCTACTAAACCATAATCTAGAGTATTAATATAGAAGATCCCCGCCAGATATAAAGGAATATTGAGAATGCAACATCCCAGACCAATAAATTTCCACCATTTTGGCGCTAGTATCTTTTGATTCCCCTTAGCTTTGAAATAAGCAAACAGGGTAATCCCATTGGCAATGACATAACCCACTGCCGAACCAGCCACAATTGCTGCCGGAGTTCCGATGAAAATCAAGACTAGATTAAATACCGCAACCAAGATCATCGCTTTTACCGGAGTCCCATACTGATTCGTTTCTGATAATACCTTTGGCAGGTTCCCCTCAACCGACATCGACTGCATCGCCTGCGCTGAACCGAGTAATGCAGTTTGTATGATCAAGATCATCGATGCCATCAACATAACCAGGGTAATCACAGCGCCGGCATTGCCAAATGAAATTTTAGCCATTAACAGCATCGGCGAATAGGGTTCTTCCAGAATTCCCTGAATACCTAACGTTCCAATGCAGGCTGTTTGAACCAGGACAAAGGTTACCAGACAGATCAGACCACAGGAAAATAGCGCTTTAGGCAAATCTTTTTTGGGGTTTTGGTAGTCCGGTGCGTACACTGCCGCGGTTTCCCAGGCACAGGCACTCCATTGGGCCATTGCCATAATGCCCAGCAGGATCAGGATATGGGTGGCATCCCAACTCCAGGTTTCAGGAAACAGACTCACCGCGGTGATATTGCTTAATTGGAACTGCCCGGAAACAATTGGCGCTATTGAAAGCACAATGAGGGGAATCAGGGCAATCACTGCCAGAACATTACCGGCCTTGGCTCCTCCCGATAAGCCTTTACGATTAATAATAATCAATACCGTGAAGATGACTGCCCCGGCCACCAGTGAAATGGTTTTTTCCGAAACATTACCCAAGACCGGTATCATGCCGTGTAAATAGGTTCCGATCAGCAGTGAAAAGATTGCCAGCACGGGATTCCATGCCATCCAATAACCCCAGGCACTAAAACCACCAATAAATTTGTTGATATCATAATCTTTGGGATTTTTTCCTTTAAAGATTGCCTGAACATACCCGGGCAGCCCCCGGGCTTCTGGGTACATCAGAGCAAAATCTCCGTAAGCAATGTTTTGCAGAAATCCCTGACCGATTGAAAGGATCCAGACAATAATTGAAAATACCCCGACATAACTTGCAAAATAGCCAATATTGGGAAGAATCAGCATCGGCACACCTAAAGCGATAACCAGACCTTGCTTCCAACTAATTTTATTCGAGTTCATTTTTTACCTTTCTATACGTGTTTTTAGCAGCTATTAAATAAAAGTAATGGCCGTATTGCTTTCTTTGAACACATCTTTTGCATATGGTGTGATCAAAGTCCCGGTTTTTAAAATAATGTTCGCTTCCACGGCAAGCTGTTTTGCCAGTTCATGGTTGATTAGCTTTTTTTTCGTACTATATTGAAACGCACTAGATACATTACTAACCGCTGATTGTTCGGAAGTCTCTTTTTTTAAGATCTCCGGTGATAGCGTTTTTTCCTCAAAACCAAGAGCACTTTCCAGGGCTACCGCACTCATGATTCGCAGACCATACTGGATTAATTTCATTTCCTGATCTTTGAAAATGTTATAAAAAACCGGATTTGCGATCGCTTTATAAGCCCGATGTTCAAGACCTTCTTCAATCACATAAACAGTTTTTCCGGTCAGTAAAAACTGGCGCAACACGCTTGTTTTTTCGTTGATGGCTAAGCCATTAACCGAAGCTGCCATCTCATCGATTGAAAGCGTGCTGATCACCAGAAATTCATAATTCCGAAATTGGTTTTTATCCTTCACCGTATCTAATAATATTGTTTCATATCCCGCTATTGACAGTAAACTACCGTCGCATTGAAGAAACATTTTAGTGGGCCGCTCTTCTGTCGCCATTTCATTTTGCCTGGTTTTATCTATGATCCGTTTGTATACTTCATCGATTATCAGTTCAAGATCCATTTGGGTACTCCTTTTTTAAAATTTGCTGTTATTTTTTAATAATCAAACCAAATGTTTTCCCGGTCAGATTACAGGCATTTGCCTCATCATAATCAATATGCATCGTGGTATCATACTGCTCTGACACTCTGAGATTCACGTTCTTAAAAACCACTGGCCGGTCGCTATTCACTTCAATATCGACCCGATCACCATCTTTTAAGGCTAAACTCTCGGCATCTGCCAGTGACATGTGGATGTGTCTTTCTGCCACCAATAGCCCCTGGTTCAACTGAACTTTATTTCCATTGGCACTGATTTCGATAGCTGCAGTTCCCTGAATTTTGCCACTTTCCAGAATTGGGGCGTTGATGCCTAGAATTTTCGCATCGGTTTTTGACACTTCGATTTGTGAATGCGCTCGTTCCGGACCTAGCACCACGACGTTTGACAGCTGTCCTTTGGGGCCGATCAGGGTTACCCGTTCAGCTGAAACAAACTGCCCCGGCTGGGAGAGTGGTTTGATATTCGTCAACTGATAATCTTTTCCGAACAGTTCTTCAATCGCCTTCCTTGACAGGTGTACATGTCGTCCTGATGCTTCAATTTCAATGTAGCCCAAGCTCTTTAATTTAGCGCAAATTTTTTTATAGATAACCTCAACAATTTTTTCCAGTTGATCACTCATCTTGTTCCTTTCCGGTATTACTGATCCAAATACTTAAATATCATAATATACATAATTGATGACAAGCGGTTATAACCCTGCATCAGATCGCCTCTGGCAACCGTGCCATCGGCCTGTTTAAAAGCTTCATAACAGGCCACTTCGGTTTTTCGTATCCCTGCCCGCAGTGAGTTTAACAGAATCGGAATCTCACCCAGTTCATAGGTAATATTAAATAAATGTTCATGATCAAAATACTTTTTGGGGTTATGAGACATCGCTCTGATTTCCTGTTCATTAAAGCCCAGTATCGTACTGGTGCTCACGGGTTCACTCAGAATTTCAGATCGAGACAATTTACCAATATAATCAAACACCTCTTGTAAATCGGTGACAAGATCATTCTTTTCAAGAGCCTTGGCACGGATCTGAACTTTCATTATTTCCCCCATCAACAAATCAATTTCGCCTCTGAGTTTGATGCGTTTGTGATCCTTATTAACTAAAAGATTACCGTAAACCTGGGTCATATATTCCGGTTTATCGTTGCGATAACCGCCACTTTCCAGAGTAAACTTGCCGATTTTTTTTGCTGCCATCTCAGTGGCCGTTTCCATTACCTTTGTTTTTTTATCTTCTATTTTTTTATCTTCGGTGATTTCAGCAACCAACACCAGTTTCAATTTATGATCCGCCAGCAGCGATTTTGCCGAAGGGGTTAACATTGAGTTTTGGGGAAGTCGCAATTCATTATTCTCGATCGATTGCCCGGTTTTGATGATTTTTTTTAATCCATCTTCGGTAATTAAATTCATAGGTTCACTTCCTTAATTAAACGAAAGTGATGCTGATTTAGCATCACTGAGGTTGTCGATAAACTACCGTACCGACCAATTGTTAATCTGTTCTTCGCCGCGGAATTGGACAGGCTATGCCATGTCCGCTCCGATGCGTACAACATGATGTAACAATTGTCGGTACTAGGTTATCTTTTTGACAGTCTGAGTGATACTGGTTTAGCATCACTTTCGTTTAGTTTCTATTCAGTCTGATGATACTAGTTTTTTTCCTGTGGCAGCATCTCGTTAACATCTG
The DNA here is from genome assembly GCF_030652775.1 of Acetobacterium sp. GTDB lineage: Bacteria > Bacillota > Clostridia > Eubacteriales > Eubacteriaceae > Acetobacterium. The sequence goes on along the minus strand of NZ_JAUSPS010000053.1, from coordinate 9,949 downwards.
CATGGGGACGGGGAATTACATGGACTGAAACCAGATCGCCCACTCTTTCAGCTGCTGCGGCACCGGCATCGGTGGCCGCTTTTACAGCGCCGACATCACCTCTGACCATAACCGTTACCAGACCACTACCAATTTGTTCTTTGCCGATTAGTGTAACATTTGCGGCTTTCACCATTGCATCCGCTGCTTCAATTGCTGCTACCAAACCACGTGTTTCAATCATTCCTAATGCATTTGTATTTGCCATTTTATTTACCTCCAAGTAAAATTAAATATTTAATTGATTTCTTAGTTTTTCAAAAATTATATCGGTCACACGGTCGAGTTTATCCTCAACGGCCTGATCGAGTGCCGCTGCTTTACCAACTGTTCCAGTTGGATCTATTTTACTTTCACGTTCGACGTTCTTTCGTATTTCGTCCAATTCGACGACGCCATAGGCCACCCGTCTCAGGTTGAGTAAATTCAGTGGGGAAATATTATCTGAAGTAATACTGCCACCGACTGCACCACAGCCTAACGTAAAGGCCGGGATCAGATTTGTTGTTCCACCGACGCCGCCCAGCGCTCCCGGTGTATTAACCAATAAACGGCTGACCGGTTTTTTTAAAGCAAATTCTTTGATGATCTCTTCATCCCGTGAATGGATGATCATCGTATGACCCATTCCCTCTTTCGTTAAAATTTCGACGGATCGTTCGCAGGCTTTAAGCCAGTCATCTTCGATATAGAAAGCCAGTATCGGGCAAAGTTTTTCCCTTGAAAAGGGAACATCATGGCCAACCCGGTTTTCGATTCCGATCAGAATCTTCGTTTCTTGAGGTACCCGAATGCCAGCCATTTCGGCAATATAAGCCGCTGATTTGCCGACGATTTTAGGATTCATGGTCATCTTCGGTGTCATCATGACTGTCTCCAGCCGCTTTTTCTCGTCTGCTGACAAGATATAACAGCCCTGTTTTATTAATTCCTTGATCACTTCTGCTTCCGATTCTCTTTCGACAATAATCGATTGTTCTGAGGCACAGATCACGCCGTTATCAAATGTTTTTGAGTCGATGATCTGTTTGACAGCCACGGGAATATCGGCACTTTTTTCAATAAAAGCGGGACCATTCCCGGGACCCACACCAATGGCGGGATTGCCGGATGAGTAGGCCGCTTTCACCATTGGTTCCCCACCGGTTGCTAAAATCAAACTGGTATCTTTATTTTTCAAAAGCTCGGCGGTGCCTTCCAGGGTGATTTCGGTTGCGCAACCGATACAGTCTTCGGGCATACCAGCGGCTACTGCCGCATCCTTCAGTACTCTGACGGTCTCAATAATGCAATTTTTAGCCGTTGGATGGGGTGAAAAAACGATCGCATTGCCAGCTTTAATGGCGATCAGCGCCTTGTAAATAACTGTTGATGTGGGATTTGTCGAGGGGATCAATCCGGCTACAACCCCCATCGGTACTGCAACTTCAAAGATTTTTTTGACTTCATCATAACTCACAATTCCAACTGTTTTCATCTCTTTAATGCTTTCATACACGACCTGAGATGCAAAATAATTTTTTATTACCTTATCTTCGACAACCCCAAAGCCAGTCTCTTCATTTGCCATTTTTGCCAGTCGCTCAAGATTTGCCATTGCCGCATCTTTAATGGCTTTACAAATCGTATCAATTTGACATTGACTCATTTGAGCCAGCTCGACCTGGGCTTTTTTGGCGTTTTTTAGTAATAAACGGGTTTCTTGTATGGAGATCAGGTCTTTGTCTGCTAATTGCACCATTTATTCCTCCTCTTCTTGTGATTTGTTTAGTTCGACTAATATATTCACAACCAGATCAACTTTTCGGGATCTTTTGATTTTTTCTCTGCTGATTCCTGTGATATTCAATTCCCGCGCCAGCCTTCTTAATTGCGAAACCGTCATCAGATTTAGGGCTTCTTCTGAGTAGATCAATGTCTCTTCTTTAGTCTCTTCGTAGGTCTCTTCGTGGGTCTCTTGCTCTGGGTTCATTAGTGCTTTCTGATCCATTAGAGGCAGAATCAACTCTACTGTTTCTTCACACTGCGGTTGAGTTTCCAGTTGAGCGAGCGTAACTTCGGGATACCTGTTTGAATCGGTACCGCCACCGTACTCTTCCGATCGTTGATCAACTGGTTTATTCAACATCATCTCACTTTGGTCATCCAGTCTGGCAATAATGGTGTGATTTCGCAATTCGCCCACTGCCGCTGCTGCTTCAATCCCCGCCATAATACTTGCCGAAACCGCTCCAACATCGCCTTTAATGATGATGGATACAATCCCGCCGGACATTTTCTCAAACCGGACAAATTGTACATTTGCAGTTTTAAGACAGGTGTCCAAGGCATTCACAGCGCCGACAAAACCAAGCGTATCGATTATCCCGACGGAAATCATTTTTATATCACAATCGGATTATTGGCAATGTACTGGACTGCCTGGGCAAAGGCATCACAGGCAGATTGACAAGCCGATTGCGATCCGGTCATTAATGCCCCGGCAAAGTTTGATGTGGCGGTCGGCGGTAAAAAGGTCTTGCAGATCTTCACATCGGCGGCTTTCAGTGCGGCGTCAATACCGTAAATCGCTTCAATCGGGGGTGCGATACAATAAGCCAGCGGCATGCCCGCCGGGATTTCAGCTGTTTCCGATAAGTAACTGCCGGTACTGGATATACAATGGGACAAATAGATGGACTCCCCTTTATCATTGCCATTGACAAAGTAAGCTCCGTTTTCAATGTAGTGCGCACAGGCTTCTAGGCCACTTTTGACCTCAGCCGGGTTTTCCCCGGCCAGGATTCCAATCGCTTCGCCGGCAAAGGAAGTAAAAATTCCCACAAAGGCCGAGAATAAACATTCTCCATAAATAACTTCGACATCAGCGGCTTTTGTGGCTTCATCAAGGGCAATGAAGGTCACATCATCAATGGATCCTGTGATAAGACCCAGACTTCGCTGGTGGGGCTTGAGATTAAGGGCTTTGGCTAAATCGTCACTGACGTTTGGAATCATATTCATACAAACAACATTCGCGCGTATAATTTCTCCGATCACTCGTTTATCCTCCTCAGGATTTAGATTAATTTTAAGTCAACGCCAGACATTTTATGTTTGATCATTGTTTGACAAAGTTCGGCGATTTGAGCACCTGCTTCAACCGGTGCGGTTCCCTGGTCATGAATGTTTGAAATAACCGTTCTTCTGGCCTCTTCCATGCCCATCGTGGGCTTATAGGTAATATAGGCACCCATCGAGCCGGTGGAGTTCAAGCCTGGTCTTTCACCGCAGAAGACTGCAATAACGTCGGCATCAGTAATTTCTCCAATTTCGTCACCGATTGCGACCCGGCCATTGTTGACAAAGAATGGTGTTGAGAAGCTTAAACCCAGTGATTTTAAGCCCTGTTCAAAAGCTGGTAAAAAATCAGCGGCATTTTTCTCAATCGCTCGTGAACTAAGTCCATCGGCAAAAACAATTTGCACATTCAGGTTTTTAACGGTATTTTTCTTGACTGTTTCAACGGCTTCGTCGGCCAGTTTTTTTCCCGTATTCGGATTTTTAATGTATTCGGCCTTATCAACAGCAATGGTCGAAAGGGGAATGAATCCCAGTTCTTTTACCAGCTCAGCATCAACGTCTGACCACACCGCATTTTGGGCAGCGGAATGATCCGCTAAGAATCTTAAATAGGCTTTGGTCAAGGGTCTGGGGCCAGCGCGCCAGATTCCCAACCGACCGGAGGTAAATTCTTTCATTTTCATATAACCTTCCCGGTCATATGGATCGGGAATATAAAAGGTTTCTTTCATGGTGGCTAGGGTAATATCGTCGACAAAACCAGTGTCGTCGCGATGCTCAATTGCCGGAACTTGCGACTGACTTTTAATAGTGCCTGCTCCTGTTCCACTTAATTCTTCCTGGATAACGTTTTTAATAATGTCACGAATTGACTCTTTCAAAGTAGCTTCATTTATCATATTATTTTACCCCTTCTTAATTATTTTAGAAAAATTGATGCATCGCCGGCTTTGGCCGTAAACATACCGTGGTCATCAAGGATTTCCATTTTCTGCAGCCATTTTTCAAATTCCGGTACGCGTTTCAGTCCCGACAGCTCCAGCAGTGTTTGCCAGTCATGATTTCCCAGCAATTGGTAGTTGAGCATAATATCATCACCCATTGGTGCTGTTACAAAGGCCGGCATGCCAGCATGGGCCAGTAACAGGGCCAGGTTTTCGGAATCATTCTGACTGGCAGGCATGTGATTGGTATAGCAAACATCGACACCCATTGGGAATAATGACAACGTTCCCATAAAATGTTCTTCCAGACCGGCCCGTAATTGCTGAACCGAGTCATAAATATATTCAGGTCCGATAAAACCGACTACTGACATAACGTAAAATGGATCATATCGTCTGGCATAGCCATAGGTGCGGGCTTCCAGGGTCAGCATATCAACCCCCAGATGGGCATCTGCCGAAAGTTCTGATCCTTCGCCAGTTTCGAAGTACATAATATTCTTACCGCCGGAAACACATTCGCGTTTTCCCAGATCATAGGCATCATCAAGCATGGTGGTGGTTACCCCAAATGATTCATTGGCTTTTTGCGTCCCGGCAATCGATTGAAAAATCATGTCCAGGGGTGCACCTTTGCGAAGCGCTGCCATTTGCGTGGTGATATGAGAAAGAACACAGTTCTGGGTGGGAATTTCCCATTTCATTCTAAAATCATATAATTTATGGAGTAGAAACGAGGTTGATTCCACGGTATCCTGAACCGGATTCAGCCCCAGCATGGCATCGCCAACCCCGTAGGCAAGGGCTTCATAAAGTTCTGCGAAAATGCCATCAATATCATCGGTCTGATGATTTGGCAACGCCCGATTGGCGGCAATTCCGCGCTGGCCGATGGTTGTTACACAGGTTGCGACGTTATCAATTTTCTTGGCTACATAAATCAGATCCATATTTGACATAATCTTGGTAACGGCGGCGATCATTTCCGATGTTAACCCGGTTGCGATCCGTTGGATAATGGGTCCGGTTGACGAGTACAGCATCATGAAGTCTCGTAAATCTCCAACCGTCCAGTTTTTTATTTCCCGATAAACAGCTTCGTTAACCTGATCTTGAATAACCCGGGTTACATCATCAAGTTCATAAGGAACGGCGGGGTTATTGCGAATATCAGATAACAGCATGTCCGCCAATACAATTTTTGCAGCAGCTCGTTCTTCAGTTGAGGTTGCTGCTAAACCTGCCAGTTGGTCACCGGACTTTTGTTCACTTGCTTTTGCCTGAACTTCATTAACATTCTTGAACTGATAGGTTTTTCCAAACAATACGGTTTTTAGTTTCATACTTTCACTCCTTATTTTTTTGACCATCATACTCATAACAATCAATATTTTCTTTAGTTCAGCTTCCTGGTTAACTGGTCAAAGCGCCGATTATTAGGGTTAATAATCACTGCTTTGATCAGTTAATCCATTGGCCAAACCGATGTTAAAATTTATTTCATAGTATTTTCATACTTGATGAACGGTTAGCTTCGGAAGTATCCGAACCTATTTAAAAATCAGGGTTTTTACCACAACTGGTAAAACCATTCCGCCGGCAATGGGATTTCCGATGTCGATATAATCGCCATCACTGACGATGACACTGTCGATGCAGATCACCGGATGGTCATTGGCCATGATTCGTTTGATTGTTTGTCCCAACACTTTTGCGATATCCTCTTCGGAGATAATAATGATGGGATAATCGTGTCTGATTATTTCTTTAAGGCCGATAATTAAGGCTTCGGCAGATGCTTCAATTTGCCTGAAAGACGGTGAGTTGATTCCCTGAAAAGCAATGGCAACCTGTTGATATTCATCTTCCAGTTTGAACCATTCAATTCGTTTAGATACCTCCTGGGCAATTTCGGTGATATTGTTTTTATCAGTAAATGGTATTTTCACCACTGGAATATTTTTTATCGGCAATACTGATTTGTCATAGAACACGGTGCTGCCGCTGATATCGGTAGTATGGGAGCCGGCCCCAACGACGGTGGCGCGAATGGTTTCTTCGGCATCCAGGACATGTAGCTTTGTAAATAATTCCGACTGACGAATCTCTCGGCCCAGGATGATCCCCATATCCTGATATTTGTAAATATCTTCGTTTTCATCATAGTGATAGATGATATCCGCAACGCCCCCCGAAAAGGTGATGTATTGGATCGGCTTCTTTATGACCATGTCCTCAATGGTCAGCATCATTTTGTAATACTGATCTTTGGGTGTGATTCCAACAACCATTTCCAATTGATGCACCATTATTCGTGCCAGTTTAGCCAGACTCTTTTCATTGGCCTGTTGACCCAGTGCGATGTCCAGTTTTTCATGCTCAATAATCTGTTTTAACTTTTCATTGATATATATAATTTTCCCCTGGGCATCCATTTTGACTAACCGGCCGCCGATGTCAAGACATCCGGTGCTGGCGGTGATACCATGATCAAAAACGACTACATTTGATGTTCCCCCGCCGATGTCAATGTTTGCCACGGTGGTGCTATGTTCTTTTGAAATCTTGTCCGAACCAGCGCCTTTGCCGGAAATAATACTTTCTAAAACTGGCCCTGCCGTTGCTACGACAAAGTCGCCGGCATAGCCACTGAGTTTATGTAAAACCTCACTGGCGTTGGCACGGCGAGCGGTTTCTCCAGTGATAATCACGGCGCCGATATCAATGTCTTTTTTGTCGATTCCGGCCTTGGCAAACTCCTGATCGATTATTTTCATGACTTCATTCATGTCAATGCGATCATCCGCTGTTAAGGGGGTAAAATATATCTCACTGCGATAAATGATCCGCTTACCGATAATCTCGATGCGGGCAATGTTGAAACTTGATGCCATATTTTCGAGCAGAATCTTTGTAAATACCAGCTGCGTGGTGGATGTGCCAATGTCAATTCCAACACTTAAAATCTCCTGTCGTTTAAAATTTTCCATAATTTTTTACCTCTGGTTTCAACTTGAATTTGTAATTTTAACAACCAACTTTTGCTAGCCTGATCTGTCCATCTGCTGATCCTCAAAATACTGGTTTGCCGTTGATCCGAAAAAAAGACGCCGCTTAAATGATAACTATCAAAGTACTTGATACTTATTTTTAAGCGGCGTCGCTTTTTTTCATTACCTCGTTGCAATGAAATTATTTATTTCTATAAACTCATGCGTTTCTATTTTTCTTTTTTTTATATTTGATATACATTTAAAAAAATAGCTTAAAGTTTAAATATCCCAAAATAGATATTTAAACCTTAAGCTACGTCGCTTATAAAATTGCCTCGTTGCAATTCATAGTTTAAATGCGAATGAAGTCGTGGTACCTTCATTTCCAGTTTCAATGATTAATTTTCCTACCAATTTTTCATATACATAAGATTTAACAATGGATAATCCCAAACTATTTGTTTTTATCTGACCGGGGTTATAACCCACACCATTATCTTTGACTTCAATCATTTTTATTTTTCCATCGCTGGCTGTGGTCACTTCTATCAACCCCGCAGCACCATTTGGAAACGCATATTTAAGTGAGTTCTGAATCAATTCGTTGACAACCAGTGCCACAACTGTTGATTTTTCACTGTCAATGAAAAAGTCTGTTCCTTTGACCGTTATCTCAATTTTTTCATTGTCTGTTACGCCGAATGATAGCATGTTGTGTTTTATTTTGTCAAGAACTTCTTTTACCGAAACCAGATCATTTGATTTTTTTTCTAAAAGCTCATGGGTTACCGCAATGCTCATGATTCGATTGATGCTGTCACTTAAGATATTTTTAACCGCTGGATCTTTGGAGCTCCGACTTTGAAGCCTAAGTAAAGATGCCACCGTTTGAAGATTATTTTTAATTCGATGATGTATTTCATGCGAGCTGACCAAGTAGTTATTTACCTCATTTTCAAATTTTCTCATTTCAGTGATGTCATCTATAAACACAATCACATCAACATTTTTTTTAATCCGCAGGATTATATGAATCCGGTAAAATTTTGCCCCAATCGTTACCTTGCCATCATAACATTTTTCAATAATGACGTGATCATGATCATCATTACTAAAAGTTCCCTGAATATTTGAAATGATGTCATCAAAGTTTTTTGGTGAATAGTTCAGATTGTCAAAATGCTGATTTTGAATGGATTTATAACCCAGTTCCTGATACAATTTAACGGCCCGTTGATTGTAGTATCTTAAATGACCGGTTAAATCAAATATTAAAATACCCTCCCGTAATTGTAATTCTTCATTTTCGCTGTTAATCCCGAAAATGGACCCCCAAACCGCATCTATTTTGTCATTGTCAGGCATCGGTTCCAATTTAACAACCGGTTTATCCGCTGAATTCAAATCAAGTACTTTTTCCAATATTAAGGTGGCCACCACGTTGTCCTGATGCTTAATCGGTACAACGGTCTGCCTGGTCCAGATTTTATTCTGGTGTCGGTCAAAGCTGACGCCAATTATTTCTTTTGACGTTACACCCAAATCAAAGGATCGAAACACCGCTGGTTCATTCTCCCGATAAATAATATCCCCCAGAAATGAGTCCACATAAATCGACTGTCTTTTTTTATAGGATTCCGCCACCACAACTGCAAGATCTTCATCATGCACCTTGATATCGATAAAAGTCTCACCATTAAAACCCTCATTAAAATAAGGCAGAATCTTAGCTACATCGATAATCGTTTCGATTTCATCATTATTTAAAAGGGTATACTCTTTGCATTTCGCAATTATAAACTCACGGTCACAGGTATAGATCATTTCATTCGCCTTTATTTGCTCTCATCAGCAACATTTCACTGATAATGCGTAGAGAACAGCTTTTTTCCATGCTCAGGGATCGCATTTTTTGATAGGCAGTATTTTCATCCAGACCTTCACTTTGCATTAGAAACCCTTTTGCTTTTTCAATTATTTTTCGTTCTTCCAATCTTTTTGTGGCTTCATCCAGTTTGTCTTCAGTGTCCGTGGTTTCCAACGATTTTGCATAGGCAATTTTTAGTGCCGGTATCAAACTCTTCTCATCAACCGGTTTTACAACGTAACCAAATACGCCAACATTCTTGGCCCCTTCAATAAATACATCATCCGAGTAGGCGGTAAGTAACACCACACATTTGCTCAATCCATCCCGGCGAATGATTCTAGCTGCGCTGATCCCATCCAAATTTGGCATATTAATATCCATCAGCACCAGATCCGGTTGATGGGTTTTGCATAAGTTGATGGCATCAAAGCCATCCTTGCCTTCATCAAGCACTTCAAATCCGGCATCTTCCAACATACAGCGTATATCCATCCGTGTTACTGGTTCATCTTCAACAATGATAATTCTCATACCTAACCTCAATTCCACTCAAGAAATTTTCGCAACTCCTCGATATTCTGATTTTTTAGTGATGAAATTTTAAATATTTCACAAACGCCAGTTTGCTTTAAAGAATCCTCGGCGTAATCATCTGTCTCGCCCTCCAGAATTAAGTCCGTTTTTGTTACGATGCCAATGATTTGTTTGGTAAACATTCTGGCAAAACCAGGTGGAAAAACATTGCGTCGGCTTTTACAGTCCATCACCAGGGCAACCACATCAGCTTCAACGGAGGTCACGTGCAGGGCGGAATAATAGCCGCGATTTTCTAGATATTCACCCGGTGTATCGATTACATTTTTATGAAATTCAATAACCTGCGTTTTATCATAATCCATGTGACACGCTTCCAACCTTTGGTAAAGGGTGGTTTTTCCACTTCCTGAAGCCCCGACAAACATCACTTTTTTCATTGCCCCAACCTCATGATCGTGTGACGGTTGGTATTGACATTCCCTGCAACATTGACAAGGTTTGAA
>NZ_JAUSPS010000030.1 GCF_030652775.1 Acetobacterium sp. | reverse complement strand
GCTTTGGGTCAATTACGATTGGAACTGGCACGTAAATTGGAATATGATTTAAAAGACCAATACAATTTCCTCTGGGTAACTGATTTTCCTTTGTTGGAGTATGATGCGGAAGCAGGTCGTTATACGGCGAAACATCATCCCTTTACGATGCCGCTGGAAGAAGACTTGCAGTATCTGGAAACAGATCTGTTAAAAGTCCGGGCGGACGCCTATGATATGGTCGTGAACGGTGTCGAACTGGGGGGCGGAAGCATTCGTATCCACAACCAGGATATCCAGGAAAAAGTATTCAAAGCCTTGGGCTTTACCCAGGAATCAGCATGGGAACAGTTTGGATTTCTGCTGGAAGCCCTTAAATATGGAACGCCACCCCATGGTGGACTGGCATTTGGTTTGGATCGTCTGGTGATGCTGCTTACCGATAATGATAATATCCGTGACGTTATTGCTTTCCCGAAAACTCAAAATCATGGTTGTCTGATGATGGATGCACCAGCTAGTGCAAGTCTGGATCAACTCATCGATCTGGGCATCTCTGTGGATGAATTGTAATGAAAGAAATAGGAACGGTTAAAGCGCTTCGGGGAAATAATGCCGAAGTTGAGATTAAGCGTAATTCAGCGTGCGGTGATTGCGGCGCCTGTCATGTCAGCAAAGACCAATCGGTTATGTTGACAACAGCTAAAAACTCAGTCAATGCTCACAGCGGCGAAACCGTTGAGGTGGAGATGCAATTTGCAAATGTCTTTGTTGCGGCATTTATCATGTATGGCATACCGTTGATTGCCTTCATCTTGGGAAGTTGTGTTGCGTACTATCTGGTTGACGCTTTAAGCGTCGGGTGGGATCAAGTGCTGACCTCGTTTTTAACAGGTATTGGCCTGACTGCCATAGCTTATCTGGTGATCCGTTATTTTGATCGGCAGGGGCGGTTTAATAGTAAATACCAGCCGGTGATCATCGCTGTCATTGAGAACACTGAAACCATCTCCACACCCATGGAAAAACGCATGGGGAATTAAATAAAAAGCGGTATCTGCGGGTATTTGACGCAGATACCCTTAAATATTTATATATTTTAATGGGTTTAAATGAATTAAATAAAAAAAAGCTTGATTAATCCTTCATTTATCATTATAATATATTTACTGTCTGGGTGTAGCGCAGCTTGGTAGCGCGCTTGACTGGGGGTCAAGAGGCCGGAGGTTCAAATCCTCTCACTCAGACCATTTTTTATTAAGGTGAAAATATGGGACAAATTAAAAGAAAAAATAATAGACGAGTCAATTCTTTAAGAAAAATTGTTGTTGGCATCGTTTTTTTTTTATTGTAGCAATAATTATTATTTCGAGTTATCGAGGTAATATGAGCATGCTGCTCGAAAAAAAGGATTATACCGAATCGTACAAAACAGAGATGTATTTTTTTAAAGATATTGACTATCGGGTGATCGATGATTTCCAGGCCAGTGATCTTTCCCTGCTGGAAGGAGAAAAAGCCAACGGGTACAAACCGTTGACAAATGCACCAAAGGTTGTCAATACAGATTACTTAAACGAACAAATTGCTGTCATTGACACGATTATCAAAGAAGAGTATTATAATAATTGGGGTCGGATTGTTGGTGACATCGTGTCGAACTATCAGGGCATTTCGAGTATTACCAATCAAATCGGAGAAACTGAACGGGAACGAAAAAACTTCCTAATTGAATCGGTTCAATATATGGGTCTTGATTTGGCGGCGCTTCAACAAAAACGGCAGACACTTGTTGGACTGCTTGGTGGAGAGACCAGAAATATTGCACTTAATGAATTGGGTCTGCTGTCAAGTGGATATGTATACACATCCATTCAGCCAGTTGAAAAAGCCTTAAGTGAAAGCATGCTTCCGTACATTAATGCAACATTTCTAAAAACTGCGAGCAAAGTTGATCAGGAATCTGAGGGACTTTTGAAGGTTGTCAATAACGACCATATTTATGTGGCTTTTTCGATGCCCACTGATATGACCATTATGGGTGAAGAAGAAGTTGTTACCCTTAAAACTGAATTAATGGGTACAGCTGACAGTGGGATAAACCAGGACTACTATGAATTTTTGGTCAAGCGGGTAGATCAGCTTTACTATTTTCCCAAGCTGCGCTTTGAATATGAAGATAAGGTTTATTCCGGCTACTTTGTCGATGTTGTAGATGAAGGAAGTCAAAAAATTGTCGTTTTGATGCTTAAAGATTATGTCAATGATTTTTCAAAGGTGGTAATCGGCAAAACAGACATTTATATTCAGGACTACAGTGCTTATGAAATCCCCAAAAGCGCCGTTTACAAAAAAAATGAAGAAACAATGATTAATACCGTTACAAAAGGATACTTCAGCGATTCCCGGTCAGTTGTTGTCGAAAAATATAACAATGGCAATGCGGTTTTAAAAACAGTAGACAATCCAAACTTAAACAGCGGGATGCGCATCAGTATTTACCCTTAAGGATGTGAAAAACAGTGATTTCAGATAATATAAATCGGATAAAGTCAGAAATACCAGATCAAGTCACCCTTGTTGCAGTTTCCAAATATCAAAGTTTAGAAGATACCAAAGCGGTGCTGGAGTCAGGGGTCGATGATCTCGGCGAAAGCAGGGTTCAGGATTTTCTCAAAAAGTACGAGGTTCTGGGAGATCGTCCCCGGTGGCATTTTATTGGACATTTGCAAAAAAATAAGGTGAAATATATCATTGGCAAGACATTTCTGATTCATTCAGTCGATTCAATTGAATTGCTTGATGTACTTGAACGCGAAAGCAAGAAACAGGGAATTGTTACTAATGTGTTACTTCAATTGAATTTGGCTCGGGAAGATAGTAAATCAGGAATTCTGCGGGAAGATCTGAATGCTATTTTGGAAGCATTGACCGGATATCAGTTTGTCAGAGTCAAAGGACTGATGGCAATGGGACCATTAACCCAAAATAATGACAAAATTCGTGAGATTTTTGTGGAATTAAAGAAAATTTATGATAGAATAAAAGAAGAATCTGTGGACGGGATTATTCAAATGAATTATCTGTCTATGGGTATGACTGATGATTATACCATTGCAATAGAAGAGGGATCCAATATGATAAGAGTTGGACGCAAAATATTTAGTTAGTTAGGAGATATACAATGGCAGCAGAGAAATTTAAGGATAAAATTATTAAGGTTTTTGGCATGGAAGTAGACAATGAGGATGGTTACGACGAGATTTACGAAGAAGATGTATATGACGACGATGTCGAAGATACAAAAAGTGCCTTTAGTGCGCCAAAAGCAAAGAGAACGGCACCTTCAAGACGAAGCGAATTATCCCTTGACGACGGTCCAGAAGTTTTAGTGTTGGAACCTGAAGTTTTCAAAGATGCTCCGAGTATTTGCAATAAAATTCGCAATAACAAAACAGTAGTGCTGAATTTAAAAAATACCGATTATGAAAATGGTCGTAAGATTTTCGATTTCTTAAGTGGTGCTCTATTTGCATTGGATGGTTCAATTAACAAAATAGCGGACAATGTATTTATATTAGCTCCGAAAGCGGTTGCTGTTTTAACAAATCCTCAGCATGATGATTTGGATTTCAATGCCCCGATTTTAGAGTGGGATGAGGATATGGAATAGGTCGTTTATGATCCAGGGAATTCTTATACAAGCGGGTAATCTATTATTTGAATTGGTCACGCTATTAATCTTTGTGAACATTATTTTCAGTTGGGTAAGCCCTGATCCAAATAATATTTTTGTTAAGACAATTTATGGCTTAACGGAACCCATTTTATCACCGCTACGACGTTTTACAGTCATAGGGCCATTGGATTTATCAGCTTTTGCCGCTATTCTTTTAATGCAAATTGTGCTGTTTCCGCTTTATAAAATGATCGTAATGTTCATTTTTTAAAATTAAATTCTGACATTTAAATGTTGAAGGGATGTCTTATGACAGATAAAAAAGATATTTTTTTATTATCACGTATTGCAGATGCGTGCGATAAAAATTTTGAACCCCGATTCTTTGATTTTTATGATGAAGTGTTTCAACAAAAAATAAAGGACACCATTAAGCATAGTGGTGTCCCTTATCTATTTTTTGGAGGACACCCGGATGCCGAGCGAAAAATGCTATGTATTTATCCGGATTATGTATCATCGGAGGATCTGGAATGGCCAATTTTTGCCATTGAGTTTGACAAAATAATTCCCATCGATCATCGAAATGTATTGGGAGAACTCATGCATCTGGGGATAACCCGGGAGAGCATCGGCGATATCGACGTGGGTGAAGATAAGGTGCAGATTATTGCTCATCAGCGACTGCAGGACTTTTTATGGATCAATTTGAATCAGGTTAAAGGCCGAGAAATAAAAACCACGATTAAAGACTGTCAGCAGATTCAGAGCTTTGAAAAGAGTTTTAAGCGGATGTCTGTGGTTGTCGCTTCGAACCGGATCGATGGGATCATCAATAAAATATGGGGCTTTTCCAGACAGAATAGCCTTATTTTAATCAAACAGGGTAAGGTGCGGGTGAATTATACGGAGATCAATAAAAATGATTTCCGGCTGAAATCCGGCGATATTATTTCACTGCGAGGAAAAGGCAAGGCAAAAATAATTGGGATGGATGAGCGGACAAAAAAAGGAAACATCCGTCTAGAAGTGGATCGATACATATGATTGATAAAAAGGGAGAGCTATATGACTAAAGAGCGAAATGAATTTATTGTCCCAGAAGAGACCGAGCAGCGACTGGATCATTTTTGCTGCGCTTTGCCGGGGGATTATTCAAGAGAATATATTAAGCGATTGATTGCGACCGGGGATGTTTTGGTTAATGGGCTGAAAAAGAAAGCCAGTTATCATGTTAAACCAGGAGAAAACATCACCTTGATGATTCCTGAACCGGTGGCATGTCATATGGCAGCAGAAGACATTCCGCTTGTCATCATCTATGAAGATGAAGATGTGATCGTCGTTAATAAGCCCCAGGGAATGGTAGTGCACCCTGCCCCGGGGAACAGCAGCGGGACCCTCGTTAATGGATTACTGTATCATACAAAAAATTTGTCAAATATAAATGGCGTCATGCGGCCGGGCATCATTCACCGGATTGATAAGGATACCTCAGGATTACTGATGATTGCCAAAAATGACATTGCGCATCGAAGTTTGTCTGAACAGCTAAAGGAGCATAGTATCCTCAGACGCTATTATGGTCTGGTCAAGGGAAATGTCAAACCCAACCGTGGTACGGTGGATATGCCCATTGGCAGACATGAACAGCTCAGGATAAAAATGGCAGTGGTGGAAAAAAACTCAAAACCGGCGATTACTCATTTTGAAGTGGTTAAGCGGTATGCCCAGTATACCCTCCTCCGTTTTCAGCTGGAAACCGGTCGAACCCACCAAATCCGCGTGCATATGGAGAAAATCGGTCATCCGCTGGCCGGCGATCCCTTGTATGGCAAAGGAGACAAGAACAATCCCTTTAAAACAGCGGGTCAATGTCTCCACGCCCATACTCTGGGTTTTACCCATCCCAGAACCGGGGAAAGTCTCGTTTTCAGAGCTCCGGTTCCACCGGCGTTTAAATCAATATTAAAAAATCTGAAATAGGCTAAATAGTATCGGTGATGATTTCCATTGTTTCAACCCCCTCCTGAGTTGGGGTTACATACATGGTATTTTGGTTGGTAAAGATAACCATGCCCGGTTTTGCCTTGCTGGGCTTTTTTAGATATTTAAACTCAAGATAATCAACCGGAACATTGCTGGAACCTCTTGATTTACTGTACCAGGCGGCCAAATTACCAGCTTCTAACAGGGTCTTCTCGGTGATGAAACGACCGCCAGCCATAATCAGCACATGGGAACCAGGGGCATCTTTGACATGAAGCCAGCAGTCCTCGCTCTTGCCCATTTTTGTCGATATGAAATCATTCTGATAATTGTTTTTACCAACAAAAATATGGAACCCTTCGGAGGAAACATAGTGCAGGGGTTTAGAAGGAATCTGTTTTTTCTTGTCTTCCTTGGAAAGGGCTTTTTTATTAAATTCGGAATGGAGAAATTCGTGACGGATTTCATCCAGTTCGGCCAACTCAGTGGATTGATCCAAGCTGTTGACCAGGCTCTCCAGATAGTAAACTTTTTCTTCAGTTTCTAAGATATAGCCAGCCAGATGTTTCAGGGCAATTTTGCTTTTGTTGTATTTTTTATAATAGTGTTGGGCGTTCTGGGCGGGAGTTCGGTTGACTTTTAGCGGAATATCAATAGTCTGAGCGTCAGGATCGTAATAGTTAACCAGTGTCGCAATTTCCTGACCTTTTTCAATGGCATAGATATTGGCGGTGATTAAATCGCCGTAAAGCTTAAACTTCTCGTTTTTGTGAGAAGCGTCCACATCTTGTTGGAGGTTGTTCAGCTTTTTTTTATTCTTTTTAACAAGAATATCAAGCTGTTGACGAAGATTAGCTGCCCGTGTTTTGAAGCGCAGGGCTTTATCCCGTTTAAAATAATATGCCTCGAGCATTTCTGAAATGGAGGGGTAGGATTCATAACGATGATCAGCCCGTAAATAATGGAGGTCGACCGTTGAAAAGTCCACCATTTTTCGACCAAGGTAGATAATGACAGGTTCAGCTTTTTTTTCTATTTCCGAAATAACCTGAGTAAACCCTTCGCATAAAAATTGCTTTTGCTTTTTGGTGAGATTGGTTACGAGGCAATTGGAGTCGATGCCGCTTCTGAAAGCAATCTCTTTACCAATGTTGGGGCTGATTCCCAGAAAAGCCTGAATAAAGAATTTTTCCACCGTCGCTTCGCTATAATTGGTCAGCAACGCATTAAAATGTTCTGCTTCAAGATCAAAAAACCCATGACGGTTATTTTCCGGGGGATAAATATAATCTCGACCAGGAAGAATTTGGCGGTAGCGACTGGAAGTTGAACCGACTTTTTTCATCGAATCGAGGATTTTCATCGATTCATCAACCAGGATAATATTGCTGTTTCGTCCCATTATTTCTACCAGCAGTTTGCGGATCACCGTTTCATTAAAATCATTTTTTGATGATATGGAAATTTCCATGATTCGATCCGTTTCATGCTGGGTGATATCAACAATCGTTCCGTTAAGAATGTACTTCCTCAATACCATACAAAAACTGGGTGGTGCACTGGGATTTTCTTTGATCTTTTCGGTCATATAAGCGCGCGGATTACTAGCGTTGGCCGAAAGTAAGACATGATGTTTTTGATTTCCATGATTCACTAAAAGCCGGATTTCATCGATTTCCGGTTGATAGATTTTTCGTATACGACCTCCAATTAAGAGGGTTTTAAATTCTTGTATTAAGTGATATAGGGTAACGCCATCATAAGCCATATAAAAATGCTCCTTTCAAATAGATGGATAGAGATGGGATGATTTTATCACGTTCTCCAAGGATGTAAAAGGGTTTTTAAATGATAGACATAAGGAACCATTAAGGAAAGTAAAATTAAATGCTATTTAGTGTTTAATAAGTAGGGAATCGTTGACTTTTTTATGGGAATTAGATATAGTATATTGATTAGGTAGCTATGTAAAAAACGCTTTTATGTCATAGTACTTAATAATCTTGCAGTAAAAATACGAATGCAATTACTAAAAAAAGCAGTGGCCGGGCAATAATTTCACTAAACTATTTAACTGAAATTAACCGGGTGGATTAAAATGGAAATGGAGAAACATCATGAAAAGTATGACAGGCTTTGGGCGGAAAGATTATCGTGATGAGGCAATTGATTGTTCAATTGAGATTAAAACAATTAACCATCGTTTCAGAGATTTTTTTGTTAAAATTCCCAAAACGCTTAATCCAATCGAAGAGAAAATCAGAAATACGGTTTCGCAAAGTGTTGCGCGAGGACGGATTGAGATATTCATTAAATATTCGGAATTGGGCACAAAAAATCGTCGGATTGTCTTTAATCGGGATTTAGCCAAAAATTATATTTCGGTATTAAACGAAATTCGTCGACTTGATTCAATGATTGGCGATGACCTGAGTTTATCGCTGATTTCGAAATTTCCGGATGTCATTATGATTGAAGAAGACATTGATGATTATGAAAGCATCTGGTTGAAGCTTCAACCGGTTTTGGTAAAAACACTTGAAGAAGTCGATGCCAGCCGTGAATGCGAAGGAAGTGCATTAAAAAAGGATGTGGTCAATCGCTGCTGCGTCGTCCGGGAGCATGTTAAAAAGATCAAAGAAAAAAGTCCGGACATGCTGGAACGGTACAGAAATGAATTGCGGGAAAAAATATCTTCCTATATCGATTCGGTTGAAATAGACGAAAAACGTTTATTAACTGAGGTTGCCCTAATGACCGATAAACTGAACATCGATGAAGAATTAACCCGGCTTCAAAGCCACTTGGATCGGTTGGAAGGCATGGCCGAGGAAACGGAACCGGTTGGCCGAAAACTGGATTTTCTGATTCAGGAAGTGAATCGAGAAATCAATACCATCGGTTCAAAAGCCAGTGATTTAGCCATTGCAAATATTGTTGTTGATGTTAAGAGTGAGATTGAAAAAATAAGAGAACAAATTCAAAATATTGAGTAGGGGTGTTAAATAAGTCTATGAGTGATTGTCCAGTAGTAAATAAGGAATTAAAAGAAGAACAATTAACTGAAGCTTTTTTTGAACGTGAAAAAGGTATTCTCATTGTTATATCAGGACCATCCTGTGCCGGCAAGGGAAGTGTATGTAAGATCATCTGCCGAAAAAATCCAGATTTGCGGCTGTCAATTTCGGAAACAACACGTCAGCCAAGAAACAGTGAGAAGCATGGACGGGAGTATTTTTATATTTCCAAAGAAAGTTTTGAAGAAAGAATCAAACAAGGACAATATCTGGAATATGCAACAGTCTATGAAAACTATTATGGAACACCTAAAGATTACGTCGAGGATTTATTGGAATCTGGATTTGATGTGATCCTGGAAATTGACATCCAGGGAGCCGCAAAGGTTCGAACCAATTACAAAGAAGGTATTTATATTTTTATCGTTCCGCCATCGATGCAGGAACTGCGACGGCGAATTGAAGAACGGGGAACCGAAAGCAAAGAACAAATGGAAATACGTTTAAATTGTGCCTATGAAGAAATGAAAAATGCCGATGATTATAGTTATATTGTCATCAATGACGATCTGGACGATGCGGCACAACGGGTACAAAGCATCATAACGGCGGAAAAATGCCGAACCGAACGACTTAAAAATAAAATTGAAGATATTCTTGGGAGGTAACAATGCGATATCCAGCATTAAATGAGTTAATTGCTAAAGCAGAAAATAAATATTCTCTGGTTCTGGCAACAGCAAAGCGGGCAAGAGAAATAGTGGATGGGGATGAGCCGCTGGTAAAAATTAAAATTGACAATCCGGTTACGATTGCGACCAATGAGATTGCCGAAGATATGATTCACTGCGTTCACAAGGTTCCTGAACCGGAGGCTGATCAACATCATGAAGCGGTCAAAGAATCAGATTCGGTTTTATTTAGCAGTAACGAAACTGAAGAAAAAATAACGATTACTGAATAGGTTATTGACCGTGAAAATTGCCGAAGTTTTTTTAAACCAGACGAACAAACGTATCGATCACGCCTATGACTATCTAATTCCACAGCAGCTGGAAGCGGTTATTGCAGCGGGGATGCGCATTGTTGTTTCATTTGGATTCGGAAATCGGCGGGTTGAAGCTTTCGTCATACGAATTAAAGAAACAACTGATTATTCGGGCAAAATTAAAGAAATTAATGAAAATATTGATAATCAGCCAATTTTAAATAAAGAACAAATAGAATTGTGTCTTTGGATGAAGACCACCTATTGTTCTTTATTTTATGAAGCCCTTTCTTATTTTACCATGTCGGTTCAAATCAAACAGGAGACCTATTATTATAAAAAACAGGGTAGCTTTGATCTGGATTTGAAAGAAAACTGGTTTCTAGAGCACTATTTTAGTGATGACAGCAGTGCGCTTTTAATAAAAAGAGTAAAACCGGAAGATCGAGTTATTCTAACTGGCCTGGCCGAGAAAAAAATTGTCGATGCTAAGAAGAATTGGAGAATTCTGAGCGATCTAAACGGAGAGGATGATTCGCCCGAAACAAGCTATCATCTTACCGACATAGGGCGGGAAGCCATTGACAGGGATAAAAAAATTGGTAAAAAACAGCGCGAGCTGATGGACTGCCTGTGCCATCATGACATGACGGCAGGAGATCTGAAAATGGTATCGGCACAATTTGAAAAAAGCTTGAATCCTTTAATTCAAAAAGACTATGTTATTAAATACAAGACTTTATCACAAGCGCAGCGGCTTAATTCGCCAGGAGCAGAAAAAGAAGACCAGTCAGTCATTTTATCAAACCAAGAACAACAGTATTACAGCCGGTACCAGGAATTGACAAAAGTGATGGCGGGTGTTTTTTTTCATGTTTTTGATGGGGCCAGTAAATATCGGCTGTTTTTCAAAGCCATTGAAGACCAGTTGAAAGCTGACAAGTCTGTCGTTATTATCTTTCCAGAAGTCAATATGACATTTCAGCGGATGGAAATGTTCTACAAATACTTTGGTGATCAGGTTGGTGTTTTTCACGGACGGCTCACCCAAAAACAACGCGCAGAACTGTATCAGCGGGTTCAAACCGGGGAGATAAAAGTTGTGATTGGGGTACGATCAGCGCTGTTTTTGCCGTTTGAAAATTTGGGTCTGATCATCATTGATGACGAACATGATCCGTCTCATATCAGTATCTCAACACCACGGTTTCACATCGTTGATATTGCCAAAAAAGCATGTGAAATAATGGGGGCTACTTATATCATCGCAGATGACACGCCCCGGGTTACCACCTGGTACCAAATCGAAAAAAAAGCGATGGCAATGATTCAAATCGGTTCAGAACAGAAACTTCGACACGCCATTGAAATCGTCGATATGCAAAAAGAAATGCACCAGGGAAATATGGGCATTTTAAGCCGGATCTTACTTAAGTATATGCAAAGCGGCTTTGAGCAAAAACGCATGAGTGTACTATTTATTAATAATAAGGGCTATGCCAACAGCATCTTATGCCGTAATTGCGGCCATATCGAAAAATGTCCTCACTGCGGTGTCTCATTAAAATACTTTAATTATGATCATTCCCTGCATTGTCATTATTGCGGATATAAAATGGCGGTTCCTTTGCGATGTCCGGATTGCGGCAGCGACAAAATCAGACACATGGGTTTTGGGATCGATCAATTAGAAGAGTATCTTGGAAAAGTTTTTCCAGGGATCCGAATCGGCTCCGTTTCGGGGAATATGAAGCGAACTGAAATAAAAAAAATGAACAGGGCTATTGGCAACGGTGAAATTGATGTTTTAATCGGAACTCAGGTTATTATCAAGCACTTTAATTTAACAAATGTTGGGGTTGCGGCCGCCGTTCTTATTGATCGGGATCTTAATCAGGGGAACTATCAGGCCTCGGAAACAGTTTATCAGACATATAGCCGTTTTTTTGAAAAAGCGATGGATGACGAAACAAAGGGACTGATTCAAACCCATGAACCGGAAAATGAAACAATTTATTCGATCAGAAACGAAAGCTTTCAGGAGTTTTACCGGGGCGAAATTCACTATCGAGAATTGCTGAAATATCCGCCGATTGTCGACATGGTCAGTTTCGGGGTTTTTCAAAAGAATGAAAAGGAAGCGGAAAATGACGCATTTCGACTGTATGTTGCCATCAAAGAAGAATTGAAAGAATACGGAATTGGACATGGGGTTTACAAACCGGTGCGAATTGGTGTGACTAGGGGTGGGAATATCACCTATCAAATTGTCCTTAAGACATCGGAAACAGGTGTTTTTCGAAATTTAATGCCAAAAATCATCAGGCTTGGTATAATAGAAGAATTGAAATCAAAAGTTTCCATTCAAATAAATGTATAAAAAACAGATTTAATGATCAGCGAATCAGGAGGAAAAAATGGCTACACGACAAATCAGAATCGATGAAGACCCAATTCTTAGAAAAAAATCTCGGGTGATCGAAGAAATAGACGAAAAAATAAAAATATTAAATGATGACATGGTGGAAACCATGAATAATGCCGATGGTGTTGGATTGGCAGCCCCACAGGTCGGCATTTTAAAACGCTTGTTTGTGATCGATGTTGGTGACGGAGCGATGACCTTTATTAATCCCACCATCATATCGACCGAAGGTGAAGAAGAGGATGAAGAGGCCTGCCTCAGTCTTCCGGAACAGTCGGGTTTGGTTAAACGACCACAATCATTGGTGGTTGAAGCAACCGATCTGGAAGGCACGGTTTTTCAACTTTTCTGTTCGGATTTGCTGGCGCGAGCTGTTTGTCACGAACTTGACCACCTAGATGGGATCTTGTTTATTGATCGAGTCGAGAAATGAAAAAAATTAAGGTGATATTTATGGGGACTACCGATTTCGGTGTTCCCGCCCTGGAAAACCTGGTATCTGACGAGTATCAAGTTGTCGCAGCAATCTGCCAGCCGGATCGACCCAATAAGAGAGGAAATAAGGTAGAAATACTGCCGTTAAAAGCTAAAGCATTAGCACTGGGTATCACAGTTTTACAGCCCGAACAAATTAAAGATCCCCAATTTATTGAACAATTGAAGAGTTTTGAAGCGGATATTTTTATTGTTGCGGCGTATGGACAGATCCTGTCTAAAGAAATCTTAGAAATGCCGCCTTTGGGGGCATTAAATATCCATGGTTCACTATTACCGGAGTATCGCGGCGCAGCACCGATCCAACGGGCTATCATCGATGGAAAAGTAAAAACAGGGGTCACCATTATGCAAATGGGTGAAGGAATGGACACCGGAGATATGTTGTCAAAGGCAGAATGTCCGATTAACGAGACCACAACTTTTCAGAGTCTTTACCAGGATTTGTCTGTTTTAGGCGGAGGTCTATTAATTGAAACCCTGAAAAAGGTAGTGGAAGGATCGCTAAAACCAGTTCCCCAAGACGAAGTGATGGCCACTTATGCAGAGAAGATACTTAAAGATACCGGCCATATCAATTGGGGCAAAAACAGCCGGCAAATATTATTTCTGATTAATGGAACGGATCCGGCACCAGGGGCTTATGTAATGTACCATGATGAAAAAATTAAGTGCTTTCATCCGGAGATCATGGCCTGGGAAGGGCAGGAAAACCCGGGAACCATTCTTATTGCCAACGACCGGGATGGTCTTGTGATTAAAACCCAGGACGGCGCCCTTAAAGTTGGATCAATTCAAGCACCAGGTAAAAAGCGGATGGATGCCACTGTTTTTTTACGCGGGAAAAAACTGGAGATTGGAACTACTTTAAACTAGTCTAAGCAGTTCTTTAGAAAATTATGCTAAGATAAAAAAATTACAGGAGGATATGCGATGTTTTTTTTAGAATATTATTGGACACTGTTGATACTTGTTCCGGGAATCATTTTCGCCGCCTATGCTCAGCACCAGGTGAGCAGTGCCTACAAAGCATACAGCAAAGTGCCGACTAAAAATGGGATGACCGGAGCCGATGCAGCACGGCGATTATTAAATGCCAATGGTTTGAATGCCGTTGGCATCGAAAATGTGGCTGGTAATCTGACCGACCACTATGACCCCCGGAGTAAAATCATGCGCTTGTCTTCAGGGGTTGGCCAGCAGGCCAGCGTGGCAGCAGTTGGCATTGCCGCCCATGAAACCGGGCATGCCATACAGGACAAGGAAGGATACTGGCCACTGCGGTTTAGAGGTTTTATTGTGCCGATTACCGGTTTTGCCTCAAATTTAGCCTGGCCGATTTTCTTTATCGGACTTTTCTTCGGGCAAACTTCTGGCTGGGGGACGATGTTTATGAATCTGGGAATTATTCTGTTTTCATTTAGTCTCTTCTTCACGGTGATTACCTTACCGGTCGAATTCAATGCCAGCAAGCGTGCCATTACGGCACTGGTTGACAACAATCTGCTGCAGCCGGGCGAAGAAGTTGGGGTGAAAAAGGTTTTAAGAGCCGCCGCCCTGACCTATGTCGCAGCAGCGTTGATGTCTTTGTTAACGTTGATCAGACTAATCGTATTAAGAGGTTCGAGAGATTGATGAATATTCGAAAACTTGCGTTAGAAACCCTGCTGAAAATTGACTATGATGGCGCCTACTCTAATTTGGAAATCAAGAGAAATTTACAGCGCTTTTCCATTAAAGATGATGACCGTCGGCTTTATTTAAATATTGTTTATGGTTGTCTTCAGAATCAGATCTATCTGGATTATTTAATTAAACAGCAAAGTAGCCGACCAGTGAATAAATTGCATAAAGAGGTCAGTGAAATATTAAGAATAGCTATTTATCAACTCTATTTTTTGGATAAGATTCCCAACTATGCCATTGTTAATGAATCGGTCAATTTAGCCGCTGAAATTCAACCCCAGGCGAAAGGCTTTATCAACGGCGTGTTGCGAAACATTATGCGAAAAATAGAAAGTGACGGAAAAGGATTCAAGTTCGAAAACTGGGATAATGAAAAGGAAGCTTTATCAATCCGTTATTCGCTACCGCTGTGGATTGTCCATAAATATTATGAAGTCTATGGGGTCGAGAAGGCCGAGGCGATTATTCCCTTGCTGAATGAAAAACCCCCCTTTACAGTGCGGTGTAATACCCTGAAAACGTCACAAAAACAATTAATTCAAGATTTACAGGAGGCCGGAGTCGAGGCAATACCCGGAAACCTGTCGCCTAATGCCATTCATCTGACAAACCTGGGGATTTTTGAAAACAACATTGAAAATTCCCATTTGTATCGAGATGGCCATTTTCTGATTCAGGATCAGGCTGCGATGCTAACGGTCGAACGGCTGAATCCCAAGCCGGGGAATCGCATTTTGGACATGTGTGCAGCACCTGGCGGGAAAACAACCTATCTTAGCCAGATGATGGATAATGACGGGCAGATCATTGGACGCGATGTTTATGCCAGCCGGCTGAAACTTATTGAACAAAGCATGCAGCGGCTGGGTTGTACGAATATCAGACTGGAAGATCAGGATGGCTGCGATTTTTCACTGGCCGATGAAGCCTCTTTCGACAAAATTCTATTGGATGCCCCCTGTACAGGGCTTGGGGTTGTCAGACGAAAACCAGAAATAAAATATCACAGTACCAAAGAAGGCCGCAAGGCCTTGGTAAAAATACAGGCCACCCTGCTTGAAAACGCCGTCCGGTATTTAAAACCCGGAGGTGAGCTGCTTTATTCAACCTGCACCATTAATAAAGATGAAAATGAAAACCAGATCAGTAAACTGCTGGTTAAATTTCCTAAGCTTCAGATCATTCCTGATGACAACGGCAATGACTATACCTATACCAGCCCTCAAATGGATGGCTGCGACAGTTTTTTTATGTGCTTACTAAGAAAATAGCACGGCCAGTCAGCAATTGACTGGCTGTAAGAATAATGACCAAAGAAAAGATACCACTTTAAACAGAGAAAAAAAGAATTTTGAAAAAATTGAATTCGATCAATTATTTTGATATAATAGAATAATCTATGTAAAGCATCCCGTTGAGTGTAATGCTTCTCTGATAGTATAGGAGTAAAACATGAAGGAAAATATTTTTGGCAAAGACATCAATGAGTGTGAAGGACTCATGACTGACCTTGGCGAGGCCAGGTATCGTGGGAAACAGTTGTATCAATGGCTGTACGAAAAAAGATGTGAAAAATTCAGTGAGATGAGCAATTTTTCCAGTGGTTTAAGGGAAAATTTGGCTGATCAATATGAGTTGTTTCATGGTAGAATTGAAACCAAACAAGAAGATCATCATGATGGTACAAAAAAATATTTAATTAAGCTAAAAGATGACCAATACATTGAAGCTGTGTTAATGCACTACGAACATGGCGCTTCGTTATGTGTGTCAACACAGGTTGGATGTAATATGGGGTGTAAATTCTGTGCTTCCACAAGAGGCGGAAAAATCAGAGATTTAAGCGCCGGAGAAATATTGGCTCAAATCTATTTAGTGGAAAAAGAAGAAAAACTGCGAATTTCAAATGTCGTGATTATGGGGATCGGCGAGCCGCTTGATAATTATGATGAAGTGATCAAATTTATTCGTATCGCCAATACAGGCTTTGGAATCGGACAGCGAAAAATCAGTCTTTCCACTTGTGGAATCATTCCGGGAATTGAGGCTTTAGCTGAAGAAAATCTCCAGATTAACCTTGCCATATCGCTTCATTCGGTTTTTTCAGAACGTCGAAAAATGTTAATGCCGATCGCAAACCGCTATGATTTTGAGTCGTTGATGGATGCCTGTAAAGCTTATTTTAAAAAGACGGGAAGACGGATTACTTATGAATATGCACTAATTGACGGTTATAATGATCGTGACGAAGATATAGCCGGATTGATCAAACTTTTAAAAGGAAGTCAAAACCATTTGAATCTGATTGGTTTGAATGAGATCCAGGAAACCGCTTATAAAGAGAGCCTGCGATTGAGTTATTTTCTGGGGGAGCTGGAAAAGCACGGAATTAATGTTACGATGAGACGCAAAATGGGAAGAGAAATTGATGCGGCATGTGGTCAGCTTCGAAAAAAAAGAGATGAGGATAAGGTGAGTTTATGAAATGTGCCTATGGATCCAACGTTGGATCACTGAGAAAGGTAAATCAAGATGCCTACTTGGCAGCAACCATAAAAAACGTTGATCGTATTTCTTATGTTTTTGCAGTGGCTGACGGATTGGGAGGACATCGCAGCGGCGAAATAGCAAGTAAAACGGCGGTGGACTTTATCAAGAACAATTTATCAGGGATAAAGAATTATTTTGATCCTGAAGAAATGATGTCGTTTGTAAAATCTATTAACTTAGAGCTTAAAAAAATTGGTGATGATGAACCCGCACGTTTGGGCATGGCAACCACCTTAACCATGTGTATCGTTGACGGGAATTATTTATGTATTTGTCATGTCGGTGACAGCCGCACCTATAGCATCACAGCGGACGAAATCATCCGCATGACGAAAGACCACTCGCTCGTGCAGATCCTCGTTGATGAAGGAAAAATAACCCAGGAGGAAGCAGAAATACATCCTCAAAAAAATGTAATAACTCGGGCGTTGGGAACCGATAATTCCGTGAATGTTGATTTTTACCGTTATCAGATCAATCCGGAAGCAATCTATCTTATCTGTTCGGATGGCCTTTTTAATATGGTTTGCGATCAGGATATGAAGACCATTATTTTGGAAAATAGTCTGGAAGATGCAGCTAAAAAACTCATCGATCTAGCAAACATAAACGGAGGCAAGGATAATATAACCGTTGTCCTATTCAAGCCTCTGGAAGGAGTGCCTAATGCTCAGTAGAACTTTAGGAAAACGATACGAAATAGTGGAGCTGATTGGACGAGGTGGTATGGCCTATGTTTATAAAGCTCGGGATTTAAAGCTGAATCGTTATGTGGCAGTCAAAGTACTGCGTGAAGAATATACCGAGAATGAACAGTTCATTAAAAAATTTGATCGGGAATCCCAGGCCGTTGCCTGTTTATCCCATCCTAATATAGTCGGTGTTTATGATGTCGGGGTTCAGGATAATATCTATTATATCATCATGGAATATATTGATGGGATTACCCTGAAACAATATTTAATGAGAAAAGGGCGTCTGGATTACACCGAAGCGACTCGATTTGTGATGGATATATCCAATGCCTTGCGCTGTGCCCACGAAAACAAAATTATTCATCGGGACATAAAACCCCATAATATCCTGTTAACCAGGGATCTGGTTCCTAAGGTGGCAGATTTTGGAATCGCCCGGGCGATTACCAGTTCAACCGTCACCATGACCAATCAAACGATGGGCTCGGTTCACTATATTTCACCGGAACAGGCCAAGGGTGGATTTGTCGATGAACGTTCAGATCTCTATTCGCTGGGGATTTTATACTATGAATTACTAACCGGGAAGCTTCCCTTTGATGAAGAAAACACGGTTACCATCGCCATTAAACACATTCAGGAAGAGATTGTCCCACCCAAGATGCTGGAACCAAAAATACCAGAACGGGTCAATCAGATTGTTGTTAAACTGACTCAGAAAAAACCGGACGAGCGATATCAGAATACGGATGAACTGATGGAAGATCTTGAAGCAGTATTGGAAAATACGAGTTTTGCTGCCGGGGATGGCAATCATCTCAGTAATGATACCCACATTATTCGGGAAGGTCTTTTTCATGTCGAAAATACTGGCAGTCACGCCACTGTTCGTCCCGACGAAGAAGAGGACGATGACGAATATTATTATGAAACACCAAAAGAAACAGCCGCCAGGAAAAAGAAGCGCAAGATCATTCTTATTTCGGTTTTTGCAGCGGTGGCCATCCTGGCTATGGGCGTTATGGCATACGCTTTCTTTTCGGGAAAGACGGTGCAAGTACCGGATATTAAAGGTAAAACGACGGCAGAAGCTAAAACAGCGCTGGAGAAACTGGATCTGGTTCTGGAAGTTGAAAAAGAAGTTTATAACGCAGAGGTTGAAGCAGGGCTGATCATTACGCAAAATCCGGAAAGTGGGCAAGAACTTCAAAGTGGAAAAACCGTCAAAGTTACGGTCAGTAAGGGTGTTAAGACCGGAACCGTGCCCTCTGTTATTGGCTTAAGTGAAACAGAAGCAGTTAAAGCCATTGAAACCGCTAATTTTGTGGTCGGTGAAATAAAAAGAGAGTATAACAGCAACTATAGTGCCGATATTGTCTTTCAAATGAATCCCAATGCCAATACGACCGCCAATGAGGGAACCAAGGTAACAATTTATGTTAGTAAGGGCGAAGATCTGATCACCGTGCCAAGCGTAATCGGTCAAACTGAAGCTGATGCCAAAAGCACCATTGCAAATGCTGAGTTGACAGTCGGGGCGATCACCCATGAGACCAGCGCTGATTATTCCAAAGGCATGGTTATGAAACAGTCTCCCGCTGATGGTAATCAGGTTGCAAAAGGTTCAGAAGTAGCGATTGTGGTCAGCAGCGGTAAGAAATCAACCCAGAAATTAACCATTGATTTAAGTGAATATATTGACAAAAATCCATCAAAATCAGTTAAGGTCAAGGTTGTTTTAACCGCCTCTGATAAAACCGAGACAGTGATTTATGAAGGCACAAATATGTCAGACGATGTGTTCTCGGTGAATGTCGAAGGCATTGGCCGAGAAAACTATGAGGTATTTATCGATGGGTCCAGTGTTGGAACTGGTTACATTGATTTTTGATAATGGTTGATTAAAGATTTAAATGATATTTACGGGTTTATATAACAATTAAGCATTCAATTCGTACATTTCCTTGAAAGGTTCGACTGGAACGATGTTTCAATTGTTTATAGAAACCCGTATTTAATTTACAAAAGGTATTGCGATTGCGATATCAGAAAGAATTTATTATTTAAAAGAGGAGGATTAATATTGATATCAAACGAACAAGTGCCAGGAAAAATTATTAAGGGTATTGGCGGATTTTATTATGTAAAAACTGATCGGGATAATGATGTGCTAGAATGTAAGGCAAGAGGCGTGTTAAGACACCAGAAAATTATTCCCACCGTTGGTGATGAAGTGCTGATTCAATCGGATAATCCCGGAGAATGGATGATTGAGTCAATTCTACCCCGAAAAAATATTTTTTTAAGACCGCCTGTAGCTAATGTCGATATTGGGCTCATTGTTTTTTCAATGACAAATCCGAAACCGAATCTATTGCTGTTGGATATGCTTCTAATCAGCTCAGAAATTCAAAATGTTATTCCAGTTGTTTGTTTTACAAAACGGGATTTAACAAGTTCGGCTGAGGAGATGGCGATTAGAGAAATCTACGAAAAAACCCCATATAAACTGTTTTTTTTCAGCAAGAACGATACCGATACGATGGATAAGATTATCGCCGAAATAGGTGGTAAAACGGCTTTTATGGCAGGTCCGTCAGGCGTTGGCAAATCGACCATGGCTAACTATTTATGTGCTGATCAAACCATGGAGACCGGTGCCCTGAGTCAGAAATTAAAAAGAGGGAAACATACGACCCGTCATGTCGAGTTACTGGATACCAAGAATGGTGGTTACCTGCTGGATACCCCGGGGTTTTCTTCGTATCAGATTTCGGAAATGATCAAACCGGAGGAATTGCGGGAATATTTTCCAGAATTCTCCCGCGGCGAGTGTCGCTTTAAGAGCTGTCTTCATAATGAAGAGCCTGGCTGTGATGTTAAGAAATCAGTAGCGGCAGGAGAAATAAGTGCCGTCCGATATGAACATTATTTAAGTTTGCTGGATGAAATTAAAAAGGATCAATACCGATGAAGGTGATCATTTTTACAAATGGTGAGTACAAGAATAAAGTTTTTTATGAGGAATATTTAAAAGATATCAAGGCCGACTATCTGATTTGTGCTGATGGTGGAGCAAACTACGCCAGAGAACTTAATCTCATACCAAATATTATTATTGGTGATATGGATTCAATTACCGCTGAAACCAGGGCGTTTTTTAAAGCCGTAAAATATGAGTCTTATCCATCAAAAAAAGATGAAACAGATACCGAACTGGCGATTACCCATGCTATAAAAATGGGGGCCGATAAGGTAATCATTCTTGGCGGTATAGGTTCCCGGATAGACCATAGTCTTGGTAATATCTATTTGCTGAAACGGTTCGTGGATGTTGGGATCGATGCTGAAATGGTTAATGAAAACAATCACATTCGGCTAATTGCGAAAACAACAACATTTCACTTTCCGATTGGTACGATTGTATCACTATTGCCGATTTGCGGAGCTGTTGAAGGACTGACGATTACTGGATTTGAGTATCCCATTAATGAGGGACAAATGACGATCGACAAACCATATGGCATCAGCAACGTGACAAACGAAAACAGACAGCACATTGCTTTTAAAAAGGGGATGCTGCTGATGGATACGCCAGAAGATTAAAGAGAACTGAGAAGGATTTACTGAAAATAGGATGATCAGAGAGTTGCTTTTTTAATTGGTGTCGGACAACTGCCAAACGAGTAAAACACTCGCCTGGCAGTTTGTTTTGACACAAGAAAAAAGAGTCTATTTAAAGACTCTTCAACGATGGTTCCGTAGATAAAAGAGAACTAAGCTCTTTCGACTTTACCGGATCTCAAACAACGTGTACAAACACTAATTCGTTGTGGTGTGCCTTCAATTACAACTTTAACTCTTTGCAAATTGGGTTTCCAAACTCGTTTACTGTGTTTATTTGAATGACTAACCTGGTTGCCACTAACAACGGTTTTTTTACATACAAAACATTCTTTAGCCATGACATAACCTCCCTTACGCTTACCTTTTATAAAACAAGGTGTATTATATCATGAGAATTAAAAATAAAGCAATAGAAATTTTGACTTAGCAGGATTTATTATGTAAAATAGAGAAATAAAAATAAAAGGAGCAATTCGATGAAAGTAAATAATGAGTTAGGATATATTGATATTACCCGAAAAGCGATTGCAGATATTGCCGGAAACGCCGCAATGGAATGCTATGGATTGGTGGGAATGGCTCACAAACGCGGAAAAGACGGTCTGATCGAAATTCTTTCAGGTGATCAGGCAAATAAGGGAGTGGGTGTAATTATCGAAGATGATCGATTAGTGATTGATCTTTATGTCATTGTCGAGTATGCGATAAAAATATCGGTTGTTGCTGAAAATATCATTTCCAATGTAAAATACCGGGTGGAAAAGGAAACATCATTAAAAGTGAAACGTATCTCTGTGAATGTAGTCAGCGTGCGTGTGTAAATGGAGGACAGTATGAAAACCCAGACAGTTGACGGTGAAATGCTCATAAAAATGTTTCGTTATGGGGCGAAAAATCTAGAAATCAACAAACGAATTGTGGATGAACTTAATGTTTTTCCAGTGCCGGATGGTGATACCGGAACGAATATGTCACTTACATTTAGTCATTCGGTTTCAGAATTTGATAAAATTGAAAAACTGAATGTCTACAGTGTGGCCAAGTCGGCCTCATCAGGCGCTTTGATTGGTGCTCGGGGGAATTCAGGGGTAATTCTCTCGCAGTTGCTAAGAGGGTTTGCCGAAGGTTGCAAAGCCCAGGAAAATCTTGATATCCCAACATTGGCTGGTGCTTTAAAACTGGCATCAGATGTCGCTTATAAGGCGGTGATGAAACCCACCGAAGGAACGATTCTCACGGTTGCCCGGGAAATGGGTGAGTTTGCCATGGCGAAATACAACGCTTATGACAACCTGGAAAGTTTCATTGCAGATGTCATTGCCCATGGTAAGGTCACATTGGAAAAGACCCCGGAGATGCTTCCGGTATTAAAAGAAGCGGGCGTAGTTGATGCCGGTGGGCAGGGTCTGATTTGTATTGTTGAAGGAGCTCTTAAGGCACTACTTAACGAAGAATTAGGAGTGGAGCTGGAGATCAAACCAAGCAACCTTGATAAGTTTGTCGACGACTCCCATATGAAACCTGAAGACATTACCTTTGGTTATTGTACTGAGTTTATTATTCAGGAAGCTGAAGAAGTAGATGAGGGTGAACTAAGAGGTTATTTAGACACCCTTGGAGACAGCATTGTTGTTGTTAAAGATGATGCCATCGTCAAGGTTCATCTACATACCGATAATCCTGGGTTGGCATTGGAACGGGCTGGCAGTCTTGGTAGTTTAATCCGCATCAAAATAGACAATATGCGGGAACAATTTGCAGCCAAGGGAACCGAAGCCGATGAGGCTCAGATACCCTATGGGTTTATTGCAGTTTCGCCGGGCGATGGATTAACGAAACTCTTTAAAGACCTTGGTGTGACCCGAGTTATTTCAGGCGGTCAGACGATGAATCCCAGCACCCAGGATTTTTTAAATGAAGTAGATAAATTGAATGCGGAAACCATTTTTATTTTTCCTAACAACAGCAATATTATTATGGCCGCCAAACAGGCCAGTGAAATATCTGATAAGCAAGTTCATGTGATCGCTTCCAAAAATATTCCCCAATGTATTGCGGCGATGCTGGCTTTTTCGCCGGAAACTGTGCCAGCAGAGAATGCGTCAGCAATGTCGGAAGCCATTAATCATGTGGCAACCGGGGAAGTGACCTACGCTGTCAGAGACACGAAAATTAATGGCTTGAAAATTAAGAAATCCAATGTCATCGGTATTACCGGGGGCGAAATCAAGTTCACCGGAAAAAGTATTAAGGCGGTTACCGAAGAACTGCTCAGTGATATGGTCGACGAGGATAGTGAGCTGATCTCGATTTATTACGGAAAAGATGTTTCCGAAGAAGATGCCAATACCCTGGCCGAGGAACTGGCCGATAGTTTTGAAGAATGCGATGTAGAAATGCATTATGGCGGACAACCCCTGTACTATTACATTGTGTCAGTGGAGTAGCCTTAAATCGAAATTTATTCACAAGATAAACACGAGGAAAAACCATGAAATGGGAAGATTCACTGGAAAAAATAAAAGGTGTTGGACCCAAGCGGCGTGAAGCCTTGGCCAAGGCCGGGATTAAAACAGTCGGGAACCTATTGTCCTACTATCCCAGAAAATACATTGATCGCAGTGTTTTTGGAAACCCGGAACAATTTTTTGAGGATCAGGAAATTTCGATCAAAGCCACTGTTTTAAATAGCGGTCGACTCAATCGGATTCGGGGAAATCTCTCGATTTTCACAGTGCCGCTGTTATGGGAAGAAAAAAAAATATCGGCGGTATTTTTTAATCAGCCTTATTTAAAAAGCAGCTTCCAGGAGAATCAGGATTATTATTTTTATGGCAAGGTTAAAAAAGCCTATAACGGAACAAAGATCACCAATCCACAGTTTGTGATCGCCAGTAATCCCGGTAATTTTTTTGAGTTGACACCGGTTTACCGGAATATTCAGGGGATCCCCGGCAGTGTCATCCCCAAAACCTTGAGTCAAATTTTTGCCGCCGAGCTGGACGTTCTGGATGCGATGCCGGAAGAGATCCGTTTAGCTGAAAAATTGCTGGACATGAAAAGAGCCTTAAAGGTCATTCATTTTCCCCAAAAGGCAGAGGATGTGATTCAGGGAATAAAACGGCTCAAATTTAATGAAGCCCTGAAAATAAATATGGGGATCATGTCAGGGGCTCGGGAAAAAAGGTACTCAGATATTGACATTAATTTATTTGCGGGGTTAGAACCTTTTATCAACAGCTTACCCTATGATCTGACCGCCAGCCAGCGATTGGTGATTGATGACGTCATTGCTGATTTGAAAAGTGGCCAGGTCATGAATCGGCTGGTTCAAGGTGATGTCGGTTCCGGGAAAACCGTTATTGCGGTAATTGCAGCCTGTCTGATGGCACAAAATGGCTATCAGACCGCTTATATGGCTCCCACCGAGATATTGGCTCAGCAGCATGGCCGCAGCTTTAAAGAGCTGTTAAAAAATACCGGCATTACTGTGGCCGTGGTGACCGGTAGTCTGAAAGTCAAAGAAAAACGCGAGATTCTTGAGCGGGTTGCGCAGGGTCAGGTATCGGTGATTATCGGGACCCATGCCCTGATCCAACAGGCGGTGGATTATTATAATCTGGGGCTGGTGATCACTGATGAACAGCATCGATTTGGGGTTAAGCAGCGGAGCCAGTTATCATTAAAGGGAAACCAACCCCACACCATGGTTATGAGCGCCACGCCGATTCCCCGAACTCTGGCTCTGATACTGTATGGGGATTTGTCAGTTTCTTATATCGATGAACTGCCCAAAGGCCGGAAACCGATTAAAACCTACTGTTATAATGAAGCCTCACTGCATAAAATTCTGGGCTTTGTTCAGGAGCAAATGTCAAAAGGCCGGCAGACCTTTGTGATTTGCCCATTTATCGAGGCGTCCGAAGAACTGGAAGAGGTTCGCGATACGGAATCGGTGTATTTGGAACTATTGCAAAAAATTGATCCTAAATATCGGATGGCATGCCTCCATGGTCGTTTAAAAAGCGAGGCTAAAGAATCAATCATCCAGGAATTCAACCAGGGCGAGATCGATTGTCTGGTCGCAACCAGTATTATTGAGGTTGGTATCGACGTGCCCAATGTCAGCGCAATGGTGATTCTCAGTGCCGAACGATTCGGACTATCCCAGCTCCATCAGTTGCGCGGTCGGGTAGGACGGGGAAACCATCAGTCGTTTTGTTTTCTGGTTACCAATTCCAAAAGTGCGGATACCCTGGCTCGGATGAGGGTAATTGTGAACAATCGCAATGGCCGAAAGATTGCTGATGAGGATTTTAAATTACGGGGGCCAGGGGATTATTTTGGTTTTAAACAGCATGGCTTGCCGAAGCTCGGTTTGCTTAATCCCACCGAAGAATTGGCCTTGATTAAACGAACCAAAGAAATTGCCGAGGTCATTTTTGAATCCCATAATCAGGAAATGATGACCTTTCGACATGACGTGCTAAAATCATTTTATATCGATATAGCTGATATATCATTTAATTAGGAGGAAAAATGCGAATAATTGCCGGCGAAAAGCGTGGTAAAAAATTGGTGTCCATCACTGGGGACCGGATCCGACCAACCGCTGACAAAATCAAGGGGGCAATTTTTAATAGCCTCCAGAATGAAATAAGGGCGGCCGCCGTATTTGCGGACTTATTTTCGGGAACTGGCGCTATGGGCCTGGAAGCTCTGAGCCGGGGCGTGGCGTTGGGATATTTTTTTGATCTCTCCAACGAGAGTATTCAAACAACAAAAAAAAACATCAGCCTTCTGGGTTATGAAAATCGCACCCGGGTGTTTAACCAGTCTGCCCGTAGCGGAGTAGAAATGCTGGCGCACAATAAGGTTCAGTGTGATATTATCTTTATGGATCCGCCTTATTGTCAGGTCGATGAGATTTATCAATTACTAGAAATCATTTCCGAAAAAGAAATTCTTTCGGAAAATGGAAAATTAGTGATAGAAACAGAAAAATCTGTTATAATGCCATTAGTAAAAAATAAATTAACGTGTTACAAGTCAAAAAAATACGGT
The DNA here is from genome assembly GCF_030652775.1 of Acetobacterium sp. Taxonomy (GTDB): domain Bacteria; phylum Bacillota; class Clostridia; order Eubacteriales; family Eubacteriaceae; genus Acetobacterium. Next base: position 66,416 of record NZ_JAUSPS010000030.1, on the reverse strand, counting down.
ATCACGACAATTAGTTATTATTCTAGGGAGAATTATGAGCACAAAAATTGCAGTTTACCCCGGGAGTTTTGATCCCATAACAAAAGGTCATCTTGATATGATTGAAAGAGCAACAAAAATATTCGATAAGGTGATCGTTTGCGTGATGGTTAACAGCACCAAAAATTATCTTTTTACCTGTGAGGAACGGGTGGAGTTGATTAAGGATGTTCTTTCTGGAATCGAAAATGTTGAGGTTGATTTTTATAACGGACTTCTGATCGATTATGTCAGACTGAGAAATACCAATATCATTGTCAAGGGGCTTCGGGCTTTTTTGGATTTTGAATATGAATTTCAAATGGCATTAACCAATAAGCATCTTGATAATGAGATTGAAACATTTTTTATGATAACGAGCAATAAGCACTCTTATTTAAGCTCGACTTTAGTAAAAGAGCTTGTTAAATATCAGGGAGATGTTTCCGATTATCTCCCTAAAAACGTAGAAAAAGCGATACAAAAGAAGTATGAGGAAGGATGTATGAAATGAGGGTACTTGACTTATTGGCAGAATTAGAAGAAGTCGTGGAAAAAGGAAACACGCTTCCCTTTTCATCTAAAGCGTTAGTAAATCCTGAAGAAGTTATAGAGATCATTGATGAAATCAGAGATTCATTACCAGAAGAACTGGCAGAAGCAAAAAAAATCGTAGCAGAACGGAAAAAAATTATTTTTGCCGCCCAAAGTGAAGCAGACCATATTAAAGCAGAGGCAGAAAAACGGCTGAGAGAATTAATCGACACCAATGAAATAACTAAAAACGCCACTGCCAATGCTAATGAGATTATGCGAAATGCAAACATGAGTGCGAAGACTTTAAAAACAGGAACGCAAAACTATGCAGACAAGCTGCTCTATAGTTTTCAGATACAACTAAAAGAAATGAACGATCAAATTGAACAGAATCGACGAGAATTAAAAAACATGAAATAATTGGTAAAATGAGGGTTGTGTGATGAACACGGCCTTTTTTATGCCTAGCTACTAAAATAAAAGAGGTAAAAAAATGATAGAAATAGGAAAAGTACAAACACTGACCATCGAACGGATTACACCCATTGGCGCATATTTATCGGATGGATTTGATACAACTGACGTGGTTTTGTTACCAGAGAAAGAAGTGGCAAAGAATTCCCGGGCGGGTGATCAAATCGAAGTATTTATTTACCGGGATTCTAAGGATCGGTTGATATCGACAACCCGGGAACCGAAAATTCAAGTTGGCGAATTCGCAGCGCTTAAGGTTGCGGATGTTACCAAGGTTGGTGCCTTTCTTGATTGGGGACTGGAGAAAGATCTGTTATTGCCATATAACGAGCAAACCGTCAAGGTACAAAAAGGCCGGGAGTACCTGGTAAATCTGTATACTGATAAAAGTGATCGCTTATGTGCAACCATGAAGATCTACCCACTGCTGAAAGTCGGCGCACCCTACAAGATGGGTGATTGGATTGAAGGTTACGTATATCAGATCAATCCCGAAATTGGCGCCTTTGTGGCCATTGATAATCTGTATCACGGATTGATTCTGACCAAAGATGCAAACTCAGACATTCATTGCGGCGAAAAAGTCCATGCCCGAGTATCTGAAATCCGGAATGATGGCAAGCTGGTCTTGAGTCCCAATAAAAAGGCTTACAAAGAAATTCCTAAAGATGCCGTTGTTATTCTGACGAAATTAAATGAAAGTCAAGGTTTCTTACCATATAATGATAAAACCGATGCGTTTGTAATAAAAAAAGAATTTGATATGAGTAAGAGTTCTTTTAAGCGCGCTGTGGGTAAATTATTAAAAGAGAAAAAAATCAGAATAACGGAGAGAGGCATTGAGAAAAATGGAAAATAAAAAATCGCGAGTTGTTATTATGGGTTGTGAATCCTATGACAATGAACTGGTTTATGAAAAATTGAAAGCGGCCGTCGATCTCCTCGGCGGGATCGGGCAATTCGTAAACGGACAAGAGCGGATTTTACTCAAACCCAATTTGCTTAGAGGAAAAACTCCAGACGCTGGCATTACCACCCATCCGGCAGTATTTGAAGCGATGATCAGGCTGCTACAGGAAGCGGATTGCCGCCGCCTTTCCTATGGGGACTCGCCAGGCTTTGGCTCACCGTCTGGAGCCGCTAAAGAAAGCGGTCTCGCTGCCATTGCGGCAAAGTATGAGATACCTCTAAAAGAATTCAGTCACGGTCAGCAGATGGATTTCTTTCTGGGTATCGGAACCAAAAAATTTGATATCGCCCAGGGGGTTTTAGAGAGTGATGCCATTATCAGTCTTTCAAAAATGAAGACCCATGGTCTAACTCGCATCACCGGAGCCATCAAAAACCAATTCGGTTGTGTTTATGGTTTAAATAAGGGGATGTCCCATGCTCATTATCCAAATGTCAGAAGCTTTTCAAAAATGCTGGTGGATTTAAACCGTTATCTCATTCCCAAACTGAGACTTTTTGTGATGGATGGAATTGTTGCCATGGAAGGTAACGGCCCGGCATCGGGAAAACCCGTGCCAATGAAGGTATTGCTGGTATCGGAGGATCCCGTTGCGCTGGATGCGACCTTTGCCAGAATGATTAATCTGGATCCCACCTTCATTCCAACGATTACCTATGGCGAAGAAATGGAACTGGGATATTGGACAGAAGAAAACATTGAAATCCTGGGGGAGCCACTCGAAAAGTTTTACAATCCTGACTTTGATGTGGTTCGGATTCCCGTTCATGAAAGTGAACCGTCTACCCTTTCAGCATTAAAACCGATTCAGGATTTTATAATTCAGAAACCAGTGGTTGATAAGGAAAAATGCATCGGTTGCGGAGTCTGCGAAGCGAGCTGTCCAGTTGAGAACAAGGCCATCCGCATTGTAAAACGAAAACGGAGAAAATATCCTTTGTATTTCTATAATCGTTGCATTCGCTGCTATTGCTGTCAGGAAATGTGTCCGGTCGGCGCAATTTCAGTCAAAACCCCGCTACTGGGAAAACTGACCATTTATAAAAATAGTTAACTTGACTTTCAGGTGCTTCCATACAAAAATCTCTTCGTCCAGAGGGAAAAAAGTCATTGACAAAATGCTTAAATTTTAATATGATAATTCGAAATACTTAAAAAGGGAGTGATTCCACTGTTAGCATCGAAATTAATTTTAAAATGTCTCGAACGAGAAAATGTTGAGTTTGTGTTTGGTTATCCGGGAGGTGCCCTGCTGCCTCTCTATGAAGCATTTAGAACATCTCCGATCAAACATATTTTAGTGCGAAACGAGCAGACGGCACCGCATTATGCGAGTGGATATGCCAGAGAATCTGGGCGTGTTGGCGTATGTTTAGCAACATCAGGACCTGGCGCAACCAATCTGGTAACCGGTATTGCAACCGCTTACCTTGATTCAATTCCAATTGTCGCCATTACCGGCCAGGTGGATCGGGCACTTATCGGAACAGATGCCTTCCAGGAGGCAGATATCACCGGTGCAACCGCTCCCTTTACAAAACACAGTTATTTGGTTCAAAATGCGGCAGATATCCCCAGAATCATCAGAGAAGCTTTTCATATTGCTTCAACAGGTCGTCCGGGACCGGTTCTGGTCGATATTCCCAGAGATGTTCAGTTGGAAAATGTTAAAACCGGGCTGACCTATGACAAAGTTGACATTATGGGGTATAAACCAAATTTGAATGGCCACAGCGGCCAGATCAAACGGGCTATCAAAAAAATTAAAGAAGCGGAAAAACCGATTATTTATGCCGGCGGTGGTATAGTTCTGGGAAATGCCCAAAAGGAGCTGCTTACTTTTGCGGAGAAAAATAACATTCCGGTGATTACCTCGTTGATGGGGATTGGTGCTTTCCCGGAAGATCATCCCTTATATTGTGGTATTGTTGGCAGCCATGGCTATAAATATTCCAACGTGGTGATGAATGGAGCCGATTTAATCATTAATATTGGTGCTCGGATGTCCAATCGAGCCACATCCCATCTGACTAAATTCGAAAAAGATACAGATTTTGTTCATATTGACATTGATCCGGCGGAAATTGGCAAAAACATGGAGACGAGCATCCCCATTGTAGGGGACGCCAAAACTGTTTTAGCCGAGCTGATCCCAAAAGATACCATCACCGATCATGCGACCTGGTTGGCCGAAATAGAAACCATTCGTCTTGACAACCCCCTGGTATACGATGCCGATCCGCCATGCAGCGATCTGATTAATCCCAAGGTGTTATTTAGAGATATGTCCGAGATGACTGCGGATAATACGACGGTTGTTGGTGATGTTGGTTTGAATCAGATCTGGTCTGCTTTGTATTACCGGATTATTAAGAATCGAAGATATTTTACTTCCGGCGGATTGGGAACCATGGGTTACAGCATTCCGGCAGCCTGCGGTGCTTCATTCGCAACCTTAGACAAACCCAAGGAAATTTTCATCGTCTGCGGAGATGGTAGTTTTCAGATGAGTATGGGTGAGCTGGGAGTCATTGCTGAACATCAGCTGAATGTTAACATCATTTTGATTACTAACACCAAATTGGGGATGGTGCGGCAACTACAGTTTGATACCTATGGAAAAGGACATTACAGTGGAACAGATATTAATTTTGATATTGATTTTATGAAACTGGCCGAAGCCTATGGCATAAAAAGTTATAAGGTTGATAAAAACGCCGACTTTAACAAGGTACTCCCGGAAGCAATTAAACACCAGGGTCCGACCTTGATTCAATGCCAGGTTCATCCTGATTTCATAAGGATTTAGGGAGAGTGATTATGGAAAAAAAAACCTGTTTATCATTATTGGTAGAGAATAATTTTGGAGTATTAAGCCGCATTTCTGGTCTTTTTGCAAGACGTGGTTATAATATTGACAGCCTGACAGTAGGGACCACCGAGAATGCTGAGCTTTCCCGGATTACCATCACGGTTACCGGAGATGATCAAATCTTAACCCAAATAAAGAAGCAGTTAAATAAACTCATTGATGTGATTACGGTTATTGAACTCAAAACCGATGAATCCATTATCAGAGAGTTGGTCTTTATTAAGGTGAAGGCAGATGATACAACCCGATCTCAGATTGTTGAGATTGCAAATATGTTTCGGGCTAATATTGTTGATGTATCCAGAGAAAGTCTGGTCATCGAAATTACCGGTACCCGGTACAAAATTGAAGGCTTCTTTGAAATGGTTGAACCTTATGGAATTTTAGAATTTGTCCGATCGGGAGACACTGGTTTACAACGGGGTGGAAAAATTCTATCAGTCTAAATAGTCTGCCGCTGTGAGATTCGATTTAAACGCTAACTTCATAATAAAACGAAGACCTTTTGAAGATTTTTTTCAAAGGGTCTTTTTGATGTTCATTAATTACATAGTTGAAACTTGGATGGCTCCCATCGCATTTTGGTGTGACCGCATCAATATGGCATAAGGACGCGGATCGGCGGATATCGTAATCGTTTAAAGAAAAGATATCCTGATTTTTGAAAGAATTAGTTTAGAGGGATATTAAATATGATATGTTACCTCAACAAAATAGATATGTAATGATAGTAAAGGTTTCGTTGATAAATGATAAAATCGGTGTTACCATGAATTTCAAGAGGAAGGGGTGAACTTGCAGAGCACAGTTTAAATGTGATGATGCTTAAAGGTGTAATCAATTACACTCATAGGCTAGTAGGTGGTTATTCAAAAGGGGATGTATTTTGAAGAACGAACAAATCCCAAACTTGCTTATCCAATGACTGTGTTTAAATTAAAGCAATGATCAGAATTTGGTTGTAACGCAGTGGTAGGATTTACGGATAACAAATTAAAAATTTCAAGGAGGAAATAAAATGGCATTGAATTGGTTTAGAGTTCCGAAAGATATTGTATTTGGAGAAGGTGCACTTTCATATTTGGCAGGACTAGAAGGTAAAAGAGCAACGCTGGTAACGGGCGGAAGCTCAATGAGAAAGAATGGATTCCTGGATGAAGCAAAAGCCCAATTAGAAAAAGCGGGTATGGAAGTTTCTATTGTTGATGGTGTGGAGCCAAATCCATCTATTGAAACAGTCATTCGTGGCGGCAAGGAAATGGCGGAGTTTGGACCGGACTGGATTGTTGCCATTGGCGGTGGATCGGCATTAGATGCTGCCAAAATAATGTGGGTATATTATGAATATCCTGATACAAAATTTGAAGATTTGGTCGCAGGAAAGTTTCCGAAGCTGAGAACAAAGGCAAAATTTATCGCAGTGCCATCAACAAGTGGAACAGCTTCAGAAATTACGGCCTTCTCAGTTATTACGGATACCCAAAATCACATCAAATATCCATTGGTGTCGTATGAAATGACTCCAGACATAGCGTTATTGGATGCTGTAATTCCGTCAAAAATGCCAGCGCATATTACCGCTAATACTGGCATGGATGTTTTGGCTCATGCAGTGGAAGCCTGGGTCTCGACAGAAGCCACAAGTTTTACAGATCCATTAGCTTATGAAGCCATTCGATTGGTGTTAAAACAATTGCCGGTGGCATATAACGAACCAAGTGATATCAAAGCCAGAGAAGATATGCATAATGCCTCAGCACTTGCCGGGATGGCATTTACAAATGCTTCCCTCGGTCTTATTCATAGTCTGGCACATAAAATTGGCGGCGAATTTGGGATCACTCACGGCCTTGCAAACGCAATATTAATGCCGTATATTATTGATTACAATAGAAAATCAACCAACAAAGTAGCAGAATTAGAAAAACAATTAGGAATTGAAAACTTAACGGTTGCAATTCAAGACTTAAATCAACAACTAAACATTCCACTAACACTTAAAGAAGTAGATGAAGTTGAAATTAATGAAAAAGAATACCTTGAAGTGCTTGACAGAATGAGTAAAAATGCTTTTGAAGATCCGTGCACATTGACGAATCCAAGAAAGTCATCGCCAGAAGATGTCAGAAAAATTTATGAATGTGCTTATTATGGAAAGTCAGCCTTAGAAATTTAGTTAAAAAAACAATGTAATGAAAGCTATTTAATGAAAGTTATTAAAAAAAAGTAATTATCAAACGATGTTTAAATAATATTGATAGAATTACAATTGCGGGTTATTCGTACCGAAGCACAAGCCGGAAAAAAATGTTGCGCTTGGGAACGGATGACCCGCATAAAAATTCTAGTCGAGCTGTCAATGTTCCAATTGACACGAGGATTTTCATCAATTTAATAAGAATAATCAGATATTAAGTTTGACACCGCAACCAAGAAATTAATTTAATATAAATTTCATTCTTTTTTCTTTTTTTTGCTTTTAACTATTGGTAAATATGGTAAACTATCCATGTATACTCCTGATCGCTAATAGTTTTCAAATCTGAATTTTCCGCAGTCAGTTGGGAGTATTTTATTCAAAAAAAACGTTTTATTACAGGCATTAGTGTTCTACTAATGCCAATTATTAGTTGAACCTGAAAGGAGTCTTATATGAGTCAAGAAAAACAAGAACATGGACATGGATGCGACTGCGGCTGTCACGGAGAACAACCAAATCCCTTTGTGGAACTGAACCCAGTACTGGACCACTACGCCGACATTCCTGGTAGTTTAATTACTGTCCTGCAGAAAGCTCAAGAACTTTATGGATTTTTATCCATCGAACTGATGCGCTATATTGCCATCGAAACCCATAACAGCATTGCCAAGGTTTACGGGGTTGCTACCTTTTATACCCAGTTCAGGTTTGAACCCGTTGGGAAATATCTGATTATGCTATGTCAGGGAACGGCCTGTCACGTCAACGGTTCAAAAATGATCGAAGAAGCCGTGATGGACTTTCTTGAGATCAAAGAAGGAGAGACCACTCCTGATGGACTGTTTACATTAAACAACGTGGCCTGTCTGGGTTGTTGCAGCTTATCCCCAGTGATGATGATCAACGACGACACTTATGGTCAGCTGACCAAAGACAAAGTGACCCATATTCTAGCTGAGCTGAAAGAAGCCGTTAACAATGAAGCTACCGTTTCTGAGACAGTCTCACAGGAGGTGACGGCATGAAAATCGTAATCGGAGAAGGAAGTTGTGGGATTGCCGCCGGTGCCCATAAAGTTCAGAATGCATTTGAAGAAATAATCGCCGAAAAAGGCCTGGATCTAAGTGTTGAAAAAACCGGGTGCATTGGCACCTGTTACCTGGAACCAATTGTTGACGTGGTTGACGATGGCGGAAAGAAGATAACCTTCGTTAATGTCACCGCTGACGATACCCGACGCATCATTGAGGATTATGTCCTTGGCGAGAATGAACTGAAAGAGTTGCAGATATCAGAATCTGACATTACCATGATTGGTAAACAGAAACGGATTGTTCTTAGGAATTCCGGTATCATTGATCCTGAACGAATTGAAGACTATCTGGCTGTTGACGGTTACCTCGCTGCTAAAAAATGTCTCACCGAACTGACCCCGGAAGAAATAATCGAAACCATCAAAATTGCCGGTTTAAAAGGCCGGGGTGGCGCCGGATTCCCGACCTGGTTCAAATGGGATGCCGCTAAAAAATCCCCCGGTAAAACCAAATATATGGTCTGTAACGCCGACGAAGGCGATCCCGGTGCCTTTATGGATCGATCCGTTCTTGAAAGCGATCCCCATGCCCTGATTGAAGGGATGCTGATTGGCGCCAAAGCCATCGGTGCCAACGAAGGGGTTATCTATGTCCGGGCTGAATACCCGTTGGCGATTGTTCGTTTGCAGAACGCCATCGATCAAGCGCGGAAAAAAGGCTTCCTGGGACACAACCTCTTTGAAACCGGATTTGACTTTGATCTGCGGATTAAAGCCGGTGCTGGAGCTTTTGTCTGCGGTGAAGAAACGGCTCTGATTGCATCCCTGGAAGGGGAACGGGGAATGCCGCGGTTAAAACCACCCTTCCCGGCGCAAAAAGGTTACTGGAATAAACCGACTAACATCAACAACGTCGAAACCTTTGCTAACGTACCCTGGATCTTCCGTAACGGTGGTGACGCATATGCGGCTCTGGGAACGAAAGAAAGCAAAGGCACCAAAGTCTTTGCCCTCACCGGTAAGGTGAAAAAAGGCGGTTTGGTGGAGATCCCCATGGGACTGACTTTGCATGATGTTATTTTCGATATCGGTGGTGGCATTAAACAGGATAAAGCCTTTAAAGCCGTACAAATGGGCGGGCCATCTGGCGGATGTATTCCGGCCAGTCTACTCGACACCCAGATCGACTATGCTGAAATCACCAAAACTGGGGCGATCATGGGCTCCGGTGGGATGGTTGTCATGGACGAAACCACCTGTATGGTGGACATGGCGCGGTTCTTCCTGGACTTTACCTGTAAAGAATCCTGCGGAAAATGTACCTATTGCCGTGTCGGCACCACCCGAATGCTGGAAATCCTCAATCGGATTACTCATGGTAAAGGACAGGATGGTGACATCGAACTGTTAGAAGAACTCTGTTACAAGATCAAAGACGGTTCCATGTGCGGTCTCGGTCAGACTGCGCCTAATCCGGTGCTGACCACCATCAAATATTTCCGAAACGAATATGAAGATCATATTTATCATAAAAAATGCACCGCCAAAAGCTGCAAGCCGTTGCTGACCTACACCATTGATGTCGAAAAATGCGTAGGCTGCGGAGCCTGTAAGAAGAACTGTCCCGTCGACGCCATTGCCGGTGAAAAGAAAAAAGTCCATGATATCAATCAGGACACCTGCATCAAGTGCGGCAAATGTTTCTCTGTCTGTAAATTTGATTCCGTCATCATTGACTAGAAAGGAGTGGGAGAATGAAACAATATAAAATGAACATCGATGGAAAAGAAGTAACCGGTAATCCCGGACAAACCATTTTAGAAGTAGCCCGGGAAAATGCAATTGATATTCCCACTCTGTGCTATGACGAACGACTGGAGATTTATGGATCCTGTGGACTCTGCGTGGTGGAGGTTGCCGGCATCCCCAAGATTTTAAAAGCCTGTGCCACTGAAATTACCGACAACATGGTGGTGAACACTAAGACTCCCCGGGTGATTGAATCCCGCAAAACAAATCTGGAGTTACTACTTTCCAAACACATCGGCGATTGTGTCGCCCCTTGTAAACGGGCTTGCCCTGGGACCACCGACTGTCAGGGCTACGTTGGCTTAATCGCCAACGGCGAATTTGCCGAAGCCTTAAAACTGATCAAAGAACAATTACCTCTGCCCGGGGCGATTGGCCGGGTCTGTCCGCATCCCTGTGAAGATGCCTGCCGTCGCAGCGAAGTCGATGAACCGATTTCGATCGCCTGGCTGAAACGTTTTGCGGCTGACTTTGATATGACCCATGAGATGTTTATGCCGGAAATAGCAAAAGCCACCGATAAATCCATTGGCATCATCGGCGGCGGTCCTGGTGGACTCACTGCCGCCTACTACCTGATCCAATCTGGCCATGCCGTTACTATTTATGACGCCATGCCTAAAATGGGCGGGATGCTGCGGTACGGGATTCCCGAATACCGGTTACCCAAAGGGGTTGTGGATGAAGAAGTGGGACTGATCGAAGAGATGGGTGTCGTCTTTAAAAACAATACCCGGGTCGGCGTCGATATCCCCTTTGAAACCATCCGCCAAAACCATGACGCCGTCTATGTCGCCCTAGGCGCCTGGACAAGCTCTGGACTGCGTTGCGAAGGTATTGACGCCAAAGGCGTCATCGGCGGGATCGAACTGCTACAACAGGTAGCTAATAACGAACCGATCACTCTCGGCGAAAAAGTCGCCATCGTCGGTGGTGGCAATACCGCCATGGACGCCTGTCGAACCGCCCTGCGACTCGGCGCCAAAGAAGTCTATAATATCTACCGCCGCACCAAAGCTGAAATGCCAGCGGAAGAAATTGAAATCATCGAAGCCGAAGAAGAAGGCGTTATTTTTAAAAACCTGACCAATCCGATTGAAGTCATTAAGGGTGATGACGGACAGATCGTCAAAATAAGGCTTCAAAAAATGGCTCTCGGCGAACCCGATGCCAGCGGGCGCCGATCACCAGTACCCATCGATGGGGAAGAAGAGATCCTTGATATCGATACCCTGATTCTGGCCATTGGCCAGGGGATCAACCCTAAGGGATTGGATGGATTAGAACTGACCAAATGGAACACCGTTCTGGCCGATGAACAGACCTTTAGAACCAATCTCGATGGCGTCTTTGCTGGCGGAGATTGCATCAACAGTGGTGCCTCCATTGTTATTAAAGCCGTTGGCGATGCTAAAAAAGCCGTACCTTTTATTGAAGGCTACCTGAAAGGTGAAACCATTTCCTATCACGAACCCTACTTTGTGATCCGGGAAGCGGTGGATCAGGATTATCTCGAAAGCATCAAGAAAAATAAACGTCCGGTGATGACCCATCTGGCCCCAGACGCCCGTAATAATAACTTCCTCGAAGTAATGGAAGGTTACAGCCCTCTCCAGGCTGTGGAAGAAGGGAAACGCTGTCTCGAATGCGGCTGTCAGGATTACTTTGAATGTAAACTGGTTGCTTATGCCAACGAATATGACGTTAAACCCGAACGCTTCAAAGGCAAGAACCCCGAAGCCAAAATCCAGGACGACCACCCCTTTGTCATCCGGGATAACAGCAAGTGCATTACCTGTGGTCTCTGTGTCCGGGTCTGTGAAGACATCGTCGGCGTATCGGCACTGGGTCTGGTTGACCGTGGCTTTGAAACGATTGTGGAACCAGCGCTGCGTCAGCCGCTGAAAGATACCGGTTGTGTCAGCTGTGGGCTATGTATCTCCGTCTGTCCCACCGGCGCCTTAAGAGAAGGGCTCACAGGGATTAAACAGATTCCCCTGAATACGGACAAAACCGAATCAACCTGCGGCTATTGTTCGGCTGGTTGTCAGATTATCATCGAATCGAAGGGTGATACGGTGATCAAAGCCGTTCCTCAGAAAAACCACCAGGACATCAATCAAGGCGTTATGTGTGGTCGGGGGCGCTTTGGCACCAATCTGGTTCAGTGGGGTGACCGACTGACCAGCCCGCTGATAAGAAATAATCAGGGTGAACTGACAGAAGCCAGTTGGTATGATGCGTTTGTGATGATTGCCAAGAAATCCCAGAGCATTGCTGCCCGTTATGGTGCCGAAGCCGTAAAGATGGGCATCTCACCCAAGTATACCAATGAGGAAATCTATACCTTCACCAGGCTGGCCGAAGTGCTGAGAGCTGAAACCTTTAGTTTTTCTAATTGCGAACGGGGTGAAGACAAGGTTCTCCAGGGCAACTATACGGTTGGCGACATGAATGCAATAGTGACCGCTGATACTATTCTGGTACTAGGGATGCTGCCCGTAAATAACCCCATTGTCAAATACAAACTGACACAGGCATCAAAAAATGGTGCTAATATCTTTGTCATTAACCATCTGGAAAACGGTTATGATCATATCGCTGATGAGTTTATCACTGAATGTGAAGATCTGGAGTTCCTGGGCGAAATTACCAAATATGTCCTGGAAAACAGCAACCGCAAAGGCGACCTCAACAATCTGGACGCATTAAAAACTTCCCTGGCAGATTTTGAACTCTGCGACGAAGCTAAGATCATTGGTGAAGGCCTGATTAATGCCAAAAATCTGGTAGTCGTTATGGGTGACAAGTATGTCACCAAAGAAGCGTCAACGCTAGTTGGTGACATCCTCGGACTGCTAGGCAAAGCTGATGGCAAACGCAGCGGTATTTTCAGAGTCGCCGTCAAGAACAACAGCATGGGATTAAACGCCCTGGGTGTAACCAATACCGCAGCTGTTCTGACAGACACCAAAGTCCTGTTGCTCTTTGGTGAAGATCCTAATGCCGATCTAAGTGGGTATGAATTTTTGATGGTCCAGGATACCCACCTGTCGGCTGCAGCAGAAAAAGCTGATGTGGTGTTACCAGCACTGGCCTTCCCGGAAGTCGATGGCACCTTTGTGAATACTGAAGGACGGTTGCTCAAGGTAAAAAAAGCCGTGGATAACCCACTGGAAATAGGGAATCTGATAATGGCTCAGGCGATTGCGGATATTCTCTCAGCAGATCTGGGATCGGCTTGTCCGGATGAGATTTTAAATGTTATTGGAGAAACCTGTATGGCGTTTAAAGATGTCAACGTGGGAGAAATCCTTAACAGCCAGAAAAACGAAACAGCCAGCATAGAACTCAAACCATATACCGATGGACGTCTCTTTACCGAGATTCCGTATACCGATTATCTGATGAATGAGATTCAGGGGGAATTGAACAAGGTTATAAAACATTAAATTCCCGGTAGTTTGGCAGTTCCAAAAGTTGAATGATCATAGAAATCACAATTACTAACTATTTCTTTAATACAAAAAGTACCGTTTTGATAGTAGATATCAAAACGGTACTTTTTTTAGATTGAATAATCAAAAACTAAAATTGGGATAAGGTAGGGTGTGTTAGTCTTCTTCGCAAATCAGTAAAAAAATCTCTCGGGCGACACCAGTTAGATTGGTTTGATCTTCAAAGGACAGGTTTCGTATTTTAGTTACAATGGGATCATTTCCTGAATATAAAGTGTCAGCTTCCATCACAGTTTTCATTTGTGTTGGCGACATGTTTGTTAGTTGATAGGAAGCCGGATTAAGAGTGATACCAATCCGCTTATCGTTTTTTTCAAACTCCATCCGATTTCCACAAACAAGACCTTGTTCAAGATAGATCCAACCTTCACTTTGGGCTTTTTCTAAAATTTTCTTCATTTTTCACAGCTCCTATTAAAATAAAATTATTGAACATTGTCCAACTGTCCATGCTGAAATCGATTGGCTGCGATCGAGTAAACGAGGGTTTGAGTTATCCATAAAAAGCCAATCAGTAAATAGGGAAAGATACCAATATTAACGGCAATGGAAATGAGCAGACAAAGGGTAACGACGCCACAGTAAACAAAATTCATCAGCTGATAGCACCGATAGGAAGCCTTGTAAATCACAAATTTTTCGGCTTCATCACAGCTTTTAAGCCATTCTTTGTCAAAATTAAAATCGAGTGGATTGCCTTTTTTATCAGGGTATAAAACTTTGGTCAATTTTATGGAAAGTATTGTCATAATCAAGGTGAAGGCCATATTTACCAGAAAGATAATGAGGCCGAGGAGTTTAAAATCTTCCATGGAATTGGTAACCGTGACGCCGAATAAACAGAATCCAAAAATCATCGTAACTGAAATAAAAGGAATTAAAAACCCCAGTTGATGGTCGATCTGATCAAACAGCAGATCATCATTTTCGTCTAAATGTTTTAATTTAAGGTTGGCAGAAATATAGAGAATTAGAATAATCAGTGCGCAGAGACCAAAAACAGATGACTGGATTAATAAATTATTATTGATCATAAAATTCTGAAAATTAATCAGACTTTGGATAATGGCATCCTCACCGTGGATAATACTGCCTCCCAACAGTCCACCGATAAATGCGGATATAACCAGGACAATAAAAAATTTGATTGTTGGATTTAGTTTTTTCATGAGTTTACTCCTCTTCATATAAAAATAGTTCTTCAACGGTTGTTCCAAAAATTTTAGCAATTTTTAGTGCCAGAATAACAGAGGGTGAATAATCGCCCCGTTCAATCAGACTGATGGTTTGCCGGGATGCACCAACCAGCTTGCCCAGATCTGACTGATTCAGATTATCTCGAGCCCGATATTCTTTTAAACGGTTTTCCAATCCCACAATGGCACCTCCAGAGCCTAGTATTTTAATTTGTCAATAAAAATTGTCATTATGACAACAATCATTGTCAAATGCATTATAACTCTGACAATGATTGTTGTCAAGGGTAGCTTTTAAATTTATTCAATGTTCAATTCTCAATACTTTTGATATAATAACTATGTTTGTTAAATTGAGCAGAAAGAGAAAGAGAGATCAAATGAAAAGTATCTTAATCGACGGGAACAGTCTTTTTTACCGGACCTTTTATGCCATCCGGGAAATGTCAAATTCAAAGGGTGTACCGACAAATGCCATTTATGGTTTTGTTAACATATTAGTTAAAATTCAAGAGGAGTACCAACCTGATTACTTAGGGGTCGCTTTTGACTTAAAAGGGCCAACCTTCAGGCATTTGGCCTATGACGACTATAAGGGTGGACGTCAAAATATGCCAGAACTGCTGGCGGAACAGTTTTCTATTTTAAAAAAGCTGCTCAGAAAGATGAATATTGCTATTGTTGAGCTAGAAGGTTTTGAAGCCGATGATATCATTGGAACCTTGGCAACGATCGGATCTGAAAAAGGGATCGAAACAGAAATCATTACTGGTGACCGGGATGCCTTTCAGTTAGTTGGGCCGCGGATTAAGGTCTTGTATACAAAAAAGGGCATCTCCCAATTGGAAGAGGTGGATGAAGCCTGGGTTCAGAATCAGTATGGACTGACTCCCAAAGATCTGATTGATTTAAAAGCCCTGATGGGAGATAAGTCTGACAATATTCCCGGAATAGTGGGAATCGGTGAGAAGACGGCAATTAAGCTGGTTCAGCAGTACGGAAACCTGGAAAAGATATATGAACATATCGACGAGCAGAAAGGCAAACAAAAAGAAAAAATAATAGCGGGAAAAGATGACGCCTTCATGAGCCGAATGCTGGGAACGATAAAATTGGATGTTCCCTGGGATGGTGACTATGAAGAACTGACCTTCCACAATATTTTTAATCCGGAGAGTATTGCCTTACTCAAAGAATTGGAATTCAATACCCTACTGTCAAAAATAGACGCCGCTGAAGCAGTGGAAACCATTGAAAAATCAGTGGCGTTTCACTGGATTAAAACAGCCGCTGACATGGATAGCTTGTTCAACGATTTGGGAAATACCAAAGAAGTGATCATCTATTTTCATGAAGAAGCGCCTCAGATTTATTTGGCGCTGGAAATCGCAGACTGTTATTATTATCTTAACCATGAAGCCGTTGACGGCTTGAATTTTTTTGAAAAACTTAAAAATCTGCCAAATATCAGCGCATTGGCCATCACCAGTCAGGATTTAAAGAATCTGATCCATATTTTTCATAAGAATGACATCAATGAAGTCAATGAAGCCTTTGACACCTACATTGCCACCTACCTTTTGAGTCCCGGCGATCAGCGCTATGATTTAAAATCAGCCGCCTATCAATATCTCAATCGAACCATTCTGGATGACGAGGAAATGTTCGGTAAAGGTAAAAAAATGGTACCGGCTGAAGGCCTCGATGAACAGTTGTTGGCTGATTATATGATCAAAAACTGTGAAACCATCAAAGACTTAAAAACCGTTCTGGAAAAAGAACTCCATGCAACTGACATGATGACCTTGTTTAAAACGATTGAGATGCCTTTGCTGGAAGTGATGGTATCGATGGAGGAACTGGGGTTTAAAATTGACTTAAGCCAACTGGAAGTTCTTTCCAGTGAATTTGAAACCAAGCTTACCAGTCTTACCAGTGACATCTACGAACTGGCCGAAACAGAAGCCTTTAACATTAATTCGCCCAAACAATTGGGCGAAGTTCTGTTTGAACAATTAAAACTGCCGGTGGTAAAAAAGACTAAAACTGGTTATTCCACCAATATTGAGGTATTGGAACAACTCATCCATTTTCATCCAATTATTGAAAAAATTATCGAATATCGGATGCTGTCCAAATTGGATTCTACCTATGGTCGCGGTCTGATGGCCTTTGTTGAGCCAAAAACGCACAAGATTTATTCGACCTTTAATCAGACCGTGGCGGCAACCGGACGGCTTAGCAGTTCCAATCCTAATTTGCAGAATATTCCCGTAAAAACAGAAATGGGACGAGCGATCAGGCGGGTATTTGTGCCATCAGCGAGCGATCGGATTCTAGTTGATGCCGATTATTCTCAGATCGAGCTTCGGGTTTTAGCCCATCTTTCCGGTGATGAGAATCTCATTGACGCATTTAGAAAAGAACAGGATATTCACACCCGCACCGCCTCTGAAATTTTTGGCGTCCCTCTGGATGCGGTCACCAGAACCCAACGCGGCCAGGCCAAAGCCATCAATTTTGGACTAATCTATGGCAAACAGGCCTTTAGTCTGGGCAAAGATCTGGGGATCTCCAGAAATGAAGCCCAGGATTATATTAATCGCTACTTTTCGCGCTATCCCAAGGTTCAGGCCTATATGGAAAATATCAAACAACAGGCCAAAGAAGAAGGCTATGTCACTACCATCTGGGGAAGAAGACGATATATTCCGGAAATGAACTCGCGAAATGCGATGTTGGTTCAGGCGGGCGAAAGAATGGCCCTAAATACGCCCATTCAGGGCAGTGCAGCGGACATTATCAAGCTTGCCATGATCAAGGTCTATAACCGCTTAAATGCGGAGAATCTGGAAGCCGAACTGATCTTACAAGTCCATGATGAGTTAATCATCGACACCCCCCAGAATGAAAAAAGCCAGGTGGAACGACTGATTAAAGAAGAAATGGAAGGGGCAGCTAAGCTTTGTGTACCGCTGACCGTAGATGTGAACACCGGGATGTCCTGGTATGATGTGAAATAGCAGGAGCAGGTTATGAGAATAATAGGAGTAACCGGTGGGATTGCATCAGGCAAATCGACCGTCACAGATATTTTAAAGAAACGTTTCAATTACATTGTTATCGATGCCGATCAATTAGCCAGGCAGGCAGTGGCGCCGGGGAGCCCCGGTTTAATAAAAATAACCGCAGTCTTTGGGTCGGAAGTTATCAATGAGAACGGGGAATTAAACCGCAGCCTGGTGGGGGAGCTTATCGCTAATGATGAACAGGCCAGAAAAAAACTCAATGCGATTGTTCATCCCGAAATAAAAAAACTGTACGATCAGCAAATTGATTTTTTCCGACGGTCTGGGATACCAACAGTTTTTTATGATTGTCCCCTGCTTTTTGAAACAAATCTGCAAAATACTGTCGATGAGACGATTCTGGTGGTAGCAGATAAAGAGATTCGCATTGGTCGGCTAATGGAAAGAGATAAATTGACCAGAGCGCAGGCCATTAAACGAATCGATATGCAAATGTCAGATGAGGATAAAATCGGTCTGGCTGATACAATTATTGAGAATAACGGTAGTCTTGATGATTTGCTGATCACAACAAATGTCTATTTTACCAGACGAAAGCTATTGGTGAAATAAACGTCAGCAACACAAGCGATCAGTAAATAAATTTTTAAAAACCCAAAAAAATAGTTGATATTTTTTCTTCATTCCTTTATAATAAGAAAACAGGGTCAAAACGCCTGTTACTTATGCGAGGATGGTGGAACGGCAGACACGCAGGTTTGAGGGATCTGTTGCAGCAATGCAGTGAGGGTTCAAATCCCTTTTCTCGCACCAATATTTAGAATAAAAAGTCGATTGCGTCAGCAGTCGGCTTTTCTTTTTATAAACGCCGATATCTGCGGAAACGAGCACCAATCTCTGTGTATTTAGAAAATTAAGTTAAAAAATAGGATTAATTGTTATGATAATTTCGCTGTACACAAAGTGACTTATAAAATGACAGTAATTATACGAGGTGAAGAATGAAAAAGAAAATAGTATCAGGAATTTTAGCGATTGTTTTATCGATAGCAATGGTCAGTCCCGTACTGGCGGATTCAAAAAGTGCCTGTGTCGCCATTGGTGCCGATAATACCGAAGCCCAACTCAAAACGGTATACGGTTATTTCAATATTAAAAGAGGCGATGTTGAAGAAACCGTGGTAACCAATGAGGATGAACGGGAATATTTGGATGGGGTGGTATCTCTTGATAAGATTGGAACTTTGGCGCTATCCAGTGTTTATGTTCAAGAAAAATCGTCGGGAGGGATCGATCTGGAATCCCATAATATTGATTGGGTAACCGACAAGATGTATCAATCAGCATTAGGAACGGCTGGTATTAAAAATGCCAAAGTGATTGTGGCGGCCTATACGCCAGTATCAGGGACCGGTGCGTTAACAGGTATTTACAAAGCCTATGAGGCCGCAACTGATACCAGTTTGGATGAAGCGGCAAAAACAACCGCAGTTGAAGAAGTGGTGGTCGTTGGCGAACTCCAGGATGCTATTGGCGATGATGCAGTTAATATTATCAATAGTCTGAAGGGCGAAATTGCCCAAACTAAAACGATGAGTGAAGATGAAATCCGGGAACTGATTGTTGCGACTGCGAAAAAATATGACACCGTTTTGGATGATCAGCAAATCGAAGAGATCTTAACCCTGGTAAATAAATTTAATGAGTTGAATATGGATCCTGATACATTTATTAAGTTGATGGAAGCGGGTCAGGGTACCCAGGGTTTTTTCCAACAGGTACAAACTTTTTTTGCCGAAATAGGAAACTTTTTCAGTAGTTTGAAATAAGGATCAAAGAACAAAATAATAAACGCCTAAGTAAACAAACGTCATTACAATCAATTCGATTGTGATTGCGTTTGTTTTTTTGTTATGCAAGCCAATAAACGTTTGCAAAATGTTATTGACAAAAATTAGGTAAAAAGATATCATCGTAGCTAAAGAAATAAACTTTATTTTAGCTAAAACAATATTATTATAATGACAAAAGCAACATAAACTCATTCAACAAATAATGGGTTTATAAAGGCTCCAGGGAAGGACTATCATGAGATTTGTACCAATATTTTGCTTGCGAGAAGGAATGATTATTGCTTCAGATTTTTATGGGGATCAAGGCGAACTGGTGCTTGCAAGGCAAACAGTTTTAGATGTCGAATTAATAAAAAAAATTCGTAAGTTCCGCTGTAATGGGCTCTATGTTGAAGAGGATCAAATAAAAAATATCCCCATCGTGAATACAATTAATAGTAGTTTGAGAGCAAAGACCGTCAGTGGAATAAAAGAAATATTTATTTGTAAGGAGAATAATCTGCCGGTTCAAAAAGAGCAATTCACTGAGATGGAAGATCAGGTTGAGACCATTGTCGATGTGATCCTGAAAAATAAAGAAATGATGCTTAATATGGTCGATCTAAAAGTTTTTGACGACTATACTTATTTTCATTCGGTGAATGTCGCGGTTTTATCGATTGGCCTTGGTACGGCTCTGGGTCTTGATAAAACAGATTTATGTAATCTGGGGTTTGGGGCATTACTTCATGATATTGGAAAAGTCTTTGTACCGAAAGACATTCTGCACAAGCCTGGTCCATTGACCAATAATGAATTTATGGAAATGAAAAAGCACTCATATTTAGGCTTTGAATATCTGGCAAGTGAATATGTGGGAAGCGTGGGTGCCCAGGCCGGAATTCTGGATCATCACGAAAAATTTTCAGGTGGGGGGTACCCCAATAATGCTAAAGGCGAGAAGATTTCGTTGTATGGCAGAATTATATCCATCGCCGATGTCTATGATGCGTTGACATCAGACCGGCCTTACCGAAAAGGACTACTTCCATCAGAAGCAATCGAGTACATTATGGGCGGTACTGAAAACCTGTTTGACCCAGATCTGGTTAAGGTGTTTGTCCGAAAAATAGCGCCATATCCGGTCGGCACGTCGGTTAAGTTAAGTAATGGTTTGTCAGGCGTCGTCATCGACAATTTTGAAAGCTTTTGTATGCGTCCGAACATTCGGGTTTATAAAAATGGTGATTATGAAATAAAACCCTTTGACATCTGCCTGGCAGATCGTCAAGCTCTCAATATTACCGTTGTAGATTTTAAAAAGTAGGATAATCAAATAGTGGAGGTAGTTTTTTGAGAATTATTTTATTAGGAACACCCGGAGGGGGAAAAGGGACTCAAGCAAAACTGATATGTGAACATTTTGATATTCCACATATTTCTACGGGGGAGATCTTCCGCAGAAAAATTAAAGAAGGAACACCAGAAGGCAAAGAAATAAGTGACTATACCGGGAAAGGCCAACTGGTTCCCGACCGCCTTACCATCGCACTGGTGGAGGAGCGATTAAAAAAAGATGACTGCAATCTGGGTTTTTTGCTGGATGGATTTCCGCGGGATGAAAAGCAAGCCCAGGCCCTTGATCTGATCATGAATAAAAAGAATCAGCAGATCAATTTTGTTTTTCTGATCGATGTTCCCAAAGAAATAATCCTTGACCGTATTCTAGGAAGACGGGTCTGCCCAAAATGCGGAGAAAGCTATCATATAAAATACAATCCCGCAAAGGTCCCAGGAAAATGTGATGTTTGCGGAACCACTTTAATTCATCGGGCCGATGATCAGGAAGAAATCATTTTAGATCGCTTGGCTATTTATAATCAAACAACAGCACCGATCCTGAAATTCTATGAGAAACAAGGAATTCTTCATAAAATCAAAGGCGATGGCGGGATTCATGAAATATTTTCGCAGATTAATGAGATTTTAGAGACCACAACGTAAATCGTGGATTGGAAAATAGTTGATGAATTTCATGAATAATGAACAACACAAAAATGGAATTTTAGATTCTTAAAATTGATTAAATGCTATTCTCAATGGTTAATGTGGATTGTAGAGTGAAATATATTTGGATTGAATAAAACTGGCACTTGAATGAGGTATTAGTTATGATAAAAAATCAGTGGTACGGAATTCTTGAGAGTAAAGAGATAAACAAAAATAAACCCATTGGTGTAACACGAATGGGCGAAAAACTCGTTCTTTGGAGAGATGATAAGGGCAACATCAACTGTATTTTTGACCGATGTTGTCATCGGGGAGCATCTTTAAGTGCAGGAACCTTAGTAAACGATACAATCAGATGTCCATTTCACGGTTTTGCCTATGACGGAACTGGTAAAGTTGTTAAGATACCGGCCAATGGAAAAAATGCACCAGTTCCTGATCATTATCAGGTGAATGCTTATGTTGTAAAAGAACAATATGAGTTTATCTGGCTTTGGTATGGGGTTTTCCAGGAAGTTCTTCCGGAAATCCCATTTTTTGAATATCTAAGGGAGGGGTTTTCCTATGGCAGCCTTTCGGAAGTTTGGCCGGTGCACTATACTCGCGCAATTGAAAATCAGCTGGATGTGGTTCATTTGCCATTTGTTCACGGCAATTCCATAGGACGCGGGAATAAAACCATGGTTAATGGTCCAGTGGTCAAATGGGAGAAAAACCGGATGACTTTTTTCGTGAATAATGTGATTGATGACGGTATTTCAATTCCGTTAAAACCTCAGGAAATTGAAAATTACAAAGAATTTTTCAGTCTTGAATTCCAAATGCCGAATATGTGGCAAAATAAAATAAGTGCGGATGTGCGAATAATGGCTATTTTTGCCCCGATTGACGAAGAAAATACTAAGATCTACTTGCGGTTTTATCAAAAGTTCATGAAACTACCGGTCCTAAAACAAATTGTGAATCGGCTTAGTAATGTAAGTAATCGCTATATTCTTCATCAGGATCGGCACGTTGTATTAACGCAAATTCCCAAGAAAACAGAATTGATAATGGACGAAAATCTTATTCAGGGGGATGCGCCAATTATTGAATTCCGTAAAAAAAGAGCACAATTAAAAGGCGAATGAATATAAAAGAACCTCTAAGTTTAGAGGTTCTTTTATATTCATTCGCTAAATAGTTATTTACCTTCCCAAAAAGCTTCAGCTTCCTTTTCCATTTTTTCAAGACGCGTATAGTAATCAGGAAATTCATTTAAATGAGCAAGTGCAATTTTTCCAGTTAGGAACGCATCATCACCAGTTACATTCGTATGGGAGTCACAGGTTCCGTGTTCCAGCTCGACATCCATCCCCATTCGGAATTGTTCAATATCGAATTTTTTCCAGCTGACCCCGAGCATTCTACCCGTTTCCTTTGCCTGTTCAGTTGAAAATACTTTTTTACCTGACATAAAATCACCTCTTCTTTAAAATTTTGAAACATGACGATTTCTTTTGTTGAATTCTAATAGTAGTTAACTCATTATATGCAGTTATCATAAGTTTGTCAATCCTTAAGAATCATCAGATCTATTGTTTTGTATGGTGATAATTGGGTAGCTATTACATATAGTTTGAATGATAGATGGAGGAAACAATGGGATTTAAAAAAGTTGCGCAAATACAAGAGTTTGAGAAAATTGAAAAAAAACTGATCGAATTGGATGAGAAAAAGATTTTATTAACAAAAGTGGATGGGGCTTACTATGCCATATCGAATAAATGCCCTCATATGGGCGGATCTTTGTATAAAGGCACCTTCCAGGATGGAATTATTACCTGTCCCAGACATGGCGCAAAATATGATGCCAAAACAGGTAAAGGAGTGGGAAAACCGAAGATTTTATTTTTGGAGTTCAAAATGGAAGACGATCGCAGTTATCCGGTAAAGGTCGAAGATGGTGCGATTCTGATTGATATCAGCGCAGAGTAAACTTTTAGCGGAGTAAACTCAAAAATGAACAAATAAAAATCCCGACTGTAAAAAGTTATTTTTACAGCCGGGATTTTTTTATATAATGGGGTTCATTTTATGAGATACATGTGTTAATTAATTTCCATCGTTTCCAGCAGCGGCAGAGCCGCTTCCAAATCTTCATCGACCTGGTTTTCAACCAGCTTTTCAAGAATAATCTGAGGATCCATTTCTAATATTGTCCGGTCAGAACCATCGGTTAGGCAAATAATACCGGTAATTGCCGAGGAAATTTCTACTGGTTGAATATCATTTAGATTAATTTCGAGAACACTTACCAGTTTTTCGACTTGAATGGCGATCATTTCATCATCGCACAACTGCAGCAATAGCAGATGAGAGGCGTTCAAGCTGGGCTCATCTTTGTCGAATAAAGCGAGGGCATCAACAACAGCATAATAATGATCATTAAACTCCACAGCACCACGGATGACGGCGTTGGTTCCGGGGACGGAAATGGTCTTGCTGGCTTCTAAAGCTTCAACAACGTAAGATTGTTCCAATCCATAGACCTGGCCATTGATGACAAAGGTGGCCAGTTTTTTATGTTCATTCGTCATTGAGAAGGCGAAATCAGACTGTTCGATTTCTTTGTCATTGGATTTATTGATGGTAATTTCTGTATAATCCGCCATTTTTTCGAAAACAAAGGCAATGACATCATTTTGATAGCCGTCAGAATTTTTATATTCTCGATAACAGGATGAACAGGCACAGCCAATTGAGTAATAGCTATTTTCATAAACTAAAATTTCGGATTGGGTTTTGCCATTAGCTACGGTGAATAGCTCGTCCGGTAAATCTAGAATTTCACCAACTTTATAGGTATCATTGGTTGACGAGAGAATCATTTTTTTACGGTCAGCAAATACTGCAAAGGTGTTGTTATCTGAATGAAGTGATTCTTCCAGGATGGTTTTGAACTGGTCCTCGCTGTCAAAGACAATGCCAATACCGCCAACGGTGCGGTTATAGTTATTAAAGTCAGTAATTGATGCACCATAAATATAAGTATGACGATGATCATACAATTCAGTTTGTTCAAAGGGGGAGACAAAATACTTTTCCTGTTTGGCATTTGCTAGAATTTCACCGATATATGGAGCGGTGAGGGTTTTGCCAATGTCTTCTGTGCGATTGGGGTTAGATACAGCGATAATGGTTCCGGTCTTATCAAAAACAAATAAGCTGCGGTAAACTGTATAAAGATCATTAATGTAAATGAGAATATCGGTCAATTGTTTTTTGTCGGCAGTGGTTATTACATCTTTGGCAAGAATGCGGCGAATCGTCGAATCCAATGCCCACCAACGGCAATCGTTGGCTCGCTCGTAAAGATTTCGATCCATAATGTCAACACAAAGAGAGGCTAAAAAGCTGGTGTCGACAAGGCTAGTTGATACAACCGTCGAAAACAGGTTGGAAACGGAGCTCTGGAAAAGACTGCTGGTGTTGGTGCCAATCCGTCCAATCG
Source organism: Acetobacterium sp. (assembly GCF_030652775.1). Taxonomy (GTDB): domain Bacteria; phylum Bacillota; class Clostridia; order Eubacteriales; family Eubacteriaceae; genus Acetobacterium. The sequence goes on along the minus strand of NZ_JAUSPS010000030.1, from coordinate 41,425 downwards.
CTCTTAAAATCGGCTTTAATCGCGAATATTCGGCATCGATACTGTCATCTCTGGCAATAATCTGACCGTTGTAGACAATTCGTTTTAGTGAACCATTAATGGTTTGGGTCTTATTGATTATTTCATTTAGTTCGGTAGAAAATGAATCAGCCTGGTGCATCAGACCGGTGGTGACGGATGAGTCGATGCTTTTAAGATTTCGATTGTCCCGGAAAGCCAGATGGAGAGGAATCATCACATGACCCTTCCAACCCAGACCATAATATTTTTGATAGCCCTGGGTTGCGATGGTTTTCGAAATATAATCGGATCCCCGATAGTAGACAACGCCGTTAACACCAGATTCAACGGGTTCAACGATGATGCCGGTGGGGACGTGATTTTCATCACTACTGGCGATCACCGTATTGGTATCATCAATGATGGTCATAACAGAGCCATCATAATCATTGGTCAGTTTTTCAAAGATCTGTGCCATTTCATTTTCAAAGCGAAAACACAAACAAATCAGACCTATGGACTGGGAAGTGCCTTCTCGGCAGATACGGCTAGAAAACACATGCGAATTCTTTTCTCCATACTGGAGTTTTGAGTTTTTAAAATATTCCACAAAGCTCTGCTCGCCATCCATCGTTTTGATCAGATTCGGCCCTTTAATCTGTTTTCCCAGGATATCATTTTTATCATCTAGATTTGCCAGCACCCGGTAATTATTATCGAGTACAATGATATCTTCGTAAACAGAATATTTGGAAACATAGTCACGCATCCGTTTTAAAATTAAGCTACGGTCACTGTCAGTGCGATCCTGATTTTCGACAAAGCGACGAATGTCGTCATCGGTGGCCAGAAAACCAATATCAGCAGTTCGTTCAAATAGGTTTCGAATCAGGATATCAATGGCTACCTGGGTTTTCGAAATGATTTTCTGCTCCATCTTTTTCAGTTTTTCAGCAACCAGGGTATCAATCAGTTCTTCCTGTAGATCAATGAAGCCATTTTGAATTTTGGTCATATTGGGGAGAACACTTTTTGATTGGATGGGGCAATTGATTTCGGAAAGCAGTTTAATATTATCCCATTGATCATTGAGATCAGAAATGCTTTTGTTGCATTCCTGGACATCCGGCATATAGGTTAAAAAATCTTTTTGTTTATATATTATCATTTTCAATCTCCTCACTTCATGAAAAAGATGCTTAGCGGCAAGGTCATCCCAAGTTAAGCATCTTTGATATGATTTCATGGTTAGCTAAATGTATCATTATTTTTAATTTTTTGCAAGTTAATATACAAAGAAAAGCAGTTCAGAAAAGCATTTTAACAGTTTTTTGAAGGCCGGATAAGTTAGCGAAATCTGGGACAAGATTTAATCAAACATCAGCCTTTCCAGGAATTCCAGATCATCCTGGTTGGGAAGGTTTTTACTGGCCAGTCGAGCGTCAAAAACCATGATGTATTTATTCTCGGGATCAAATTTTGGCCAGACGATCTGCCCCTTATATTCTTCTTTGAAATTTGGATTGCCATATTTTATGAAGTTAACCCATGACTGCTGCATAATCCAGGACAAATTGCTGATCTTGGTGGCTCGACGCTGTCCGATGCCGTTGCCAAAGACAAAGGGCAGTTCCATGCCATGAGCTGTATTCAGTCCAACTATTTTCAGGATTGTCGGATCAAAATCGAAATTATAAAAATAGACATCTAGTCCTAATTGCGCATATGCTTTTGCCATCATGACCATGCCGATCAGAAAAGCGGAATAGGTATAAATCTCCAGGGCTCGCTCCAGGGGTGAGTGATCAGCATCCACGAAAAAGTGATCCATTGCTTTCGGTGCTTTTTCGGGACCAAAGATATGATAGCAGAGCATCTGATAAATCCCCAGATTGGTATGTCCTTTAATAAATAAGGATGATTCATCGGTGTTATAACCAACCAGAATTTTGACTGGGTTGATTTCGCCATTTTTAAGAGCCTTGACGGGGTCTCTGGGAAGAACGACCCCATCGTAAACCGGCCAGAAACCAAAGGCATTGGGAACCGTGGATTGATCTGACTTAACCATCGAGAGGGCGGCAAAAATATCGCCGGAAAGGGATCTAAGCTGTTCCAGTCCATTTAGGGAATCATCAATGCCGTATAAGTCGCATAAGAGCTTCCCGTTGTCCATGGTCTTTTGTAAGTCGCCCCGATTGAGCGAAGAAAAAGCAGAAATTGAGAAAATTGATCCACTTTCAACCACGGCCTGATGAAAAAGACCTTTAGCCAGCGGCGATAGCATCAGTGCGGTAACACTATAAGCACCGGCGGACTGACCGCCGATTGTGACTTGATCGGGATCTCCGCCAAAGCTTTCGATGTTATCCTGAATCCAATGAAGAGCCTGAATCTGATCCAGCAAACCGTAATTGCCGGTGGTGCCGGCTTCCGCTAGTAACCCCCGGGTCGCCAGAAACCCCAGAGCCCCCAATCGGTAGTTGATGGTGACAACAACCACCCCTTCCTGAGCCATCCGCCCACCATCATAAATCATTTCTGAGCCGGAACCCGAAGAAAAAGCACCGCCGTGGATAAACACATAAACCGGATAGCGTTCTGCGGCAGTGACGGCCGGGGTCCAGACGTTCAGAAACAGACAGTCTTCGCTTTTACCGTCCATTTGATAGGTGCCTGGGGAATCAACGGTAATACCGCCCATCTGCAGAGAAGTATCACCTGGTTTTGAACAATCACGAATCGCTTCCCAGGGTGGCATCGGTTCAGGTGCTTTAAACCGGCGGCTGCCGATAGGAGGCATGGCGTAGGGAATCCCTTTATAGCTGGAAACACTGCGGCGGAATTGCCCCTGAACGGGTCCGCAGAAGGGTTGTAGAATGGGTCTTTTTGGCATGTCTGTTTTTTCGTTAGTAAAAAATGGCATGAAGTTCTCCTTTGAGTTTGATTGACTTGGATTATTGTCAGGCTGATAAAATTGCTCAGGTTAATTTTGAATTATTTATTTTGGTGACTTTGCTAATACTGGTATTTCTTGTTTTGGATACTGAACCGGACTCTGCCGGTAATCGCGATGATAACAGTAGACCGTTTCATAAAATTGATTATGAAGGTCAGTGGCACGACAGTCGTAGCGGAGCATTTTATTTTGGGTGGGAGTCAATAAAAACCGGCTCTTTTTGAGACTGGTTAAAATCGGCAACTGGCCCTGATCCTTAATCGCCTTCAGGATCGCTTGGCCCGTTTCATTAAAACCCAGTACCCGCAGATACGGGACAAAAGATTCTGCTTGAAAAAGGTTCAAGGTTTCTTTATCCAGTTCCAGCAGCCGATTGCATAAGATCCGGCGAACCCGGGTTTGGGGAATCCGTTTAGAGATAATCGCATTGACACATTCGTCCAGATTGGTGGCTGTTTTTAGCGCATCTCTGATTTTGTGTTCCAGGCCTTCACTGACATAGGGGGTATTTTTTAAATGTTTTACATCATTTGAGAGAATTTGCAAGCGTAGGGCATTGAGGAAATAGTCGTCACCCCTGGGATTGTAATTCTTTTTAAATGGCAGAATCAGATCATCGGCTGAATAGGGAAGTTTGTTATCCAATGCTTCTAAAATAGCAGATGCTGATTCCGGGTGAGTAAGGGCATCGTTTAAAATGGTTCGAATCCCAGTGGCACTGAGATACTTGGATGGCAACAGACTGTGATAGTCTGCGCCTTGTCGTTTAACGGTCATTGCATCAATATCACTTTGGGTTTTGTGAAGGGCTTTCAGATATTCAAGAGCCAGGATGTTATTGGGTGTTTTTAAGAGTTGGCCTGTCTCATGACCCAAATAGGAGCGGATCGCCAGTTCTCTGGCTCTGGGAAAGGAAACCCCAGATGATAGTTCCTGTTTAAGGAAGCTTTTAAATTCAGCTGGTTCATGAACAAGTATTTCGGCTAGATTAGTTAGTGGGCGTATTTGCCCGAATTCGGAACCAAAGGAGAGGACATCAATCACCCCAGTGGCGTTAAAGATCTTAATCCCCCCATGGGCAAAAGCTTCGGCACTTTGGCAGGCGTAGCCAAACGGCAGTTCGCAAACCAGATCAACACCGGCGGACAGCGCCAGTCGGGTGCGTTCCCATTTGTTTAGAACAGCAAAGTCGCCGCGCTGAGTGAGGCTGCCGCTCATTAAAACCATAACAGCATCGCATTGACTTGTTTTTTTTGAAGACTCAATTTGCCAGGCGTGGCCCATGTGAAACGGATTATACTCAGCAATAATACCAAGAATTTTCATATTAGCCTCTCTTTTGTTAAAAAAATAGCAATTTTTTCATTTATTATCGAAATATGACAAAAAAATAATAGTATTCTTTGCTTATTACTGTTATTATATAGAACGTATGAAATGTAATCAATAAAAAACTAAAGGAGAGTAATTATTAATGAATGTACTTGTTATTAACTGCGGTAGTTCTTCACTAAAATATCAGTTGCTTGATATGACCACTGAAGAAGTTTTAGCTAAAGGTTTAGTTGAAAGAATCGGTATTGAAGGATCTGTTTTGGTTCACGAAGCTCCAGGTCAAGACAAGGTAAAATTGGAACAACCTATGAAGACACATAAAGAAGCTTTGAATCTGGTTATGGCTGCTTTAGTTGATCCTGCTCATGGGGTAGTGAAGTCTTTGGAAGAAATTTCTGCTGTTGGTCATCGAGCTGTTCATGGTGCTGAAACTTTCTCTGATTCTGTTGTTATTGATGATGCGGTTATTAAGGGCTTGGAAGCATGCTCAGAATTAGCACCGCTTCACAATCCTGCCAACCTGATTGGAATTAATGCATGTCGGGAATTACTGCCAAATGTACCCATGGTTGCAGTATTTGATACCGCTTTCCATCAGACCTTACCAGGTGAAGCTTACATGTATCCACTCCCTTATGAATTATATGAAAAATTCAAGATCAGAAAATACGGTTTCCACGGAACATCCCATAAATTTGTGAGCCAGGCAGCTGCTGAATTAATGGGTAAAAAACTTGAAGATTTAAAATTAATTTCTTGTCATTTAGGTAATGGTGCCAGCCTTTGCGCTATCAAAAATGGAAAATCTGTTGATACATCAATGGGATTAACGCCGCTGGCCGGATTGGAAATGGGAACACGTTGTGGCGATATTGATCCTGCCATCATTCCTTTCCTGGTTAACAAAGGATACACTGTCGATGAAGTTGATACCCTGATGAACAAAAAGTCTGGTGTTCTTGGCGTTTCTGGAATCAGCTCTGATTTCCGTGATGTTGAAGGCGCAGCAAACAGTGGCAATAAACGTGCTCAGTTAGCTCTGGATATTTTCCACTATCGGGTTCGTACGACAATCGGCGCTTATGTTGCCGCAATGGACGGCGTTGATGGCATTATTTTCACTGCCGGTTTAGGAGAAAACTCAACAACTTCCCGGGCCGCAATTTGTGGTGGTTTAAAATACTTAGGTATTACTTTAGATCCCGTTACCAACAGCAAACGTGGCGAAGCGACAGTTATCTCTGATAAAGACTCAAAAACAACGGTAATGGTTATTCCAACCAATGAAGAATTAATGATTGCCAGAGACACCCTGGCTTTAGCTAAATAATGTAAAGTATTTCACTTGACAAAACGGGTAATCGTCTATATAATGATGATTGCCCGTTTGGAGTGATAAAATGAATTTTGAAATCAATAAGCTATTGCAGGAAAAAATAATCCCTTTTGAATTTGTTGTAAAAAATACGGATTTAAATGATATTGAGGGAGAACTGGATGAAAATGGCGCCTTAGTGCGTGGAACCATTGAGAAAATATCGAAAGGTAATTTTCTGGTGACCTTCACCCTTGAGATGACCATGATCTTTCCCTGTGCGCGTTGCCTAGAACCAACCCCCATCAATTGTCTTTATGACTATACGGATACGGTAACGGTTGAAGATGATGAAGCAATACTTGATTTATTGCCCATCGTTGAAGAATGCATTTATATTAATGAACCTTTCCGTGTACTGTGCAGTGAAGATTGTGCGGGTTTGTGTCCAAAATGCGGCAATAATTTAAATCACGAGCAATGTGAATGTGACAAATTTGGTGATTATGATCCGCGATTTGAAGCGTTGAAAAATTTATTGTAAGTGAAATGACTTTACTATTAGGAGGTGTGAGTGATGGCTGTACCAAAGAGAAAAACTTCTAAGTCCAGAAGAGACAAAAGAAGAACACATTACAAATTAAATATTCCAGGAATGAGTACTTGTCCAAAATGTGGTGAAATTAAATTGCCTCATCGAGTTTGCAAGTCTTGTGGCACATACAAAGACGTTAGCGTTATCAGCTTTAACGAATAAACAGAGTTTAGACTCTGTTTTTTCTCTATCTGGGATTATTTTTAACCCGGATAATTTTTACTGATAGTATTTACTGAATAGATTTTTTCTGGGATAATAGACAGATATAAAGGAGGGCGTTTATTTTGAACATATTTTTAGATGCCATGGGTGGCGATTATGCGCCCTATGAAATCGTCAAGGGTGCTATTGATGCCGTAAAAGAATATGACGTCAAGCTGACCCTGGTGGGTCGCAGGCAAGCCATTTTAGATGAGCTTTCAAAATACGATTACCCTAATGACAAAATAGAAATTCTACATGCGGAAACGGTCATCGAAAATACTGAAGAACCGGCCATGGCGATTCGCCGAAAACCGGATTCATCATTGGTGGTGGCGTTGGAAGAAATGAAAAACAGGGAAAATGCAGTACTGATTTCGGCAGGAAGCACTGGAGCACTTTTATCCGGCGGGCTTTTAAAATTGGGTCGGATCAAGGGTATTAAACGGCCAGCTCTGGCGGCGACTTTGCCCAAAACAGATGGCGTGTTTGTGCTCATCGATACCGGTGCCAATGCCGATTGCAAACCAGAATATCTGGAACAGTTTGCCCAATTGGGAAAAATTTATTCAGAAAATGTTTTAGGTAAAACAAATCCGGGGATCGGGCTGATTAATATCGGTGCTGAAGCAAAAAAAGGCAATAGTCTTGTAAAAGCCGCCTACGAGCTTTTAGAAGCTGGCGAATTTAATTTTTTGGGCAATGTAGAAGCACGCGATATCCCCGAAACAAAGGCCGACGTGTTAGTCTGTGATGGATTTACGGGTAACATCGTATTGAAATTAACCGAAGGCATTGCTGAGTTTCTGCTTAAGGGAATGAAGACCTCAATCATGAGCAATACCAAAGGTAAAATTGGAGGAATGCTGATTAAAGACAATTTAAAAAGCTTTAAAAAACAATTTGACTATGCTGAATACGGCGGCGCCCCCTTTTTAGGCGTAAAGGGTGGCATTATTAAAGCTCATGGCAGCAGTGATGCCTTTGCCATCAAAAATGCGGTCAGACAGAGTATCAAGTTTATTGAAAATGATGTGTTGCAAAAAATAACCGATAATGCGAAAAATATGGAGGCTTAAGTCATGGATGAACGATTTTTAAAAGTTACGGCAATTATTTCAGAACAACTTGATGTTGATATTGAAAAAATTACCCTTGAAACCTCACTCATTGATGATCTGGAGGCAGATTCACTGGATGTAGTTGAGCTGATTATGGCATTCGAAGATGAATTTGGAACAAAAATTGACGAAAGTGCATTAGAAAATATTCAAACCGTTGAAGATATTATTAACGCAATTTCCTAAGCAAACAAAAGGGTGTCGCTGTGAAACACCGGCACCCTTTTTCAATAAATTAGGACATTTGCGCCAGGTCTTGTTCGGTTTGGTTTTTTTGATGGGGAATAGCGAGAAATGTCCAGGTGACATCTCGTAATCGATAAGGGGGGATATTAAGTGACAATCGAAGAAAAAATCGATTACCGTTTCAAAAAAAAGGATTTATTAAAAGTAGCATTAACGCATAGTTCACATTCAGGAAATTCAACCAACAACGAACGACTTGAATTCTTGGGGGATGCAGTATTGGAACTGATTATCAGTGAGTATTTATTTTTATCTCACAAATTATCCGAGGGTAAAATGACGAAAATCCGTTCCAATATTGTATGTGCCGAGTCGCTTTCCAAGGCTGCCTATGAGCTCCAGTTGGGGGATCATATCTTCTTGGGAAAGGGTGAAATTGTCACCGGAGGGCGACAGCGAAAATCGAATCTTGCCAATGCATTTGAGGCCCTGATCGGGGCTGTTTTTTTAGACAGCAATTTCGAAATAACCCGGAAAGTCGTTCTGAAAGTGTTAGAAAGCAATATCCAGTTGGCGTTGTCCGGTGCCCTGGTTAAAGACTATAAAACGGAGCTGCAGGAGTATATTCAGAAAAACAATGACAATGTCATTGAGTATGTCCTGGATCGTTCCGAAGGACCCGAACACAACAAGACCTTTTATATTAAATTGATCTTTAATGGTGATTGTGTGAGCCATGGCATTGGCAAAAGCAAAAAAGAAGGCGAGCAGGACGCTGCCAAAAACTATTTACTTAAGACTAAAAAACTAAATTGAGGTGCGGGCTTGTATTTAAAAAAATTGCGATTGTCGGGGTTTAAATCATTTGCAGACCCTGTAAGCCTTGAGTTTTCAGAAGGTATTTCTGCAATTGTCGGCCCTAACGGCAGCGGAAAAAGTAATATCACCGACGCCATTAAATGGGTCTTGGGTGAGCAGAGTATTAAATCCCTGCGGGGCAAAAAAATGGAAGATGTTATCTTCTCAGGAACAGAAAAAAAACAAGCCTCTGGTTATGCCGAGGTTGTTTTGATTTTAGACAATAAAGATGGCTCGTTGGAAAACTATCCCCAGGAAATAGCGATTTCACGCAAACTATTCAGATCCGGGGAAAGTGACTATGCCATTAATAAAAAAAGCTGCAAACTAAAAGAGATTCACAGTATTTTTATGGATACCGGTTTGGGAAAAAACGGTTATTCATTGATCAGCCAGGGTAGTATTGAAAATATTTTGTCGAGCAGTCCCACTGAGCTGCGGAATATTTTTGAAGAAGCAGTGGGCATTGTTTCCTATAAAACAAAAAAGAATGAAGCTGAAAAAAAACTGGAGCAAACCCAGGGGCATTTGGATCGACTTCGGGATATTATGACAGAAATCGAAAAACAAGTGGGACCTTTAAAAAACCAGTCCCGGAAGGCTAAAAGCTGGTTAACCCTTCATGAGGAATTAAAGACCGTTGATATGGTGATCTTTTATCGGAAAATGAGCCGTGCCGTCACGGAACTGGAAGAATTAAAAAAGAATCTTGAAGACCAACTAAAAAGCTGCGAACAAATCGAGGCAACGATCCAGAAAAAAGATGAGCTGTATCAGAAACTGACCATCGAGAATCGGGAGTTGGATCTGTTAGCCGATGCGGAAAAGAAAAATCTATCGGCGCTCAGAGCTGACTTCGATCAGGTTCAGCGGGAAGATATCCGTTGTAAAAGTCAGTTTGAAGCCAATGAAATAACCCAGGAACGCTTAAAAACTGAAGGTGAAAGCTTGTTAACCCGAATGGCTGCAACGCTTAAGCGGATCAATGGGCTGGAACTTGAAAAGAACGTCCTGGTGCAAAATCTTAAGACCCAGGAGTCGGCCTGGAGTGAACTGGAAAACACCCTTAATCTTTTATTACATCAAGAACAGCAAGAAAAAAAACGGATCAAAGCCACTCAAGATGCCATTCTAAATCAGCAATCGCTTTGTGAAAAACTTGAAATCAAGCGTTTTGAAGTTAAAACTTCGATTCAGGCGGCAAAGACTGAGGCGTCTTTTATTGAGAAATATCTGGATGAAACTGGGGTCAGTCAGGATCAAGTCGCTGCCGATCTAAAGCAGCAAAAACAAGAGATGAGTAGTCTGTTGGCAGAAAAAAAGCAACGGGAAGACCGCTATAAACTGTTGCAAACCCAATATAATAATGATTTGAGCGAACAGCAGAAACTTCAGAATCAGACCCATCTGATTTCTAATAATTTAAAGGTTAATGCTTCCAAGGTGGAGTATTTAAAAAATATTCAAAAAAATTATCAGGATTATTTTCCGACTATTCGAAAACTGATGACTTCGGAAAAGTTGTTGGGTGCGGTGATCCATGAGGTTTACGGGCCGGTTGGCGAACTCATCTCTACTGAAGCCAGATATCTCCAGGCCATTGATATTGCCTTAGGCGCAAAAAGTCAGAATATTGTCGTTGCCAGCGTCAAGGTTGCCAGCGATTGTATTAATCTGCTAAAGCAAGAGCGCCTTGGTCGGGCAACATTTTTACCCCTGGATAATTTAAAATACAGTTCAATCGATGACCGAACCCGAGCAATCATTAAAAATATTCCCGGGGTGGAGGGAATTGCCAGTGACCTGGTTAAAACCGATACAGCCTATACGTCTGCCATTGAAAGTCTTTTGGGACGAATCATCGTCGCCAGAGACTTTGCTTCGGGAAAAGATATTCAGAAGAAAATGGCGTCTAAATTTACAGTTGTCACCCTGGAAGGTGAACTGTTTTATCCCGGCGGAGCCATTGTCGGGGGACAAAGCAAGGATAACCGACAGTCGCCACTTTCTAAAAAAATCGAAATCCAGAATCTCGAAAAAGAAATGGATCAGCAAAAAATAGCGATGGATGCGATCAAGAGCCAGGATGTGATCTCACAAAAAGCATTGACCCAGGCGGTTGAGCAGTTAAAAGAGCTGGAAAATCAGTATAATCGCTGCAAACAAGCCCTGTGGGAGAAAAATAAAACGATTGAAGATCTGACCGGAAAGCAGCGTGAGAGCACTCAGGCGATTTCGGTGCAAAGACAAAAACTGCAGACGCTCAGTCAGAAACAGGAACAGTTAAACAATGAGCTAACGGAAATCGAAGCGGCATACAATCAGGCCAAAGAAGCCACAAAGGGTCAGGAATCTGATGATCAGGCTCAGGAGATCAGACAGCAGCTGGATGATTTTCGTTTAAAAATATCAGAAAGCCAAATGATTATCACCCAAATCAAAGGCGAAATTGCTGGGTTTGATCAGCAAATCGTCTTGATGCAGGAACAATTGACGCACCAGACGGCCAGAAAAAGCGCTCTGGAAGCAGAGATAGGGGGCTATCAGAATGACTCCCAGGAACTAACCCGGCTTCAGGAAAAACTTGGGGCTGATCACCAACGCTTAAGCAAGATGATTGAATCCCATCGAGACAAAAATAAACAAGCGGCGGAGCTTCAAAAAACCAACGCTCAGCGACTGGAAACGCTGCAGGAAGAAATAAAAAATGACAATCATCAATTGATTATTGACAACGACAGGAAAAATACCATTTCCACCCAATTAAACAGTCTGCAGTTGCAGATGAACCATTGGGAAGAGAATATCTACAAGAGCTATGAAATCAACTTTTTAATGGCCGAAGATGCCTATCAGCAGCTGGAGGCAGAGCACCGGCTTGATGAGCTGGATTTATCCGAAGAACGTCAGCGTACCTTAAGAGAAAAAATTGGCGCATTGGGGAACGTGAATCTCAACGCCATTGAAGAGTACGAGGAAATTCTCACCCGGCATGACTTTATGAAAGAGCAAATGGATGATCTCAAAGCCGGAAAAAGTGAGTTGTTAGACATTATCAATACCCTGTATGACGCCATGACCGAGCAGTTTAAGGCTAACTTTATCAAACTTCAGGAGAACTTTACCCGAATCTTCAGCATTTTATTTGAAGGCGGCCGGGCTTATCTGGAGTTTACCGATCCCACCGGCGTGCTGGAAGGGGGAATTGAACTGGTGGCGCAGCCGCCAGGAAAACGGCTGCGCCATATTTCCCTGCTTTCCGGAGGTGAAAAGTCAATGGTTGCTATTGCTCTGCTCTTTTCCTTTTTGGAAATTAATCCGTCCCCTTTTTGTGTGATTGATGAGGTGGACGCCGCTCTGGACGATCATAATATATACCGTTACATCACCTATCTCAAAAAAGTCGCGGAACATAATCAGTTCATCACGATCACTCACCGTCGTACCACCCTGGAAGTGTGCGACAATCTCTATGGGGTGTCGATGTCCAAGGATGGGGTGTCCCAATTGGTGTCGGTTCGACTGACGGATTACGCTTAAAATGATGGTCAGGGGAAATTTCAAACTAACCCCAAATAATACTCACTTAGGCAAGGTTCTAAGGGGTTAAAACGAAGGAGGCAATTATGGAATTAAGTTTATATGAACGGATGCGCAACAAACTGTTCAAAACGGCGGACAATTTCAAGGAGAAAATTGAAAATGTCATGTATATGGGAAGCTTTGATGATGATTTCTTTGACGAGCTCGAGGAAACCCTGATTCTCTCGGATTTAGGTGCTCAAACCTCAGTGAAAATCACGGCGGCGCTGCGGGCTAAGATTAAGGAAACCCGCTCAAAAAGCAAGGAAGAAGTAATGGGCTTTCTCAAAGAAATTCTGGTTGAGATGGTTCAGGTGGAAACCGAAAAACCACAGCTACCGACGATTATGCTGATTGTTGGCGTTAACGGGGTGGGAAAAACCACCTCAATTGCCAAGCTTTCCGAGCGCTATAAAAAAGAAGGTAAAAAAGTTGTTATTGCGGCCGCCGATACTTTTCGGGCCGCGGCGGTGGAACAACTGGATGAATGGGCGAGACGAGTTGGGGTAGATATTATTAAAAGCACTACCGGTGCAGATCCAAGCTCAGTTATTTTTGATGCCATTGGCGCAGCCCGGGCTCGTAAGGCCGATATTCTGATTTGCGATACCGCTGGCCGTCTGCATAACAAGGTTAACCTGATGAAGGAACTTGAAAAGATCAGCCGGGTGATTAATCGGGAAGGTGAAGGGTTCTCGATTCATAATTTAATGGTATTAGACGCCACCACTGGTCAGAATGCCATTAACCAGGCCAAGGTCTTTCATGAGTGTGTCGAAATCAAGGGGATTGTCCTGACTAAGCTGGATGGAACCGCCAAAGGCGGCATCGCGATTTCGATTATTGATGAAATGCAGATTCCCATTGAATATGTTGGCATTGGTGAAAAATCAGAGGATCTCATCGATTTTGATCCCAAGAAATTTGTCGATCTGTTATTTGAGTAAAGGGTCTTTAAGATTTTGAAGAAATGTCCAGAATAACGCTAATAAAAGCTTGACATTTTTGCTGCCAAGACTTACAATAATGAGGTCGTCAAGTAAATTTCCTTTACGACGATGATGAAGGTGCATATGGAAAAAAAAGTAGGGGAACAGTATTTATTTGATTTTTATGGTGAACTGCTAACCACTAAACAGAAGCAGATCTTAGAGTATTACTACGACGATGACTATAGCCTGGCAGAAATTGCCGAGGTGATGGCAGTTACCCGGCAGGGTATTTTTGATGTCATTAAACGCTCTAAAGCCATGATGGAAGCCTATGAAGAAAAACTGGGACTCATCGCCAGGTTTTTAAAATCTCAAATTCTTCTGGAAGAAATTGAGAAAGTTTTATTGGATTGTGCTGATCGGGAAAAAGACGAACGGCTTAAATCTGAATTGATGCTGGTGGTTGAAAAACTGAAAAATGTCAGTGAAGAAAACTAGAGGTGACAGATGATCTTTGAAGGATTAAATGAAAAATTTCAAACTATTTTCTCCCAATTAAAGCGCAAAGGAAAATTAAACGAAAAAGACATCCAGGAAGTCAATCGGGAAATTAAAATGGCTCTTTTAGAAGCCGATGTCAATTTCAAAGTTGTTAAGCAGTTCACCAAAAATATCGGCGAACGAGCGATTGGGCAAGAGGTGCTTAGCAGCCTGACCCCGGGACAACAGTTTATAAAAATTGTTAAAGATGAAATGACAACCCTTCTGGGTGGCGAAATTGAGCGCATGGACTTTGTCCAGGGACGCCAGAATGTTTATATGATGGTAGGTCTCCAGGGGGCTGGTAAAACAACCACAGCGGCCAAGCTGGCCAACCTGTTGCGTAAAGAAAAAAAATTCAAACCCTTGCTGGTTGCCTGTGACGTTTATCGTCCAGCGGCAATTAAACAGTTGGAAATTCTCGGGGATGAATTAAAGATTGACGTCTATTCTGAACATGATGTAAAAGATCCGGTGGGCATTGCCAAACGGGGACTGCAAAAAGCGATCGAAGGCCATTATGATCTGGTGATCATTGATACCGCTGGTCGATTGCAAATAGATGAAGCACTCATGGATGAACTGGTCAATATCAAAGATACTATTAATCCTACGGAGATTTTATTAACCGTTGATGGGATGACCGGGCAGGAATCGGTCAATGTTGCCAACGAGTTTAATCGCCTCCTTGATATTTCGGGGGTAATCCTGACTAAACTGGACGGAGATACCCGTGGTGGGGCGGCCTTATCGATTACCTATACGATTGGCAAAGCCATAAAATACATTGGAACCGGTGAAAAATTAACTGATATTGAACTCTTTTATCCAGATCGGATGGCATCGCGAATTTTGGGAATGGGGGATGTATTATCCTTTATTGACAAAGCCCAAAGTATGATGGATGACGAAAAAGCCAAAGAACTGGAAGAAAAGTTCAGAAATCAGGATTTTGATCTTAATGATTTTTTGGATCAGATCAAGCAGATCGAAAGTATGGGCTCCATCAGCAGTTTACTGGAAATGATGCCGGGAGCCAATAAAAAAGCATTGAAGAATGTGGATTTATCTGGCGCTGATACCAAAAAAACCGAGGCCATCATCTTATCCATGACGCAGGAAGAACGACATAAGCCAGGGATCATTAATGCCAGCAGACGAAGACGAATCGCGTTGGGAAGCGGCACCATGGTTGCGGATGTGAACCGGTTGTTAAAGGGATTTGAACAATCCAAAAAGATGATGAAACAAATGTCAAATCCGAGCATGGCTAAAAAAGGACGCATGAAGCTTCCATTTATGTAAAATTATTGTTATCAAGGACATTTTGTCATTAGATAAAGAAGTTAAGAAAGGGGGAACGAACATGGCAGTTAAAATCAGATTAAAAAGAATGGGTAAAAAGAAAAAACCTTTTTATAGAATCGTTGTTGCAGATGCACGAGCACCACGTGATGGTAAGTTCATCGAAGAAATTGGATACTACAACCCTTGTGTTGACCCTGCGCTCGTAAAAGTAGATGCAGATAAAGCCAAAGCATGGTTGGCCAATGGCGCAAAACCAACGGACACCGTTAAGTATTTGTTAAAAAGAGAAAACGTAATCGAGTAGTACCAGGAGGTAAATGATGAAAGAACTTGTGGAAATTATCGCTAAAGCTCTTGTTGAACACCCCGATGCGGTATCTGTCCAGGAAGTTGAAGGCGAACAATCCATTGTTTTGGAATTAAAAGTTGCTGACGACGATATGGGCAAAGTCATTGGAAAACAGGGGCGTATCGCAAAAGCAATTCGTACCGTCATAAAAGCCGCTGCCACGAAAGAAGATAAACGTGTCATGTTGGAAATTATCCAATAAAGGCATTGGGCTGTGTATACAGCTCTTTTTTTTCGTGTCTTTTCAGGGCATAAATACAGGAGATAATAATGGAAAATAATAATCGTTTAATCATCATTGGCCGTATTCTTGGTGTTCATGGAATCAAGGGCGAAATAAAAGTACTGCCCCTTACCGACGATCCGGGGCGTTTTTATGATCTCGATGCGATCACCCTGATCCATGGCAAAACTGAAACAGACTACAAGATTACCAATTGCCGCCTCCACAAAAATAACGTACTACTGTTTCTCGAAGGCATCGCCAACCGCAACGATGCCGAGGCATTGACTGGCAGAGAGGTCGGTATCCCTAAAGAACTGGCGGTTTCTTTGGCGGAAGATGAATTTTTTATCGAAGATTTGCTGGGCTTGCCGGTTTATAATGACGGCCAGCTGTTAGGGAAAATTACCGATGTGATGCAAGCCGGAGGGGTGGATGTTTATACCATCACCGCCGGTAAGAAAGTCTACTGCGTTCCGGCGCAAAAGATCTATTTCAATGAAATCAATGTTAGCGCCGGCCGGATTGATGCCAGCATCCCGCAGGAAATATTGGATCTATGAGGTATTATTTTTTAACCTTATTCCCGGAAATATTTGAAACTTATTTTCAAAGCGGGATGATCGGTCGCGGGGTTAAAGCTGGTCTGATTGACTATACTGTGATCAATATTCGGGATTTCTCCGACAATAAGCATCATAAGGTCGACGATACTCCTTACGGGGGCGGTGCCGGAATGGTGATGGCGGCTCCGCCAATTGTTGCGGCTTTAAAAAGCATTCCCGATTTTAGCAATTATCCGGTCATTTATTTAACTCCGGGGGGCAAACCATTTGAACAAAAAGATGGGCTGAAGCTTTCGGAGTACTCGGGCATCATTTTTATCTGCGGCCATTATGAAGGCATCGATCAACGGGTTATTGACGGGTATGTCGATCTGGAATTTTCAGTGGGTGACTATGTTTTGACCGGTGGGGAATTACCGGCCCTGACGCTGGCTGATGCCATTGCCCGACATATTCCCGGCTTTCTGGGAAACTGTGACAGTTTGGCGGAAGAATCTTTTGAAAGTCATCTACTGGAGTATCCTCACTATACCAAACCCCGGGAATTCGAAGGTGAAGAAGTACCAGAAGTCCTCTTATCCGGTAATCATGCCGAGATAAATAAATGGCGTTTAAACCAGGCAGAAACACGGACGCGCTTGAAACGGCCGGATTTATTTGAAAAATACAAAAAAACACAAAAAACATAATAATATAAAAAAAACTTGCATAAAGAATAAACAAAGTGTATAATATGTCAGTATGTTATTAAGAGAGACGGTCCTCTGTACGAGATGCATGAACGTCGGAAATCGAATATTAAGGAGAAAATAATGGACATTATCAAAAAGATTCAATTAGAAAATATGAAAGCAGAGCCACCAAAGTTTAGCGTTGGTGATACTGTTAAAGTTCATGTTAAAGTAATCGAAGGTAAAAAAGAAAGAATTCAGATTTTTGAAGGCATTGTGCTTAAAAGACAAAACGGCGGTGTTGGCGAAACGTTCACCGTGCGTAAAATCTCTTCTGGTTTTGGAGTTGAACGAACCTTCCTGATCCACTCACCTAAAATTGAAAAAGTTGATGTAGTGCGTCGAGGTAAAGTGCGTCGAGCTAAACTTAACTATCTTCGTGATCGAGTTGGTAAAGCAGCAAAAGTCAAAGAAAAAAGAGCGTAATTCAGAGGCTGTCAAGCCTCTTTTTTGGTTAACTGGCGTTATAAAAATAATTAGTTGCTAGCGAGGAAGTGAAGAAATGAAAGAAGATCAGGAATCTAAAGGTAATTTGGAACTTAAAGAATGGATACAATCCGCAGTGATTGCCATTGTTCTTGCTTTTATCATAAAAATGTTTCTATTCGACTTTGTCATGGTTCAGGGAAGCTCGATGTTTCCCACCCTGGTCGAGGGTGATCGGCTGATTGTCAATAAAATCGGCTACACCATTGGCGAGCCGGACTATGGCGATATTGTGATCCTTAGTTATAGTGACAGCGTCGAGTATGTTAAACGGGTGATTGGAAAAGGCGGAGATACCATTGAAATAAAGGATATGGTTGTTTACCGGAACGGCGAGCCTTTATCTGAAGATTATATCAACACGGATACTTACGAAGATTTTTCAAAAGTCACCGTTCCATCCGGCACTTATTTTGTCATGGGCGATAATCGGGCTAATAGTTCGGACAGCCGTTATTCGAGTCTGGGATTTGTGGAAAGGGATGCGATTGACGGGAAAGTCATCTTCAGAATTTGGCCCCTTTCGGAAATTGGCCTGGTATAAAAATGTCAGCAGAAAAAATTGAATACATCCAATGGTATCCGGGTCATATGGCCAAAGCCAACCGTGAAATAAAAGAAAAGCTCAAGCTCATCAATGTGGTGGTCGAGGTGGTCGATGCCAGGCTGCCGTTATCAAGTAAGAATCCCGAGATTAACCAGTACACCTGGAACAAGCAGCACATCTTGCTGCTGAATAAGTCGGATTTAGCCGATCCAGAAGTGAGTCTTGAATGGATGGACTGGTTTAAGAAAAATACCGATATTGAGAAAATCGTGCTATTTGACGCCTTTGACCGACGAATGAAAACCGACCTGGTCAGAACCATTCATGAGTTGAATATTAAAGAAAAAGCGCAGGTAAAATGCCTGGTTTGCGGAATTCCCAATGTGGGGAAATCAACGGTTATCAATAGCCTGATTGGCAAAAGGAAAACCCAGATTGGCAATAAGCCAGGGGTCACAAAGGGCCAGCAATGGCTTAGCACCCCAGATCATCTGATGCTGCTGGATACCCCAGGAATATTATGGCCAAAATTTGAAGACCCACTGGTCGGGCTCCATTTAGCCTGGTTAGGCTCCATCAAAGATACCATTTATGAAAAAGAAAATATTGCGGCAGATTTGCTTAAATACCTGTTGATGTATTATCCCGATGAATTGGAAGCGATTTATAAAATCGAGGTTGCGGGAAAAAATCTTCCCGAGATCTTTGATGCCATCGCTAAAAGCCGGGGATTACTTATTAAAGGCGGCGAATATGACTATGCCCGAACCAGTGTGTTGATTCTCAATGATTTTAAAAATGGTCGGATTGGCCGCATTACGTTGGAACGACCGGAATAGCAGTGCTTTTTATAGGAGGTAATGATGATTTTATTTGCAGATATGACCGTCACCGGCATCAAAGAATATATTTCGAAAAAGCAAATAGAATCATATCCTGATCTGATCCCGGTGCTAAGAGACGATCCCCGGGCAGCTGTTAAAAAAATTGGCGAAGCTTTGGAGAAGAAAGTTGCCGCCAGAGATAAAGAAGTCGATCGAATCATCAAAATGAAATCAATTGAAGCGGCATATTATCATAAAGGTATCCAAAGAATCGGCGGCATTGATGAGGTTGGCCGGGGGCCGTTGGCTGGACCAGTGGTCACCTGTGTCATTATTTTAAAACCGGAATCCAACCGCTTATATGTCAATGATTCAAAAAAGGTATCCAAAAAAATCCGCGAAAGTTTATGCGAACAGTTGCTTGAAGACGCTTTGGATTATGCTATCGGCCAGGTCGAGAATGATGTGATTGACGATTTGAATATTCTCAATGCCACCAAAAAAGCCATGACGGATTCCTTAGCCACGCTATCAGTTAAACCCGAGTTGTTGCTGATCGATGCTCTGCATATTAATTCTGAAATCCCCCAAAAAGCGATTATTCATGGCGATGCCACCAGTTACGCCATTGCGGCGGCAAGTATTGTTGCCAAGGTTTATCGGGATAATTTAATGCAGATTTATCACGAGGAGTATCCGGAGTATGGTTTCGATCACAATATGGGTTACGGTACTGCCGAACATATCAAAGCCCTTCACAACTATGGACCAACGCCGATACACCGCCGTAGTTTCATTAAGAATTTAGGCTTATAATGAAAACGCATAATGTAAAAAAAGGGAATGCCGGAGAAGCATTGGCGGTAGCATTTTTAAAAAATGCCGATCATCAGATTCGTGATCGGAATTATAAAAAACCTTCTGGTGAAATTGATCTCATTACTCAAGATGGTGACACCCTGGTTTTCATCGAAGTGAAGTATCGAAAGAATCTGGACTACGGATATCCGCGGGAAGCAGTGAACCGGACAAAACAAAAACGAATTGCCAAAACAGCACTCTGGTATTTAAAAGAAAACCTGCTAGATGATGTTAGTGTTCGTTTTGATGTTATCGAAATATATTATTGTTCCGACGGAGAGCAAGTGATCAACCATTTCGAAAATGCGTTTTCGTTTTAATCAAAATTTCATTCAACCAGAAAAAACAGGATTGAAGTCAGAAAATCTGACAACAGTCCTGTCTTTTTTTTGTGAAAATACTATTGGCCGTCATCCACCGAGATCAGAAAAACCTTTTCAGAATAGGTACCTTTATTTTCTTTATTCTGAATTTTTAAATAATCAATATGAAGTGGCTCATACTCAAAGGTTTCCACAATTGCATCTAACAATTCGTAGATATCCGAAAGTTCATCTTCCGAGGGTCTTTTCAAAAATATTTGAGCCTTTTCAAGAAGCTTGTCTTTTAATGCATCTCGAACTTCTGATTCACCTAAGATTTTGTACTCACAGGTACGTCCGCTGTCTTTAATGATTTCGGGAATTTTATCCCGGACAATTTTGTTGTACTCAACTTTCATAATCTATCACCTCAAGCATATTATACCCAATGGTTCCAGTTAAAAACAAGAGGGATAATTTATTTTTAAGAAATAACCTGACTGATTTCGATTTGACGATATGATATGATAAAAGGATAAGATAATTGAAACGAGTGCCACAAATTTTATGGGCAGAGAAGTAGCCTAAAGTCCGTCTCTGCGTTTTTGTGGGAATTTTGGGTATGTATCTCTTAATTGATTGCGGTAGTCATTTTGATTAAAGATCAAAACAAGCTACTCACCAATAAAAATAAAACTAGCGCTTGTGTTTTTGCGAAATAAATACTATTATAATTAGAATAGTTCTAATTTAAGACGAGGATCAAACAGATGATTTTAGAACTACTATAATCCTATCTAGATAGCCGCAAAGTTTTGGTAAATGTCGGAAGGAAGGTTTAAGTATGGGTAAGCTAATGATATCAGTGTTAATATTGGCAGTGATCAGTGTAAGTGTTTTTGCTTTTAACTTTATAAGTCCCGGAAAATTGGACTCAACAGAAAAGCTTTCTACAAATCCAAATCAAATAAAAGACGTTCTAGTACCAACTGATAGAAAAATAAATGCAAAAGATTACGGAGCAAAAGGAGACGGATTATCTGATGACACAACGGCCTTACAAAATGCAATTGATGACTCAAGTAAAGAAAACGCACTGTTAGTGATCCCAGAATCGGATGAGCCGTATCTTATCACGAAACAATTAATAATAAATAAAGATACGCATATCAGCGGCTATGGAGCAATATTATTTATGGCTCCTGAAGAAGACACAATCAGAAATATACTTTGGTCAAATCCCGATGACACCATTTCAAATGTTTCAATTGAAGGGCTGACGTTAAAATCAGAGAATACAATTGCAGGTGTTGATTATTATGAAAATAGTATGGTCAGCAATGTTCAGGGAATATACTTTCAAGGTGTCGAGACAATAAAAATTAATGATGTTTTGATGGATAATGTCTATGTTGGCTTGAAAATATCCCAAGCTGGTAATCTGAAAAATAAGGATATCAAAGTAAGTAATTTAAAAATAAACCATTCTGGGATGCCAATAC
The DNA here is from genome assembly GCF_030652775.1 of Acetobacterium sp. Taxonomy (GTDB): domain Bacteria; phylum Bacillota; class Clostridia; order Eubacteriales; family Eubacteriaceae; genus Acetobacterium. Next base: position 20,099 of record NZ_JAUSPS010000030.1, on the reverse strand, counting down.
AGATTTCTGGTACCAATGGCTTTAGTATGGTTGACAGTGTCCTGAATTCAAATGAAGGAGGAACGAAATGGTTGCATTCCGCATATCTGAGAGGTGACAACAGTAATTTTTATTTTAAAAATGTTGAGTTCAATAATGCGTCTGGAGGAGGAATAGCAATTGCTGGAAATCCACAGTATAATAATCCGCCTGAAAACATGGTGTTTAAAGACTGCCGCATCAAAGATAGCGTTGTCGGCGTTCATATCAATAGTGGCGCCAAAAACATAACAATATCTGGCTTGGTTATTGAAGGGAGCAGCTTGGGGTTTAAAATTAACGAAGCATCTGAACTAAACATTGATGGGGTGAGCATCAGCGGATCAAAATCAAATGAGATTGACCATGGCGGTTTTAGCATTGAAAATGTCAGGCAATCGGCAATTTCAAATGTTACAATTGATGCCAGCGATATAACAGAATCCCTGTGTTTGTTGATAGGAAATATTGAAGATCTGAGATTATCTTCATTTGAAGATAATAATGTTAAAAATATTCCCTTATACAGCGTAAACAGCACCGCAAAAATAAAGAATCTGAGTATTGAATAATTTCATTAAGGAATAGAAAAATTATAAAAGAGGATCAGATAATGGCATCTTAGAAATAGTATCACACCAATTAGCGATGTTTTAGGAGGACGACAACAATGGCAGAGAAAATCTATCTGGCATCACCGCACATGAGTGATGAAGGATTTGAAATGGAATATATCAAAGAAGCATTTGCCACCAATTGGATCGCACCGCTGGGGCCGAACGTTAATGAATTTGAAAAGGAATTTGCGTCAAAAGTTGGAGTTAAACATGCAGCGGCTGTGAATACCGGGACAGCAGCGATTCATCTGGCATTGAGAGCGGTTGGTGTTGGGGAAGGCGACATTGTCTTTTGTCCATCTCTCACATTTTCAGCAACCGTAAATCCGATTATTTATGAAAAGGCGGTTCCAGTATTTATCGATAGTGACGAAGAAACCTGGAACATGTGTCCGATTGCCTTGGAAGAAGCTTTTCAGAAATATCCCAATGCAAAAGCGGTGATTGTAGTTCATCTTTACGGACTATCAGCTGATTTGGATAAAATCATGGAAATCTGCAATCGCCATGGTGTCGTGGTTATTGAGGATGCGGCTGAATCTCTGGGAACCCTATACAAAGGCAGACAAACGGGAACTTTCGGAGAATATGGGGTCTTTAGTTTTAATGGAAATAAGATTATAACCACTTCTGGTGGTGGTATGTTGGTTTCAGACAATCAAGACAAAATTGAAAAAGTGCGATTCTGGTCGACCCAATCAAGAGATCCGGCCAGGCACTACCAGCACAGTGAGTTAGGTTTCAATTACCGGATGAGCAATGTTTCAGCTGGTATTGGCCGAGGGCAGTTAAAAATACTGGATCAAAGAGTTGCGAAGAAGAAAAGTATCTTTGAGTTTTACAAAAGAGAATTAGGTCAATTGTCAGGAATCCAGTTTATGCCGGTCAATCATTGGAATGAGCCAAATTATTGGTTGAGCTGTATAACCTTAGATGGCTCAATAAAACCGCTGGTTATAATGGATGCTCTGGAAGAAGAAAACATTGAGTCCCGACCGATCTGGAAACCGATGCATCAGCAACCATTTTTTAATTGGTGTGATTATATTGGCGGAACTGTATCGGAAAAGCTGTTTAAGTCAGGTGTTTGTTTGCCCTCTGATACGAAGATGACAGACGCAGATCAGAAACGAATCTGTCAGATTATTAAAGGATTGTTCAGTGATGATGTATAAAAGATTTATAAAGAGACCGATGGATTTTTGTTTATCGTTGATAGCAATCATTGTCCTCTCACCAGTATATTTTGTTTTAGTTTTGATGATCAGAAAAAAATTGGGTCGTCCGGTATTATTTAAACAACAAAGACCGGGCTTGAATGAAAATATATTTACCTTGTATAAGTTTAGAACCATGACCGATCAGCGGGATGAAAAAGGAGAACTATTGCCAGATGATAAACGACTGACCAAGTTTGGTAATTTTCTAAGATCCACCAGTCTGGATGAGCTGCCGGAACTTGTAAATGTGGTTAAAGGCGATATGGCTGTTATTGGGCCGAGACCATTACTGGTGCAATACTTGCCCCTTTACAATGAAAAACAAAAAAGACGACATGAGGTCAAGCCTGGGTTGTCCGGCTTGGCTCAGGTAAATGGACGGAATGCCATTAGCTGGGAAGCGAAATTCGACCTTGATATCGAGTATGTAGACGCAATCAGTTTTGTGGGGGATTGGAAGATTATCCTATTAACGTTAAAAAAGGTCTTCAAACGAGAGGGAATTAATGCGAATGCATCGACAACAATGGAGTTATTTCAGGGAACAAGAGTTGACGATTAAGAAAAATAGCAAATTAAGAAGACGCTAAAAATTTCACGATACTAATCGAAAGGGGACATGGCATTGTGAAGAAAAAATTATTGATCATCGGAGCAAGTGGACACGGAAAAGTTGTCATTGATATTGCAATTAAAATGAATAAGTGGAAAAATATCGCATTTCTCGATGATGATCCATTAATTACTGAGTGTATGGGATTTAGTGTTGTAGGAAAAACAGAGGATGCCTTTAAATTTGCAAATGAAGCAGATATTTTTGTCGCTGTTGGAAACAATGAAATTAGAGAGAATGTTCAAAATAATCTCGAGTCAGCTGGGATAAAGCCACCACTCTTAATCCATCCTTCAGCGATTGTTGGGTCAGCGGTGGAAGTTGGTATCGGAACGGTGATTATGGCCGGTGTCGTAATCAACAGCGACACTCGAATTGGCAAAGGCTGTATTATCAATACTGCGGCAACAGTAGATCACGATAATCGCCTTGCAGACTTTGTTCATGTATCACCCGGGGCGCATCTGGCCGGGATGGTGGAGGTTGGTAAAAAAACCTGGGTTGGAATTGGCGGGATCGTCAGCAACAATTTGACCATTACCGGAAATTGTAAAATTGGTGCCGGGGCGGTCGTGGTAAACGACATAACCGAATCGGGAACCTATGTGGGAGTTCCGGCAAGGAGTATCCGGTGATGAAAAAAACGGTCTGGATTTGGAACCACTATGCCACAAGTATGTATAAGGATCGTGCTGGCCGACATTACTCTTTTGCCGAAAATCTACTCAAAAGAGGTTATAACCCCATCATTTTCTGCGCCTCAACCAATCATTTTTCAAATGAAAACATTGAAATCATGAATAAAAAATATTTAGTCGATACAATCGATGAGATCACGTTTGTGATTGTAAAAACCCCTGATTACGTTGGAAATGCTAAAAAAAGACTGTATAATATGCTGACTTTTTATAAAAATCTGTTCCCGGTTGCGAAAGAATACGCCCAAATAAATGGGAAACCGGATCTAATCCTGGCGTCAAGTGTTCATCCCCTCACACTGATTGCTGGCATTCAGATGGCAAAAAAGTTTAAAGTTCCATGTATTTGTGAAGTGCGGGATCTCTGGCCAGAAAGTATTGTTACCTATGGTGGTTTAAAGCGAACCAGTTTTATTGCAAAAATCCTTTATTGCGGTGAAAGATGGATTTATGAAAGAGCTGACAAACTTATCTTTACCATGGAAGGTGGCTCGGATTACATCATTGAACAAGGGTGGAACAAACAGCAGGGTGGTTCGATTGATCTCCAAAAAGTTCATCATATTAATAATGGTGTTGATCTGGATGCTTTTAAGGAAAATGAAAAGGTTTATAAATTTGAAGATCTGGATTTAGACAATGAAAAAACCTTTAAAGTGATCTATACCGGATCAATTCGACTTGTAAATAACGTCAAAACCATTGTTAATGCAGCTCAAGTAGTCAAAAAAGATTCGCCCAATGCGATCATCTTCCTGATTTATGGAGATGGCAGTGATCGAAAAAATCTGGAAGACTTCTGTAAAGAGAATAATATTAATAACGTTGTGTTTAAAGGCTATGTCAATAAAAATAGAATTCCTTATGTCTTAAGCAAGTCAAATCTCAATATCATCCACTTTGAGGACAATCAGATAAAAAAATATGGGGCAAGCCTCAATAAAATGTTTGAGTATTTTGCCAGTGGAAAACCGACGGTTTCTGACTGTCAGTTTGGTTATGATCTCATAAAAAGGTACAATTGCGGAATGGTAGTTGATCACGCTGATCCAGAACAATTAGCCAAAACTATTATCGAGTTCAGTAATATGCCCAAAAATCAATATGAACAATACTGTAGAAATGCCATAATGGCTGCAAATGATTATGATTATCAACGATTAACAGATAAACTTATCGAATTAATTTAAAGGGAGTTATAAAAATGACGATCAAAGACAAATTAATTTCTAAAACAGCAATATTAGGTGTGGTCGGTCTTGGTTATGTAGGGCTTCCACTGGCAGTGGAGAAAGCGAAAGCGGGTTTTACAACCATTGGCTTTGATGTGCAAAAAGAAAAAGTTGACATGGTAAATGCCGGCATCAATTATATTGGGGATGTGGTGAATGAAGATCTTGAAAAAATTGTGAAGTCGGGTCGGCTTTCAGCGACAACGGATTTCTCCAAGGTAGCCACCGCCGATTGCGTCTGCATTTGCGTGCCAACCCCCCTCGATGAGCATCAACAGCCAGATATTAGTTATGTCAAGTCTTCAGCAGAGAGTATTGTTCCATACATGCACAAAGAAATGTTGATCGTCCTTGAATCGACCACCTATCCCGGAACGACCGAAGAACTGCTTAAACCAATTTTCGAGTCGTCCGGATTAAAATGCGGTGAAGATTTCTATCTTGCCTTTTCACCTGAACGGGTTGATCCCGGAAACCTGATTTACAAAACGAAAAACACCCCAAAGGTGACCGGTGGCATCACCCCTCAGTGTACAGAAGTGGCAGCGGCAATGTATGAGAGTATTTTACAAGCCCCCATTTATCGGGTTTCATCACCGGCCGTAGCAGAAATGGAAAAGATACTTGAAAACACGTATCGAAATATTAATATTGGTCTGGTGAATGAGCTGGCTATGCTGTGCCACAAAATGGGAATCAGTATCTGGGAGGTCATTGATGCCGCCAAATCAAAACCCTATGGATTTCAGGCTTTTTATCCGGGACCAGGTGTCGGCGGCCATTGTATTCCACTGGATCCTTACTATCTTTCCTGGAAAGCTCGTGAATACGGGTTTCACACATCAATGATTGAATCGTCAATGATGGTTAACGACCGGATGCCCGAGTATTGCGCTGAACGAGCCAGTAAAATTTTAAATCACCATAACAAAACTCTAAAAGACTCGAAAATTCTTTTTCTTGGCGTCGCATATAAGCAGGATATTGGAGATTATCGGGAAAGTCCGGCAATAAAATTAATGGACGAAATCGAAAAAGAAGGTGCCTATGTCGTTTATTATGATTCATTTGTACCAGAATTTCAGGAACATGGAAAAATACGCAAAGGCGAGCTGGAACTAACCAGCGAACTCATCGAGTCGGCTGACCTGGTCATTGTCACCACCGCTCATACAAATATTGATTATAGTACTATCCAAAAACATGCTAAACTTATTTTTGATACAAAAAATGCCATGAAAAACATTGAAGATAGAGAAAATATTGAACTGCTTTAAGGAGGTGTCACCTTGGGTTTAAAATATGCATTAATCGGATGCGGAAAAATATCGGCCAATCATATTGCTGCCGCCCGGGCCAATGATCTTGATATTGTCGCGTTATGTGATGTCTATCCGGATAGTATGAATACACTGATCACAAAATTTGACTTGCCGGAAACAATCCATCAGTATACCGATCATCAAGCGTTAATACAAAATGAAAAGCTGGATCTGGCAGCGATCTGTACGGAAAATGGCAAGCATGGATCGATCGCGCTGGATTTTATTGAGGCTGGCTGCAATTTGATCATTGAAAAACCAATTGCCCTATCGCTTGAAGAAGCAGATGAAATCATCAAGCGATCTAAAGAAAAAAATGTCAAAGTCAGCGCCTGTCACCAGAACCGTTTTAATCAGTCAGTCATTAAAATTAGAGAAGCCCTGGATCAAAAACGTTTTGGGAAACTATTTTACGGGACCGCCCATATCCGCTGGAACCGCGGTAGTGAATACTATGCTGGATCGAAATGGCGGGGGACCTGGGAACACGATGGTGGCGCCCTGATGAATCAATGCATTCACAACATCGATCTGCTGAGATGGATGTTGGGGGATGATATTATTGAAGTGGTGGGGATGACGGATAATCTCAATCATCCCTATATCGAAGCGGAAGACTTTGGGATCGCCCTGATCCGTTTTGCTAATGGCAGTTATGGAGTTGTTGAAGGAACGACGACAATTTACCCCGAAAATCTGGAAGAAACACTTTACTTGTTTGGCGAAAAGGGAACGGTCAAAGCAGCCGGTCAGTCGGTCAACATTATTGAAGAATGGCAATTTTCTGACACCCTGGATGACTCCGGGGAAGTTAAAGAACGGTTCAGCAAGAATCCTCCCAATGTCTATGGCTACGGACATACACCTTATTATGCCGATGTTATTGATGCGATTATAAATGACCGGGAACCATCGATCACAGCGGAAGACGGTCGCAGAGCAGTGGAACTTATTCTGGCAATCTACAAATCGGCCGCAGAAGGTCAACGGATCAAGTTGCCATTGGAAAAATGCAGTACCACAGATTTTAAAGGGAGATTTGAAAAATGAGCTATTTTGTCCATGAAAGCAGCTATATCGATAATGACGTTAAAATTGGTGAAGGAACAAAGGTCTGGCATTTTTGCCACGTACAAGAAGGAGCAAATATTGGCGAAAATTGTTCACTCGGTCAAAATGTCAATATTAGCAGTCGCGTAAAAATTGGCAATGGGGTAAAAATTCAGAACAATGTGTCGGTATATGAAGGGGTCGAACTGGAAGATTATGCTTTTTGTGGACCGTCAATGGTTTTTACAAACGACCTAACCCCACGAAGTAAATATCCCAAAGGTCCGGGTGGTTTTAAAAAGACCCTGGTGAGCTATGGGGCATCAATTGGCGCAAATGCGACCATCGTTTGTGGTAACACCATCGGCCGCTGGGCAATGATTGCTTCTGGGGCAGTGGTAACCAAAGATGTTAAAGACTATGCACTGATGGCAGGAGTGCCGGCAAAACAAATCGGCTGGGTTTGTGAATGCGGAACACCATTAAAAGAGGGACTTGCCTGTGAAGTTTGTGGAAGAACATACCGCCTGGAGAATAATCAATTAATTGAAAAGTAAACGAATAATGGGAATGGAGAGTGACTTCAGTGGAATTCAGAGATTTAAAAACCCAGTATCAAAAATATAGACATGAAATTGATGGCGCCATTCAAAAAGTTCTGGAAAAGGCTGACTTTGTCAGTGGCGCGGAAATTCGAATTTTAGAAGAACGGCTGGCTGAATACGTTGGCGTCAAACATTGCATTTCCTGCGCCAATGGCACAGAAGCCATGACATTGGTGTTGATGGCCTGGGGAATTGAAAAAGATGACGCGATCTTTGTACCGGATTTTACTTTCTTTTCAACGGGTGAAGTGGTTTCTTTAAGAGGCGCAACACCGATATTTGTTGACGTCGATCCACATACCTTTAATATCGACACGATAAAATTAGAAAAAGCCATTCAAAGGGTAATAAAAAAAGGTGAACTCAAACCAAAAGCTATTATTCCAGTTGATCTATTTGGTCTGCCGGCAGATCATAATGAGATTGGCCGGATTGCCGAAAAATACAATCTGCTCGTTTTGGAAGATGCAGCCCAGGGTTTTGGTGGTAGCATTAACGGTCAGAAGGCCGGTAGTTTTGGTCATGCTGCCACAACATCATTTTTTCCGGCCAAGCCACTCGGTTGCTATGGCGATGGCGGTGCGATTTTTACGAATGACGATCAATTAGCCAGTCTGCTTAATTCCTATAAGGTTCATGGTAAAGGAATAAATAAGTATGATAACGTCAGGATTGGACTAAATTCACGGTTGGACACCATTCAGGCAGCGGTGTTAAATGTCAAACTAACCGTATTTATTGAACATGAACTTGAGGATATTAATAAAATCTATCGTCTCTATAACAAAAAATTGGCCGGAGCTGTCGGAATCCCGGTGATGCCGACGGGTTATTACTCCAGCTTTGCTCAATACACCATTAAACTAAACAATAAATCTGAACGCGACGCCCTAAAAACCAAATTAAGCGAGCATAAGATTCCGAGTATGATTTACTATTCAAAACCAATGCACCGACAGGAAGCTTTTAACAATCGGGAGTATGATGAGTCCGACTATCAGGTCGTTAATCAGCTTTGTGACACGGTCTTATCATTACCGATGCATCCCTATCTGAGTGAGGAAGAAATCGATGAAGTTTGCAGTTTGATTCTGAATCGTTAGAGGATCCGGGAGATGAATGTTTTACATGTGAATTCCTATTATGCCCAAGGATTTTTTTATAAGCATTTGTATGACGAACAGATACGAACAGGAATGGCCATCGATGTTTATGTTCCGACGCCGATTGCGGTCAATCGTGATCTGGGAAACTATACAACAATCAGCGTTAACCATAAAAAATACGATCGCTATTTATTCCATTTAAAACACACAAAAATATATCGGGACATAAAAAAAACATACCGACTTGATGATTATACGGTGGTTCATGCCCATTCATTATTTTCCAATGGCTACATCGCCATGCGGATAAAAAAGGACTTTGGCATTCCCTATATCGTTGCAGTGCGGGATACCGATGCAAATGTGTTTTTTAAACAGATGATCTGGCTGCGAAAACTCGGGATTAATATTTTGAAAGAAGCTTCCCAGATAATTTTTCTGTCAACAACATATCGCGATGCCGTGATTAAAAAATATCTACCAGCGCATTTGCAAGATGAGATTCTCGCCAAATGCGCAGTTATTCCCAATGGCATTGATAAATTCTGGCTTGATAATCTGGGGGCTCCCAAAATAAGTCAAGACAATAACAGGCTGAACTTGTTATTTGTTGGCTTAATCAATAAAAGAAAGAATATTCCAGCAACCATCAAAGCGATTAAACGATTGATTCTTCAGGGATATGATGTGACATTTACGGTAGTTGGTAAAGTCAACGACAAGTCAATGTTTGAGCAAATTGAAAAGGAAGATTTTATCCAATATATTTCGCATTGTTCCAAAGAGAAGTTGATTGAGATTTATCGAAGCAATGACATATTTGTGATGCCTTCGATTACGGAGACCTTTGGACTGGTTTATCCCGAAGCAATGAGTCAGGGATTACCAGTGATTTATACAAAAGGACAAGGTTTTGATGGTCAATTTTCCGATGGGGAAGTAGGGTTTGCGGTAAATTGTTTCGACGTTGAAGACATTGCCGATAAGATAATCCAAATAAAAAATCACTACAATGATTTGTCGCAAAATGCTGTAACGAATGCCCGAAAATTCTGCTGGTCTGATATTTGCCGGGAATACAAAAAAATATATGAAGCGATCGGGCAAAAATGATTTTGATGAAGGGGGGAGGCCATCATGCAAAAAAAACATATCTGTTTTGTTGTACCAAACTACCCGACACAGAATGATCCGGTTTATACCTTTGTGAGAGAGCTGGTCTGCTCAATTGCCGAGCGGGGATATCCATGTTCAGTAATCGCACCACAAAGTATCTCAAAAAAGCTACTGAAAAAAAAATCAGCCCGGCCTCAATTTTGGCAGGATTATGTAAAAGAAGGGGTATGGGTGGATGTTTATCAGCCCCGCGTACTGTCGTTTTCAAATCTTAAGATTTTTGGAAGGAACCTTTCGGCACTCTTTGCCCAAAAAGCAGTTATTCGTGTTTTTTCAAAAATTAGGCCACGGCCTGATATTATCTATGCTCATTTTTGGCATTCTGGTGTAACAGCTGGTATAATCAGTAAAATGTATGAGATTCCTTTTTTTGTGGCAACAGGTGAAAGTAAGATTTGGGTGGAAAGTCTCTTTACCCGCAAAACGATTCAAAAATCCCTTGCTGATATAAATGGTGTGATCTGTGTATCAACCAAAAATATGGACGAAAGCATTGAACTGAAACTTGCTTCGCGAAATAAGATGATCGTAATTCCAAACGCCATTGACCCGGAAAAATTCTACAAAATCGATAAACGTGAAATCAGAAATAAACTGGGATTCAGTGCGGATGATTTTATTGTTTCATTCATGGGTTCATTTGATCAACGCAAGGGTATTTTACGTTTATCGGAAGCAGTGAAACAAGTGGAACAGACGAAAGCAATTTTCATTGGATCGGGGGATCTCACACCAACAGGTGATGAAATTGTGTTTATGGGCAAACTCCCTCACAATCAGATCTGTGAATATTTAAACTGTACAGATGCGTTTGTTTTGCCAACCCTGGCTGAGGGATGCAGTAATGCGATTCTTGAAGCAATGGCCTGTGGATTGCCGATTATTTCTTCCGATCTCAGTTTTAATGATGATATCTTAAATGATCTTTATGCCATCCGGGTCGATAGCATGGATATTGTAGCCATAGCTGGAGCAATCAGAACTTTAAAAAATGATGAAAATCAGCGTAAAAGAATGGCAACAAGTGCTTTGGCGCAGTCACAAGAATATCATATCAATAATCGCGCTGAAAAGATATTGGGGTTTATTAACAATGCGATTAATGACGAAAAAGAGGTTCAAAATGATAACCAGGAAATCAACTAATTCGATAGTGATATTAGGTTTGGCACTGACATTTATTATTCTCGGTCTATCGAATGTTCTATTTTTGATGATTGGAATTATCATTGCCAGTAGCTACATCTTTATCAGTGGGGCGGAAGGGATTTATGGTTTGTTTTTTATGCTGCCATTTTCTCCAATCATGAAATTAGCGCCAGGGGGGAATACTTTTTTTAATGTTCTCATTGCGGTGTACATCCTCAGGATGCTTTTTTTGAATCAGAAAACCAAGATAACACTCTATCAAATCCTAGCGATTCTCGCACTTATTATTTTTTCCCTGCTTAATACAGGGGACCCAAGTTTGGTAAAGCTGGTGGAGCTGGTTATTTATTTTGTGTTGGCATTTTTAGTAATGAATACTAAGGAAAATATTGATGTGCGGAAATTATTGATGTTTTTTGTAGCCGGCATCATAATTGCATCAATTTTAGGGTCTTTTAGCGAGTTAATACCTGGTCTAAGCGGTTTTATGCGAGAAACCCGGATTAAATTGGAAGATGGTGATGTAATTGGCAGATTTGCAGGAATTCAGACAAATCCAAACTTCTATACCATGGACATAACGATTGCAATTGCTGCGTTATTATATATGATCGGCATGAAAAAACATCAGTGGTATGACTATGTTTTAGTGATAATTTTATTAGGATTTGGAATATTATCGTTAAGCTTATCTTTTATGCTCGCAATGGGCGTGGTATTCTTACTCTATTTAATTTTCAAGATCGTTCAATTGTCGAAATTATCCTTTGATGTCAATGTTATTTTAAGAGGTATCTTTTTTATCGCACTGACATTATTTATTATTACTGAAATTAGCAATCTACCTTATATGGATATTTATTACCAACGATTGGGAATCGGTAGTTTTGTTGATCAGAGCCTATCGGATCTTACTACGGGTCGTTCAGATATCTGGTCAGATTATTTAAGCTTGTATTTTAGTGACTGGCGAATTTTTCTGATGGGAGTGGGCTACTCGGTTGAGGCTTATAATTTAAGACAGGCACATAATTTCTTCCTCGAACTCTTAGTGCATTTGGGGATCATTGGAACAATCCTATATTTTAATGTCTTGAACTCAATTTTCAAACCGTTTTCGATGAAAGTCAAAGGTCGAATGCTATGTCTTTTGCCTTTAGCAGCATTAATTTTTCGAGGGTTTGGGATAAATTTATTTTTTAGAGAAAATTTCATTTTTTATTTGATAATCTGCGCACTGATTATGGCTGATTATAATAATGTTGATAATTTGCGAATACCTCGAAATGGAGCTGCAGATGAAAAATAAAATAATATTTCTGGAGTTTAACGGAATTCCCGGTTCGGGAAAAACAACGCTGTCAAACAGGGTGATTACGGACATGAAAAGTGCGAATTACCAAGTTGAATCCTATCATCAGGTAATTAAGAAACCAACCAAAAAAAAATTAAAACATCTGCTGCTGTATCTTTTTAGGATAAAACCTTCAAGTTTTAAAATAGGGTATTTAGCATTGATGTATCTGATTACAAATAAAAAACTCAACCAAGAAAACTGGTTAAGGGTGATTTCTTTAGTTGTGCTTTTTGATTTTTATCAAAAAAAAAGCCGGGACAATAGCGAAGAAGTTATTTTAGTTGATCAGGGAATTGCTCAACAAATTATTTCTATGCTTTACGAGTCTGAGCTGATTGCGGACAAATATGTCAAAAAATTAATTAGATATGCGAAAAAGAAAGATCTGGGCATATTCATTGTCAATGTTGATCTTGATATCAAAGAGTCTTTTAAGCGATTGACTCAGCGAAAAGGAAATATTTCACGGATACAGAAGCTAAATGAAGAAAACGCCATACATACTTTAACCATCCAGCAAAATAATTTTAATAAAATCAGAAAGATTATTGAAGAACTGGAGTTGGAGAGTATTGACGTGAATACCCAGGCGTGTATCGAGGAAAACGTGTTGCTGATAGAAGGTTTTATAATGAAAGTTCGAAAGCAATGGCCTAATAACAGATCCAGATTATCCTATATCGATGATTTAAGAGGTGAATTACCTAAATCAGAGGTCTTGCTTATGAAAAATAAAGTAATGGTCAGTGTGAATTGCATCACCTATAATCATGAGAAATATATAGCCGAAGCTTTAGATAGTTTTATTATGCAAAAAACTAACTTTGACTACGAGATATTGATCCATGACGATGCATCGACAGACAAAACTGCAGAAATTATCTGCGAATATGAACGAAAATATCCTGATTTAATAAAACCGATCTATCAAAAGGAGAATCTTTATTCAAAAGATGTTGATGTTGATGATCTGAACACCGAAAGAGCAACTGGAAAGTATATTGCTTTGTGCGAAGGTGATGATTATTGGACAGATCCACTTAAACTTCAGAAACAAGTTGATTATATGGAGGCTCATTCTGATTGTACACTTTGTGTTCATGCTGCATATATTGTCAACGTGTACGGCAGAAAGATAAAACCGATACGACCACATGTGGGGAATAAAATATTTGCAATCGGAGAAGTAATTGAAGGCGGTGGCGGATTATTTGCAACAAATACGATGATGTATCCGCGTTATTTAGATACCAATAAACCAGATTTTTATAAAAAGGCACCAGTAACGGATTATCCCTTAGCTATTTACCTTGCTTTAAAAGGAAAAGTTTATTATATCGATGAATACATGGCGGCATATCGGAAAGGTGTTAGTGGCTCCTGGACAAATACAGAACAGTCAAGTCTTGAAAAAATAATCAAACACGTTAATAATACTGAAATAATGTTGGAGCATCTTAATCAGCACACGAATTATCAGTATGAGGAAGCAATAAACAACAAAAATAATATAAACCAGTTTAAAATTATGATTGCGCAAGAACGATTTGAAGCATTAAAGGAAGGCAAATTCAAAACAATTTTTAAAAACCTGAAAAAAAGGGAAAAAACCAAGATATTGATTAAACAGTACTTTCCACGGTCAGTAAGAGGCTATAAAAAGCTGCGGAAAAAGTATAAACTGAAGTGAACTGATATGTCGGATTATCAAGTAGATTATTAGAAATGAACTTCGCCATTATGGAGTGTGAAATTTGCCGATAGAGCATATAAAAGTATAGGCGCTATTGTTATTTCACGAGATGAGTTTCTTAGATTCTGGATAAAGCAAGGAGGTTCCTAAAATGATTGCGAATTGGAGTGCTTTGTTTGAAAACTGGGATTTGATACAAGCTGTGCTAAATCATCGGGATGGTTTGACTACGAAGTGAAAGGAGACTTGACATGAAAGACCAAATCAACGTAACACGGTCATCGATGCCAGAATTCGAAGAGTTTGTGGCGGAAATAAAAGAGCTTTGGGACACGCACTGGCTGACAAATATGGGCGTAAAACATAAGGAATTCGCAAAATGTTTAAGAAACTATTTGAATGTAGAAATGGTTACACTACTAGCAAACGGTCACCTTGCGCTTGAATGCGCTATTGCCGCCTTCGATCTCCAGGGAGAGGTGATTACGACTCCTTTTACCTTTGCGTCAACCACCCATGCGATCGTCAGAAATGGTCTAGACCCAGTATTTTGTGATATCAATGAGGACGATTATAATATCGATGTAGGAAAAATTGAAAGTTTAATTACCGAAAAAACCTGTGCAATTGTTCCCGTTCATCTGTATGGAAACGTATGTGATATAGAAACTATCGAAAAGATTGCTCAAAAATATAATTTGAAGGTGATCTATGATGCAGCCCATGCGTTTGGAGTAACGGTAAACAGTATCGGCATCGGTAATTTTGGTGATGCGTCAAGCTTTAGTTTTCATGCTACAAAGGTTTTTAATACCATCGAAGGTGGTGCCGTTACCTACAATAATAGGGAACTGAAAAAAGTCCTCTACTTTCTCAAAAATTTCGGGATTACTGGACCGGAGTCAGTGGAGTTTGTCGGTGGTAATGCAAAGATGAATGAGTTTCAGGCAGCAATGGGAATTTGTAATCTCCGTCATATCGATACAGAAATTATCAAGCGTCAGCAAGTAGTTAAACGGTACAAAGAGAATTTGGGGAATGTCAAAGGGATTAAGTTAGTCAAACCACAAGTTGGTGTTAAAAGTAACTATGCTTACTTACCGGTAGTATTCAGTGGAGAAGTTAATTTACGGGATTGTGTTTTCGATGAGCTGGAACTCAATAATATTATTCCCAGAAAATACTTTTATCCACTTACGACTGACTATCAGTGCTATGCCAATCGATTTAATTCCAATCTTACCCCAATAGCAAAATATATTGCTGATCGGGTTTTGACTTTGCCACTTTACGCTGATTTAGAGTTGAAACAGGTTGATCGTATTTGCTCTATAATCGAGACACGATTATAAACAAGGCAATTCTGTACGCTAATCAACGGTAGAACGAAATTTTAGCAAGGAAAATGATTCGTTTATAATTGCTTGAGAAAATATTGTTGTATTAAAAGAAGATGAACTTTTTAATTAGTGGGAATTGCTAAGTGAAAGCGGGTAACAGGGGATGAAGGAATCCAACAAAGATAAGGCCTTTTTAGGCGTTTACTGGATGACAATCATGGGATTGGCGAGTGTTGTGATCAGGTTGTTGATCACAATGATTTTGTCAAGATTATTACTACCAAAAGAATTTGGTCAGGTCGCAACGATTCAGATCATCATCAGTTTTGCAGAAATATTCTGGATGATGGGAGTGGGAAGCGCCATCGTCCAGAAAAAACAGTTGTCAGACGACTATATCGCAACAGGGAATACCCTAAACTTAATACTGGGCCTCATTATTTATGTGACCATCTTCATTTTTGCATCCTTTATCGCCGGGATTGTCGGATCAGATAATATTACTATGTTGCGGGTTCTTTCGATCGTATTTGTTGTTCATAGCATTTCAGGGGTGTCAGAAGCATTGCTTCAAAAAGAAATGCGATTTAAAGTCATCAGCATCATAAATACGGTGGCGGCTGTTGTGAATGGAGCCGTTGCAATCATACTTGCCTTTAATGGATTTGGTGCATGGTCGCTTGTGTTTGCCCAGATTATCAGCGTTGTGATACAAACGGTACTGTCAATAGTCAATAAGCCCATCAAATTTAAATTAAAAATTGAAAAAGGATCGGCAAAAGAACTGCTTAATTTTGGAACCGGATACGCACTTTCGAAGGTATTTAATAATATTGCCAATCAGGGGGATTATTTTGTCGTGAGTCAAACGCTTGGAAGTGCAGCTTTAGGATTTTATAATCGAGCCTATCAATTGTTACTGGTACCCACAAATCTGATTGCCACAGTGATGGAACGGGTTTTGTTTCCACTTTTGGCCATGTATCAGGATGAACATGAAAAAATCCGCTATGTCGTAATGAATTTAACAGCATTGATTGCAATTCTGGCTTTTCCAATTACGATTATATCATTAACGATGGGGTCTGATTTAGTTCAAGTGGTTTTGGGTTCGAAATGGGTTGAAACCATCCTCCCCTTTAAAATACTGATTATCAGCTTATTTTTTAGAATGGCATATAAAATTGGGGACGCTCTGGTACGTTCGTTGGGAGCGGTCTATAAACGGCTATGGGTACAAATTGTGTATGCATCACTGGTTATTGGGGGGGCATATATTGGTAAAGAATGGGGAATCGTCGGGGTTGCAGTGACAACAACAATTGCAATTATCATCAACTATTTTATTATGACGTTGCTGATTGGGCATTTGGTTGAATTGAAAATGAGAGAATTATTAGGGTATTTAACCCCGATAATTCTTGTCAGTGCAGTCATTGGGGGCATCAGCTTTCTGATAAGTAGTCCTGTAGCAACTTTACCCTATGCTCTGGTCAGACTGATTGTAATGACTTTAGCAGTCGGCTTGATGTATCTGTTTGCTTTTAAGTTCTTTATTATTAAATATATGCCTGAAGATTTCAAGGGTTTTATTAGTATTGTAAGAGATCAAACGATCAATAAGCTTGTGCCTAAGAATAAGAATACCAAATAATTGAACCTGGAAGAAGGATTATGGACGATAAGCAAATAAAATCTAAAGTGATTTCATCTTTGTTCTGGAAATTTATGGAGCGACTAGGAACTCAGGGAATACAATTTATTGTTCAAATTGCTCTGGCACGCCTCATATTACCAGAAGAATATGGCACAATTGCCATAATTGCAATTTTTATCTCATTTGCCAATGTGTTTGTTCAATATGGATTTAATACAGCACTTATCCAAAAGAAGGATGTAAATGAAACTGATTTTTCATCCGTGTTTTTTTTAAGTTTAGTGGTAGCTGGGTTATTCTATACGATCTTGTTTGTTTCGGCACCACTGATTGCCGAATTTTTTGAAAATACAATGCTCATACCGTTGCTTCGAGTCTTGTCGATAACATTGTTTTTAGGCGGTTTGAATTCAATTCAAAATGCCGTTATCGCTAGAAATCTGGAGTTCAGAAAATTGTTTTACAGTAGTCTGGGTGCGGTTGTGGTTTCAGGAATCGTCGGTATTGCGATGGCTTACAATGGGTTTGGTGCATGGGCACTGGTAGCCCAACAGCTAACAAATCAATTGATGGTGGCATCGATTCTGTGGTTTACAGTAAGGTGGCGGCCAGGTTATCTTTTTTCCTTAGAAAGTTTGAAAGGTCTTTTTTCATTTGGTTGGAAACTATTAGTTTCGGCACTCATTAATATGCTATATAACAATATCCAGAGCTTATTTATAGCAAAAATTTACAATCCGGCGATGTTGGGTTATTTTAACCGTGGGCAGCAATTTCCATCACTGATTGTTTCAAATATTAACGGATCAATTCAGTCGGTTATATTTCCGGCTCTGGCGCTCAAACAAGATAACCTACACCGTGTCAAGGAAATGGTCAGAAGAGCGATTGTGACCAGTGCTTTTTTTATCTTTCCGATGATGGTTGGACTGGCTGTAGTAGCAGAGCCCCTTGTTAAAATTCTATTGACTGATAAATGGCTGCCCAGCGTTCCATTTTTGCAGATTTCCTGTGCAGCGGTTGCCTTATGGCCAATACACACAGCAAATCTTCAGGCAATTAATGCCTTAGGACGCAGTGATATATTTTTAAAGCTGGAAATTGTTAAAAATATCGTTAGTCTTGCAATACTGGGAATATCGCTATATTATGGCATCTATGCCATTGCCGCCGGGATGTTTTTAAGCAGCGTTGCGTGTTCATTTATTAATGCCTATCCCAATAAAAAGTTGTTAAATTACAGTTACATACAACAGTTGAAGGATGTAATGCCGTCGCTTTTATTGTCCCTGGCAATGGGGGCGATTATCTATTGTTTTTCATGGTTTAATATGAATCCCGGATTAACATTGACAATTCAGGTATGTGTTGGAGTCTTAATCTATTTTGGAATGGCAAAAATATTAAATTTTGAATGCTTATCTTACTTAATGATAACGGCGAAAGAGTTGTTCGATAATAGAAAGAAGCGTAAATAAGATAATTATCGGAAAAATATTAAAAAGTGCGGTCAGGATTAAAAAGTGAGGAATCAGAATGGATATTTCAATAATGCAACCTTATTTATTCCCCTACATTGGATACTATCAAATGATTAATTGTTCAGATTATTTTGTTATAGCGGATGATGTGCAGTTTATAAAAAAAGGATGGATAAACAGAAACCGGATATTATTAAATGGAGAACCGTCAATGATCACATTACCACTAAATCGAGATAGTACGTATCTGAAAATATATGAACGGAGTTTTGAAAATCAAGCTGGCTCAAAGCGGAGGATCACATTTCTGAACAAAATAGTGAATTCTTATCGAAAGGCACCAGAGTTCACAAACATCTATCCCCTTATTGAAAAGATAATGCGTTTTGAAAATTATAATGTAGCTGAGTATTTACATAATAGTATCAAAGAAATTTGTTTTTATCTGGATATAAAAACGGAAATTATTGTAGAGTCGTCACTTAATCTATCACCTGAAATGGAGTATCAGGAATCAGTAATTTATGTATGCAAAGAATTGAAAGCGGATCGATATATTAACCTGATCGGTGGAATGGATTTATATTCAGCAAAAAAATTTAAAAATAACAATATACTCTTAAAGTTCATAAAAACAAGAGAAACGCTTAAGTATCGGCAATATAACAATAAATTTGTTCCGAATTTATCGATCATTGATGTGATGATGTTTAATTCCAGGAAGGAGATTAAAGCACTGCTAACAGAATATGACCTAATTGATGGCAGGGATTAGTTATTTCTATGACTGATAAAGGAATTCATTGCGATCGGCTATGCAATACCGCTTTTGTGACCATTTTCCAAAACTGGAAATATTCTCGTGCTAGGGGCTTAAAGGGTTCTAAATATCGAATGAGAGAAAGTGATTTGCGTGTCAAGACTAACAATCCATAAAATCACATACAAGATATTGATAAGAATACTTAACAATATCAATATCCTGTATCCATGAAGGGTAGTTATGAAATGTTATAAAAAATGTGAAAATGTATTGACTAAATTATGGATGTGTGATACAGTGACTATAAGAAAATTAAATAACTTAATATTCGAATATTTATCTATTAAAAGTAATTTTGACAATAATAATTCTGTTCAAAGGCATACTGTTTAAGGAAAGAACTTTGTTAGTCAATTAGTTACTGCTCGCTGAGTAGTTCATGTGTTGATTTGTTTTCTACGATAAAAGCAAATCTGGTGAAAGTCAGAGACGCAAAGTTAGAGGGCCTGTAAAATGGCAGCCAGCTACCGAAAGGAAGGTATCATACTAAAACAATGTTAAAGAACCCAATTTAATATCTATCGTGGAATAACTTTCCAACGATAAAGGCAAACCTGTTGAAAAATAGGGACGCAAAGCTAGAGGGCCTGTAAAATGGCAGCCAGTTACCGAACGGGGAGTTTTTTATTTGCAATTCATCGTTATTCAACGAAATGGCAAACCAATTGAAAAGTTGGGACGCAAAGCTAAGGGCCTGTAAAATGGCAGCCAGCTACCGAAAGGAATACCATCATGAAAAAAATATCTGTTTTTTTAGTCACATTATTTGTGTTATTTAGTGTTATGCCTGTAAATGGAGTATTTGCAAAGGTTAAACATCCGAAAACGCCAGTAGTAACACCACCAGTAGTTACAGAACCAGTAGTTACAGAACCAGTAGTTACAGAACCAGTAGTTACAGAACCAGTAGTTACAGAACCAGTAGTTACAGAACCAGTAGTT
>NZ_JAUSPS010000028.1 GCF_030652775.1 Acetobacterium sp. | reverse complement strand
CTTTTTCTATCTCCTCATCCGAAACCCGATAATTCAGATTTCCGATTCTGCCCAAAAGCACGACTTCAAACACATTCAAGTCAGCCTCGCAACCGCTGTCCTGAGATAAATAACTAATTCTTTTGGTGAATTCATTGGGTGAATACTGACTGCGATTTTTGCCAGAATAAAAAATTTCCCCATCATTTTTTAAAATCCCACAGATATTTTTAAGCAGTGTCGATTTTCCAATCCCATTCGCGCCAATAATTGCTGTGATTTCTTTAGGTTTCGCGATAAAATTGACATCCTTAAGGATCGTTGTTTTGCCATAGGCAAAGCTTAAATCTTTTACTTCAATCATTGATCAACCTCGTTCTTTTTGATAATACTAACGAAAAGAAAAACGGCACCCCAATAAGTGAGGTGATAATCCCAATTGGAAAAATAAATCCCGGGACAATCAATTTACTCAAGACGGAGGCTACCGACAACACCAATGCCCCACATAATGATGATAACGGAATAAAAAAACGTTGATCTTCACCAATTAACAGCCTGGCCATGTGTGGTCCAACCAGGCCAATAAAACCAATCGTTCCCACAAAACACACGGCTATACCCGTAATAATAGATATCAAAGCAAAACATTTAATTCGCAGTTTTTCAACATCCACCCCTAAACCGGTCGCTTTTTCATCTCCCAGTTTAAGCGCCGTCAGCTTCCAGGCATCTTTGAGTGTTAATGGTATGACCAGAGCCAATATAAGAAAAATCAGTCCCACAGTAAACCAATTTGATCGGGATAAGCTGCCAAATAACCAAAAAACAATGTTTTGACTTTCTTCCGGTGTTGCCATATACTGCATCATTGATTGCAGTGCCTGAAATAGAAAAGATAAACCAATCCCTGCCAGGATCATTGTCTGGGGTTTCATTTTGGTATATTTTCCAAATCCGTAAATCGAAAAGCAGGTGATCCCTGCAAAAACAAAAGAAAACAGCGGAACCGTATAAATCCCAACGAAAGATAACGCTGATGCGCCGGTTACAATCGCCATCGCGGCGCCAAACCCTGCTCCCGCCGAAACCCCAAGGGTATATGGGCTGGCCAGGGGATTATTTAGGATCGTCTGCATCACGGCTCCGGCAAAGCTTAAGGACGCACCCACACCAATCGCCATCAATGCCGTTGGTAGTCGGTAATCCCAAACGATAATCATTGTCGTGCTCTCAACATTACCTAAATGAAACAAAGCCTGAAATGTTTCGCCAATACTCAGCCATGCCGGTCCCAGAATAATGTCGGCAAAAAAACTGATACAACATAAAAGAAAGATAAATAAAAGCGCTCCTGATTTTTTTTTAGCCTCTTCTTTGTAGGAATAATTACTTTCTTTTCTTTTAATGGAAGCATTTAAATTGGTTACTGCCATTGTGTCATCCATACTCCGGATAAATCATATGGCAGGAATTTTTCATAATACTCCTGGAGATCCGCGTAAGGATCTATATCCTTAAATTCATCTGGATAAAGAGATTTTGCAATAAATTCAAAGGCGGCGAAGTCGTAGATTTCTCTGGCTAATCCGTGATGAATCGCAAAAACCTTCTTGTCTTTAACGGCATTCAGTTCGCTCCAGCCAGTTCTTTGGGTATATTCTGTCAATTGTTTTTGTAGTGTTGTCTCATTTGACTCATAGCCCATGCGTAAAGAGCTTTCAGTTTTAGGCCAGTAAGAACCGGTCAGAAAAATAACATCAGTATTCTTACTCAACAAATACTCCGGACTAATAGGGGTCGCTTTTGAAACACTGCCTTCAGCAATGTTATTACCACCAGCAATGGTAACCATGCTCCCCCACATGGTTGTACTGGGATAGGTATTGCCATACTCACCGACACCTGTAGATCCACATTCAACATAAACATCCGCTTTTTCGCTGGTTATCTTGGCGACCCGTTCTTCAACAACCTTTCGTTTATCCAGACAATAGTCGGTAATTTCCTGAGCTCTTGCCTCTTCTCCAAAAATCTGACCAAGAAGCAGGGTTGATTTTTCATGATTTTCAACAGTCTCGGCATGATAGTCAATATAGACGACCGGTATGCCAGCTTCTTCCAATTTTCCCTGTGCACTTGCCTCTGCAGCAGTCTTTGTTCCTAGTGCAAAGATACACACGTCGGGATTCAGTTGAATGACTTTTTCAATGTTAAAATCATCCGTATCCACACTCCCGACATTTGGTATGTTTGCCAGATCCGGTACTTTTGATACATAAGCCTGATACATATCATTGCGATTTACTTGAAGGGAATTTCCCCATCCAACAATATGGTCCGCGACATCTTCACCTAACAAAGCCGACATGGTCATAAAAGCACCGCCAGAACCGGACCAATTGATTACCGCTGTTTTAACAGGCAGTTCCAGTTCGATCACTCTGCCTGCTAAATCCGTCACTTCGACTGTTTCGCTCTTAGATACATCCTTTTCGGTCTGAGTTCCACTGCAAGCCGTACATAAAGTAAGACTCAGTACCATTATCATTAAAATAGAAATTGCTTTCCTAAACATATCAATCCCTCTTTCTCATATTTTAATTGTCATAATTTGTTCAATGCTTGTCCTTAACCCTTTTTTCATTTATTAGTTTCACTTTGTTGTAAAAAATACGTAAATGCCTGTTAACAACAGTAACTGCAGTAACTCTTCAGTATTGAATTTTGTCCGCTATTCCTTTACCGCTGAAATCATAAACATCGGTGACGCACCAAACAGCATCTTTTCTTTGGCATCCCAAACCTTTTCGGTTATATCCCGAATATAGTCAACGCCAATAAAGCCACAACTTTTAAGCGCATTGATATCCCAATCCGGTCGCATCACCTTACTTAATGGTAAAAGCTCGATGTTAATCTGTTCTTCCTGACTTTTAGCATCTGAAAAGGTTGACCCAAAGATCTCTAAACACCGCTGTTCCCGTTCTTTTACCTCTTCCATGAGAGCCTCATCAAAATAATGATGATGCCAATTGGCATCAAAGATCAGCAGTTTTCCGCCGGGTTTTAAAATCTGGTGCCAGGAATCATAAACCGCGGTTGGATTTTTGAGTGTCCAGGTAACGTTCCTGCTAAGAATCAGATCAAAGGAATTATCCTCAAAGGTCAATGTATGACTGTCCATCATTTTTAGAACCGGCCAGACCCCGTGCTTTTTGGCATTCTTTTTAGCAATCTCCAGCATCCCTTCGGAACAGTCAATACCGGTTACTTCATGATCGGCCTGACTCAAGATAATCGAGAAAAACCCCGGTCCGGTGCCGACATCAAGAATTTTTAATTGATTTGTCGTTGCTACTTCTCCTAAAATAATCGATTTCCATGCCTCTGGTCTGAAGCTGCTTAATTCATCATCAATAATCTTTCCGTAATTGTCAGCAGCCTGTGTCCAGTACTTGCCCATATTGTTTTCCATGAAATACCCCCTTGTATTACGCTTACTTTTTATCACTTTTGGAGTTTAGCTCATTGTTCTCGCTTTTTTAACCCTTATCAAACTGATATGCCACTAACTCCTTATAGAATCCATCTTTTTCAATCAGCTCATGATGATTGCCAACCTGTACGACCCTACCATTGTTTATCACAACCAGTTTATCTGCAGCCATAATCGTCGATAAACGATGGGCCACGACAATGGTCGTTCTTTTTCCAGCCTGATCTTTGAGGGCTTTTTGAATAAATTGCTCATTTTCTGTATCCAGACTTGATACCGCTTCATCCAGAATCAGAATCGGAGTATTTTTTAAAACTGCTCTGGCAATAGCAATCCGCTGGCGTTGTCCTCCTGAAAGCCGAAATCCGCGCTCCCCAGTAGTGGTGTCATATCCATTTGGTAATCCCATGATAAACTCATGGGCATAGGCTATCTTGGCGGCATTTTCAATCTCCTCATCGGTGGCATCCGGCTTACCTAACCGGATATTCTCCCTCACTGATGTATGAAATAGATAAACATCCTGAAGCACTGCTGAAACCATATCCTGAAGACTATCCTGAGCAATATCCCGAATATCGATTCCACCAATCGAAAGGCTTCCTTTCTGGACATCCCAGTAGCGTAAAAGAAGATTGCAACAAGTCGTCTTGCCGGCTCCTGACGGCCCGACCAAAGCGACTGTTTCGCCTTCTTTTATATCAAATGATACCCCTTGGAGGGTATCCTCTAAATCTTCATGATAACGGAATGTTACCTGGTCAAACTTAATCGAACATTCCATAATATGAATATTAACCGTCTGGCCATCGTCTTTTACCATCGGCTCGGTATTTAAAACCTGCCCCACTCGGTTTGCGGCCGCAAAAATCAGGCCAAAGTTCCGGGAAACACCACATATTTCAATGATCGGATTAAAAAGTAGCGCCGATAACATAACCACAACCGGATAGTAGGAAAACGCCAGCGAACCGCCTTGTACAAGCAGGGCTGTTACCCCCATTACGATAACCGTAAAAGTACCGACAAAAATCTGCATTAACATACTCTCAGTGCCAAGACGTTTACCGTAGATAATTTGAGCGTCATAAAGCTTTTTCATTTCTACTTTGTTCTTCTCTTTATAAGGTTCCAGATAGTTAAGGGTCAATAGTTCCCGCAATCCCTGAATGCCTTCGACGGTGATTGCATTGGCATCGGAAAGTCGCTCCCGAACCGCTTTTCCCTGCTCGTCGGCTTTATTTCGCATAAAGAAAGAGGTCCAGACGGTTAGCACCACAAAAATCAGCATTAAACCAGCCAGTAAAATGTTTATCTGTACCAGAACAACCAGGATGATCATCGTTACACCCGCCGCGACAATATAGGAACCCAAGGTATGAGCCAGAAACCATTCCAGCAGCTCGACATCGCTCATTAAAGTGGAACCAATTTGTCCCGAACGCTGGCTGATCAAATAAGCTGGCGATATTTTGTCAATCCGGTCATACAAACGTACTCTGAAATCTTTGAGCACCCGGTATGCAACATCATGGCCAAACCACATTTCACCATAAAACATCACGGCCCGTAATACAATACCAAGACACAGTAACATAAAAAGGCTTGTAAATTGATCTTCAAGCTGCCCTTCCATTGCCAGACCAACCATATAGGCAACAATCAGGGATGTTCCAATGGTAACAAGATGCTTGCTTAGTCCGGCCAGAATGGTTAGGATCATTTCCAGGGCATAGACTCGCATACTGGAAACGAGCATAAAAATATTCTTCCAACGATAATTTTTATTTTTCTCAACCACAGGCTTCCCCCCTTATTTGAGCATTGATCAAGCCTGAATAGACACCATTTAGTTTTAATAACGCTTCATGATTTCCTTGTTCCACAAGTCGTCCCTCCGATAAAACAAAAATCTTATCCGCATTTTGAATCGTCGAAAGTCGATGGGCAATAATAATGGTGGTTCTATTTTGAGTCAGGGACTCCAGTGTTTTTTGGATCAGCTTTTCATTTTTCGCATCAACACTGGATGTGGCTTCATCAAGAATTAGCAGTGGTGCATCTTTTAGAATGGCTCTGGTGATGGCCAGCCGCTGACATTCGCCGCCGGATAGTGTTGCCCCTCGTTCGCCAATCATACTCTGGTAACCATCCGGCATGTTCATGATAAACTCATGGGCTCCTGCCGCCTGGGCAGCCTTTTTAAGCTCTTTTTCTGCCGCTTGTGGTTTGGCCATTGCAATACTCTCAGCGATGGTACCATGAAATAAATAGGTGTCCTGAAAAACAACCCCAATATTTCGCAGCAGATAATTAAGATCATACTCCCGGATGTCCATCTCACTAATTTTAATGGTACCAACATCCATATCGTAAAAACGGAGCAGCAGATTGGCGATCGTCGATTTGCCCGAACCTGATTTCCCTACAAAAGCCACTGTTTCTCCGGGTTGAATGGTGAATGAGATATTTGATACCGCATCTTGTGCATCCTTACGATAGGAAAAACTGACATCCTTGAATTCAATTCCCGGTAAACCTTCATCCAAATTTGTTTTATTAGCGTTGTCGATATTAACAATTGTCAGTTCTTCATCGACAATTTCAAATAGTTCTTTTGCCACCGATAAGCCTAAAAAACTGTTATGCCAGTAATTATTTAAATCCACCATGGGTCGGGCACACTCTACCGCCAAAAATAAAAATGCTGAAACGGACGCCACTGGGATGATGCCAATACCGGTTCGATAGGCCGCAATGGCTACCGTAATGGTGGATGCGATGGACGTAAGCAGGGTCATCAAGCTAGAGTCAATCAGTGAGAAGGTCGTGCTGTTAAGCTGCTCATGATAAAAAGTCGTGGCATTGGCTTCCAGCTCTGTTCCTTTTATTTTGCTGGCATGAAAGGCTTTTAGCGTCGTCATCCCTTGGATTGCATCGACATATTGAGCATTCAATTCTGCATAAGCCTGCCAATAAGCAACAAACCGTTCTCTGACCAGCGGAAGCGTAAAATAAGGCACTGCCACACACAATAGCATTGCGGCAATGATCACAAGCCCAGTTACCGTATCCAATGTAGCCAGATAAATACCAATGGCAAGCCCAGAAATCCCAATGCTGATAATTTGGGGAACATAGTCAATCAAAAAAGGCTCCAATGATTCAATGCCGTCCAACACCAGCGATTGCACCTTTCCGCTTCGCTTATCATTTAAATAGCCTGGACCTAAATGCAAAATTTTGTCAAAAATCATGGTTCTGATTTTATTCTTTACTGCTATTGCCATCACCTTGGAATAGCATTCCCTAATCCGGGAAAAAATCCCCCGCAGGATCACCATCAGCAGGGCGATACCAAGATAAGGTAAAATCTGCCTAAGATCAACACCGATAAATACCGCTGAAACAACTGCTGCCATGGTAATCGCCTGAATAATATAGGTTGCGCTGATTGCGATCGAAATCATGACTTTGTTAAAAACTTCTCTACGGATTAGTGTTATGTAGTGCAGTAACCGATTATAAGCTTCCAATATGATTCACTCCTTTTGTGGTTGGTGGGTTCTTCACTTTTTCTGCGCAACAACCATAAACATTGGGGTTGTTGCTTCCCGCTTTTGTTCTATTTCGGTCAAAACTTTCTGAGAAATGTTTTCTTCTATTTCCAAAACATTAAAGCCAAATTGCGACAAGTTTTCCTGATCCCAAGCCGGTCTTCTCAGCTTTGAAAAGGGCAGATTAGCAGAAAGTTTGTCAATCAACACCGTACTGCTGTGTCCATAACCATAGAGCTTTTTCTCTCCGAGTGCTTCCAGTTCCTCTCGATTCTTTATAAACCGTTGTTTCTCTTCTTCATCATATTGATATAAATTCCAATTACCATCGATATAGATCAGTTTTCCATTCTTTTTCAGTACCCGGTTCCATTCAGAAAAGGCCTCCTGGGGATCCTTCATCAGCCATGTCACATTTCGGCAGATAATCCCATCAAAGCTGTTGTCATCAAACGGCAGATGATCCGCTTTTGCCTGAACAAACTCAACCTGCACCCCCAGTTCCTGAGCACAATAGGCGGCTTCGCCCAGCATCTTTTCAGAAAAATCCACCCCTGTTAACTGATATCCTTTTTCTGCCAGTAAGGTTGCCATAAAGCCGCTTCCCGTCCCGATATCCAGTATTTTATATTTCTTTTCTTCCTCAAAATGAGGCTCCAGAAGCTCAAGGTAGGCATTTTTTTTGAAGGAGTGATGGTCTCTCAGACAATTGGAACCCCAATTGATGGCGGCACCATCCCAATAGACCCGATTAAAAGCCTCTTCCTCTTCTGCTTTTGTGGCCTTGGTTGCTGAGATCATAAACATAGGTGTGCAACCATAGAGCATCCGATCCATATCCGTTAGTGAAACGCGTTCGGAAAGATTGGTGTCAAAAACCAGATTTTGAAAGCCCAGCTTCCATAGCGCTGCTTTATCCCATTGCGGCCGCTGTACCCCGACCATCGGCAATTTCAGCCAATAATCTTCAACTACATTCATTGAAAACTTTTCGGGAAGCTCACCATATTTTTCCCGATATTCCCGCATCCCTTCGGTCATTTCTCGTCCAGCTAACGGATCAAAATGGCTCATATACCAATTCGCATCAAAAATCAACAACTTCCCACCTGGTTTCAGTACTCGTTTCCATTCTTTATATGCTTTCTCTGGTTCATAAAGTGTCCAGGTAACATTTCGATTAACGATCAAGTCAAAGGTGTTATCTTCAAAATCCAAGACATGACTATCCATGATTTTAAGCTCAGGTTTCACCCCTTGCTGTTCGGCATTTTTTACTGCACTTTCAATCATTTCTGGGGTGCAGTCAATGCCAGTAACCTGATAACCTATTTTTGCCAGAATAATGGCAAAAAAGCCGGGGCCGGTACCAATATCCAAGACGGTTATAGCTTCTTTTTGAAGGGCATTCTCTTTGATTAAATTTGTCCAAACGGTAACACTGTTTTCATCAAATAGTTGACTTTGAATCGATTTGTTAAAATTCTCAGCTGATTCAGACCATCGTTTCACTGTTGTTTCATAATTATTCATATGTTTATCCTCCTGATGTGTTTGATTGTTTATAAGGGCTGCTGCAAAATTTTGAAAACTTTTTCATTCGATTATTCTTTAAAAGGGAATAACCGCCGCTAATAAACTTCTTGAATAAGGGTCTTTCACTCTTCCGATATTATTTACCGCCGTCTCTTCGATTATTTTTCCGTCATTAAAAAAAATAATCCGATCACAGATATAAACCGCCGCCTGAATATCATGGGTAATGAACAGGTAGCTCATCTTATATTTTTCTTTAAGTTTTAAAAAAAGGTTGAGAATCTGGGTTTGTATGGAGACATCCAGCGAGCTGATTGCTTCATCTAAAAGCAGGAATTGGGGCTCAGTCGAAATAGCTCTTGCAATACAAACACGCTGGGCCTCCCCACCGGATAATTCGTGGGGATATTTTTTCAGGTATGATCGATTTAATCCAACATCTTCCAATAATTGAATTATTTTCTCTTCGTATCGTTTGTGATTATATTTTCTATCGATCACCATCATCGGTTCTGCAATGGCTTCAAAAACACAGGCGTTGGGATTGATTGATGAACTGTAATCCTGAAAAACGGTACTCATATGCCCCAGCCGGGTATTGGGATTATTGACATTTTTGCCCATATACAGGATTTCGCCGCTATCAGGCTTCTCAATCCCAAGAACCAGTCTTCCAAGTGTCGATTTTCCACTTCCACTTTCGCCAATGATACCAAGGCATTCTCCCTTGTTCATTTGAAAGCTCACATCCTTGAGAATCATCTTCCGCTTCATGGATAAAACCCCGCCCTGTTGATAGGACTTTTTCACATTCTTCACTGCCAACATCACCTGTTTCCTCCATAATTCTTTTAAAGTTTGTTCCTAATGCCGCTCTGGTACTTACTAAATACTGAGTATAAGGATGCTGAGGTTTAGTAAATATTTCCTCAATTGGACCTTCCTCCACCTTTTCTCCATCTTTCATAACCAGAACATCATCCGCTATTTGACGAACCACGCCCAAATCATGAGAAATAAAAATCATTGTTGTTCCTATTTCTTTCCGTAATTTAATAAATTGGTCAACAACTTCATATTGGGTAATGGTATCCAGAGCGGTTGTCGGTTCATCGGCAATGATTAATTCGGGCTCCAGTGCCAACGCCAGGGCAATCATAATCCGCTGCAGCATTCCCCCCGACAATTGATGGGGATACTTTTGAAGAATTTCTTCGGGGTTATTTAACATGACACGATTCATGGCCGAGATCATACAATGATCCGCGGCTTCTTTTTTTAAATCAAGCTTTTCAGCAAGTGTTTCTCTTAATCCAACCCGAATCATACAAGACGGATCAAAAGCGGTCATGCCGTCTTGAAAAATCATAAATATTTTTCGGCCTCTGATTTTTTGCATACTTTCCTGACCCAACTCCAGCAGATTCTCACCGTCAAAGGCGATACAACCGGTGCATTCGATCCATGGTTTATGGATACCGGTAATTCCCTTGACAGTCATCGATTTGCCGCTACCACTTTCCCCAACAATAGCCAGGCATCTGTTTTTTTTCACTTCAAAGCTAAGATCTTTAATAATCACATCGTCGTCACGATCATCCCAGATTTTAAGATTTGAAATTTTTATACTGCTGCTCATGCGGCCAACCTCTTCCTTTTGAACCGATTTTTCTTCAGTGCGTACCCCTCATGCTTGACATCCATTGCGTCTCTGATTGAATCCCCTAAAAAAGAAAACGAAACCGCCATCACCATAATAGCAATTCCCGAGGGAAGCATCTGATAGGGATGGATCAGCATCGCATCCTTTGCTTCACTTAGCATCATGCCCCATTCAGGTGTCGGAGCCTGAACCCCCAGTCCCAGGAACGATAATCCCGATACCATTAATATCTGGGAGCTGATATTATTGCTCGCCATGACGGCAATTTCGGGAAAAATTGCCGGTAAAATATGCTTTCGTAGAATATGGCCGGTTTTACAGCCTGAGGCCTTGGAAAACATAACATAGTTCTTATCTGTATACTTCATCACGGCTGATCGAAATACCCGGGCAAACCAAGCCCATTTCATCAAGATACAGGCCAACAAAATATTTTTTAAGCCGGTCCCAAACATTCCCACAATGGCTAAGGTCATGACTTCACTGGGAAAAGATAAAACAATATCACAGACCCGCATAATCACTTCATCAACCTTACCCTTAAAATAACCGGCAATAATCCCTAAAATAGTACCAATCGAAATGGTCGCAAACATCGCTACCAGAACAAACAATACACTGGTACGAATTCCAAAAATTAAACGGGACAGCATGCAACGTCCCAGCTGATCATTTCCCAATGGATATTCCCATGAGGGACCATCAAATTTCAAGGTTGCATTGATCTCCAGCGGATCATTAGGGGCAAAAAAATTTGCAAAAATACCAACAATTATAATCATCAGAATGATTGCCAGACAGCTTACTGCAATCCGATCTTTTTTTATCTTACTCCAAACATTCATCATTACGCCTTCCTCAATTTAGGATTTAAAACAGCAGTGACGATGTCTCCAAAAATATTAAACAAACAATAGGAAAGAGCCAGTATTAAAACATAGGCTTGAATAATCGGTAAATCGCGGTTAAATATCGAAGAAACACAGAGCCGCCCTAATCCCGGCCAGGCAAAAACGTTTTCGATCACCACAGTTCCGGCCATCATTCCCGGTATTGCCATACAAAAGGCCGCCACTGCTGTCTGGATGGAATTTCTAAAAATATGCTTGACGACCACTTTCTCTTTAACACCGCAGGATCTGGCATAAACCACATAATTTTCATTCATATTTTCAAGCATTGAATTTCGTATCATTCTAAAATAGAACCCACAATACCCAATGGACATGACCATTGTCGGTAAAACAAAATTGGTCCATGACCCTACCCCACTTGTGGGCAATAAATTTAATTTTACCGAAAAAAACCAGATCGCCAATGTTCCAATCCAAAAGGCCGGCATTGCCGATATAATAAATAAAAAACTTCGGGTTCCCCGATCAATCATCCGTCCTTCAAATTGAGCACAGATAATTCCCAGAAAAATTGACAGCATGATGGTCACCACCGTATTAGCCAGCGCCAACTGCATGGTATAGCCAAAAGCTGGCGAAATCATTTTAAAAACCGGTTGTTGGGTGACATAGGACTTTCCAAAGTCCAGATGAATCACATCGTTTAACCAATTGACATAACGAACCAGAAAAGGTTGATCCAAGCCCAATTCAATTTTTGTCTCTTCGATTAATTCTTCAGTGACCACTGGTACCCCGTTTGCTCTTAAAATTATTTCGACTGGATCGGATGGTGATAAATTAATAAGCACAAACGAAATAAAGGAAATAATAAAAAACATTGGTATAATTGTCAGGATCCGCCTGATTATATAGTTGCGCATAGTTATCCTCTTTTCAGGAAAAAAGAAGCTACCAAGAAACATCATTTATTTGTGTTCTATGTTCTCTTAAGCAGCTTCTCATCAATTATCTATTCAAAATACATTTTTTCAAATGGAATTTCGTATTGCGATTGATTAAACGTAATGTTCTTTAAATCTTTCGGCGCTACAGCAATGACTTGTACATCTGTCAATGGAATAAAACAGGCATCATCCTGAATCTTATTTAGTACTTTTGTATAGAGCTCTTGTCGCTTGACCTCATCAGTCGACACCAGGGCTTGGTCAATCCAATCAAACATTTCTTGTGAATTTTCTAGATTTTGGGTACTGGTTAAATACGATGACGGTGCTGAAAATGCTGACATTGTACTTTGCGGATCATAAGGCACACCCCAGGTTGCATCGATTAACAAATCGTAATCCCCTGTTTTTCTACGATCATAATATGCACTTTTCTCTTCACCAGTGAGCACCAGTTCAATCCCGATATCTTTTAAATTACTTTGGAGGTACTCACAAATACCTTTAACCCCAGCCACATCGGTCCGATATTCAATTCTTACCGAAAGCTTCTCACCATTTTTGGTATAGTATTCCGATCCACTTTCCATTTTCCAGCCCGATGCTTCAATCAATTTCTTTGCCTTAGCAGTATCAAACGTTCTTTCCTTCAGCTTCACATCACAGTATGGCGCTGTTGAAGGAAATAAGGTTTCCGCCGGCGTTTCCAACCCAGACAAAATTTCGCTAGAGAGTTCTTCTTTATTGATGCCATACCATATTGCCTCTTTGATATTTTTATCCGCAATAATGGTCTCTGGTTTAGAAGCATTGACCATTAAAAAACGGGTTGCACATGGTTCGCTATAAACAATCTGATAATCTTTATTTGTTCCCATGCTTTTTAATGTTTCTGAATCCAACATTGCATCAGAGTAATTACTGTACAGAAAATCAATTTCGCCATTTTGTAAAGCCAGCTGTGCTGTTTGACCAGCTGGCAAAACCTTAAAGGTAACCGTCTTTATTTTCGGTTCTCCACCCCAATACTCATCGTTGCTGACAAAGGTAGCATACTGATTCTGTACATGCTCAGTTAATTTATATGGCCCTGTTCCAACAAATGCTGAAACGCCATCTTTCGTTTCACCATTAATAAATGTCGCCGGTGACATCATACAATAGGGTCGCAGTAATCCCAACTCAGTTAAGATGGGATAATATGGCTCGGATAAGACGATATTAACGGTATTGTCATCGACGATATCCACACTTTTAATTTTTTTACTCAAACTGATCCATGCATGTTTTTCAGGATTTCTTTGTACTGCATCGATATTGGCTTTAACCGCTTCGGCATTAAATGGTTGACCATCCGTAAAATTCACACCTTTTCGCAGATGAAACGTGTAAACCGTCCCATCCTTTGATATATCCCAACTTTCAGCTAAGGCAGCTTTAGGGCCATCGGCCGTGTTTTCGACTAACGTATCAAATACCATTCCCTGGGCCGCCATATCACCAGCATATAGATGACCATTAAGATCACCAATATCCTTTGATCTGGCCGTAGTCAAAGTCGTCTTTGCTTCACCCGTTCCGCCACTATCCTGGCTAGTACAAGCACCAAGTGACACGCACATTGCCATCATCATCACACAACAAATTAAAATTCTGATTCTTTTCATCAAGTTTACTCCTCTTTAACGTTCGATTATTTTTCCATACAAATACAAAATAATGGGCATCCATCGCGTTCGTAATTCAATTCTTTCGGAAATCGTTTTCTGACATCATCTTCGATTGAAACTCCCTTCATCCCAATGGAATCCAGAAAATTGATATCCCATTGTGGTCGCTTCAACTGGCTGATACTCAAACAATCCTTAATTTCGTCACACTCTTTTGATCTCTTTGTATCAATTGCTTTATGTGGAAATTGCTTCTTCTGTTCGATAAACGATACCGCGCCATAATCCGAATCAAAATTGATCAGTCTTCCCCCGGGTTTAAGTACTCGTTTCCATTCAATATAGGCTTCCTCCACACTAGGTAATGTCCAGGTCAGATTCCTTGTAACAACCACATCAAACGAACCATCTTCAAATTCCAGGCTTTGAGCATTCATTTCTAAAAATTGTGTTTTATCATCACACTTCAATCGCACAGCATGTTCTTTCGCTCGCTCTAACAGCGCTGGAGTCAAATCGATTCCAGTCACCTGATAACCCATTAAAGCTAAATTGAGTGCAAAATATCCTGGACCGGTTCCAATGTCAAGAACATGACCCACACTTTTTAAAGCAATCTTTTCTTCAAGTATCTCTGTCCAGATCTTGTCATATTCTTTTTCTGATTCACTGAACATATTCACCCCAAAGGTATCTGAACGTTCAGTCCAATAATTCTTAACCCGTTGTAATACTTCCATTTATCCCCCTCCTTTTTTGTTTGAATTATAAATATTGGTGACATTCGTTGGTAATTCTTCTTATTTTTGTTGCAGATTTTCCACCCTTCTTAATAATCAATACCCCTCAGCCAACCTCCTTGTCAATCGGAAACAAAAAAGCCATGAAAGTTGCTTTCACAACCTTCATGGCTTTTTTATGCTTTCAAAACATAAGTCGAATTTATATTTACTTTAATCTTTAACTGATGAAAGTATACATGTATATAGTTGTAATGTCAAGTTTGTTTTTCCATTTATTTACATATGTCAACTTTTCGAATCAACTTTCAGCATTTACTACTCTTAACGAATTAACTTCTCCCATCCAATTTCCTCGCCAATAATAGAGCGCCATACAAAGAGCAGTTGAAGCCCAGGTAATGGGATAAGTTATTGCAATTCCCTGAATATCATGGAAAGACGACATGATCACAAATAAAAGAATTGTTCTCAACACACAAATATTGGTAAGAATAATGGCCATCGGTGGGACCGCCTTGCCGGCACCTCGGATGGTTCCCCCCAACACTTCCAGAATCAGGTAAATCCAATAAAAGGGCAGGGTAATCCGGATAATTTGAAGGCCATAAGCCACGACGGAAGGATCATTATTAATCACACCAAAGGCCTGTCTGCCAAAGACCAGTAAAACTAAACTCATCACAGCGGTTATTCCAATTCCTATAATAAGGCAAACCCTGGTTCCTTTTCTGACCCGGTCATAGTTGCCCGCACCGATATTTTGACTGGTAAAGGTGGTAATCGTCTGTCCCATCGCCAAAATCGGCAGGTAAATTAACAGTTCCACTTTAAAATACACTGTAAATGCGGCAATCGAATCGACACCCAGACTATTGACATGAAATTGAGCAAAAACATTGGAGATGGTTATCACCAGTGTCTGAAAACCAGCGGGCACACCAATTTTTAAAATTCTAAAAAAGTATTGCTTATCGATTCTGATTTTATTGAGTTCCAATTTAAAATCACTGTTAGTATTCATTAAATAATGTAACACCATTAGGGCCGCAATTGTCTGTGAAAATAAGGTTGCCCAGGCAACTCCCACGACTCCAAATTTTAAAACAATAACAAAAATCCCACCCATTATCACATTGACGATTCCGCCAATTAATTGAATATTCATTGGTGTTCGGGAATTTCCCATCGCCCTAATAATGCCAGATCCCATGTTGTAAGTTATTACCGAGATCATACTCAGAAAATAAATGCGAATATATATGACCGCTAAATCCATAATCTCATCCGGCGTATTAATCAGTTGTAAGAAAAAGGGTGCGCCGATCAGTCCAATCACCATAATAATAATCCCGCTGACAAATCCTAATGCAATGGCTGTATGAACAACTTTTTTTAGCTCTTTCTGATTACCCGTGCCAAAAACATAGGACGCTACCACACTTGAACCAATTGACATACCGGAGAAAAAACCAACCAGACAGGTGACAAACAAAGTGCTGGCCCCAACTGCTGCCGCTGCCTCTTTGCCTACAA
This sequence comes from Acetobacterium sp., assembly GCF_030652775.1. Lineage (GTDB taxonomy): Bacteria > Bacillota > Clostridia > Eubacteriales > Eubacteriaceae > Acetobacterium. Next base: position 34,633 of record NZ_JAUSPS010000028.1, on the reverse strand, counting down.
AATTACCTACATAGATCAGATCAACGGTATGATATAATTGCTGGATCAGGCTGGTTCCCAGTAAAGGCAATGCGAAAAACAACAATTTTTTCCATATAACGCCTTCTGTTAAAGTTAAACTGTTATTTTTCATTTTACTCCTTTTTGCCATCAAAAAAAGCCATACAAATTGCTTTCACAACCTTCATGGCTTTTTTATTGGCTTCATGACAATAAATTTGTTATCCTCTTCGTTTTTAAATCTAACCATTTGAATTATACTTTAAATCCATTTAATTTGTCAAATAAAAACCATTAAATACAAATTTCATTGATAGGATCAGCAGGTATGTTTAACTTTCTTTTCCCGGGTTGATTAACTGGCAAAGCACTAAACAGCTTTTGCGTGTAAGGATGCTTAAAATTAAATTTATTTTCGCTATCAAGGATCTCAACAATTTCACCTTGCTCCATTACCATCACCCGATCGCTGATACTTTTTACAGCTTCGATGTCGTGTGAAATAAATAAGATGGTCATATTTAGTTCTTTATTTAGTTTTTTCAGCAATTCAAGTAGCTTTTCCTGGGTAATGACATCCAGACTCGACGTGATTTCATCGCAGATCATGATCGACGGCGACATCAGCAAGGCTCGGCAAATATTAACACGCTGCCGCTCACCACCACTGATGCTGATCGGAAACTCGACAGCACATCCTCTTTAAGATGTACCCGATCCAGCTCTTTTCTGATTCTTTCTTCTTGTTCTCGGGTGTTCAAATCAGCATTGTTAACCAAGGGTTCTTTTAATTTCGACATGATTTTCATCCCCGGATTCAAGGATGCCAGGTTATCCTGAAAAACCATCTGGCAACCTCGCCGGAAAGATTTCAAATCTTCTTTTGGCAGTGAGTAGATATTCTTATTCCTAAAGTAAATATTCCCCCTGCTGGGCTTCTCAAATCGACCGATCAGCTTGGCTAAGGTACTCTTTCCACAACCACTTTCCCCTACTAATCCCAGAACTTCGCCCTCACAAATGCTAAAATTAAGGTCTTTTAACACGGTCTGACGATTATATTCTTTAGTCAGGTTTTCAATAAACATCAGCATGGTTTAACTCCTTAAAGGTTGCCTTAATCAATCGTTTGGTGTAGCCTTCTCTGGGCTTGTCAAAAATTTCAAAAACGTTACCCTGCTCGACGATGCGACCCTTCTGCATAACAATCACTTCATCGGCAATTTCCGCCACCACTCCAAAATCATGGGTTACCACGAATAGCGTTGTTTTAAGCTCCCGGTTAATCGTGATGAACTCTTTTAGAATTTCTTTTTGAATGGTGACGTCAAGGGCGGTTGTCGGTTCATCGGCAATGATCAGGGTTGGTTCAATCAGCATGCCGCAAGCGATCATCAATCGCTGCAGCATCCCGCCACTGAGTTCGAAAGGGTACTGCCCCAGCACCCTCTGGGGGTCTTTAAAATTGAGTTTTCTTAAAATCGTTTCCATGCTTCTTTCAAAATCTGGTTGAGTCATCTCCATATAACCATTCACCATATTAAAAAGTTGTTTCCTGATCTTTATCGATTGATTGAACGAATTCATTGGATCCTGAAAGATTGAAAAAATACTTTCACCTGAAAATTGAATGCTACTCTGGTCTGAAAAATAGGCTTTTTCTGGCGTTAAACCCAAAATGGATGCAATCGTCATAGTTTTTCCACTGCCACTTTCGCCTACTAAACAGGTGATTTTACCTTTGGTTACATCAAAGCAGACATTGTTGATAACCTGATGGTCATCTTCATCTCCGACAATCGATAAACTTAAGCCTTTGACTTCCAGGAGATTTTCACTGTTCACATTTTTGTTCCAATAATAATGGTCCGCTTGTATGGATTTTTTAACCGATACCCCAGACTCATTATTTCCTTTTCAGCTTCTTCGACGTATTTTGCATCCCGGACTTCAATATCTAACCCCGAATTTCTAACCAGATTGACCAATTGTCGGGCGTTTTTATCATGCATCATAGGCAACTTTGAGATTAACTCATCGTCATAATTGCCAACATTTTTAAAGGCATTTTTTCCTTCTTTTACACTAACCAGACAGGTTCCGATAAAAATTTTTGCCTTATTGCTAAAACTGTCATGAAACCAATCGCCATCGATAATGATCAAACGCCCTCCGGGTTTTAAAACCCGAACCCATTCCGCAATCGCTTTCTTGGGATGAGGCAGTGTCCAAACCAAATGACGGTTAATAACAACATCATAGCTATTATCCGGCTCATTCAGATTTTCAGCATCACCAATTTCGAAAACGATCTCTTTAAAACCGCTCTCCTGAGCCTTTAATTTTGCCCGACTCAGCATTCCCTCAGATAAATCAATCCCTTTGCATTGATGACCCAGCTCACTAAGAAGCAACGACAGAAATCCGGTTCCTGCTCCAACATCCAAAATTTTACTGGGATTAATTGGAATCATACTATCCAGGAGTTTTAGCCATTCCTGTTTTTCCTTTTCACTTTTTAATCCATGGGCATAGCTATTATCATAACTGCTTCCGCATTTATCCCAGATCGTACTGATTTTATTTTTGACTTCTAAACTATTTTCGTTACTCATAACACCCTCACTCATATTAAATATTTATTTTTTAAATCTTCACTGATATAATTCACACACATAGTACTTAAGACGATCATGATTCCTGGAAAAAGAGCCGCCCACCAGACGCCTGTCAGAATATAGTTTTGAGCATTAAAAATCATATTTCCCCAAGACGGTATTTCCTGGGGTACCCCAACCCCTAAAAAACTCAAAGCCGCTTCATTCATAATGGCACTTGAAAAGGTGAAGGTAAAAACAATGATAATACTGGAAACACTGTTTCTGGCAAGGTGATTAAATAATATTTTCCAGGTCGGCGTGTTCATCCCTCTGGCAAGCGCCACAAATTCTTTCTGTTTTAATTCCATAAAACGACCTCTGATAACCCGCGCCATGGTCATCCAACTGGTTAAACTCATTATTATCACTAAACCAATGACCTTATTGGGTGCCATCATTTGAAAACAAAGAATAATAATGGTGGCGGGAATTGCATAGAGGATCTCAACAAAACGCATCAAGACTGCATCTGTTTTCCCCCCGTTATAGCCACTGATGCCGCCATAAATAATCCCGATGGTAATCCCTGCCGTCGTCGCAATCGTTGCTATCGATAGGGATACAATCCCGCCATAAAGCACTCTGGCAAAAATGTCCCGACCTAGATTATCGGTTCCACAGTAATGATTCAAACTGGGGGCTTGAAGCACCTGGTTTAAATCAACTTCCAGCGGATCCTGCAAAGGCAGGATGGGCGCGGTAAAATTGTACATCATGCAACGGTAGTCAGCCGAGTCGATAATATGAACCGCCGTGTTTTGACCGCTCTTAATCTTTTCAACCTGACTTGGTTCGATAAATGCCAAATCAATTTCGCCTGATTCTAACTGTACTGCTCTGGTATTGTAGTCCGGGAGAAATTTAAAAATGACATTCTCAATTTTTGCCTGTTCACCATAGAAATCAGCAAATCGGGTCATCGTTAAAGACTCTCCGGTTGTCCAACTGACAAACTTATAAGGACCGCAACCAATGGGATTATGATTGAAATCAGAATCATTGATATTTTTTCCGGTAAATACATGTTCTGGCACAATCCCGACGGTCAGTTTATCCAAAAGTGGTGGAAATGTTTGTTTTAAAACGATTTTAACGGTTAAATCATCAACTTTTTCAATGCTGGCAACTTCCCTAAAATCGGTTGCCCGACTTGAATTAACACTGGGTTCCATAATACTTTTAATGGTAAATACTACATCAGCCGCCGTTAACGTTTCACCATCATGAAATTTAACGCCATCGCGTATTTTAAAGGTATAGGTCAAATTATCTGAACTGACTATGACCTCTTTGGCCAGATCATTTTGAGGAACATTATTTTCATCATGTTTCATCAACCCTCTAAAAAGCAAATCATCTTCATAGGTGGAATCTAAAATTGGATTAATTTTTTCATCTTCAAACTCGGCACCATAAACCAAGGTATTTTTCTTGGTAATAGTTCCGCTATCACCGCTGTTTTTACTGCTACATCCCGACATGATTATGGTAATCATTAAAAATACTACTAAACTTGTACTGCTCTTTTCTTCATTTCTTCCTCTTTTCAAATTTTATATTTATAAAAAAACCGTGAAAATTATACCGCTTCAAAAAAATCATTTTCTGAATTCGTATAACCTTCACGGTTAAATTTTTATGAATTATTAAATAAAATCCTGTTAAATTAATTCCTGCACCGCCTACTCAAATTTAAATATACAGCGCTGACTGCAGTAATTGCTTTGTATAGTGGTGTTGTGGCATATTAAAAACTTTTTCTGTGTTTCCAATTTCGACGATTTTACCTGTTTCCATCACGGCTACACGATCACAAATTGATTGAATTACTTCTAAATCATGTGAAATATAAAGCATGGTGATGTTAAATTCATCATGAATTTCTTTTAATAATTTCAGAATTTGAGCCTGAACTGATACATCCAGCATCGACGTTGGCTCATCACAAATAATGAATTTAGGCTGTAAGCACAATGCTCGGGTAATTGATAACCGTTGTGCCTGGCCACCACTTAGTTCGTGCGGATATTTTTTTAACTGATCCTTTGTTAGTCCTACCCGTTCGATCAGATGTTCCACCATTGCCTTTTCTTCGGCTTTATTTTTTGCCAGCTTATAAAGTCTGATGGGTTCAGCACAAGCGAAGTAAATATTTCGTCGCGGATTAAAAGTCATCTGTGGGTGTTGAAAAATCATTTGTATTTCTCTTCTTAAATAATACCAATCACGATTATTAACCTTTGTTAAATCCCGGCCATTATAAAACACTCCCCCAGAAGTTGGTTTGATAAGTCCCATTACTATTTTTGAAACGGTTGTTTTTCCTGATCCACTTCCACCTACCAGTCCAAAAATTTCACCTTCTTTAATATCGAAACTTACATCATCCACTGCATCTGTCACATTGTTTCCTAAAAAACCGGAATAGTATTTTTTGCTTAATCCTTTAACTTGTAATTGCATGGCTAAAAATCTCACTTACATTCATATTTTTATAAATACTGCACTTTGTGAAATGCCCCGCTGAAATTTCGACACTCTCTGGTTCTTCATTGACACAAATATCACTAGAACATTCACATCGATCGCTGAAGCGGCACCCTTTGGGAAGATCTTGAAAAGATGGCATAAATCCATTCATTACATTAAAGCCTTTCGATGGCATGGATGCGATCAAACCTTTGGTATAGGGATGACGGGGTTGATTAATGACTGAATCGGTAGGCCCAATTTCTACAACTTCCCCGCAATACATCACCGCAACGCGATCGGCCACATATTTAGCCGCGGCAATATCATGGGTAATAAACAGCATCGCACACTTCATATCATTTTTTAATTCACAAAACACATCCATAACATCTTTACGTAATGCCCAATCCACTGCTTTTGTGGGTTCATCAACAATCAGTAATTCGGGGTGTGTGATCACACCCATAGCAATTAGTACCCGTTGACACATACCGCCACTAAGTTCACATGGGTAATTTTCATAAAAATCTTCTCCTCGGGGAAGGCCTAACCTGGAAAAAATCTCATGAACTTTTAATGCTGTTTTCTTTTTATCAGCTTCGCTGCTATTCTTTTCAAGAACACATTCAGCTACCTGGTTGCCCACATGCATTAAAGGATTAAGTGAAGTACTGGGACTCTGGGGAACTGATGAAATCTCCTGACCTCTCAATTGACGGAATTCATGATCATTCATTTTTGTAATATCCTGCCCTTTAAAAAAAATATTGCCCGTCACAATTGCATTATCTGGAAGCAAATGAAGAATTGCACTACCAGTCACAGATTTTCCGCAGCCGGTTTCTCCGATCACTGCTAGAACTTCATTTTCATTTATATCCATCGATACATTATTTAAAATATGAACATGATTATCGTCAACTGCAAAGCTCACATTTAGGTTTTTAATTTCTAAAAGACCTCTCATTTAAATCCTCCTATTCTGTTTTGACCGAATCACGCATCCGCGGATCAAGTAAATCTCTGACCCCATCACCCAACATATTAAAAGTTAGTGCTGAGGCTGCAATCGCCAATCCCGGAAAAATCGCCATCCATGGGGCATAACGCATGTACTCTTTGCCATCGCTTATCATTGCACCCCAGTCCGGTGATGGCGGTTGAGCGCCAAGCCCCAAAAAGCTGAGCGAAGCACAGTATAGAATAATACTGCCAATATTAAGCGATGCCAGAATCAATATTTTTGAAACAATATTCGGTAAAAAATACTTGAACATAATTTGCAAACTATTATTGCCAATGGCTTTCGCCGCTTCAATATATTCGGCATTTTTCAAAAGAATGGCTTCTCCCCGGGAAACCCGAGCATAACTGGTCCATTGGATACAACAAATGGCAATTACTAGATTGATCGCCCCGGTACCCAAAACAGTGGAAATGGCCAGTGCAAATATAATCGTCGGAAAAGCCAGCAGGACGTCGACAATGCGCATGAAAATCATATCAACCTTTCCACCCCAAAAACCCGAGATCATCCCAACAAGCGTGCCAATGCAGGCACTGAAAATGACAACCATAAAGGCGGTGCTCAATGAAATTCGAGATCCTTCGATAATCCGGCTCAGGACATCTCGTCCCATGTTGTCGGTTCCAAAAATATGAGCTGCGGATGGTGGAATAAATTTAAGTGCCAGATCCATTTTCGTGGGATCATAAGGTTCCAGTACCGGAGCGAAGATTGCCACAAGTATGATAAAAGTTGCGAAAATAATACCCAGAGTAAGCATGATGTTTTTTTTATTAAAACTTCGCCAAAGAACATTCATATACTTGGGAATTCCAGCCAGTTTTGGTCGCGGATATCTTAACCCTTCTGTAACAGAGACAGGCTTTTCCATCATTAGTTGTCACCTCCTGAATATTTAATTCGTGGATCAATACAAGAATACGTAATATCGACAATGAGATTAACAATAGCATAGCCAAAGGCAATAATCAAAACACAACCTTCAATCATGGGAAGGTCTTTGGTATTGATGGAATCAATCAAGAGTCCGCCAATTCCTGGCCAGGCAAAGATATTTTCGATAATAACAGCTCCACCAATAATATGACCAATCTGCAGACCAATGACTGTAATAATCGGCGGAATGGCATTTCTTAATGCATGCCCAAAAATAACCTGATTATCTTCCAACCCCTTTGCCCGGGCAACGGTGATATAGTCCTGTCCCAAAACATCAAGCATGCTGGACCGGAGCATTCTTGTTGTCGCTGCAGTCATTCCGATGGACAAGGTAACCGCGGGCAAGATGATACTGCTAAAACCGGCCATACCACTGACTGGAAGCACTTTTAACTGAATCGAGAAGATAATGATCAAGAGCAATGCAATCCAAAAAGATGGAAATGATGAAAGTAGCAATGTAGAAAACCGACTAAAATGATCAATGGGCCTATTATGATTCAAGGCACTGATAATTCCAAACGGTATTGAAATAACAATCGATATCAGAAACGCACTAAATCCTAGAATTAGCGTATTCGGTAATCTAATTTTCAGGATATCAATCACGGGTTTGTTATATTTATAAGAGGTACCCAACTCTCCGGTTACGACATTTTTTAACCAATCCGTATACTGAACAAAAACAGGTCTTTTTAAGTCAAATTTTGTTCTAACATTTTCAAGTGTTTCTGGTGAGACCGCATCTTCGCCATAAACCGATACGATAATTGCATTGGCCGTATCGCCTGGGGTGACATGGACGGTAAAAAAGGTTAAGGTCGCAACCATCCACAAAACAAAAAACACGATAATCATTCGTTTAATTATATATTTTATCATTCTGTCTCCTATTCATTTAACTTCTATTCAAAGAATAAATGAAACTAAATCCGTACAATCTTAAGGATTGCACGGATTTTAAAAAGTGTTATTTTAAACTTGTTTCATAGGGTACAATGAAATCATGAACAGCCGCACTATAGGAAAAGTTTTCGACATCATCTGAGAGCACAAATACGGCACCATAATTTGCGATTGTATAAACCGCTACATCGTTTTGTGCAAGTACTTGAGCCTGTTTACTTAATGAATATTTTTCTTCCATATTACTGGTTGCTTTGCACGCATCTACTAGTTTATCAAGTTCCGGGTTACTGTAATTAATTTGTTTTGCATTACTACTTCCAGACTGATAGTAGGTACTTAAATAATAGGAAGCTGAAGGGACATAACCCGTCGCCGCGGAGCTAAGAACCATGTCAAAATTACCAGCTTTCTGAGCTTCGGTAAGTGCATTGCCATCTAAAACTTGAACATTTGCTTCAATGCCCAGATTCGCAAAATATCCGGCAACCGCCTGGACAATCAGTGAATTACCCGGTCGTCTTGAGGACGTAATAATATTCATTGAAATTTTTTGACCATTGTAATCCCTAAAACCATCGCCATCCGTATCTTTAACACCTGCTGCATCGAGTAAAGACCCTGCTTTCTGGGCATCATATTCATAGGTATCGACATTTGTATTTGCCCATGGCATGGTTTCTAAGAATATCCCTTTCGGTACCGATCCAACCCCAAGCAGTACATCATTAACAATATCTTTTTTATTAACAGCATAAATCAGCGCTTTTCTCACGTTAACGTCTTTTAGATAGTCCTTATTTAAATTATAGCTAAAGAAATAGGTTCGGGCGGTATTGAATTTTTCAACGTTGATCCCATCCTTGTCTGTAAGAGTTTCAAGATCACTAAACGGTACGTCAGTCGCAATATCAACTTCGCCATTCTGTGCCGAAAGAGAACGGGTACTGGAATCAGATAGACTCAGAACCACCCGTCTGGTTACATTCGAATCAACTTTTTGCCAATATTTATCATAAGGTACACATTCAAATTTACCAGAAGAAACATCAAAGCTGTCCTGTTTAAAATACCCGGTTCCCACAGCCGTCACAAATTCGCCCTTATCATTTACGGATGATTTGGCAACAATGGCAGTACCAACATTCGTTAACGCTTCTGGCAGATCTCCGGTATTAACAGAGGTATTGAATTGAACGGTATAGTCATCAATAACATCAACCGATGCAATCCCGGTTGTTTTAGCCAATGAGGTATTCTCTACTAAACTACGATCGATACACCACTTAACAGCCTCTGCATTGAATTTTTTGCCATCATGGAAAGTTACATCATCACGCAGCTTAAACACCCAGGTCGTATCACCGGTTCGTTCCCATTCTTTAGCCAGGGAAGGGTGCAAAATGAAATCTGAATCAACCGATACCAGTGTTTCAATGACCCCAGCAACCTCTTTTAACATCGTGGCACCATCACCGTTGCTGACATCCAGAGTCGTAACCGTGGATGGAAAAGCAATGGTAAGAACCTTTTCTCCATCAGCTGTTTTAGCATTAGCTCCTGAACAACCGGCAAATAGGGTTAAACTTAACCCGATCACCATTAACAACAAAAAACCTTTAAATTTTAATTTCAAATCCTTTTCTCCTCTTAATAAATAGTATTTTTTTTTCCTATAACATACCTAAACCCTTAACAGCTTCTTATATCAGACTTACACCATTAATCATATGTCTAAAAATATAAGCTGTCATCTTGTGTGTAACAGTTTATAATAAAAAGTCCAAGCACTAAATCAAGCCCAGTTCTAACGAGATTCTTTATTTTTAAGTGACCCATAACAATCCTTCCCTTTAAAAATTTGCAACAAAAAAAGCCAATATAACACAACTCCTTTCAAGGAGTAACTGCCTTATTGGCTTATTTATTTTTAATGACTTTTATGAAATTAATTGATTTTCTTCTTCGTCTTTTGTTCCCATCAGCACAAACCAAGGGTCATAGTCATAACCGTGGCGGGTCACATCTGGAAGCTTTTGAATCTGAACATCCACCAGCCCGTTTCTTTCCAGTAAATCCCGAAGTTCTTCCATCCGAGCGCCTTTTATGGCTAATTGCTTATCCACTTCTTCATCTTCATAAATATTGATCTTACCAATATTTAACCCGATCCCTTCTTGCATTCGATTGAAGCACATGATTTTACCACCTGGTTTCAAAATGCGTAGCCATTCTTTAATTGCCACATCTGGTTCAACCAGTGTCCAGATTAACCGTGAATTAATAATAAAATCAATGGTATTATCCATAAAAGGCAATGCTAATACATTCCCTTCCATAAACACAGTGTCTGAACCAACAGTCTTTGCATGTTTAACTCCAAGCTTCATCATTTCTTTTGAAATATCAATTCCAATGGTTGAATAACCCAATTTAGAAGTCATGTTCGCCAGAAAACCTGTCCCGGTGCCTAAATCTAAAACACTTTTGTTTTTATCTTCACCTAATAATCTTTCTAAAGTAGCTCCCCAGGCATTTAAATCTTCAGTATCATGTTCCTTATCAAATACCAAAGATCTTTCATCCCAATACTCACCAATTTTTTTGATAACATTCATTACTTCCAATTTCTTTTCTCCTTGTTTTCACTTTTTTTAATTAACCAATATCAATTAATAAACTATTTTTAACAAAAATTTATAATAACCGTTATCATCCTCCTCAAAAAAAGAAGATCCCTAATTGACTTAGGAACCTTCATGGCTTCATTGTTTTTATTTAGTGTAGTGCTTATTTAATTAAAATATTTATTCCGCAATTCTAATTTATATGCATTACTCAAAAAAGAAGGTTCCTATATTTTTGAGGAACCTTCAGGTTTTGTTTTTTTATATTCAAAAATGGAATTCTTATGACCGGAGCTTCATTCTCCAAATCTGTGGTTAAGCATACCAATATTTAGAATATTTGTCAATCTCAATTCAAACTTTATTTTCAACTAACTATTTTAATATGTTTTCTATTTTTTCAATATCTCAATCAACTGGTCAATAGTACTTTGTAAATTAATGCCCGTTAAAAAGGCGCGACCATTAATCACCGGGATGTCAATATCCCCTTCTAGTTGACAGGTACAGACAATCGCATCCGGATGTAATTCTTGATATTTTTGAAATGCATCAACCGCTTTGGCTTGAACGGTTCGACACTCAATGCCATTTTCCTGAGCAATCTGTTCAATCTTTTTGGCAACCACTGTTGATGTTGCCAGGGCTGTTCCACACGCAACTAAAACAAGTTTCATCGTTTTTCCCTCTTTCAATTTTAGAATTTATCGCTGGATGATTTTTCTAAATTGTCCTATGTTCTCTTTCATATCGCCTTTAAATAAACAGGATCCGGAAACGATCACATTGGCCCCGGCTTCCACCACATCTTTTAAAGTGTTAAAATTAATCCCGCCGTCAACCTGAAGTTCAATACTCCGGTTGCCAATCAGTTGGCGACAGGCTCTTATTTTTTCAGTACTGGCCGGAATATAGCTTTGTCCGCCAAAACCGGGATAAACACACATAATCAGAATCATACTGAGCTGATCAAGATAAGGCTTAATCACCTCCAGGGATGTATCAGGAGAAACCACCAGCCCCGGTCTGACTCCTTTCTTGACAATGGCATCAAGACAAGCCTGGATATCACCATCCGATTCGACATGAACGGTAATGATATCTGCTCCGGCATCGGCAAACTGGTCAATATACTTAAGTGGTTCAGTAATCATCAAATGGACATCAAAGGGAATGGCTACCGTCTTTCGCAACTGCGCCACCTGATCCGGGCCGATGGTGATATTCGGTACAAAATGACCATCCATAATATCGACATGGAGATAATCGGCGCCATTTTTTTCTACTTCTTTTAGATCCCGTTCCAGATTGGCAAAATCTGCACTAAGCATCGAGGGTGCTATTTTAATATTCATCGGTATTCACTTTCTTTTTCTTCCTGTGATTTGACTATAAAAATGTCTTAATGAGATTGTATATGCTTTGCGGCTCTTTTGCAGCTTTTATTTTTTTTAACATTTTTTCATTTTGAATAATGGTAATAATAGTTTGTAATATCCTGAGTTGTTTTTCAGGATTATTAATGGCCAGTAAAAAGACAATCTGAACCGGAATACTTTCTTTGGGATTTCCCATGCCGGCAAAAACGATGGTATTTTTTAAGGTAACAATGGAGATACTTTCTTTTAATACATATTTCGCTTCAGTATGGGGTAGAGCTACCCCTATGGTTGTGGGTAAGCCGGTGGGAAAGGTTCTTTCCCTTTCCACTGCGGCTTCAACAAAATCTTCGGTGATGCACCCCTGCTCAAGCAGCGGTTTGGCTGCTAAAGCAATGGCATCAAACTGATCATTGACCGTACAATTGACTTGAATGCGATCGATATGGATTAATGAGTCCATTATTCTTTTTCAGTGGTGTTAACGAGTGAGATTTGATTTTCGCCTTCGTCGTCGAGATCATCCACTGGATCCTCCTTGTAAACTTTAGAAATCGTGGCAATAGATTCTTCGGGTTTTAATTTCATCAGACGGACGCCCTGAGTATTTCGGCCAACGGCGGTAATATCATTGCCTTCCAGCTTGATTACAACGCCCTGATTATTAATCATCATGATTTCGCCATCCCGGCTGATCACGCAGAAGCCCACCAGTTCACCCGTTTTCTTGGTGACCTTATAGGTTTGAACACCCTTGCCGCCGCGTTTCTGAGGTCGATAAAGGTCTGATGCGCTGAGTTTACCGTAGCCATTTTCACTGACACAAAGGACAAACAGCTCTTCTTTGACAATGTCCATCCCGACAACCACATCATCTTCGCGCAGATCAATACCGCGCACCCCGATCGATGTTCGGCTGATCGGTCTTACCTCTTCTGAGCTGAAGCGGATCGCATAACCACACTGGGTTCCCATAACGATTTCTTCATCCTGTTCAACTAACCGGACATTAATCAGCTCATCCCCTTCTCTGAGGTTAATGGCGATGATACCATTTTTTCGGGAAGTGTCATATTCGGTTAAATCGGTTTTCTTGATAATCCCCTGCTTGGTTGCCATAATCAGGTACTTATCAGCCGTGAATTCTTTAACCGGAATCATCGTGGCAATCTGTTCGCCAGCTTCTAATGGTAAGAGATTGACAATGGCGGTTCCTTTGGCGGTTCGTCCACCTTCGGGAATTTCAAAAGCTTTTAAGCGATAGACCTTACCAAGATTGGTAAAGAACATCAGATAGTGATGAGTAGTGGTGGTAAAGAGGTGTTCGACAAAATCATTTTCCCGGGTGCTGAGGGCCGTAATCCCTTTTCCGCCGCGTTTTTGTGAGCGGTAATTATCAGCCGTAATCCGCTTCACATATCCGATATGGGTCATCGTGATGACAACTTCTTCTTCTTCAATGAGGTCTTCGATTTCAAAGTCTTCGACATCGATATCAAAGTTAGTGCGACGTTTATCGCCGTATTTTTCTTTGATTTCGATCAGTTCTTCTTTGATGATATTCAGAACCAGTTGACCATCGCCTAAAATTGCTTTTAATTTGGCAATCGTCACCATCAGTTCTTTGTATTCTTCTTCGATTTTTTCCCGTTCCAGACCAGTTAAACGCTGGAGACGCATGTCCAGAATCGCCTGAGCCTGAATTTCAGAAAGACTGAACCGTAAAACTAATTGTTCCTTGGCGACTTTGCCATCGGCAGCCGCTCTAATTAATTTTATCACTTCATCAATATGATCCAGGGCAATTTTTAAACCTTCTAAAATATGCGCTCGAGCTTCGGCTTTTTTAAGATCAAAAATCGTTCGTCTGGTAATGATTTCTTTTTGATGTTCAATATAGTGAAAGAGGATCTCTTTTAAATTGAGAACCTTGGGTTCATTGTTGACCAAAGCCAGCATGATCACCCCAAAGGTTTCCTGGAGCTGGGTATGTTTATATAACTGATTTAAAATAATCGTTTCATTGGCATCCCGTTTTAAATCAATGATGATCGACATTCCTTTTTTCAGGTCGGATTCATCTCTTAAATCAGAAATTCCTTCGATTTTTTTCTCTTTAACCAGTTCGGCAATTTTTTCAACCAGCTTGGATTTATTGACCATGTAGGGGATTTCTGTGATAACAATCTGTTTCTTACCTTTTTTGGTAGTGACAATATCAACCTTACCACGAACCTTAATCCGACCCCGGCCGGTGCGATAAGCACTTTTAATGCCCGATTTGCCTAAAATAATCCCAGCAGTTGGGAAATCTGGTCCTTTGACATGCTTCATCAGTTCATCAATGGTAATCTCCGGGTCATCAATAAAGGCCACGGTACCATCGATGATTTCGCCCAGATTATGGGGCGGAATATTGGTGGCCATCCCGACCGCAATCCCTGAAGATCCATTAACCAGAAGGTTGGGATATTTTGATGGCAAAACCGATGGTTCCGTTTCCGACTCATCAAAGTTGGGAATAAAGTCAACGGTTTCCTTATTAATGTCCCGCAACAGTTCAGCCGCTATTTTACCCATTTTTGCTTCGGTATAACGCATCGCCGCGGCGCTGTCTCCATCGACCGAACCAAAGTTACCCTGGCCATTAACAATCAGATACCGAATCGACCATTCCTGAGCCATCCGCACCATCGCATCATAAACCGACGAATCACCATGAGGGTGATACTTACCTAAAACATCCCCGACAATACGGGCTGATTTACGAAAGGTTTTATCGGGCGTTAACCCCAGTTGGCTCATCGCATAAATAATCCGGCGATGAACTGGTTTTAAGCCATCCCGAACATCCGGTAAGGCTCGACCTATGATGACACTCATGGCGTAGTCAATATAGGAAGTTTTCATTTCTTCTTCAATATTGATCGATTTTATCCGATCAAATTCAATTATTTCTTGCATTTAACGTTACTCCTTCTTGACTAGATGTCCAAATTCTTAACTTTTTTAGCATTCCGTTCGATGAACTCTTTACGGGGTTGAACCTTATCACCCATCAGAATGGTGAAGATTTCATCCGCATAAGAGGCTTCTTCAATATTGACCTGAAGCAAGGTTCGCACGCTGGGATCCATGGTGGTTTCCCAGAGTTGATGGGCATCCATTTCCCCAAGACCTTTGTATCGTTGCAGACTGATGCGGGAGCGATCTTCCACGCCTTCCAGTTTTTTCTCCAGATCCCGGTCAGTATAGGCATAATCAACCTGTTTTCCCCGGGTGATCTTATAAAGGGGAGGCTGGGCGATATAAACATATCCGGCTTCGATAAGACCTGGCATATAGCGATAAAAGAAGGTTAACAACAGCGTTCTGATGTGAGCCCCATCGACGTCGGCATCGGTCATGATGATGATTTTATGATAACGGGCTTTTTCAACAGTAAATTCTTCTCCGACTCCGGTACCGAAAGCAATGATCATCGATTTTAAGGAATCAGTCGTCAGAATCCGATCCAATCGGGCTTTTTCAACGTTTAAGATTTTACCACGCAGGGGTAAGATCGCCTGGGTTTTAGAGTCTCGGCCAGATTTGGCAGAACCACCCGCCGAGTCCCCTTCCACGATATATATTTCAGACAGCGCCGGATCTTTTTCCCGGCAATCCGCCAGTTTCCCTGGTAACGCTGTGGAATCTAAAGCACTTTTACGGCGCGTAAATTCACGGGCTTTTTTAGCGGCTTCCCGGGCTCTAGCGGCCGATAGGGTTTTTTCAATAATATTTTTAGCAATGCTGGGATTTTCTTCCATCAGCGCTGAAAGTTGATCGCCGACAATGGTTTCAACAATTCCCTTAACTTCGGTATTTCCCAGTTTTGATTTAGTCTGACCCTCAAACTGCGGATCGAGCAGCTTGATGCTGACAATCGCAGTTAAACCTTCCCGGGCATCTTCGCCGGTGAGATTTTTATCATTCCCCTTTAAAAAGCCGTTTTTCCTCGCATAGGTATTAACGGTTCGGGTTAGCGCACTCTTAAATCCATTAAGATGGGTTCCCCCTTCCGGGGTGTTAATGTTATTGGCATAGGAAAAAATATTTTCCGAATAACCGGTGGTATATTGAAAGGCGATTTCCAGCGCGTAGTCGTCCTGTTCTTTTTCAAAATAGGTAATCTTATCATACAGGGGATCTTTATTGCGATTCATGTATTCCACATAGGAATGAATCCCGCCGGTATAATAATAGGTTTCTTTCCGTTTAGGTGATTCTTTTTCATTAATCAGATTAATTGAAACGCCCTTATTAAGAAAAGCCAATTCTCTTAAACGATGCTCTAAGATATCAAAGTCATAGTCGGTTTCCTCAAAAATATCCTTATCGGGTTTAAAATAAATGGTGGTTCCGGTACGATTGGTGGTTCCGGTGACGGTCAGATCACAGGTCGGCTTGCCTTTTTCATAGGATTGAAAAAAGATTTGCCCTTTTTGTTTGACTTCAACGGTCAATTTTTCAGACAGAGCATTAACAACCGATACCCCAACCCCATGCAGTCCGCCGGATACCTTATATCCGCCACCGCCGAATTTACCGCCGGCATGAAGAACCGTTAAGGCCAACTCAACCCCGGTTTTTCCCTGAGAATGGTTCATCCCGGTGGGAATTCCCCGGCCATCATCGACAACCGTAATGGAATCGTCCTGATGAATGGTGACACTGATACTTTTACAATAACCAGCTAAGGCTTCATCAATACTATTATCCACCACCTCATAAACTAAATGGTGTAAACCCCGGGAACCGGTGTTTCCGATATACATTCCCGGTCTTTTTTGAACAGCCTCTAATCCTTCGAGGACCTGTATCTGATCAGCTGTATAATTATCTGATTTGTTTTCTGGCATGTTTTCCTCCTGATTTTCATGGTTTATTAATGATTATTTGTTAATGATTACCTGGGTCTTGCCCTGAACGATCTCAATGACGTGTCGATGTTCTTGCGTAACTTCGCCATCGTTTAAGATATCTTCGGTACAGGTGATAAAGGCCTGGGTTTTATTTAAAAGCGAGAGAATGCTTTTGCGGCGGTGTTCATCCAATTCAGAAAAGATATCGTCCAAAAGAACCACCGGGTATTCTCCAGTGTTATCATAATATATCTCTATTTGGGACAATTTGAGGGAAATGGCGGCCGAACGCTGCTGACCCTGGGATCCATAGCGCCTGGCATCTTTTCCGTTAATTTGAATGATCATGTCGTCCACGTGGGGTCCATAAATCGTGGCGCCCCGTGAAATTTCTTCCTCCCGGCTGGATTCTAACCGTTTTTGGTATAAGTGTTTTATTTCTGACAGTTCTTCCAAAGAATCGATAATGTTGTTCAGATAGGATAATGAAAGAGTTTCTTTTCCAAGACTAAGTATTTGATGCAGATTATTTGCTTCCCGGTTAAGTCGATGCAGATAGCGAATTCGGTGATTCATTAACCGAACCCCGGTTTGAATAAGCTGTTCATCCCAAACATCCAGGGTCGTGATCAGACTGGGTTCATAATGAATACTTTTTAATAGGGAATTTCTCTGATTCAATATTTTTTCATAATCTCTTAAAATATAGTGGTACTCTGGCCGGAACCCGGATATTTCTTGATTAAGAAAGCGCCGTCTTTTATCAGGCCCTTCTTTGACTATTTTCAAATCATCCGGTTCAAAGAGGATGGTATTGAAAATCCCATTGATCTTATCTCTTTTTTTTACCTTTCCATCCAGTAAAAACTGTCGTTTTCCCTGATAACTTTTGGCCGAGAGGGTATGTTTAACCTCTTCGCTGACAACCCTGGCACTCATAAAAAAATCATCATGATCCCATTGGGCAAGTTCTGCCACATTTGAAGCACGATGACTGTAACCTCGGGATAAAAAAAACATAGCTTCAATAAGATTTGTTTTTCCCTGGGCATTTTCGCCCAGAATAATATTAATTCCTCTTTGCGGTGTGAAACATTCATTTTCATAATTGCGATAATGAATGAGTTTTAATTCTTCGATAAACATGGTTTCCCGATCCCTTTTACTTGCAGGGTATCATAATCTTTTATTTCTACCAGATCACCATCTCTTATTTTTTTATTCCGCTGGGTACACAACTCCCCGTTCACCCGAATTAAACCATCTAAAATCATAAATTTGACATCGCTGCCGTTGCCGACAATACCGGCATATTTTATCAGCTGATCAATTTTTATGAACTCTGTGTTAATTTCAATTATTTGCATATTTTTCCCCGCGCATTATATTTTTGACAAAAATGAAAGAGCATTACACGAATCCCCTTTATTTATGCCAAAATTGATTAAATTTTTATATGTTTATCTTCTAACCAAACTATTATAACATAAAAATAAAAAATAGTCTAAAATTTCAACGAATCATTTGCATAATTCTGATCTTTTAAACTACTTTTAATGCTATTTTAAAATCATTATTTTATTGACTATTTTAAACTGCGTATTTAATTTTCTTCAGCAATCCGAACCGGCAGGATTAAATAGATAAAATTACTTCCTTCGATGGGAAGCAAAACGCCTGGTCCAACCGAAGTTGTCATATCAATCATCAGCTCTTCCCCTTCGATCACCCGCAAGGCTTCGATCAGAAATTTGGAGTTAAAGGCTATTTTTAAAGACTCGCCATGATTTTCAATCGGAATCACTTCAAAAACATCGCCGATTTCGGCATTAGAGGTTAAAATTAGCTGATCCTGATTAAAATCCATTTTGATTAAATTATTTTTACCTTCTCGGGCCAGTAGCGCTGCCCGTTCACTGCTTTCCAGCAACAGCCGGCGGTTGACCTTAACCTGGGTGGCTTTTTCCGCAGGGATGATCTGTTTGTAATTAATAAAGTCACCTTCTAGTAAGCGGGAGGTGAACTGGGTATTATCCATTTCAAAAAAGATCTGATTTTTTGAAAATTTGACTACGACATCGCCATTGTAATTGGCTAGCACCTTATTGATTTCAGATAAGGATTTTGACGGAATAATCACACTGAGGTCTTCCGCCACTGGACTTTTAATTTTACCAGCTCTGAGCGCCAACCGGTACCCGTCAAGGGCAATCAAATTGATATTGTCATCATGAAGCTCTATTTTTACGCCGGTCAAAACTGGAATATTTTCATTGGTAGCCACCGAAAATAAGGTGCCTTTAATCAGTTCTTTCAAAACAGCCGCATCAATGGTAAAAATATGGTCGTCGATGACTTCGGGGAAGTCTGGGAATTCTTCGTCAGATAATCCTTTTAAGGTAAAATTTGACAACAGACACTCTATTTTTATTTGATGATGTTCATCACTTTCAAAGAAAATATCAGAACCGGACATTTTACGAATCAACTCACTGATGATGGAGGCAGTTAAAACGATCTCGCCGCCGCTTTCCACTTCAGCCGGAATCGTCACTTCGACACCAATTTCCAGATCAGTACTTCTTAATAATAATTTATTATCAGCTGCGCTAAAAAGGATACCTTCTAATATTTTCATGGTTGTTTTTGATGAAACTGCTTTTTGAGCAACAGACAATGCTTCCATGAGACTTTCTTTTGAACAATTGAATTTCATAAGTAATCGCTCCTTTTTTAAATTTGAAAACCCCTTTTATATATAAATATATAGATTAAATTAATAGTAATAGTAGTAGGGGGTGTGGATAGTGTTAATAACTCTGCGAATGATTTGATAGCACAAAAAAAACAGAAAAAGTCGGGGGATAAATTGTGGATAACCTCTTCATTGATCCGACAGAGAATGTGGGTTGTTAATTACCGTTAATTTCTCGTTCAATTCGCAGAATGAGATTTTTAAAATCGGTATTGGTACTCATTTCTTCAGCTATTTTCTGACAGGCATGGATTACGGTCGAATGATCCCGGCCGCCGAACTCTTCGCCAATCCGGGGCAATGACAAATCCGTGATTTCCCGGGTAATATACATCGCTACCTGACGGGGCAACGAAATGGAACGGGTGCGTTTTTTGGAATTCATGTCGTCAACCGTAATATTGAAGTATTTTGCCGTGACTTCTTTAATATACTCGCCGGTAATGACAATGTCTTCTTTTTTTCTAAAGATATCTTTCAGGGCAGTTTTGGCCGATTCCAGATTAATCGGAACCTTATGCAATTTTGAATAAGCAAATACCGTAGTTAAAGCGCCTTCAAGTTCTCGGATGTTGGAATGGATGCTATCAGCGATAAAACTCAGAACCTCGTTGGGGATCTCATCGCTGAAAGATTCAGCTTTTTTTCTAATAATGGCAATCCGGGTTTCAAAATTAGGGGCATAGATATCGGTGATCAGACCGCTTTCGAAACGGGAGCGGAGCCGCTCTTCAAGGGTTGGTATTTCTTTGGGTGGACGGTCACTGCTGATAACGATCTGTTTATTTTCCTGGTGCAGAGTATTGAAGGTATGGAAAAATTCTTCCTGAGTTCCTTCTTTTTTAGCTAAAAACTGGATGTCATCAATTAACAGGATATCGGCGCTGCGGTATTTGTTGCGAAAAGAAATGTTTGTTTTATTCTGAATCGCATCGATAAAGTCATTGGTAAACTTTTCGCAGGACACATAAACAACCTTCTTATGCGGTGCATAGGATAAAATGTAATGTCCGATGGCCTGCATAAGGTGGGTTTTTCCCAAACCAACGCCGCCATAAATAAACAGTGGATTATAACGTTCAGAAGGTGCTTCGGAAACAGCGACACAGGCAGCGTGGGCGAAACGGTTGTTTTCGCCGATAACAAAACTGTCAAAGGTATACTTGGGGTTCATCGAGTTGTTCTGATAGTTTGATATTTTATCTTCCACATTGGTAATGGATATCTGTGGCGAAGCGTCATTTTGGGGGATCATCGCATCTTCTTCTTTTAATACGATTTTCACCTGACCGGTTTTTCCGGTAACCTCAGCCAGGGCATTCGTGATTAAGGGAATATGCCGACTTTCCAGAATTCCTTTTTCGAATTCATTTTCTGATAAAAAATAATAGGTGTTGTTGACGTAGTTTATGGGCTTTATTTTTAAGAACCAGGTGTTAAAACTGGTTGGACTAATATCCGGTTTGATAATTTCAAGTGCGGCATCCCATATTTTTTTAAAGGAAGTGTCCATTAAATGAACCTCCAATTTCTAATAAATTTAAGTCGTGTCATTGTGGATAAAATTCTAACTTATGCACAGAGAATCTATTTTAATGTGAATAGCCAAATAAATCAAGCAATTTATAAGAAAAATTGTTGATAACTTAAAAAAGTTTTACCAACAGGAAAAGATGAAAACAAACGGAAAGTTGAAAAATATCGACAAGTTATCCCCAATTAATCCACAGAATCCCAAAATTTGTGGATTAATTGGACAATTTCATAGAACTTATCCACATTTCGGTTGATAAACCTAGTATAACAAATTGCGGTAAGGCATTCAATATAATTAAAATAAACATAAAGCTTGCGAAAACGCCTCATATTTGATAATATGACTTGACATAAAATAAGCGAGATTATATAATTCTAGGGTAAAAGTCTTATTAGCTTATAAACAAATGAATATAAAGTATTAGTCAGGGGGTGTCGAAGTGAAAAGAACTTATCAACCAAAAGTTAGACAACGTAAAAAAGAACATGGTTTCAGAAAAAGAATGTTTACCAAAAGCGGTCGACTTATTTTGAAGAAAAGAAGACAAAAAGGCAGAGAAAAATTATCAGCATAATCCTTTGTAGACCGTTTTTCAAAAGCGGTCTTTTGTTTAATAAAAATTAAGGAGAATTCCTTTGGTGAGAATAAAGTCCCTGAGCAAGGAAAATGAATTTAAACGTGTTTTTAAAGTTGGGGATGTATTCGGAAATAAGGTCTTTGTGATCTATTATATAAAGAACGAAGAGAATACCAATCGTTTGGGAATAATAGTAAGCAAAAAAGTTTCTAAAAAAGCTGTGATCAGAAATAAGGTTAAAAGACGAATTAAAGAGGCATATCGTCTTAATGAAGATTCTTTTTCAAAGGGTTATGATATTATTCTAATTGCTAAGGAATCCATTAAAGAAGTGCCGTATAGTAGTTTGGAAAAATCACTAAAACATTTGTTTTATAAGAAGAATCTCATGAGGCCATAGGATGTTCAAGCAATTTTTAGTTTTAATTGTTAGAGGATATCAGAAATTCATTTCGCCTCTATTAGGAAATAATTGTCGTTTCAGTCCCACTTGTTCAGAGTATTTTATTTTGGCCGTTGAAAAATACGGTGTCATTAAGGGAAGCTATTTGGGTGGAAGACGCATTCTTAGATGCCATCCTTTTAATCCCGGGGGATATGATCCCCTTCCTTAGAATGTTAGGGAGAAAAACTTAAGGAGTTAATGAATGGAGTTTTTATACCAGATCTTTGGTTGGATGCTATTTCAGATTTATGGAATTGTCCATAATTATGGATTATCAATCATCATTTTTACAATATTAATGAAGGTATTATTACTACCGCTTAATATTAAACAAACCAAATCGATGAAGGATATGCAACGCCTTCAGCCGGAATTACAGAAGCTTAACAAAAAGTATAAGAATAATAAAGAAAAATTAAATGAAGAGACCTTAAAACTCTACAAAACCTTTAAGGTTAATCCAGCCGGTGGCTGTTTACCAATATTATTACAATTTCCAATCCTAATTGGTCTCTATCAGACCTTGCTACATCCAGAAACCTGGGTGTTCGTTAATGGAAGCATCAGTGGGATTGATATGTCCTTTTTATGGCTGCAAAGCTTAAGCGTCCCAGATCCAATTTATGTATTACCGATTTTGGCGGCGTTATTTACCTTTATCACTCAGAAATTTACGATGGCAGCTTCACCCAGTACAAATCCGGATGATCCTAATGCTAAAACCCAGAAAATTATGCTTTATGCGATGCCGCTGATGATTGGATATATTTCCATTTCGATGCCGTCTGGGGTTGCCCTTTACTGGGTTGTCCAGAATGTCTTTACCTTTGTGCAACAATTTATTATGATGCGCATTCCGGAACCGGATATTTCCATCGAAGAAGCGGAACGCCGGGTTCGTGAAGCAGAAGAAGAACGAAAGGCTGATTTAGCGGCCAAACGGGCGGCAGCCAATCCCAATGCCCCCAAAGGCAATAAAAAGGATCCGAGCGATGAACCGAAAAAGCCCTTAACACGGCCAGCGTCAAATAAAAGAATTCAGAGTTCAAAATCCTATCAGCCAACGGAGGAACAGCGAAAAAAACCATCAGTTGAAATTCCCGAGCGCGACGCAGCTCAGGAAGAAGCCTATCAAAAAGCCAAGGAACGTTATGATAACAAATAAAATGATGACGCAAAGCTAAGGAGAGGGAAAATGAATAAGACAGTAACGGGTACTGGTAAAACCGTAGAAGATGCTATTAACCATGGTTTGCAACAGCTTGGTGTGACAAAAGAACAAGTTGAAACAAATGTATTGCAAGTACCGGACAGTGGGTTAATGAAGATTTTTGGAAAAAAAGAAGCCATTGTTGAGGTATCACTGATAAATAATCCTGAACAACGGGCGTTTGATTTTTTAAATGATGTCCTCGATGCCATGAAAATCAGCTGTAAAATCCATACTCGTCTCGAGGATAAAGTATTATTCATTGATCTGGAAGGTAAGGATATGGGCGTCTTGATTGGACGTCGCGGTCAAACCCTTGATTCTCTCCAATATTTAGTCAGTTTAGTTATCAATCGACAGCATGAAGAATACGTTCGGGTTATTCTGGACACTGAAAACTACCGTGCTAAGCGGGAAAAGACACTGGAAGATCTGGGCGAAAAAATGGCCAATAAAGCGGTTTATTATCAGAAGAAAATGCTGCTGGAACCGATGAACCCTTCGGAGCGACGGGTCATCCATGCAAAACTTCAGAATCACGACAAGGTCTTTACCTTTAGTGAGGGGGAAGAACCTTATCGCCGGGTTGTTATCCAGTTAAAAGATAAAAACTAAAAGAAAAAACAAAAGATCAAGAAAAGAATTAAAAAAATAATCGGGCACTTTGCAAGTTAGCTTAAGAGTTAATTGTAAAGTGCTTTTTTTATGAGCGATACTTGTCAACCCCAGGGTTTTATTATATTATAAGAGATTAGGAAACGATTATTGAGACAGGAGAAAAAATTGGAAGTCTTATTACAAAATGAAGATACCATTGCTGCGGTAGCCACCGGTATGGGCGGCGCCGGAATTGGCATTATCAGAATCAGCGGCGCTCAGGCCGTGACACTTAGCAATAAGCTGTTTGTCAATCCCCGGGGAAAAACCCTGGTCGCCGCTAAAAGTCACGAATTGATTTACGGACGCATTGTCGATCCAACTGAAAGCAAAGATATTGACGAGGTGCTCATTTCTAAAATGATCGCACCGCATTCCTATACCGCCGAAGATGTGGTGGAAATAAACTGCCATGGCGGGATTGTTCCGATGCGTAAAATACTAAAACTGGTGATTCAATCCGGAGCACGTTTGGCTGAACCCGGGGAATTTACCAAGCGGGCTTTTCTAAATGGGCGCATGGACCTGACCCAGGCCGAAGCCGTCATTGATATCATCAATGCTAAAACCGAAAAAAGTCTGGAGTATTCGGTGGCTCAACTGGAAGGCCGACTGTCGCAGAAACTGGAAGAATTGGATGAGACCCTGGTGGGGATTTTATCGCATATGGAAGTCAACATTGATTATCCTGAATATGATATTGACGAAATCTCATATGATTTTGTCAATAGCCAGATCTTGGGGCTGTTATCTAAGATAAAAGAAATCCTGGTGGTGGCAGAAACCGGC
The DNA here is from genome assembly GCF_030652775.1 of Acetobacterium sp. Taxonomy (GTDB): domain Bacteria; phylum Bacillota; class Clostridia; order Eubacteriales; family Eubacteriaceae; genus Acetobacterium. Next base: position 9,749 of record NZ_JAUSPS010000028.1, on the reverse strand, counting down.
AAGATTTACCGCGAAGGCATCACCACCGCGATTCTGGGTGAGCCGAATGTCGGGAAATCATCGTTATTAAATACCTTATTAATGGAAAACAAAGCGATCGTCACCGATATTCCCGGAACAACCCGGGATACCATTGAAGAGTATCTTAATATCGAAGGGATTCCCTTTAAAATTATTGATACCGCCGGGATTAGAGAAACCGATAACCTGGTCGAAAAAATTGGCGTGGAAAAATCCCGGTCGCTTTTAAAGCAAACCAATCTGGTCATTTTTATGCGCGATATCTCAAAGGAGATGTCAGCCGGGGAAAAGGAACTGATCGAGTTGCTGAAAAACCGCAAGACCATTTATATTGCTAATAAGACCGATGCTATCACGGGAAGTGATATCGCAATTCCCGAGCCCTGGATCCCGATGTCGCTGCTGGAAGATCAGGGAATTGAAACACTGCGACAAAAAATGCTGGAAATGGTTTTTGAAGGAACCGTCAATCAGGATGCGGACTACCTGATAACCAATACCCGGCACATTCAATTATTAGAAATAACCAAGAACAGTCTGGAAAACGCCATCGCCACGATGACCAGCCAGATGCCTTTGGAACTCGTCAGTATTGACGTCATGGAAGCCCTGGAGGCGCTTCGGGGGATCACCGGCAAGGCTGTGGGGATGGATATCATCGATCAGATTTTTAAGAATTTTTGCATTGGAAAGTAGAGGAAAGAGAATGACATACCCAGGAGGAGACTACGACATTATCGTCATTGGTGCCGGCCATGCTGGTTCCGAAGCAGCTCTGGCCAGTGCCAGAATGGGACTGAAAACCCTGTTATTAACGATCAATCTGGATTCGGTGGCGATGATGCCCTGCAATCCATCGATTGGCGGCACCGGAAAAGGACATCTGGTCAGAGAAATCGATGCCCTTGGCGGTGAAATGGGAAAGAACATTGATGCAACGATGATTCAGTGTAAGATGTTAAATACCGCCAAAGGTCCGGCAGTTCATTCGCTGCGGGCTCAGGCCGATAAAAAAGCCTACCAGTTCCGGATGAAAGAAGTGATTGAGAACCAGGTGAACCTACTGCTAAAACAGCAGGAAGCCACCGAGATTATTGTTGAAGATGGAAAAATTACCGGTGTGATGGTTAATACCGGGGCAGTTTATAACTGTCAAGCCGCGATCATCTGCAGTGGCACCTATTTAAAGGGCCGCATTATTATTGGCGATGTTCAATATGATGGCGGACCTAATGGCTTATTTCCGGCCATGGTTTTATCGGACAGTCTCGAAAAAAATGGCATCGCACTGCAGCGTTTTAAAACCGGAACGCCAGCGCGGGTCGATGCGAAAACCCTGGATTACTCCAAAATGATTATTCAGGAAGGTGATGAACACATCGTTCCCTTTTCCTTTGAAACCGATCGGATTGATATCGACCAGGTACCCTGTTACCTGACCTATACCAACCCGGAAACCCATGATATTATCAATGCCAACATTGAGCGATCACCGCTATATACCGGAGACGTGGTAGGGATTGGCCCCCGTTACTGCCCTTCCATTGAAACCAAGGTGATGCGCTTTCATGATAAGGAACGACATCAGATTTTTATGGAGCCGGAAGGATTAAATACCAATGAAATCTATGTCCAGGGGATGTCGTCCTGTCTGCCAGAGGATGTTCAGATTGCCTTATATCGAACGGTGCCGGGAATGGAAAAGGTGGAATTTATGCGTTCGGCCTATGCCATCGAATATGACTGTATCCATCCAACAAGGTTAAAGGCTTCACTAGAGTCCAAGGAGGTTGCGGGTTTGTTTTTCGCCGGACAGATCAACGGTACCTCCGGTTACGAAGAAGCCGGTGCTCAGGGGCTGATTGCCGGCATTAATGCAGCGCTTTATTCACGGGGTGAACAACCGATAATCATTGATCGATCCGAAGGTTATATTGGGGTACTCATCGATGATATTATTACTAAGGGGATCGACGAACCCTATCGGATGATGACATCCCGGGCCGAATACCGGTTATTGTTACGGCAGGATAACGCCGATCTGCGGTTAACCGAGATCGGACATAGGGTCGGACTGATCAGTGAGAGCCGTTATCAGAAGTTCCGGGAGAAAAAAGAACAGATCAAACAGGAAATCATCCGTCTCAATCAGGTTATTGTCAAACCCAATCAACAAAACAACGAGGCGCTCAAATCTTTTGGCAGCTCGGAGATCCAGCATGGTTTATCGATCGGGGAACTGATCAGGCGGCCGGAAGTTAAATATCTGCAAACCGCGATTTTTGATCCCGAACGGCCAACCCGGCACTGGAGTGTGGTGGAACAGGTTGAGGTTCAGATCAAGTATGAAGGCTATATTAAAAAACAACTGCAGCAGGTAGAACAATTTAAAAAGCTTGAACACAAGTTGATACCGCCCGAACTTGATTACATTAAAATCGGTGGACTGCGGATCGAAGCGGCCGAAAAACTTCAGGAAATAAAGCCCCTGTCAATGGGACAGGCTTCCCGAATTTCCGGGGTTTCGCCGGCGGATATTTCGGTTTTGTTAATTGCCATGGAACAGCGCCGAAGAAGTTCAGATAAGGATGGAACAGATAATGAATAATCGTAGTGAAAAGTTGATTGCCCTGGGCAAAGAGGTCGAGATAGCTATCAATGAAAAACAGGCAGAAAAGCTGATCGCTTATATGGATCAGCTGTTAGAAAAGAATAAACACATCAATCTGACTCGGATTACCGATGAAGATGAGTTTATCAAGCTTCATTTATTAGATTCCCTGACCCTGCTTAAACTGATCAAAAACCCCCGGTCAAGCATCCTGGATGTCGGAACCGGCGGTGGTTTTCCGGGTATTCCGTTGGCTATTCTACTAGAAGAGGCGGAGATTACCTTAATGGATTCCACTAAAAAGAAACTGAATGTGGTTCAGTCCATTGCCCAGGAGTTAGGGATTAGCAACGTTAAAATTCTTCATGGCCGAGCCGAAGAATTGGGACAAAACAGTAATTACCGGGAAAGATATGAAGTAGTCACGTCCCGGGCAGTGGCAAATCTGACCCTCCTTGCTGAATACTGCTTACCACTGACAAAGGTGGGGGGACGATTTTTGTCGATGAAAGGGAGAGATTACCAGGAAGAGCTGGAAGCGGCCAGAAAGCCAATCGCCGTTTTGGGTGGGAAAATAGTTGAAATAGAAAAGGGTTTATTACTGCAAAGCGATTATGTTCATGTTATAATGAATGTGGAAAAGATAAAATCAACACCTGATCTATTTCCACGCATCAATGGCAAGATCAAAAAAGAAGTATTCCCCGTTTAAATATTAAAATTGCAAGAAGAAATAAAGGGTTTTATGATACTATTTGACCTGGTTTCCAAGAGATGTTTCACGTGAAACATCTCTTGAAAATGAAAATATGCAGATGGTTAGTCTTTTCATATGTTTCACGTGAAACATGAGACTGGCAAAAATTAATAGCATCAGAACTAAATGAGCCAGATTGTTTATGGTAGCTTCGCAAACATCGAGCGAGTGATTAAATTTAAGGAGTAGAGTATGGCGAAAATCGTGGCAGTATTTAATCAAAAAGGTGGTGTTGGAAAAACAACCACAAATATAAACTTAACCACTGCCCTCAGTTTGGAAGGATACCGGATCCTGGTCATCGATATCGACCCCCAGGGAAATACCAGTAGTGGATTCGGAATTGAAAAGAATAATCTAGAAAAAAGCGTCTACAATGGCATTATTCACGGCGATGACCTTAAAGAGATCATTCTGACGACTTCTTACGATAATCTTCATATCCTTCCATCTCATCCAGATCTGGCCGGAGCCGAGATTGAACTGACGAATATGCCGCAGCGAGAATTGCGCCTTAAAAATAGCATTGAAAATGTCAAACCATTCTATGATTATATATTTATTGACTGCCCACCATCATTAGGGTTATTGACGATTAATGCCCTGGCGATGACAAATACGGTATTGATACCGATCCAATGCGAGTTTTATGCCTTGGAAGGGGTGAGCCAGTTGATGAATACCATTAGTCTGGTCAAACAGGGGTTAAACCCGCAATTAGAAATTGAAGGCGTGCTGATGACGATGTTCGACAGCCGCACTAACTTATCGAATCAGGTTGTCGATGAAGTGGTCGACTATTTTAAAGATAAGGTTTATGAAACGATGATTCCTAGAAATGTACGGCTGGCAGAAGCACCCAGCTATGGGCAAACTATTTTTGAATATGCCAATGCATCAAAAGGATCGAAAGCATATCTTGCTCTTGCAAAAGAGTTTATACAGAGACAGGAGTAGTTATGGGAAAAAATACCGGTTTAGGAAAAGGGCTGAGAGCGTTGTTTCCCGACGAAGCGGTGGTGACCTCACAAGAAGATGAAATACTGGAGGTTGACCTTGAAAAGCTTGTTTTTTATGTAAAAACAAATAACGTTCGACCAAACCCGAAACAACCCCGAAAAACCTTTGATCGCAGTAAGTTGGAAGAATTGGGCGCGTCGATCAAAGAACATGGCATCGTCCAACCACTGGTGGTTAAACCAGAAACAAAGGGATATACCATTATTGCCGGCGAAAGACGCTGGCGGGCAGCAAATATGATCGGCCTGAAAGAGATTCCGGTGATCGTCAAAGATCTCCCCCCGGAAGAAGTGCTGGAGATTGCCATTATTGAAAATGTGCAGCGGGAAAACCTGAATAGTATTGAAGAAGCGATGGCCTTTGAGGCACTGATGGAAAACTTCAACCTGACCCAGGGCGAAATTGGCATTCGAATCGGGAAAAGCCGAACGGCCATTGCCAACACCCTCAGGCTGCTAAAACTACCAACAACGATTCAAGACCAATTGGCGCAGGGACAGATTACCTCGGGGCATGCCCGGGCAATTCTTATTCTGGAAGATTCGGAAAAAATGGAAGTTTTTGCCAACGAGATCATTGAAAAGGGCATGAGTGTCAGAGAAGCTGAAAATCGCATCAAAAAAATGCAAACCGAAGGTCTGGCAAAACCACTGCAAAAGAAAAAAGACGACAAAGGTTATATCATCGAAATCCAGGATGCTTTGGAGAAAAAATTTGAGACCAAAGTGCATTTAAGTAGCCGCGGAAAAAAAGGAAAAATCGAGTTTGTCTATTCGTCACTGGAAGAACTGGATCGTCTGCTCGAACAATTGGGATATGAAAAAACAAATTAGGATCTGTCAAGTTACGACAATTCGAATATGAAATGGAGAAAATAATGAATCAAATCAAAAGAAAGAGACGATTATCAGCTCTAGAAGCTGCAGTATTAGGTAATATCCTATATATTGTGATTGTTCTGATATTTAAAAATGTATTTGATCTGATCAGAACAAGCGATTTTAACTATCTGTTTAATGGTATCCAATTATTGACCATTGGCGCATTCTGGATCACCTTGTTTGCAATCTGCTTTAAGAATATCAGTGGTGATGAAAAACCCAAGACGATAAGATACATGCTATACAGTCTGATTCCGATTGTCGTTTTAACCGGGACATTAACGGTTGTTTCGACCATGTTCCCAGGACAGGATACAAGCAGTATCTGGAATCAATTTGCTTTTATTGCCGCACCAACGATTTTTTGGTATCTACCATATGGATTAATTTATCAATTAATTGGTAGTGAGATATCAATTTTTGTATTATTTGGAATCGGATTAGTATTGACGATTGTCTTTCAGGTGATTGGGATTGTTTTAGGACGGCTCCTGGGTCACAAATACCGGGAAGAAACCAAGGCCGAAGATCAGCGGGATCTGGAGTACGATCTGGAAACGAAAAAAGAAAAGAAGAAACCGCGAAAAAAATCACGTGTGCCAAAACGTGAAAGCATTGGTTTGGATGGTCTTTCCAATGAACAAATCAATGAAGGATTTACCCCCAATGCACCGGAAACCATGAACATGACCGAAGTAATCATTGATGATAACTATGTCGCACCAGAACGAACAAATTATAAAAAACCGCGCCGGGGAGGCAAATCAGAAACCGGACTTTTTGAAACAATTGATCCCGTCACGGAAGAAAAACGCTTCACCGCAGAAAGAGTTCAGCCAGCCTATGAGTCCGAAATACAACCCGCCGCGATGCCGGATATTACGACCGCTGCGGTAAGTGGTAAAGGACAGTCAGAAACAGTCGGCGACTGGGATCTGTCTCATCCCATCGAACTGGAAAATTTAAATAAAGGGCTGAACCAGCATGAAGAAACAGACGACAAGTCCTTCCTAATGGAAACCAGTGCCGTACGGATCATCAACGAAGAAGACATCGAAGAATACTATAGGAATAAAAAATGAGTTTTTCAGCATTGACATCACTTGATTTTATTTGCATCCTGATTTGCTCGCTTTCAGGAATCATAGGATACAAACGAGGTGCAATAAATACCCTGATCAGTTTCGGGGGATTTATTGCATCTTTTGTAATCGCCTGGATATTTTCGCCGCTGCTGGGCGACTGGCTGATTCAGACGGGAGTGCTTAACAGCTTATTTGAAACCATCAATGTGGAAGCGTTTTCCCAGTCGTTGATGGATCTGGGTGCCCAGCAAAGCGGTTTAACTAACTCACTGTTGGGAGCAGCGGCGAGCAACGGTGGTCAGTCCGCTACCGATCAGAGCCTTGCCACCATGACCGCATTGATCATCCATGGCATTGCCCAGAGTATCAGTTTTGGGATCATTGTTCTGGGGGTATCCGTTTTTTGTTGGCTCCTGCAGATTATTTTTCTGGGAATATCGAAAATTCCGGTTATCGGAACAATCAATCACTTGGCCGGAATGCTGATCGGACTGATTTTAGGGGGCGCAATCATCGCCGTCATGCTGTGGGTGTTTTCAGTCATTAATCTTTCGACCGGTGGCGTGTCAAATCTGCCAACCGCCCAAAACAGCAACCTGCTGCAAATTGCCGCACCAATGGTACTTAACTACATGGGAATTCAATAGGAGACGATAATGGAATATATAACAACAAGTTTTTCATCCTATATCAGTCAAATCGATTTTTCAAATCTTTTGCATAAATGTCTGATTTGCGGAATTGTCCTGATTGGCGTTATGATCGGCTTAAAAATCACCTTTGGTGTTGTTGACCGGATTTTTGACGGCGAAAAGGCCGGGCTTGAAGCCAGAGATGCCCGGCGCATCATTACCTTAAACAATGTCACAAAAACGGCCGCCAGAGCAAGCATCTGGACCCTGGCAGGTCTGATTATCCTGGGTCAGTTTATCAATGTCGGTTCACTGTTGGCGGTAGCCGGCGTAGGAACCTTGGCCATTGGTTTTGGTGCCCAGGGCATTGTCGAAGACGTGATGAGCGGATTTGTGATTGTCTTTGAAAATCAATTCAGTGTCGGCGATTATGTGATCATTGACGAAACCCATTATGGCATTGTCGAGGCCATTGGCATCCGCACCACTAGTGTCCGGGAATTTAATGGCGGGCTCTTTATTATTCATAATGGGAAAATTGACCGTTTGATCAATTATTCAAAAGGTCATATAAAAGCTATTGTGGATGTCGGTATCGCCTATGAAGAAAACATTGCTAAGGTGACCGAATTACTTGAAGAGTTATGTGATGATCTACATAAGAATCATGAAGAGTTATTCAAAACGAGACCAGAAGTCCAAGGCGTAACACGGCTTGATCCATCAGCCGTTAATATACGGGTCGTTTGCGATGAGGATGCATCGACTAAATTTATGGCTGAAAATATATTGCGTCAACGAATCAAAGAAGTCTTCCAAGAAAAAGGAGTCGAAATTCCATACAATAAGTCAGTTATTTATACCCATGAATCAATTAAGGATGCCGGTATTAAAAAAGAAGTAGAGGCAAAACATGGAAACTAAAGTTTATGCATTAGGGGATCGGGTAGAAATGAAAAAAAAGCACCCCTGTGGGAGCTTTCAGTGGGAAATTATCCGGGTCGGGGCAGATATTAAAATAAAATGTCTCGGTTGTGGACATATTGTCATGCTGCAACGATCAAAATTCAATAAACAGATCAAGAAAATTCTAAATAGTGAGAGCAAGGGTGAGCGATGAAAACTTTTTTTATGACCCAATGGAATGGCGCCGAAAGCTATTTTGAAAAAAAACTTAAATCAACATATTATTTCTGCCTGGCTTTTTTTGGTATCATGATTGTTTTAAATACCTTGCTATTTCTCAATGATCCAACCTTGAGTCAAAGTTATTTTATGGAGTTGCAGGCACTATTCAATCAGAAGGGATTTCTTAATAGCACTGGCATCGACCTGTGGCTCGGCATTTTTCTGAATAATGTCATTGCCAGCGGAATCAGTAGTCTTTTGGGCGTTATTCCTTTTTTATTTTTGCCGCTGTTTTCGCTGGCCTCCAATGCCATCATTATCGGCTTGATTGGAGCCGTTTATCAAACCAATGGCATCGGTTGGTTTGCTTTTCTGGTTGGTGTTTTGCCCCATGGTATGATTGAGATTCCGGCCCTGGTGTTAGGTGTAACCCTGGGGGTTCATCTCTGTTTTAAACTGTCGAAAACAATTTTAAGAAGAAGTTTTAAAGGTGAATTAAAACAGGCGGTGATTGGATGTTTGCGAATTTATCTGCTATGGTTGATTCCACTTTTCTTTTTAGCGGCTTTTATCGAAACATTTATGACGCCAATTCTATTTAACGCAGTTGCGCCGTTATAAATAAAAAATAAAAATAAAATCCTTGCATGAATTGGAAGATATGATATAATTAAAAGCTGTAATCCTTGCTCGCTGGAAAAGTGAGCCATAGTCCATGAGGAGGTGAAATGGAATGAGAGTATACGAAACATTATTTGTTTTAAAACCGGATCTTGAAAAAGAAGCGATTGAAGAATTAGTCGGCAAAGTAAAGGCTGTAATTGAAGCAGCTGGAGAGATTGAAAAAGTCGACGAATGGGGCAAAAGAAAATTAGCCTACGAAATCGATAAAAAGTATCAAGAAGGTTTCTACGTATTAGTAGACTTCAAAGCTGAGAACTCAGTACTTGATGCATTGGATCATTTATACAAAATTAACGAACAGTTTATTCGAAGCATCGTTATTAAAAAAGAGAAATAGGGGGCAGTTCTGTGAATAAAGTAATTCTAGTAGGAAGACTAACCCGAGATCCTGAGGTAAAAAACACAACAACGGGCAAAGCGGTAGCTACATTTACCTTAGCGGTGGATCGTCGTTTTAAAAACAAAGATGGTCAAAAAGAAGCTGACTTCGTGCCAATTGTCGTGTGGGGAAAACAGGCAGAATTTGCTGGTCAATATTTGTCAAAGGGTAGCCAAATTGGTGTATCAGGACGACTACAAGTAAGAAGTTACGACGCACAGGATGGTCAACGACGTTATGTGACGGAAGTTGTTGCCGATGAGATTAATTTCCTGTCATCCAGCCGGAAAGATTCAAATTCCACAACTGGATACCAACAAGCTTCAGCGCCACAAGCAAATAATAATAATATGTCAGTAATGGGATTGGATGAAGATTTTCATCTGATGGCCGATGATGACGATATACCTTTTTAGCCACCTGCCTATAAAGGTACATAGAACTGGATAAAACGCAGGTAAAAACAAGCTTAAAGCATGATGTAACCCTACACTATGCATAACATTTATTTAATCATAGTATAATACATTATCATCAATAGTATAAATAAC
>NZ_JAUSPS010000034.1 GCF_030652775.1 Acetobacterium sp. | reverse complement strand
GTCATGACCACCTAGAACGAGTATAACACACTCCGATGAAAAAATAAATCATCTCTGATAATTTTTATCATTTTTGTCCATTAGCGGCATTCATAAATCGGCGTTGATACGATACCACTTGATTGCAGGAAGTAAACCTTGCCAGGTATTTTGGCTCCGCCGTAATAACAACGCGATGAACAAGGTCTTCAAATTCTTTTTCCACCAGCAATTTGTCAATATCCGGGTAATTAAGCTCACCTTCCATACTACAGATAATGAGTCTTGTATCATCCAAATTTGTATTTTTAAAAAGTCTTAAATTATGTCGCACACTATCTAATCCGTCTGAGCCTTCAGGATCATCAAAGTGACGATATCTTAACATGTCTTCAGCCATCTTCTTAACCATTAGCAAGTCCATTTGAGTCTGATCCATATTGAGATAATCTTTTTCAAAAAACATATCCTGGATATTTTTTATAAATTTCAGATCACCAGTTGCGTTATATTGCTTTAAATTCAGCTCCATGCTTTCTGATTGCATTAATCGATGCCGAATGAAACTGTTTACGAAATATGGTTTTGCCTGTAACGCCAATGCCGTCTGGTATGGTTCAAACATTAATGTAAAGTTCACTCTAAAACCATGTTCTTTGAGCATCAGTGCCAGATTATGACCTCGGAAAGCGCCTTCAGTTGTCACATCCGTGAATGATTTACCAAGCTTTTTATTTCCCGAAAGAAGTTCTGAAACGTTTGCATTTGTAACCGGCCCGGTGTGCGGAACCTTAATAACCACACGATATTCGGAAAGCATTTCCTTAAATTTTTCGGCTTCTTCCAAAAGCTCAGTATCAGACTTGCCAAACGGATCATTCAGTTCAACACTGATGTCAGCTCCCGGTCCCAAGATCCGCCCGATTTCTTCCATTACTTCATCCCGTGTTTTGAATTGATTGCCTATATTAGCCTTCGGGTTATTGATAAACAAATCGTAGATAATACCGGGATTACAAGTCAGATTTGCAATCATTTTACTGATCGGTTTTACCTCGTATGGGTTGGCGGAATCAGCTGAAAAAAGTACATTGGTTGGGCGTTTTTTGCCATTTTTATCATAAGAAATATCGCGGATCAAATCAGCTCTCAGGATCCCATTGGATTCCAGCCGATATTCTACCCGAAAACCCTCAGGGGTTTCATTTTCCGGCGTTTTAAATGTCGAAATAACTTTACTGAATTCCTTGGTTACGCCAATTTTTTTTACATGTTTCTTTAAAAAATCATATTCTCCTAATGGCAAATCAAAATCAAGGACGCGACTAACATCGCTCTTTTGATCATCAATTAGAGAAACGTCATCATTCAATAAGGTATTCAAGGTACAACTGACAGTCTTCATTATTTTCTCCTCTAAATTTATTTTTATTATTTTTGAATTACATTATTTTTGAATCACATTTAGAATCCGGTCTACGACCTTTTCCCAGGTAAGACCGTAGGCATCCAGTAATTCCCGATAGGGGCCGGTATTAATGGAGCCATCGGTAATACCAACAATATGAATCGGAACTCCATGCTTAACAGAACCTAATGCTTCCAGTACAGCACTGCCAAAACCGCCGATTTGCGAATGTTCTTCTAAAGTAAATAAATATTTTGCATCTTTATATGCGTCATACAGGAGCTCAGTATCCAATGGTTTTACTGTTGTAAAATTCAGAACCTTTACCCCATATCCCATTTCATCGAGGATTTTCCCCGTCATTAAACCATCAACCGTTAAGGTTCCCGAAACGGCTATCACAATCTCATCTCCGGTGTTCATTAAAATTTCGCCTTTTCCCAATTTGAAATGGCGTTGTGACTCATCTAAAGGTTCAGCCATCGGGTGACGCGGCATTCTGATATAAACGGGTCCTTTATGTTTAATTGCTTCCCGTAATGACATTTCGACTTCATAACAATCACCAGGATTAAAGACCACCATGTTCGGTATGACTCGCATCAGTGTTAAATCTTCAATGGCCTGATGGGTTGATCCCAACGCTGAATGTGACAAGCCACTGCTTGAGCCAATTACTTTTACGTTCATATTAGCATAACCTAAATCGTTTCGCACCTGCTCAAAAGCACGCATTGAGATGAACGGTGCAATCGCTGAGACAACCGGAATAGAACCACCTTCAGCTAACCCAGCACAAACACCAATGGCATTCTGTTCGTTGATCCCGACCTCTAAATATTGATGTGGCAACGCCTGCTTGAAGGGGTTCATACCCGATCCTGCTCCTGAATCACAAGACACCGCCATAATACTATCATTCTCTCTACCCAGTTCTAACAATACTTCCCCAAATACATCCCGCGGATTTCGCTGTTTAACTGTCATTTTATCCATCCTTTATCGTTTGCATATCGTTCAAGTGCGTCCAGTGCATCTTTTGATTCCTGTGAATTTTTACCAGGATTCCAGTGGTGATATTTCACATTTCCCTCAGCGAAAGGCATCCCTTTACTTTTAATGGTGTTTGCGATCACCATACTTGGCTTCCCTTTTTGAAAAGGGATTGATTGAAAAGTATTTAAAAGCTCCTCAATATTATGGCCATCGACAACTTTAACCGACCAGCCAAATGCGGAATACTTTTCCCTCAAATCACGGGTGTCTAAAACATCACGGGTACTGCCATTAATTTGAAGGCCGTTTCGATCAATGATACCAACTAGGTTGTCCAGGCCGTGATGACTTGCAAACATTGCCGCTTCCCAATTGGATCCTTCTCCTTGTTCGCCATCCCCCATCAAGACAAAAACACGATTTTTTTCGCCTTTAAGTTTTGCATTTAGAGCCATTCCAGCGCCAATTGGCAAACCGTGTCCCAATGCACCGGAGCTAAAATCAACGCCATTGAATTTTTTCATGTCGGGATGACCTGGCACTTTTGATCCCAACTGATTATATGTTTCCAATACATCAGCTTTTTCAAATCCCTTTTCAATCAGGGTTCCATAAAGTGCCAGACATTTGTGACCCGCACTGAGAACAAACCGATCGCGATCGGACCATTTGGGTTCATCAACTCTGACATCCATAATATCAAAATACAAGGTTGCCAGAATATCCGTACAAGACAACGATGGCCCGGCATGACCGTCACCATTATTAATTACCGTGTGAACAATGTGTTTCCGAATCTCAAATGCTTTTCTTTCGATGGTTTCTATTTGCATTGAACTCTCCTTAAATATTTATGTATAGCTCATACAAAAACAACAAACATTTTTGCAATTAACTAATATCTGTAATAACTGAGATAACATTTCTTTAAAACGAAATTTTTCTATGATTTGGTCGAATAGCATTAGCACATCAGTAGTGGTCATGACCAGTCCTTATATGTAGTATAGCATGGTTTACTATTTTGTCAATTTATTTTTCAAAAATGCTGACTTTTTTCCAATTATTGTTAATGGTTATGAACACCTTATGAAAATTTTAATTTAGCACTTTAATTATGTCCCAGAGGGAAGTTGTTTATTCAATGCTGAATTATGCAAAAAATAAAAAAAGCTCTTTCCCATTGAGACCATGAGCCGTTAAAGGAAAGAGACCAGGATGCCGAGTCGAGAAAGCAATCTTCCCGTTATCAAAATTAAAAATGGTTTCTGCAAGACCCTGCAAAAACCATTTTTAAATTAATCAATATTTCGATATTCACAGGTGAAATTTGAGCACATCACACAGTCATGATCTTTTTTAGCCAGTTCAATGCTGCGATCCGCACCATAGACATAACCCAGGGTCTTGACCGGATTATACATATACCCTGCCGAGATCCCTACCGTTAAAAGTTCTTCGCCATTGACATATTCCAGTATTTTTTTCTGTATCTGCATGGGTATAATATTATCATCGGGTGAGTAACGGAGGGTCAGCGCATAACCCTGTTCTTCATAGACATCCCTTTTTACCGTGTCATAATAGTCATTTGATGCATTAAACAGCAAGATATCAGCCATGGCATCTATCATCAGACCGTTTAAATAGTCTTTCTCGGCAAAATACGCTGTCGACTGTTCACTGATTTTTGACCCCAAGGTCACCAGACAATAGACAATATGACTAACCTCGCATAGTCCTTTATGAATCTTTTCCTGGTCATCATTTTCTTTTAGGACATGCGTGGCCTGGATGTTCAATAAGTCCGGTAATGACTCATACAAATTTTGATAGCTTTTTTTGAATTTCAGATAGTTTGGCCGATCCTCCGAAATATGCATCCGTTCAAACAGTTCTTCCCGATCAATACGATGGGGGATTATGGTAATTTCATTCACTCATTTCACCTACGCTCATTATTTTTGGTATCTCTCCATTATTAAACTAAATTTTACCATACGCTACTAATGATGAAAAGTCAAATCAAAGCACCCTTAAACACTATTAATGCAAATTTATCGAAATATTTCAAAATAGTATGTCAAGTTATGGCAGAACAAGATATAATGGAGATAGAAAAATTTACAACAAATCTTAGGAGGATACGAAAATGGGCTTAAGATACTCAAGCAAAGTAATTGACGGAAAACTAAATATTAGAAATGATTATATCCAAACCGAGGGTGGTGATTTCCAGAAGCTGACAAAAAATTGGATCATCAAAGCTTATGAAAAAGCGAAAGAATTGAATGACACCGAGTCTGTGGCTAAACTTGAAAACCTGAAAATCGACATTTGGATTCCCGGTGAAAACAATGAACTGGGAAAAAACGTGAGTTGGTGCTTGAAAGACGAATTATAAATACTCAGTGGCACATCTGCCGCTAAATTATTTTTCGCGCAAAGGTTTAACTCTGTTTTATTTGGGTATTTTAATAAAATATAAATACTTTTGAATATTTTAAGGAGGGTTTTTTATGAGACAAATTATGGGAATACAAGTTGGTAATCGCGAAAGCGAAGCGTTGAAGGTACAGGAATTGTTAACCAAGAATGGTTGCATTATTAAGACACGTCTTGGCTTGCATGAATCTTCTGAAGAATTGTGCAGCATAACCGGACTGATTATTTTAGAATTCTTACCTGACAAAGAAGACGATATCGCCGTTATGGAAAAAGAATTAGCCGCGCTCGATACGATCGTGGTCAAAAAAATGGTTTTCTAAAATTCAAAATAAAGAAAGCTACTCAATTAAGCTTACACAATACTCAGATAAGCTTAACTGAGTAGCTTTCTTTTATAATCAAGGAGTTGAAAATGATCGACTTTAAAGATTCACGATTTATTATTACTGATAAAAAAAGCACTTCCATGGTTCCTAAAAATATTCAAGGCATGCTGAATGATGACGAACAGGTGGTTGAATTTTACGTAGCTGATCGATTTCCGGTTCCTTCCGAGGTTTTCTTTACTTCTAAACGGATTATCATTTGTACCTATGAGGAACCTAATTTCCCCATTTTTACGTTTTTACCCTACTCTAAATTCATCGCTTTTTCTGCGAAAAATTCGAATGACTACAGTATGGAAAACGAATTGGAGTTATACAATTACTATGTTGATAAAATTGCCTTCGAATTCCCCGGCAAATATGACTTGAGCCTTGTTATTAAATTAATCGGCAACTCAATTGTCTAGCGCGATTACACATACCCGGCGAATTCAAAACCCTTCTCCGGTCAGTTTGATAATTACAAAATAAAATTATGCATCACTCCTCGTTTTGTAAAGTGATGCATAATTTTATTTGGTTGAACATAACTCTCAAACGATATTTTATTTTTTTATAAATTGCAGAAAATAAGTATTGTACCGGCTGAACTTTTCTTCCAATTCATAGCTGCCATTTCGCCTTGACCAATCGAGCGCAAAACCCCGAATATAAATGATATACATGTCGGTTATTTCATTGGCACTGATTTCAGTGATAAATTGCCCCTTGTCCTGCCCTTTTTTTACTATTTTCAGGGGGATGCTGAAAAACATCCGATCCCACTCCTGTTTGATTCCTTTATGGGTGTTTGGCAAAGGGATTCCGCTGATCAATCCGGCAATGACATGACCAGTACTGGTGATTTGCCGCATAACGATTCGTCCATACGCAAGCAGATTTTCATACTCATCTTCATTTGTCAGTTTATCGACAGCCTGTTCTTCCAGATAACTATCGATTTCTCCCAGTATTTCATGGATCAGCGCATTCTTGTCGGCAAAATAATGATAAAAGGTTCCCGTCGATATATTTGCGGTATCGCAGATCATTCTGACTGTTAAGGAATCAAACTCATACTCTTCCATCAATTTCAGAACGGCGTCCATAATTGCTTTTCGCTTTAAAAGCTGCTTCTCTTTAACCAATTGTTTTCCTCCTGACTGCAACAAATGTTTGCCACATATCGTTAAAATTTTAGCAGATAAAAGCACCTGAGTCAAACATCATTCTAAAATACTGTTCTATTTTTTACAATATCTAAAACAGCAACTCCCCCTTACCATAAGAGTAGTTGCTGTCCCATATTTAATCCATATTCAATCGCTTTTACTTATTTTTGATATCATCCCATTCGACGAAAATTCTTTTTTTCTTCAATTCGCTGATTTCGTCATTATTATAACCAAGCTCCACTAACACTTCCTGGCTATGCTCCCCGATATAAGGTCCTCTGGTATATTCTGGAAGTCCCATTTCTTTAAATTTAATCGGCTGACGCAACAATGTCCGGGTATTGCCATTATCATATTTCAAGGAACAAAGGAAATCATTGGCCCACGCTTGCTCATCTTCCAGAATTTCTTCCCAAAGCTGGGCAATGGCAAAAGGAATGTCCTCCTTAACGAATATTTCTTTATGCTCAGCGACGGTTTTAGTTTTCATGTAGTCATTGACTAGATCGTAAATATATTTTGAATTGTCTCCCAGGTTTTCAAACTGACAATAATTCGGATCATCCTGCAACTCTGGTTTCCCGATTATTTCCATGAATTTAGGAAAGAAAACATTATATGGTGGCATCGCCAGCTGGATCAACCGATCATCACTAGTTTTGAAGGCATTCATAAAAGGATTCAACATATCTCTTTTATTGATCGGATAGCGGTTGCCATACTGGGCTGACTGTACCAGTAAACCCAGGGCGTAAATCGCACAGTGGTAAAGACTGACCGTTACCTTTTCGCCCTGACCAGTTTTTTCGGCTTTGTAAAGTGAGGACATAATCCCCGCTGACAGGTATAGGCCGGCCTGGTGATCGCCTAAACCAGCAACCAGATTCATTGGGTCCGAGCCCTTTTCATATAAGGTGCCCAGCCATCCGCCTCTGGCAAAAAACGCGGTGAAGTCAAATCCTGGTAAATCTTTGTCTGGTCCCAGTTCACCGTAGCCGGTCAGATGGGCATAAACAAGTTTTGGGTAACAGACTTTGATTGTCTCATAATCAAACCCTGCTCGTAGCAGCGCGTCGCTGCGCCAGTTGGTGATGAAAACATCAGCCTCATCCAGCATTCTAAACAAAATATCTTTTCCAGCCTGGTCTTTTAAATTCAGGGCAATGCCCTTTTTCCCGGCATTTTCCAGATCCCAAGTGGTATCCTCATAAGGATCTGAGGGTCTGCCCTCACTTGGTGCCGTGGTTCTCAGCGGATCGCCGCCAAAGCCTTCGATTTTTACCACACTGGCACCTAAATCGGCAAAATACCGACCTGCACATGGGGCCGCTACATAGGTAGCCAACTCCACAACCTTTATTCCACTAAAAACATTCTCTTGTGAACTCATTTTTTTGCCTCCTTAGGCTTGTAAACCTTCTATTATTTAAATTATTTGTCTTTTGTAATGTTCGATCGTTTATCTTGTTGTCATTTCCACCGCAGTCTTTTTTGCTATGACTTTTAAACGTTTTTAGGAATTTCGGCGACGTACAGCGCGGATAAATCAACCGTCCGTTTATCGAAGATCGCTGTCAGCACCATTACCAGCGCTGATACCGGCAGGCATATATAGACTGCCTGGCTGACGACATGCGATCCTGGCACTGCTATCCAGACAGCCATTACAATCAAAGCAGAAAGAACCGTCAGAAAGCAGGTGCTTTTTCTTAAAATCTTTGGTGTGTATAAGATTGCAAAGATCAGTAAGGTATAGGGGGTATAAAGCGTCAGTAGCTGCATCAGAAAACTGATAATTCCGCTGATATTCATGGCCACAAAGAGTCCCATTAACGCTGAAAGAACCAGAACAACCTTGGAAATGATCAGTTGTTTTTTATCGGGCATATCTTTGTATATCAAGCCAACAATGATATTCTTCGTGACGATGGAAGATATTCCCAATAATAAGGCAATCGCCGTTGAGACGTCCGCCGCCCAAAGACCGGCAAATACCATTCCGGCAATAATTGGATTTAAGGTTATCGTTAAAGCTGGTAGCGCCATGGCGCTATTTTCCAGACCGGGAAACTGAATGGCTGCCAGAATACCCAATGCTGCGGCGACAAAGCCAATCGGAAAAATTAGCACCGCTGCGGACAACATTCCTTTTTTGGCATGTTTTTCGTCAATGGCACCAAGTGTCGGTTGATAGAGGGTTTGGTTCGCCGGAGTATTGATAATCATCGTAATCACCCAGCCCAGCAGAACCCCTGGTCCCATTCCGCTGATCAAATTTGTCCACTGATCTCCCGGTGGGATCGCCGCTATTACCGTACTGACGCCACCCATCTGGGTGACTGCGGCAATGACTGCGATAATGAGTCCCAAATAGATAACAATGACATTGACCAGATTGGCCATGCTGGCACCCAGCAATCCGCCGATAAACGAGACCAGAACATAGACAATGGTTGAGGCAATCATCCCGCTGGTAAAGTTAAAGAATTCCGGTAACAGGGTACTCAGCAACGCTCCGCCGGCAACGATCTGAAGGGCATTGATGCCGAATAGAATGATTACCTGAATAACGATTGCGATGGTGCCGTCAATTTTTCCAAAGGACTTCAGAAATATTTCACTGACGGTATTAATGTTTAACTTTCTTACTTTTGCTGAGATGAACAGGCCAAATACCACCGCCCCCGCAGCCCAGGCACCGGTATACCAGCCTGCTGAGATTCCATTGGTGTAGGCATTTTGAGCAACGCCAACAGTACTTGAACCACCGACTGCATTACCGGTCACCATCACCGCAATCAAGTACCAGGGTAACCGTTGTCCGGCCAATAGATAATCTTTACTGGTGGAGGTTTTTGTGAGCTTAGTTGAGTAGTATGCAATTCCAACAATCATTAACATATACAAAATAACGATAATCAAGGGTATATTCACTTTATTCACGCTCCTGTTCAATTTTACTTGATCACTCAAGCTAATAATTTCTCATTTACTATTCCAGAAACAGGCTTTATATTGTGATGATGCTCTATTGCACCACATTTCCTTTGGACTTTTTCATTCACATTTACAATAATTCCACTGATCTACCAAACTTGATAACGGTCTCTTTTCTTTATTGCCGCAATGATTCATCTCACAAGATCTGTTGAGCATTTCTGTCGAGTAGGCAAGGGGGATTTCACCCCAAGCCTCTCACAGAACCGTACGTGACACTCTCGCGTCATACGGCTCTTGTTATCCAATCGTTGGTTTGATACCCTTCTCCCAATGATAAAAGAGTTTAGTTTTTGAATTGGCTAAATGCACTAACATTCGCCAAGCTTTTCTTTTGCTTTTCTTGACTGTTTTATATTTTCTCTTTAACCACTGTACGAGTGTCTTATTTACATAATCAATTTCTTTTCGTGCTTCTCTGGAACAGAATTTTGTGAAATAATTCATCCATCCTCGAATAATCGGATTTAACTTTTCAGCCAGTGATTCCAGTGAACTTGTTTTGCATGCTTTTCTTATTTTTCGGATTTTATCTCTGAATCTCTGCGCAGAAATTTTACTTACCGCTGGAGATAAGGCGTTAAAGATATTTCCATTTTTGCTTTTGACAGATCTTCTTCT
>NZ_JAUSPS010000033.1 GCF_030652775.1 Acetobacterium sp. | reverse complement strand
TTTTCACCGGCAGCTTGATTTCACCGAGTCCCTTGTTGAGACAGTGCCCAAATCGTTACACCTTTCGTGCGGGTCAGAACTTACCTGACAAGGAATTTCGCTACCTTAGGACCGTTATAGTTACGGCCGCCGTTTACTGGGGCTTAAATTTGCACCTTCGCTTGCGCTAAGCACTCCTCTTAACCTTCCAGCACCGGGCAGGCGTCAGCCCCTATACATCATCTTTCGATTTAGCAGAGACCTATGTTTTTGCTAAACAGTCGCTTGAGCCTCTTCTCTGCGGCCCCCCTAGAGGGGCACTCCTTCTCCCGAAGTTACGGAGTCATTTTGCCGAGTTCCTTAACAACACTTCTCCCGCTCATCTTAGGATTCTCTCCTCGCCTACCTGTGTCGGTTTACGGTACGGGCACCTTCTCTCTCAATAGAAGCTTTTCTTGACAGCGTGAAATCAGCGACTTCCCTACTTATTTTTCGTTCCCCGTCACGCCTCAGCCTTAAGATCAAGGGGATTTGCCTCCCTGATCAGCCTTGACGCTTGGCCCAGCTTTTCCAACCGCTGGGTTCGCTTATCCTTCTGTGTCACTCCATCTCTCAAACAATTAAAGGTGGTACAGGAATTTCAACCTGTTGTCCATCGCCTACGCTGCTCGCCTCGGCTTAGGCCCCGACTTACCCTGAGGGGACGAACCTTCCTCAGGAAACCTTGGGCTTTCGATGGTGAAGATTCTCACTTCACTTTCGCTACTCATGCCAACATTCTCTCTTGTCTTGTGTCCACCAAACCTTACAGTTTAGCTTCGCCCCCAAGACATTGCTCCCCTACCACTATGGTAGTACCATAATCCATCGCTTCGGTGCCAGATTTGAGCCCCGTTCATCTTCGGCGCACAACCACTCGACCAGTGAGCTATTACGCACTCTTTAAATGTGTGGCTGCTTCTAAGCCAACATCCTGGTTGTTTCTGCAGTTGCACATCCTTTCCCACTTAATCTGGACTTGGGGACCTTAGCGGATGGTCTGGGCTGTTTCCCTTTTGACTATGAGACTTATCTCACACAGTCTGACTGCCGTATATAAGTGTATGGCATTCGGAGTTTGATAAGGTTCAGTAATCTTTACGACCCCTAGCCTATTCAGTGCTCTACCTCCATCACTCTCTCTACAACGCTAGCCCTAAAGCTATTTCGGGGAGAACCAGCTATCTCCGTGTTCGATTGGAATTTCACCCCTATCCACAACTCATCCAAGCCTTTTTCAACAGACACTGGTTCGGACCTCCACTTGGTTTTACCCAAGCTTCATCCTGGTCATGGATAGATCACACGGTTTCGGGTCTACAGCATGCAACT
>NZ_JAUSPS010000020.1 GCF_030652775.1 Acetobacterium sp. | reverse complement strand
AGAATACAGGTAATTTTTTCATATCAGATCTCCAAACATTTATAGATTACTTGACGCCACGACCAATGGGTTCATCGAATGATTTCGTCCAATCAGTAGAGAGGACTCCGTTTAAAAATAATTCCAAAGAAGGATGGTCGGCAATATTATCGTAATAGTACGGGAGCAGAATTTTGCCGTTCGTGCCGATAATAAAGGTGCCAGACATGAGCATGGCATCCTGGCCCTCTGGCGGACCTTCAACCTTATACCCCTTTTTTTGCGAGTCCTTGACTGCAGACAACACCTTCAAGTTTAGAAAAGTTTGCCTCAGCGTACCGCGTTCCAATCCATATGCGGTATAGGCTTTTCGCTCAGGGTCGGCCAAACAAAGCAATCCAGGAGCGAACTGTTTGGCAAACAAAGCGGTAGTTTCTGGGGTACCCTGGGTAATGACTACAATTGATAAACCGGCAGCTTTGATGCTGTCATGGGCTGACACCAATTCAGCAAGCATCTCTTTACATTGGGTGCAGCCGAAATGTCTGGTAAAAGCCAATACCAGGGGTTGTTTTGCCCAAAGGGATGATAGTTGGACTTCCTGTTTATTGGTGTCAAGCAGTTTCAAATCAGGGGCAGAGGCATTAAAGTTGAGATGTTTTGTGTTCTTCATGTTTCTCCAAATTAATTCATTTTTATCATAATTAAATAGTAACAAATTACAACAATCAGCGCATTAGAATGTATAAGGTTAGTAGCGTGTTTCGGGATTTTTTATGAATTATTCACAGCGATGTTATTGGTGATGAACCTATGCTGATATGCGCTATTTTTTATTCAAAAACCGAATTATTATCACTTTTCACGATTGGTATTGAGGAAAAGGATAGTTCAAAAAAGGATGATGCAACTTTTAGCATCATCCTTTTTTGTTTACAGCGTGTCTATGGAGTGACCTGCATTTTTCATCAACCAGACGTAACCGTCTTCGAGCCCGGGTTGGACGGGCTGCGCATCTGGATAATCTGAGACGCTTTCTCCAACCATACGGTATTGGGTGCCTTCGGCCAAGTGCAGCATCGAGATGATGGTCAATC